>JAYRYA010000011.1:0-133519 GCA_041917255.1 Zoogloea sp.
GTTCGTATCGGCAATCAGGCCGTGCGCGAGGCGCAAACCCGGAATCGGCAACTGGGTATCCCCAATTGGTATTCCCTGAACGGCAAGCTCGTCAGTGACGCCCCGCAAGTTCCGATCAAGCCTGCACCGGGGGCGAAAGCCCGCTGACTGCAGGTCTCTCCATGACCGAAGACCAGCTCGAACAGGAAGCCCTCGGCTGGCTGGCCGAGGTGGGTTACACGCCGCTCCGCGGCCCGGAGCTGGCCCCGGACGGCGAGCGCCCGGAGCGCAGCAGCTACCAGCAGGTGCTGCTGGTGGAGCGCCTGCGTGCGGCCATCGCCCGCCTCAACCCGCAGCTCACCACCGCGGCGCGGGAAGACGCGCTGCAACAGGTGCGGGATCTGGGCATCCCCGCGCTGCTGTCGGCCAACCGGCGTTTTCATCAGTTGCTGATCACCGGCGTGCCGGTCGAGGTGCAGCGTGGCGGCGAGACGCTGGGCGACTTTGCCCGCCTGATCGACTGGGCCGATCCATCGAACAACGAATGGCTGGCGATCAACCAGTTCACCGTGAAGGGCCCGCACCACACTCGCCGGCCAGACATCGTGCTCTTCGTGAATGGCCTGCCGCTGGTGGTCATCGAGCTGAAGAACCCGGCCGACGCCAACGCCGACATCTGGAAGGCCTTCGAGCAGCTCCAGACCTACAAGGCCCAGACGCCGGACCTGTTCCAGTACAACGAGGTGCTGGTGATCTCCGACGGCTCGGACGCCCGCATGGGCTCCCTGTCAGCCGATGCCGAGCGCTTCATGCAGTGGCGCACCATCGACGGCATCGCCCTCGACCCGCTGGGCGAGTTCAACGAGCTGGAGACCCTGATCCGCGGCGTGCTCGCCCCGGCGCTGTTGCTCGATTACCTGCGCTACTTCGTGCTTTTCGAGGACGATGGCGGGCTGGTCAAGAAGATCGCCGGCTACCACCAGTTCCACGCGGTGCGGGCGGCGATCCAGCAGGTGATCGCGGCCTCCCGCCCCGGCAGCGCCGCGGCCACCAGGGGCAAGGGCGGCGTGGTGTGGCACACCCAGGGCAGTGGCAAGAGCATCACGATGACCTGCTTCGCCGCGCGGGTGATGCAGGCCACGGCGATGGAGAACCCCACCATCGTGGTCATCACCGACCGCAACGACCTGGACGGCCAGCTCTTCGGCGTGTTCTCGCTGGCCCAGGATCTGCTGCGCGAGCAGCCGGTGCAGGCAGGCACCCGGCAGGATCTGCGCCGGCTGCTGGCCAAGCGCCCGTCCGGCGGCATCGTGTTTGCGACGATCCAGAAGTTCATGCCGGGCGAGGACGAGGACGTCTTTCCGCTGCTCTCGGACCGGCACAACATCGTGGTCATCGCCGACGAAGCCCACCGCACCCAGTACGGCTTCGAGGCGAAGCTCAAGACCTTCAAGCCCAGGGCCAGCGCCAACGACGCCGAGGGCCGGCTGGCCGCCGAGCCCCGGGCGGCCTATGTGGTCGGCTACGCCCAGCACCTGCGCGACGCGCTGCCCAACGCCACCTTCGTGGCCTTCACCGGCACGCCGGTATCCAGCGAGGACCGCGACACCCGCGCGGTGTTCGGCGACTACATCCACATCTACGACATGCAGCAGGCCAAGGAAGACGGCGCCACGGTGGCGATCTACTTCGAGTCACGCCTGGCCAAGCTGTCGCTGAAGGCCGACGAACTGCCCCACATCGATGACGAGGTGGACGAGCTGGCCGAGGACGAGGAGGAAAGCCAGCAGGCCCGCCTGAAGAGCAAGTGGGCGGCGCTGGAGAAGGTTGTCGGCGCCGAACCCCGCATCGCCAGCGTGGCGGCCGATCTGGTGGCCCACTTCGAGGAGCGCAACCAAGCCATCATCGGGCAAACGCGAGGCAAGGCGATGGTGGTGGCGATGAGCCGCGACATCTGCGTACATCTCTACAACGAGATCGTGAAACGCCGGCCCGAGTGGCACGACGCCGACCCCGAGAAGGGCGCGATCAAGATCGTGATGACGGGATCGGCCAGCGACAAGGCGCTGCTGCGCCCGCACCTCTACAGCAAGCAGGTCAAGAAGCGCCTGGAGAAGCGCTTCAAGGACCCGGCCGACCCGCTGCGGCTGGTGATCGTGCGGGACATGTGGCTGACCGGCTTTGACGCGCCCTGCGTGCATACCTTGTACGTGGACAAGCCCATGAAGGGTCACAACCTCATGCAGGCCATCGCCCGGGTGAACCGCGTCTTCAAGGACAAACAGGGCGGGCTGGTGGTGGACTACATCGGCATCGCCAACGAGCTGAAGTCGGCCCTCAAGGACTACACCGCCAGCAAGGGCCGCGGCCGCCCGACGGTGGATGCGGCCGAGGCGTACGCCGTGCTGGAGGAGAAGCTCGACATCCTGCGCGGGCTGCTCCACGGATTCGACTACGCCGACTTCCTGACTGCCGGTCACAAGCGCCTGGCCGGTGCGGCCAACCACGTGCTGGGCATCAAGGACGGCAAGAAGCGCTTCGCCGACCAGGCGGTGGCCATGTCCAAGGCCTTCACCCTGTGCTGCACGCTGGACGAGGCCAAGGCAGTGCGCGAGGAGGTCGCCTTCTTCCAGGCGGTGAAGGTGATCCTCACCAAGCGCGACCTGACCCACAAGAAGAAGACCGACGAGGAGCGCGAGCTGGCGATCCGCCAGATCATCGGCTCGGCGGTGGTGTCGGAAGATGTGGTGGATGTGTTCGAGGCGGTGGGCCTCGACAAGCCGAACATCGGCATCCTCGACGACGCATTCCTGGCCGAGGTGCGCAACCTGCCGGAACGCAATCTGGCCGTCGAGTTGCTGGAGCGCCTGCTGGAAGGCGAGATCAAGAGCCGCTTTGCGGGCAACGTGGTGCAGGAGAAGAAGTTCTCCGAGCTGCTGGCCAACGTGGTCAAGCGTTACCAGAACCGCGCCATCGAGACCGCCCAGGTGATCGAGGAGCTGATCGAGATGGCGAAGAAGTTCCACGCCGCCGCCGCCCGCGGCGAGGAACTGGGCCTCTCCGAAGACGAGATCCGCTTCTACGACGCGCTGGCCAATAACGAATCGGCGGTGCGCGAACTCTCTGACGAGACGCTGAAGAAGATCGCCCACGAACTCACCGAGAACCTGCGTAACAACCTGACCGTGGATTGGTCGGAGCGCGAGAGCGTGCGCGCCAAGCTGCGCCTGATGGTCAAGCGCATCCTGCGCAAGTACAAATACCCGCCCGACCAGCAGGAAGGGGCAGTGGAGCTGGTGCTCCAGCAGGCGAAGGCGCTGGGCGAGGCGTGGATGGGGGCGTGATCGGCAGACGGACTTCAGTCTGACCCACGGGGCGGGGGGTGATCTTTCATCGACCGAGAGTGATTGCCACCCTCTGCCGCCTCATTATTAGGCGACGCTGCCTAATTTTTAGGCGACCGAGAGTAATCGGCACCCTCGATTGCCTAACTTTTGGGCGACGTCACCTAAGGTTTGGGCAGCGCTGCCTAAATATTGCGCGGCACTGCCTAAGAATTAGGCAGCAGAGGATAACTGAGCCCCTCGGTCGCCTATTTGTTAGGTAATCGGGGGACTCGATTACCCCCTCCCGGATCGGCCTACAGGGAGGGTGCGGGACCTTCTCAAGCTTCGCCGATCTGCGCCCGCAGCTTCTCCAGCACATCCGCCTCGGTGCGCACGTGGAAGAACGCCCCGTTTTCGTCGGCCCGCTCTTCGAGCACCTGGCAGTTGGCAAACACCGCCTGGCGCAGGTGCTGGGCGGACCAGGGCAGGAACAGCTCGGCTTCGACCAGATCGCGCTGGAAGACGCTGACGATGGTGCCGTGCAGGCGCATCACGTCGTCGGGGCGGCGGGCGCTCATCACGATGCAGCCGGGGTAGCGGGCCTGGAGCGCGGCGGCGTGTTCGGCCTGGGCTTCGGCGTCGCCCACGTGGTCGATCTTGTTGAAGATGCGGATGCGGGGCACTTCGTCGGCGCCGATCTCGGCGAGCACGGTGTCGGTGACTTCCAGCTGGCGCTCGAAGCCGGGGTCGCTGGCGTCGATCACATGGAGCAGCAGCTCGGCTTCGAGGGCTTCGTCCAGGGTCGATTTGAAGGACGCGACGAGGCCGTGGGGCAGGTTCTTGATGAAGCCGACGGTGTCGCTCACCAGCACGCGGGGCACGCTCTCGGGGTAGAGGACGCGCACCGTGGTGTCGAGGGTCGCAAACAGCTTGTTGGCCACCAGCACCTCGCTGCCGGTGAGGGCGCGCATCAGGGTGGATTTGCCGGCGTTGGTGTAGCCCACCAGCGCCACGCTGGCGAGGCCACGGCTGCCCTGGCGGCGGGCGCGCTGGGTCTTGCGCTCGGCGTCCATGGCAACGATTTCCTGCTGCAGCTCGGCGATGCGGTCGCGGATCTTGCGGCGGTCGAGCTCGGTGAGGGATTCGCCCGAGCCGCGGCCACCGCCACCGCCCCGCTGGCGCCCCTGGGATCCGGCCAGCTTGGCCATCTCGCGCAGGCGCGGCGCCATGTAGCCGAGGCGGGCGATCTCCACCTGGGCCTTGGCGGCGCGGGAGCGGGCGTTGCGGTGGAAGATCTCGAGGATGACCATGGTGCGGTCCATCACCTCGCAGCCCACTTCGACCTCCAGGTTGCGCGCCTGGGAGGGCGACAGCTCGTGATCCACCAGCACGAATTCGATCTCGCGGCCGTCGTCGCCGGCCACGTAGTCGCGAACCTCCTGCCGCTTGCCGGCGCCCAGATAGGCTGCGGTGTCGAAGGTGGTGCGCTTCTGGACGAAGTTGTGCACCACCTGCAGACCCAGGGTCTTGGCGAGTTCGCGCAGCTCGGCGAGGGAAGCGTCGAACTCGAAATCGGGTACATTGGGCAGCTGGACGGCCGCGATCACGGCGTAGATGGGGGTGTCTCGGGCTTCGGTGTGCATGCGGCGCGGCGGCGTGTCTCGATTGGGCAAAGGCGGAGTGTACCCGTCGGCGGGGTGGTCGGCGGCGAAGTTGCCGGAGAATGCCGCCGCCCACCCGCCCCCCGCCCCGACGCGCGGCTTGACCGGGCACTCCGCGCAGCGTAAACCAGTGCGGCACACCGACCCCGCGCGGAGTTCTCCATGCCCCTCACGTCCTTTCTGAAACGCGCCTTCGCGCGCACCCGGCAGCAGCTCACCCGTCTCGACGACCAGCCCCTTGGCCGCGCGACGCTGCTGATCGTGCTGTTCCTCGACCTGTTCATCCTGGTGTCGATCTTCGACGGGCTGGACGCCCACACCCGCCAGCTCACCACGCCCGACGAAGCCATCCCCCCCACCTGCCGCGCGCTCGTCATCGACCGGGACTGGAACCCCGCCAACCGCGTCGACCGCCTGGCGACGCTGGTCACCACCCGCCGTGCCAGCCCCTACCCCCACGCCGCCGACAAGGCCGACCTGCACCCCACCTGCGCGCCCTATCTTGCGCGAATCGACACGATCGAGGCCGACGCAGGCCTCAGCCGGCTCTTCGAGACCCGTGACGCCCAGGTGCGCGAGACCCGCGAACTGCAGCTCGCCATCGACCGCCTGAAGGGCGCCTACGACACCTCGCTCCTCGAACGCATGGCCGGCAGCGAGCCCGGCCCGGCCCCGGTGGCCGCCAGCAAGGCCGACTTTCATGCCAAGGCCGCCGCCCTCGACGCCCTGAAGGCGCGCACCGCGGCCATCGAGCAGACCCTCGGCGAGCACCCGGACATCCGCGCCCTGTGGGCCGCCCTCGACGCCCGGCCGGACGCCGAACGCGATGCCCTGCTGGATGACCTGCGCCGGATGAACTTCTGGTTCCCGGTGAAGCTGCTGGGGATGCAGCTCATCTTCCTGCTGCCCCTGTTCGCGGCCTTCCTGGCCTGGAACAGCGCCAGCATCCGCCACGGCCGCGGCCTGCAGACGCTGGTCTCGGCGCACCTGCTGGTGGTGAGCTTCATCCCGATCTTCTGCCGGATCGTCGAGACCCTTTACCGGATCATCCCGCGCAAGTTCCTCACGGCGCTGTTCGACTTCCTGGAAGCCTTCAAGCTGGTGGCGATCTGGCACTACCTGATGATGGCCGTTGTGATCGCCGCGGCGCTGGTGGTGATCCACCTGTTTCAGAAGAAGCTCTTCTCCCGCGAACGCCTGCTGGAGCGGCGCATCACCCGCGGCGAATGCCAGGGCTGTGGCCGGCATCTTCCCGGCGAATGCTCGGCCTGCCCCATTTGCGGCTACGCCCAGTACCGCCCTTGCCCCCACTGCCGTGGCGTGATGCACCGGCATGCCCCCTTCTGCCGCCACTGCGGCCAGCCCGCCGAAGGCTGATCCCCCGAAGGTCCCCCATGCCCCATCAGCACATCCTCAGCTTCACCACCCAGCCCCGCGCCACCCGCGACATCACCGCCGACGTGGCCGCGGTGGTGCGCGCATCCGGCATCGACTGCGGGCTGGCCCACGTCTTCGTGCAGCACACCAGCTGCTCGCTGCTCATCACCGAAAACGCCGGCCCGGACGTGCGCCGCGATCTCGAAACCGTCTTCGCCCGCCTCGCCCCCGACGGCGATCCGGCCTACCGGCATGATCTGGAAGGCGACGACGACATGGCCGCCCACGCCCGCAGCGTGCTGTCGGACGTGGGACTCACCGTGCCGGTGGGCGGCGGCCGCCTGCTGCTGGGCACCTGGCAGGGCATCTTCCTGTGGGAACACCGGGTCCAGCGCCACACCCGGCAGGTGGTGGTGACGGTGATGGGCTGATCGCCCGCACACCGGCCGGGCGCCGGTGAAAACTGTCGCCTTTCTTTACACTTTCCGTGAAATATTTCACGTCGGAATCACAAACCCCAGCGTTTTCATAAACTTCCCATTTTGGGCACGCCGATTGCTCCATACCCATCGTCGCATGAGGGGTATTCGTCATCGCAACGCTGCCCCCTCTTGCGTCGCCCGGTCAAGCGGCGCGGCTGCCGTCACGATCAGCCGCAACACTCAAGAGGAGGAGAAGCAAGAAAATGACAACACAGTCATCCCTGTTGAAGCGGATCTGCGCCACCGGCCCGATCTGCATTGCATTGTTGTTCGGCGCCGACCTCGCCACCGCAACGCCGGTGCACGTGGACGCACGAGAGGTCACCATCACCGAAGGCATCAACGGTACGTGGCGCGTCACCAGCGAACTGCGCATCACCTCCACCCCCGACCCGCACACCACGCCCGTCGGCGGCCTGTTCAGCTTCACCTCGCTCACCACCTTCACCGGCAGCGCCACCTTCTACACGCCGCTCTTCCTGCCCGGTTCCCTCCAGGGTGGCGGCACGCCGGCCGCGGGGTCGGACCTCGACAACAGCGGCGTGTACGAGACCGACTGGCGCCTCGCCGGCCCGGCCGTCTTCGACTATTCCAAGCCCTGGAACATCAGCATCACGTCCAACCGCTCGGTCTGGAATGCCGTCAAGGCAACCCTCCAGGCGAGCCTCGAGCCAAAGGTGAGCATTGACGGCGTCGAAGTGTCGGGCGCCGGCGTCGGCGCCAACCTCGAGCTCGTTCATGCCCCTAACAGCTCGCCGTCGTACCGGACCATCGCCGGCGCCAGCCTGTTCGAACTGCTGCTCACGCCCACCAGCGACGGCATCGGCTTCTTCGCGTCCGGCGGCCAGATCCAGATCGACGGCTGGGCACGGGATACCGCCCTGGGCCTGTCCACCCTCAGCTACGACAACCCCGTCTGGCTGAGCGGCGAAGGCTTCCTGGTGGACGACTTCACCCGGGCCAACGACCCGGGCATGCTCACCACCCGGGTGCTCGACGAGAACACCTCGGTGCCCGAGCCCAGCACCCTGCTCCTCGCGCTGATGGGCGGGCTTGCGCTGACGCGCATGGCGAGACGCACCGCGACACGCTGAACCACCCCGGCCGGCGGATGGCGGCCCCGCCGGCCTGCAGACGCAAACATGCCACAGCCTTCACGGCCCCCGGAAAGACGAGGTGCTATGCTCGCCGGGTTCGCCGTGAGGCCCCCGCGCCCCGGCTCATGCGTCTTCCGGAGTACCGCCATGAGATCCGCCCCGAATTCCCCGCTGTCCCTGCGCCCGCTCGTCGTGGCCACCGCCCTGGCCCTGGCCGCCCCGGCCGTGCTGGCCCAGTCGGCCGCCAAGCCTGCGCCTGCGACACCCGCTGCTGCGCCCACCCCGGCCACCGCCAAACCGGCGGCGCCTCTGGCTCCGGCTGTCCCCGCGCCGGCCACCGCAGCCATGCCCGGCGCCCCGGCCGACCCCAACGCCGCCCCGCCGGCACCGCCGCCGCCCCTGTCGGACATCATCCTCACCAACGGCGACGTCATCACCCTCGACGACAAGCGCCCGAGCGCCCAGGCCATCGCCATCAAGGGCACCAAGATCATCGCGGTGGGCAAGAGCAAGGACATCCTGGCCCGCTGGAAGAGCGAGGGCACCGAGGTGGTGGACCTGGCCGGCAAGACCGTGGTGCCGGGCTTCATCGACGCCTGGGGCCAGATGTCGCACCTGGGCCTGGCCACCGTGGCGGCCCCGCTGCAAGCGCCGCCGGAAGGCACAGTGAGCGACGTGAACGGCCTGCTCCGCACCCTGCGCGACTGGAGCCGCGGCGAGCTGGCCCAGCGCTTCGGGTGGACCATCGGCTTTGGCTACGACGACAGCCGCCTGCGCGAGCAGCGCCCGCTCAATCGCAGCGACCTGGACAGCGTCTCCCGCGACAAGCCGGTGCTGATCGTCCATGCCTCGGGCCGTCAGGTGGTGGCCAACAGCGAGGCGCTCAAGCTCGCCGGCATCACCCGCGACAGCATCGACCCGCCCGGCGGCAGCATCGGCCGCTGGCCGGGCTCGAAGGAACCGGACGGCGTGCTCGAAGGCGCCGCCGCCACCGCCCTGCTCGGTGCGCTGCCCCAGCTTGCCAAGGACGAGCGGATGGCGATGATCCAGCAGGGCCAGAGCCTGATGCTGCAAAGCGGCTACACCACCGCCGTCGAGGCCCGCGCCACGCCGGACGACCTCACGCTCTACACCCAGGCCGCGGATGCGGGCCTGCTCAAGCTCGACGTGGCCTTCTACGCCGATCTGTCCAGCGCCGGCAACGTGCTCAAGGGCCACAAGAGCATCGGGCCCAAGTACTACAAGAACCGCCTGCGCCTGGCGGGGGTTTCGTTCGCGCTCGATGGCGTGGCCGAAGACCGCAGCGCCTGGCTCACCCAGCCCTACCAGCTGCCACCGCCGGGCAAGCGCACTAAATTCGCCGGCTATCCCGGCGCGACGGACGAAGTGGCCACCGAGCTCGCCACCCGCGCGTACGCCAACGGCTGGCAGGTGGCGGTGCAGGCCAACGGCGATGCGGCCATCGACCAGTTCATCGGCGCCATCCGCGCAGCCGCGGCCAAACACCCGGCCAAGGACCGCCACCCGCTACTGGTGGGCGCCCAGACCATCCGCGATGACCAGCTCGACGCCCTCAAGGAAACCGGCGCCAGCCTGAGCTTCGCGCCCCAGCGGCTGGTGCTCTCCAGACCCGCGCTGGCCGATTACCTGCTCGGCCCCGAGCGCACCGCGCGCTTCGCCCCGGCGGGCAGCGCCAAACAGCGCGGCATCCCCACCCTGCTCCACGCCGATCCGGCCCTCACCGCCCCGTCGCCCTTCGGCGTGATGGCGGCGGCGGTGAAGCGCCCGGTGGGCGAAGACCAGCAGCTCGATCCGCTTACCGCCCTGAAGGCCCTCACGGTGCTGCCGGCGCGGCAGCTTGGCGAAGAGAAGATCAAGGGCAGCATCGTCGCCGGCAAGCTGGCCGACATCACCGTGCTGTCGGCCAACCCCCTCAAGACGCCCGCGGACAAGCTCGGCGAGATCCGCGTCACCGGCGTGCTGAAGGAAGGCGCGACGGTGTTAGGCGGGCCGGACGGCGGGGTGCCGATCACCCGCTGAGGCGGGCACGTCGGCGACGTGGAGGGGGCCGGATCAGCCCAGGCTGAGACGTACCAGCTCGGCCACGCTGCCCACACCCAGCTTGTCCATCATGCGGGCCTTGTGAACCTCGACGGTGCGGGGGCTGATCGCCAGCTCGGCGGCGATCTCCCGGTTGTGGCGACCCGCGACCACCCGCTCCATCACCTCCCGCTCCCGCTGGGTGAGGCCGTCGATGCGACGCCGCGCCAGATCCCGCGTCGCCGTCGAGTCGATGGTGTGGCGCTGGCGGTCAAAGGCTTCGCCGATGGCGGCCAGCAGGCGCGATTCGTCGAGGGGCTTCTCGAGGAAATCCACCGCCAGGGCACGAAACGCCGCCCGGGCGGAATCCACATCGCCGTGGCCGGTCATGATTACCACCGGCAGGCCGGCCCCCTGCTCCTGCAAGCTGCGCTGCAAGCTGAGCCCGTCCATGCCGGGCATCCGGATGTCGAGGAGCAGGCAACCGCGCCAGTGGTCCTTGAAAGCCCGCAGGAAGCTGTCGGCGTCGGCGAAGAGTGCCACCCGATAGTCGTGTATCCCCAACAGCAGACCCAGGGCGTCGCGCACCGAGGGGTCGTCGTCGACGATGAATACGGTCAGATTGTCGGTCATGGTGTCAGTACCTCCTGGATCGGCAGGATCAACCGGAACCGCCCGTGGTCGGCAACTTCGCCCCACAGGCTGCCCCCGTGGGCCTCGACAATGGCCCGGCTGATCGCCAGACCAAGGCCCATCCCGCTGGCCTTGGCAGAGTAAAAGGATTCGAAGACACGTTCCACGTCCTGGTCGTCCAGGCCGGGGCCGGAGTCTTCAACACAGATGCAGATCCGCTCACCCACCAGGCGTTCGGCCTGGATGGACACCCGACGGGGTTGGACGTCTGGCGCGAGGACCGCGTCGAAGGCGTTGGACAGCAGATTGCGCAGCACGACCTCCAGTTGCAGGGGGTCGGCCAGCAGGCGGATCTCGGGCACATCGCCCACCGAGAAGGCGACGCCCGCCTCCCGGGCCTTCAGCCGGTAGCGTTCGGCGGCGGCGGCGACGAGCGTCGGGAGCGCCACCTCTTCAAGACGGGTCGCACCGGTGCGGAAGAAATCCCGCAGGCGCTGTACCACGTCGCCCGCCCGGCGGGCCTCGCTGCGCATGCCGATGATGGCGGCATCCAGCCGGGCGCCGTTCTCACCCTTCGCCTTGAGGGTGTCGTAAGCCGAGGCATAGACGCCCAGGGCGGTGAGCGGCTGGTTGAGCTCATGGGCCAGCGCCCCGGCCATCTCGCCGGCCGCGGCGAGGCGTAAGGTCTGACGCAGCTCGTCGCTGGTCCTGCGCTGCTCGTCCACGATGCCGCCGATGAGGAAGCCGGTGAGGGCCATCACGAAGGCCAGCATCTGCAGCTCGGCCACGGTCACGGCGCTGAAATCGAGCCACTTCACGACCACGATCACCCCGACCTGCAGCAGCGTGGCCGACACGATGGCGCCCGCCATGCCTTGCCGGGCCGCCGCCCAGGCAATCGGCACGAACAACCAGTAGAACAGCTTGAAGCCGCTGCCGCCGCCCAGCCCGAAAGCCACCCACAGCACGGCCAGGCAGAGCATGGCGTAGCCGAGCGTCTCCCAACGCAGCAGCGCGGCCTTCAGCAGGTAGCGACCGCGCTCGCCGGCCAGCCACCAGAACAGCGGCATTGCAACCGCAATGCCGACCATGTCTCCCACCCAGAACTGGATCACGCCGCTCCACCAGCCATCGGCAGGCAGCAACCCGAGCACGGCCAGGCCCGCGAGAAACGCGACACTATTGAGGAAGGTGCCCAGCACCACAGGCACCATCCAGCCAAGCAGGGCCGCACGGTCGTCAAGCAGGGAGCCGGGCGACATGCGCCGCCGCAGGACAGCCGCCAAGGCCAGATAGCCCGCGGCGAGGATCAATGCCGACAGCAGGCTACGCCACCATTCAAGCGGCACACCCCGCACGAGGAACTCGCTCGCCACCACCGCGGCAACGAGCACCCCCTGAGCGCTACGCGCCTGACGCAGCACATAGACCAGCCCGAGGGCGGGCGCCGGGTTCCAGGGCGTGATGTTCAGCCCATGCAGTGGATGGATGAAACTCGCCGCATCGAGCGCGATGTACAGCGCGATGAAGCCGAAGGGGAGCAGTCGCTGGCGCAAGTCAGACACGGCGTGGAGGGCGGTAAGACCATTGTGACGCCAGCACCCCGATCACGTAACAAGGGAAACCCGTAAGGGCTTCCGCTAAGCGATCCCCGAATTTTCCCGAATGCCACCGCCGGGTACCGTAGGTACAACTCATCACTGCCTTCGGACCATGGTTTCCCTGGCTGCTTCTGCGCCCGAAATTGCGGCGGCTGCGATCTTTGCGGTCGCCGTCGTGCATACCTTCTCCACCAAGTTCTTCGCCCATCTGGCTCACCTCCAGCCCCGACACGCCGGACTCTGGCACCTGCTTGCCGAGGTCGAGGTGGTGTTCGGCCTGTGGGCCTTCGTACTGATCGCCGTGCTGTTCTGGCTGTCCGGTCAGGATGCCGCCGTGGGCTACCTGGAGGCGCGCAACTTCACCGAGCCGATGTTCGTCTTCGTGGTGATGGTGATCGCCGCCAGCCGGCCCATCGTGACCACGGTGATCGGCGTGGTCCGCCTGCTTGGGTCGATGATTCCGATCTCGCGGGCGGTGGCGGTGTACTTTCTGTGTCTGTCGGTGGTCCCGCTGCTGGGCTCTTTCATCACCGAGCCCGCCGCCATGACCCTGGCTGCGCTGATGCTGCGGGACGGCTACTTCCAGCAGGGGCTGTCCAACCGGCTCAAATATGCCACGCTGGGGATGCTCTTCGTCAACATCTCGATCGGCGGCACGCTGACCCACTTTGCCGCCCCGCCCGTGCTGATGGTTGCCGCAAAGTGGCAGTGGGACACCTTGTTCATGATCTCCCACTTCGGCTGGAAGGCGGCCGTCGCCGTGTTCGTGAACGCGGCCGTCCTCACCTGGTTCTTCCGCGACGAGCTGGCAGCAAGGGGCCGGCTCGATGCGGACACCAGCCGCCCGCCTGTGCCCCTCGCCATCAGTGGCATCCACCTCGCTTTCCTGATCGCGGCGGTGTTCTTCGCCCACCATCCGGTGGTGTTCATGGGTCTGTTCCTGTTCTTCCTGGGCTTCACCGAGGCCTACAAGACCCACCAGGATCGCCTGATCCTGCGGGAAGGGCTGCTCGTGGCCTTCTTCCTGGCGGGGCTGGTGGTGCTGGGCGGGCTCCAGCAATGGTGGCTGCAGCAGGCGCTGGTTGGCGTCGAGCCCACCCTGCTGTACTTCCTCGCGACGGCGCTGACCGCCGTGACCGACAACGCCGCCCTCACCTATCTGGCGTCCTTGGTCGAAGGGGTGACGCCCGAATTCAAGTACGCCATCGTGGCCGGCGCCGTAACCGGCGGCGGTCTCACCTTCATTGCCAACGCCCCCAACCCGGCCGGGGTGGCGATTCTGAAATCCAGCTTCGACGACGAATCGATCAGCCCGATGGGCCTGTTCCTGGCCGCGCTTCCGCCAACCTGCGTGGCCATCCTGGCCTTTCAGGTGCTGTGATGTCCGGCGCCGGCCTGATCACCCGCTCGCGATACGTCCAGTGGGTGCTGGTCAGCGTGTTTCCTCGCCTGCGGGCCTGGCCCGTCCGCGACTGGCCCGACGTACTCGCCAAGGCCCGTGCCACTGAGTCCGACGCCATCGAGCGGTACGGGGTGATCGCCAGCGTCGTGCTGGTGACCTGGCTTTTGCGCCCCCCGCCGGGACTCGACGTGCCCATGCCGCTGCTGCTCCTGACCCAGATGACACTCGCCATCCCCGCGCTGGTTGCGCTGACCGGCCCGTTCTACCTGCGAAGAATCCGGCGCGGCCTGCAGGCCGTCCATCAACAGGACCACCCTACATCGGAAGCACCGGACAGAAGCGGACAGCAAAAAGGCCCGTGACGCGGGAGAGCCCCGCGCCGCTGAACACACCCGCCGCGCGCCACCGGCTGCCGACGCCCAGCGACGGGTTCGTCCTGCGGTCAACTGAAGCCGTCGGGCCGACTCACTTCAGGCTGGACAGGTAAGCCACCACCGCCTCGATGTTCTGCTCGCCCAGCGCCATCACCGCCGCAGTCATCGGCGGGTAGATGCGCTCCGGGCCGCCCTTCAGGTAGCGCTTGAGCGTTCGGCGCAGGTATTCCGGCTGCTGGCCGGCCAGGCGCGGGAAGTTCTCGCCGCCGCGCGCCTCCGGGCCGTGGCAGCGCACGCAGTTGCGGGCAAAGAGCTGACCGCCTTCGGCGGAGCGTGCGCCGGGCGTATCAATCGACGGTGCCGCCGGCAGGTTGGCGTAGTAGTAGGCCACGGTGGCCTTCTCTTCCGCACTGAGCGCCTTGCCCAAGCCCTGCATGAAGGGCTCGATGCGCCGACCAATACGGAACACCTCGATCTGGTTGAGCAGGTAAACGGGATGCTGGCCCGCCAGGTTGGGCAACTCCGCGTAGCGGGCGCCGGCCTGCTCGCCGTGGCAGTTGGCACAGAACTGGGCCACCTTGCGACCAGCTTCAACGGCGGCCTTCTGATCCGCCGGCGTACCCTTCTGGATACGCGCAAGATTGTCGCGCCCGTCCACTGGCGCGCCCGGCGTCGCCGCCCTGACGGGCATCGCCAGCGCACACCATGCGGCGAGCAGCGCGATGGCCCCTTTTGATCCGATTCCCATTGCTCGATCCCCCTCGTGGCCGGTCGTTGAAAAGGCCGCCCCCCACTGATGCGGGCATTGTAGCCACCCGCCTCGAACTACAATTCCGCCTTTGTCACACTCGTCCACCGCATGTCCGCCGCCTCCGCTCCCTCCCTCAGCACCGTCCGCATCGCCATTGTCGGCGGCGGGCCGGCTGGCCTGATGGCCGCCGAAACCCTTGCCGCTGACGGCATTCATGCGGATGTCTTCGACGCCATGCCGTCGGTGGGCCGCAAGTTCCTGCTGGCTGGCAAGGGCGGGCTCAACATCACCCATTCCGAGGGGTTCGAGGCTTTCGTGTCGCGTTACGGCAGTCGCCGCGCCGAGCTTGAGCCCATGGTAACGGCCTTTTCGCCCCACGCGTTGCGCGAGTGGGTCGAGGCGCTGGGTGTGGCCACCTTCGTGGGCAGCTCGGGCCGCGTGTTTCCCGCCGAGATGAAGGCAGCGCCCCTGATGCGGGCGTGGCTGCACCGTCTGCGCAGCGCCGGGGTGCGCATCCACGTGCGCCACCGCTGGACGGGCTGGAACGCCGACGGCAGCCTGGCCTTCAGCACCCCGGCCGGGCCGCTGGCGGTGACGGCCGACGCCACCCTGCTGGCCCTGGGCGGCGGCAGCTGGGCCCGGCTCGGCTCCGACGGCGCCTGGGTGCCGTGGCTGGCCGAAAAGGGCGTCGCCGTGGCGCCGCTGCGCCCGGCCAACTGCGGCTTTCTGGTGACCTCACCCCGCGCTGCCGCAGGCTGGAGCGAGCACCTGGCGAGCCGTTTTGCCGGCCAGCCCCTCAAGTCGGTGGCGATCCGCCTCGCCGGTGATGCGGCCCCGCCGCGGGTCGGCGAAGCCATGCTGACCGCCGACGGCATCGAAGGCAGCCTGATCTACGCCCTGTCGGCCGCCATCCGTGACCGCATCGAGACCACCGGCGAGGCGTGGCTTGAGATCGACCTCGCCCCGGGCCGCAGCCTGGAGCGGGTGCAGGCCGAAGTCGCCCATCCCCGCGGCGCCCGCTCACTGGCGAGCCACCTGCAAAGCCGCGTCGGCATCGCCGGCCTGAAGATGGCGCTGCTGCGCGAATGCGTGTCAGCCGACGACCTCGCCGATCCAGCCCGCCTGGCCGCCGCCATCAAGGCGTTGCCAGTGCGCGTGGTGGCACCTCGTCCGCTGGACGAAGCCATCAGCAGCGCCGGGGGCGTGCGCTTTGAAGATCTGGACGACGGGCTGATGGTGAAGGCCCGACCCGGCCTGTTCTGCGCCGGCGAGATGCTCGACTGGGAGGCACCCACCGGCGGCTACCTGCTCACCGCCTGCTTCGCCAGCGGGCGGCGGGCCGGCGAAGGCGTGCGCGACTGGCTCGCAGCGGGGGCCGGGCGTCACACGATTTAACAGGACGGTCATCGACCGGGGTCTAGAGTGGGCGCTCCCCCTCTCCCCCAAAGGACGTTCTCCATGCTTTCCACCATCCTCATCGGCCTCGTCGTCGGTCTCGTCGCCCGCTTCGTCAAACCCGGCGACGACAGCATGGGCTGGATCAAGACGATCCTGTTCGGCATCGGCGGCTCCATGGCCGCCACCTACGGCGGGCAGGCGCTGGGCCTGTACGAGGCGGGCCAGGGCGCCGGCTTCATCGGATCGGTGGTGGGCGCCATCGTGCTGCTGATCGTCGCCGGCAAGGTTGGCCTGAAGTAAGCCGCCCCGACCACCGGGCAGTTTTGTTCAAGACGCCCGGCGGGCATCGCCGCTACCTTGGGGTTCGTATCTTGCGAACGCCAACCCCGGTGATGTCCATGAACCTCGTCCTCTCGATGGCCGCCTTTGCGCTGGCGGCCTCCCTCTCCCCCGGCCCGGTGAATCTGGTGGCCCTGGGCGCCGGCGCACGCCACGGCTTTCGGGCCAGCCTGCGCCACGTCACCGGCGCCACCGTCGGCTTCTGCCTGCTGCTGGTGCTGACCGGCCTTGGCCTGCAGGAGATCCTGCAGCGCTGGCCGGGCCTGACCGACATCGTGCGCTGGGCCGGCGTGGCCTTTCTGGTGTATCTGGCGATCCGCCTGGCGGCCGATGACGGCCGGCTGACCGCCGGGCCAGAGGGCGCCGGACCGACGCTGCTTGCCGGCGCGGTGATGCAGTGGCTCAACCCGAAAGCCTGGCTGGCCGCGGTGGCCGGCACCGGCGCCTATCTGGCCGACGGCGATCCGGCCCGGGTGTGGCTGTTTGCGGGGATCTACTTCGTGATCTGCTATCTGTCGGTGGGCTGCTGGGCCTATGCCGGCGCCCACCTGCGCCGTCACCTTGACCGCCCGGCGCGCATCCGCGCCTTCAACCGCCTGATGGCTGCGCTGCTGGCAGGCAGCGCGCTGTTCCTGCTCTAAGCCGGGGCCCGGTACTGCCCCGGCGTGGCCGCCACCAGCCGCTTGAAGGCCCGGTGGAGATGGGCCTGGTCGGCAAAGCCGGCGTCCGCTGCGACATCGGCGATGGCGTGGCCGCGGCGCAGGCGGGCCCGGCTGTAGCGGATGCGCCGGTCGATGAGGAAGGCATGGGGCGTGAGGCCGTAGCGCTGCCGGAAGGCGCGGATCAGGTAGGACTCGGACAGCCCCGCCGCCGCGCAGATGTCGCCCAGCACCAGCGGCCGGGTGCAGTTGTCGGCGATGAACTCGGCGGCGCGGGTAAGGCGGTTGTCGACTTCGGCCAGCCGCTGTGGCGCGGGGTCGAGCCGGGCCTGCAGGGTGGTGGCGAAATCGACCACTGCGCTCTCTTTCTCGAACCGGTCGGCCTGCCCGTCGTGGAGCTGCGCCTGCAGGCGGATCAAGCCCTCGGCCAGCCGCGGGTCGCGGGTCGCCGCGGTCGCAAACGGCTGGAAGTCCCGACCCTCCGGGAGCCCCAGCGCCGCCTGCTGACCAGCCAGCCAGGCCGTATCGAGAAACAGCATGTGGTACGCCCAGGGCTGGTCATCCACCGGGTTGCAGGCGTGCACGTCCTCGGGATTGACCACCACCACCGAGCCCGGCCCGACCCGCTCGCGCAGGCGGCCGTTGGCGTAGGTGCTGATGCCGCCCGTGATCACGCCGATGGAAAAGGTGTCGTGGGAATGGGGCGCGTAGCACACCCGCCGGCCGTCCTCGACAGAGCGCAGCTCGACGTGGGGCAGCGCCGCGTCGCGCCAGAAACGGGGCGCGGACGCAGCCGGCCGTTCAGCGTCCGCCGGCCACATCGAGGATGCTTCCGGTGGTGTAGCTGGCCTCATCGGACAGCAGCCACAGCACGGCGCGGGCCACTTCGTCGGGCGTGCCGCCGCGCTGCATGGGCACGCCCGGCGCCAGCCGCGCGACACGGCCGGGTTCGCCGCCGCTGGCATGGATCTCCGTCTCGATGAGGCCCGGCGCCACCGCATTGACCCGGACGCCCTCGGTCGCCACTTCCTTGGCGAGGCCCAGGGTGAGCGTGTCGATGGCGGCCTTGGAGGCGGCGTAATCCACGTATTCGCCCGGCGAGCCGATGCGCGCCGCCCGCGACGACAGGTTGACGATGGCGCCGCCGCGTCCGCCGTGGCGGGTGCTCAAGCGCCGCACCGCCTCCCGGGCGCACAGGAAGGCGCCGGTGATGTTGGTGGCAAAGACGCGCTCGAGGCGCCCGGCGTCCATCTCGTCCACACGCATCTGGCGGGCCAGGATGCCGGCGTTGTTCACAAAGGCATCGAGCGGCCCGAGGCGCGCGTCGCATTCGGCAAAAAGGCGCAGCACGTCCGCCTCGACCGCCACGTCGGCCTGCACCGCGAGGGCCGTGCCGCCCTGGTCGGCGATCCCGGCCACCACGGCTTCGGCGGCGCTGCGGTCGGTGTGATAGCTGAGGCACACGGCGTAGCCGCGTGCGGCGGCCAGCCGGGCGATGGCGGCGCCGATGCCCCGGGAGCCGCCGGTGACGACGAGGTTCCGCGTCATCGCAGCCCCGCTCAGGCTTCGGTCTTGCGGGTGCGCCGGCGGCGCGGGGCGGGCTTGGCTTCGGCCGGCGCTTCAGGCCCGGGATCGGGCGTGGCCGGCGGGGCTTCGGGCGCTTTCGCGGCCTTGGTCGTCTTGCGGCCGGCGCTGGGGCTGCGCTTGCGACGGCTGTCGGCCTTGGGCTGCGCTTCGGGCTCGGGTTCGGGGGCTGGCGCGGGTTCGGGCGGGGTTTCGATCACCGGCTCGGGCGCAGCCGCCGGCTCGGCGGCCTTGGCCGGCTTGCGGCTGCTGGTGCGCTTGCGCCGACCTTCGGGCTTGGCGGCAGGCGCTTCGGGCGCCGCTGCGGTTTCGGCGAGCGGCTCGGCGACAGTCTCGACCACGGCCACCTCGGGCGCTGCCGCTTCCGACATCGGTTCGGGACGCGCGGCGCTGCTGCGATACACGTAGGCGCCGGATTTCTCGTCACGGCCGAACTCGAGCAGGCCGCGGGCCTGGGCTTCTTCCAGCAGGTTGCCGAAGGCCCGGAAACCGTAGCGGGTCTCGCTGAAATCCGGCTTGCGGCGCTTGATGGCTTCCTTCAGCACCGACGCCCAGATCTTGCCGGTGTCGCCCCGCTCGGCCACCAGCGCGTCGAAGGTCTGCACGGCGATCTCGATGCCCTTGGTGCGGCGGGCGTCCACTTCCTCGCGACGCGGCTTGTCCTCATCACTGCGGCGGGCGGGCTGGGCTTCCCGGGGTTCGCGGCGGGCAGCGGCGCGCTGGGTCTCGCGCACCAGATCGTCGTAGAAGATGAACTCGTCGCAGTTGGCGATGAGGAGGTCGGAGGTGGATTGCTTGACGCCGACGCCAATCACCTGCTTGGCGTTCTCGCGCAGCTTGGAGACCAGCGGCGAAAAATCCGAATCGCCCGAGATGATCACGAAGGTATCGACGTGGCTCTTGGTGTAGCAGAGATCCAGCGCGTCCACCACCAGCCGGATGTCGGCGGAGTTCTTGCCCGACTGGCGCACGTGGGGAATCTCGATCAGCTCGAAGTTGGCCTCGTGCATGGTGGCCTTGAAGCCCTTGTAGCGTTCCCAGTCGCAGTAGGCCTTCTTGACGACGATGCTGCCCTTGAGCAGCAGGCGCTCGAGCACCAGCTTGATGTCGAACTTTTCGTACTTGGCGTCGCGCACGCCGAGGGCCACGTTCTCGAAATCGCAGAACAAGGCCATGCTGGTGGATTCGGGCGAAACGGCCATGGGCGTCTCCTGTCATGAATGGCTGGCAGCTTACTCGCAATGGGCCGGCCGTGTTAGGTTTCGCCACCCTTCGCCACTCCGCTCTGCAAGGCTTTCCCCATGAACCGCCCCCTTCCACCCGCCGACGCCCGCGGCACCCGCGTCGCGCTGATCTTCGCCCTCGTCGCCGAACGCCTGTCGCTGTGGTACGAGCACGGCCAGTGGCCCACCGAGGCCCAGGGCGCCACGCTGTGCGCCGACTGGCTCGGGCGCACCCAACGCAGCCTGCCGCTCACCGACCGGCGTCATCTGTCGGATCTGAGCGACCAGCTGGCCCGCCAGATCGCCGGCAGCCTGTCCCGCGAGGCCGGGCTGTACACCGTGCACGAGATGATGGAATCCCTCGACCCCAACCACGAATCGGAACTCGGCCAAACCTTGATGGCCGAATGTGAACGCCTGCTGGACGCCTCCCCCCCGCCGGGCGCCGACACCCCGCCCGGGTGCTAGACTCGATCAATCCCCACCGCGGAGCCACGCCATGAGCGCCAAGACTTTGGATTTCTGGTTCGAGTTCGCCAGCTCGTATTCCTACCTGTCGGTCATGCGCATCGAGCCCCTGGCCCGCGACACCGGCGTGACGATCAACTGGCGGCCCTTCCTGCTCGGGCCGGTGTTCCTGTCGCTGGGCTGGAACGACTCGCCCTTCAACATCTACCCGCCCAAGGGCCGCTACATGTGGCGCGATCTGGCCCGGCTGGCGGCGCGCTACCAGTTGCCGCTCACCATGCCCTCACGCTTCCCGCGGAGTGGCGTGCTGGCCGCGCGGGTGGCCATCCTCGGCGCCGCCGAACCGTGGATCGGCGAGTTCTCCCGGGCGGTGATGAGCGCCAACTTCGCCAACGACCAGGACATCGCCGATCCGGCGGTGATCCACGCCATTCTCGTCCGCCTCGGCCTGCCCGCCGACGCCCTGCTGGCCGACGCCACCAGCGAGCCCAACAAGCTCGCCCTGCGCCGCCAGACCGAGAAGGCCACGGAGCTTGGCCTCTTCGGCGCGCCCAGCTTCATCACGCCGGACGGCGAGATGTTCTGGGGCAACGACCGGCTCGAAGACGCGCTGGCGTGGGTGGTGGACGGCCCGACGATCTGAACGCCCGGCGCCCATGAAAAAGGGGGCGCGCAGCCCCCTTGTCTTACCAGCCCGCGAACCCGCCTACTTGAGCTGCTGCTCGGCGGCCTTCTTCGCTTTCTCGGCCTTCTTTTCGGCGTTCTTCGCCGCGCGCTCCTCGTAGTCGGCCTTGTCGCCGCGGGCCTGTTCGGCGCGCTGGGCAGCGGCCTGGGCCTCGTCGGCGCGGCGCTGGGCGTCGGCGGCTTCCTTGCGATGGCGGGCTTCGGCTTCGAGCATGCCGCGGCTCTTGGCCTCCTGCTCGGTCTTGATGCGCTCGGCGTCTTTCTCGGACAGGCGACGCAGGCGCTCTTCGGTCTCGGCGCGGTTGCGGGCTTCGGATTCGGCGCGCTCGACGGCCTTCTGGGGCGCGGCGGCGGCCTCCTCGGCCTTGCGTTCGGTGTAGCGGCGGTTCTTGTCGGCCAGCTCGATGCGGCCGGCTTCCAGATCCAACTGGCGGGCGCGGCGGATCTCCAGCACGCGGCGCTCCTTGGCCTGATCGAGGCAGCGATTGACCAGGAAGCGCTTGTAGCAGCCGATCTCCTCGTCGGTGAAGCGCGCCTCGGCGGCATCGCGGATCGTGCCGGCCTCGGTGCGCAGCGCGGCGGCGCGGGCCATGTCGGGAGGCGGCTCGTCGGCGGCGAGGGCCGGGCCGGCTAAAAAGAAGGCGCAGAGGGCGGCAGAAACAGGCAGGCGCATGGTGCAGCGGGGCGATGGACAACAGGACCGCTTACAATACCGGATTTGCCGCCTTCTTTCCTCCGCTCCCGTGATCCAGTTTCGTAACCTGCGCCTCGCCCGCGGCGTGAAGACCCTCATCGAAGGCGCCAGCCTGCAGATCCAC
Organism: Zoogloea sp.; assembly: GCA_041917255.1. Taxonomy (GTDB): domain Bacteria; phylum Pseudomonadota; class Gammaproteobacteria; order Burkholderiales; family Rhodocyclaceae; genus Zoogloea. The sequence goes on from JAYRYA010000011.1 coordinate 21,897, forward strand.
CCCGGCTGGAAGGTCGGCCTCACCGGCGCCAACGGCTGCGGCAAATCCAGCCTCTTCGCGCTCCTGCGCGGCGACCTGCACCAGGATTCGGGCGATCTCGAAATCCCCGCCGCGTGGACAGTCGCCCACGTCGCCCAGGAAACCCCGGCCCTGCCCCGCCCGGCCATCGACTACGTGCTCGACGGCGACGCCGAGCTGCGCCGCATCGAGGCCGCGCTGGCCGCCGCCGAAGCCGCCCACGACGGCGAGGAGATCGGCCACCTTCACGGCCGCCTGCAGGAGATCGGCGGTTACGCCGCCCGCGCCCGTGCCGCTGCGCTGCTCGACGGCCTGGGTTTTTCCGGGCCCGACATGGAACGCCCGGTGGCGGATTTCTCGGGCGGCTGGCGGATGCGCCTCAACCTCGCCCAGGCGCTGATGTGCCGCTCCGACCTGCTGCTGCTCGACGAACCCACCAACCACCTGGATCTCGACGCGGTGATCTGGCTCGAGCAGTGGCTCGGCGACTACCGCGGCACGCTGGTGCTGATCTCCCACGACCGGGATTTCCTCGACGCGGTGGTCAATCAGATCGCCCACATCGAATTCCAGCGCCTCACGCTCTACACCGGCGGCTACTCCGACTTCGAACGCCAGCGGGCCGAAAAGCTGTCTCAGCAACAAGCTTTGTTTGAAAAGCAACAGCGCGAGCGCGCCCACCTGCAGAAGTACGTGGACCGCTTCCGCGCCCAGGCCACCAAGGCGCGCCAGGCCCAGAGCCGCATCAAGGCCCTGGAGCGGATGGAGACCATCGCCGCCGCCCATATCGACACGCCGTTCAGCTTCAGCTTCCGCGAATGCGGCGCCGCGCCCGATCCGCTCCTGCAGATCGAGGACGCCGCCGTCGGCTACGCCGACAAGCCGATCCTGTCGGGCATGAAGCTCACCATCCGCCCCGGCGAGCGCATTGGCCTCCTGGGCCGCAACGGCGCCGGCAAATCGACGCTCATCAAGCTGCTCTCGGGTGGCCTCAAGCCCACCGCCGGCGAACGGCGCGAAGGCAAGGGCCTCGCGCTGGGCTATTTCGCCCAGCACGCGCTGGAGAGCCTGCGCCCCGAGGAATCGCCGCTCCAGCACATGCTGCGCCTCGACCCGCAGACCCGCGAGCAGGAGCTCCGCGACTACATCGGCGGCTACGATTTCCGGGGCGACATGGCGACAACGCCCTGCGGCCCGTTCTCCGGCGGCGAGAAATCCCGCCTCGCCCTGGCGCTGCTGATCTGGGGCAAGCCCAACCTGCTGCTGCTCGACGAACCCACCAACCACCTCGACCTGGAGATGCGCCACGCCCTTACCCTGGCGCTGCAGGATTACGAAGGCGGGATGGTCATCGTCTCCCACGACCGGGCGCTGCTGCGCGCCACCTGCGACCGCTTCCTGCTGGTGGACGACGGCCGCCTGCAGCCCTTCGACGGCGACCTGGACGACTACAAGGCCTGGCTCGCCCAGAAGCGCAGCGCCGATGCCGCCGCCGCCCAGTGCCCCGACAAAGCCGCCGACAAGGCCAGCCGCAAGGCCGAGCGCGAAGCCGCCGCCGCCGACCGCCAGGCCCGCCTCACCGCCCGCCGCCCGCTGCTGAAGGAGCTGGAGCAACTCGACAAGAAGCTCACCCCCTGGAACGCCGAGAAGGCCAGACTCGACGAGCGCCTGGCCGACCCGGCCCTCTACACTGGCCCCGACGCCGGCGAGGTGCCCAAGCTCCTCAAGCGCCAGGCCGAGCTCACCGAGAAGATCGACGAAGCCGAGCTGCGCTGGCTCGAACTCCACGAAGCCCTCGACGCCATCCCCGCCGACTGAAGCCTGCGTCACCAAACGCGACGGATTCGGCATAAGCCGTGCCGGTCTGTTTGCTAGAATTGCCCTTTCGCCAAAATCAACCGTCGTAATCTGGAGCTACCCGCCGTGCAACTCGTCTGTCTCGACCTCGAAGGTGTCCTCGTCCCCGAAATCTGGATCGAATTCGCCGAACGCACCGGCATCCCCGAACTGCGTCGCACCACCCGCGACGAGCCGGACTACGACAAGCTGATGAAGTACCGCCTGGACCTGCTCAAGCAGCACAAGCTCGGCCTGCCCGACATCCAGAAGGTCATCTCCGAGATGGGCCCCGAACCCGGTGCCAAGGATTTCCTCGATGCCCTGCGCCAGGATTTCCAGGTCATCATCCTGTCCGACACCTTCTACGAATTCGCCATGCCGCTGATGCAGCAGCTGGGCATGCCCACGCTGTTCTGCCACAAGCTCGAGGCCGACGCCGAGGGCTACCTGGTGAACTACCACCTGCGCATGGCCAACCAGAAGAAGGAAGCCGTGCAGCGCTTCAAGGAAATCAACTTCAAGGTCATCGCCGCGGGCGACTCCTACAACGACACCGCGATGCTCAGGGAAGCCAACGCCGGCATCCTGTTCCGCGCCCCGGACAACGTCATCGCCGAGTTCCCGCAGTTCCCCGTCGAGCGCGAATACAGCGGCCTGATGGCCCAGATCCGCGCCGCCTCCGCCCGCATCTGATCTCCCCACAGCACCCGGCCGCGGCCCTGCGCCGCCGGCCGGTGCCGGACCCGCCATGCACCGCGAACGCTTCTACACCCTCTCCGCCTCCTGCCCCGACCGCACCGGCATCGTCGCCAAGGTCTCGGGCTTCATCGCCGAGCACAAGGGCTGGATCCTCGAGACCGCCCTCCACGCCGAGCCGGCCGTCGACGCCGACAACCGCGGGCGCTACTTCATGCGCATCGAGATCCGCGCCGACTCGCTGCCCTTCATGCTCTCCGAGTTCCGCGAACGTTTCCGCCCGATCGCCGAAGAGCTGAACATGGACTGGAAGATCACCGACTCGGCGGTCAAGAAGCGCGTCGTGATCCTCGTCTCCAAGCAGGAGCACTGCCTCTACGACCTGCTGGCCCGCTGGCAGTCGAAGGAACTCGACATCGAGATCCCCTGCGTGATCTCCAACCACGAGACCTTCCGGGGCTTCGTGGAGTGGCACGGCATCCCCTTCCACCACGTGCCCGTCACGCCCGACAACAAGCTCCAGGCCTACGCCGAGGTGCAGCGCCTGTTCGAGGAATCCCGCGGCGACACCATGGTGCTGGCGCGCTACATGCAGATCCTCTCGCCCGATCTGTGCGCCGCGCACCCGGGCAAGATCATCAACATCCACCACAGCTTCCTGCCCAGCTTCGTCGGCGCCAAGCCCTACCACCAGGCCTACGCCAAGGGCGTCAAGCTGATCGGCGCCACCTGCCACTACGTGACCGCCGAGCTCGACCAGGGCCCGATCATCGAGCAGGACGTGATCCGCATCGACCACTCGGATTCGGTCGAGGACATGGTCCGCTACGGCAAGGACATCGAAAAGGCCGTGCTCGCCCGTGGCCTGCGCTACCACTTGGAAGACCGGGTGCTGGTGCATGGCAACAAGACGGTCGTGTTCCGCTGAGTCGAAACCCCAATCGCCCCTGCACTCAGCCGTGCTCCAAGGCGCCTGGCATAAGCTAGCCCCATGACTCGAAAGAAGAAAGAGGACGGCTCTCAATTCGTTCGTTACTTCGGCCCGCTGCTTGATGCATTGCGTGGCCTCGGTGGCTCGGGCTCGCCGGACGAGGTTGTCGAGCGTATCGCAAGGGATCTCAAGCTCTCCGACGAGGTTCAAAACGAACTATTACCCTCCGGTGAGCCTCGTTATCGAAACCAAGTGGCCTGGGCGCGCTTCTACCTTGTCCGCGAAGGTTTCCTGGATTCATCAAGACGCGGCGTCTGGAGCCTGACCGAACGTGGGCGCGAAACCCGTCTGTCCTCCGAACAGGCGCGCGAGCTTTTCCTGAAGTGGGTTCGTATCTTTCAGGACCAGCGAAAGGCCAAGGCTCTCGCGCCAGAGCCTGTAGAGGAGCAAGTCGCAGAAGGGTCCGGCGCGACTTCGAACGACTATCGAAGCGAAGTCTTGGCGCTTCTTTTGCAGCTTCCCCCTTCAGGCTTTGAACGCTTGTCTCAACGCCTGTTGCGGGAGGCTGGCTTTACTCAGGTCGTCGTCACCGGCAGCAGCGGTGACGGTGGCATCGACGGCTACGGTACTCTGCAGATCAACCCATTGGTTTCGTTCAAGGTGTTGTTCCAGTGCAAGCGCTATGCGAAGTCCGTTTCCCCATCCCACATCCGTGACTTCAGAGGCGCAATGGCCGGCCGTGCGGACAAGGGGATTGTCATCACAACCGGAACCTTTACCTCTGAGGCACGCCGCGAGGCCTCCCGCGATGGCGTCCCACCCATTGAGCTCATTGATGGTGAGAAGCTCGTCGATATGCTCGAACATCTGGAACTCGGCCTCAAGCCAGTAACAACGTACGAAATCGACGAGAGCTTCTTCAGGGAATTCAAAGCTTGAGTTGATCTACAGCGACAGACACAGCATTTTGAGCCGGCCCGCGAGGCCGGCTTTTTGTTGCCTGACGGGCCGTGGCTGGACGCACCACGACGCCTGCCCCCGACACATATGCGCCACCTCTACCCCGGCATGGCGAAAAAGATTGCTTACACGATAGTCTAGATCCTTACCAGAGCGCGCACCATTAGTCATCTTGACTATCACGAGAAGCATCGGCGGCGCACCATCGCTTATCTTTTGCAAAAGATAAGCGATGGGATGAAAAAGATGAGCCATCTAACCGGCCCCATGAAGCTTGGGCAGCATCCCATGAAGCATGGTCCGCGCCCCACGAGCGATGGGATCGACAAGATGCGTGGCGCGGCCGGCACGATGGCTGTCCTGATCCGACCCAAGGCTGACGCTTCGCCGTCCGGGCGGCATCACTATGCGATGCTCGCCTGCCGTGACCTACAGCATCCGCATCCCGGCATCCCAGTCGAGCCGCCGCTCGGCAACGAGATCGCGGGGGAAGCTGGCGGCGAAGGCCACCCGGCGCGAGGAGCCGGGGGTGGCGGTGGAGAACTCCAGCAGCGGCACCGGGCGGGCATCGGGGCTGTCGGAGGGCACGACGATGTTCATCGCGTCGAGGGAGAGCTGCAGGGATTCGGCGTGGATCACCGCGTCGGGCGCCGACAGGGTGTTCACCAGCGCTTGCAGCGTGGCCTCGAGGCCGTTGCCGGCCGCCTCGAGGGCATGCAGCTCGGCCGAGTTGGCGGCCAGGCGGGCGCGCAGGCCGTCGATGTCGCGCCCGCGCCAGGAATCCGGCTCGAGGGCGTCGAGGCCGGCGCGGCTTTGTTCGATGAGTTGCAGGCGGCCCGCCAGCAGGCGCTGGGCGAAGGCCAGGCGCTCGCCCTCCTGTTGCCGTTCGGCCACCCGACGCAGGGTGGCGAGCACCAGCCCTTCGAGCACGATGTCAGCGACCCGCCGGCGCATCGCCCCATCGCTGGCCGAGAACGCGAACAGCCGGAAGTGCCGGAAGCTGACGGCCGTCTGCTGCACGTCCTGGCGCAGGATGTCCCCTTCGAGCGCGGGGCCGAGCACGGTCTGCTCGCTGCGGGTGGCAGCGATCACGCAATACACCTGGGCCACGTCGATAGCGACCGGCGAGGCGAGGAAATCCTGCAGATCCTGGCTGGTGGCGAGGGTCTCGGCCACGTCGGCCGGACGCACGAAGAAGGCGCGCAGCACCGGGCTTGCGGCCCAGGCGGCCGGACGGGTGTCCACGCAGGGGACAAGGCTGGCCGCGACGCCGTCGGCGTAGTCGAGCGCAGTGGCGACGGCGGGGCACAAGCGCTCGCGCGCCGTGCCGACGAGGCGCAGGCGCGGGTCGATGGCGTCGATGAGCTGCGCGAGCGCTTCGTCCCGTCGGGCATCGCCGGCGCACTCGCCGCGCCGCGTACCGAACAGCCAGTCGAGCAGCCCCATCGTCGCCCTCAGGCCTTCTTGACGAACTCCGACTTCAGCTGCATGGCGCCAAAGCCGTCGATCTTGCAGTCGATGTCGTGGTCGCCATCCACCAGGCGGATGTTCTTGACCTTGGTGCCCACCTTCACCACCGACGACGAGCCCTTGACCTTGAGATCCTTGATCACGGTCACGCTGTCACCGTCCTGCAGCACGTTGCCGTTGGCGTCGCGCACCACCTTGGCCTCTTCGACCGGCGCGGCCTTGGGCCATTCGTGGGCACATTCGGGGCAGACGAAGTTGTCGCCGTCTTCATAGGTGAATTCGGACGAACACTGGGGGCACTTGGGCAGACTGCTCATGCTTGTTCCTTGGCGGCGGCGCGGCGCTTCAGCAGCAGGCCGCACTCGAGGTGATGGGTGTAGGGAAACTGGTCGAAGGCCGCCGAAGCGACGATCTCGTGGGTGTCGTGGAGGGCCGCGACGTTTTCCTGCAGGGTTTGCGGATTGCAGGAGATGTACAGGATGTGCTCGAAGCCCCGGGCCAGGGCGACGGTGCCGGCGTCGAGGCCGCCGCGGGGCGGATCGACGAAGAGCGTGGAAAATGTGTAGCCGGCCAGGTCGACGCCCTTCATGCGGCGGTATTCGCGGCCGCCGGCCAGGGCGTCGCTGATCTCCTCGCTGGCCATGCGCACCATGGCCACGTTGCCGACGCCGTTGGCTTCGAGGTTGAAGTAGGCAGCGTGCACCGACGGTTTGCTCATCTCGGTGGCCAGCACGCGGCCGAACAGCGGCGCCAGGGCGATGGTGAAGTTGCCATTGCCGCAGTACAGCTCCAGCAGGTCGCCGCCAATGCCCGCCGCCTGGGCGCGGGCCCAGCCGAGCATCTGGCGGTTCACGCCGCCGTTGGGCTGAGTGAAGCTGCCTTCGAACTGCTTGTATTTGAGCTGGCGGCCGTCGAGCTCGAATTCTTCCAGCAGCCAGTCGCGGCCGATGACGATCTTCTGCTTGCGGCTGCGCCCGATGAGCTGCACGCCCATGTCGGCGGCCAGGGCTTCGGCGGCGGCCTGCCAGGCGTCGTCCAGGGGGCGGTGATAGACCAGCGAGATCATCAGCTCGCCCGACAGCGTGGCGAGGAACTCCACCTGAAAGATCTTGCGCTTGAGGGGTTCGCTGGCCATCAGGCGCTCACGCAGCACCGGCATCGCGGCGGCGATGGGCGCGGCAGCCGGCGGGAAGGCGTCGAGGGTGATGACGCGCTTCGGGTCGGCGGGGTCGAACATCGCGTAGTCCACCTGCGTGCCTTCGTGCCACATGCGGAACTCGGCACGCAGGCGATAGGCGGAACGCGCGGATTCGAAAACCGCCGGCTCGGGCAGGCCGAAGGCGGCGAAGTCGGCCTTGTAGCGGGCCACCTTGTCGGCAAGCTGGGCGGGGTAGTCGGCGGGGTTGAAGCTGGGGAGGGCCATGTCACGCACGGTCCGGCGGGCGACCGGACCGATCACAAATTGGGGTTGGGGCGAGGGGCGGAATATACGCCTGTCGACAGGACAAGGGAAAACACCCCGTCACGCCCAGCGTATCAGACCAGCCGCACCTGCCACCGATACCAGCGGGCCGACAGCCGCTCGGCGAGCGCGCCGGCCATCGCGTCGAGCTGGGCGTCAAAGGCGCCCTCCTTGCCGCCCGCCAGGAATGCGATCTTGTTGCTCCAGCCCACCTTCACGCCGGGGCACAGGCGGCCGTCCACGTCGACCGCTTCGTACTCGAAATCGGCCCGGCCCCACTGTTCCATGTTGAAGATCCGCGCCATCTCGCCGCTCTGCACGGCGATCACGTAGGTTTCGACGTAGGCGGCAAAATCCTGCTCGTCAGCGTGCTCGCGCGCGTCATCACCGGGGCCGCGCTCCACGGCGTTGCAGGGGCCGAATGCCACGACGAGGCAGGCATCCTTGTAGAGCGCCTGCATGCGGAGCATGAGATTCTCGCTGGGGCCGTTTTCGGCCAGCGCCTTGAGAAGGGCATCCTGCTCGAGCTTGAACTGTTCGTACTTGTCCATGATGTGTCGGCTGCGGCGCGGCCGGTGCGGCCCGCACGGGAAGCCTTTCGAAAGGAAAACCGGCGGAGACTAGCAGGTTGTCGTCCATCATGCCGGCCCGGCAAAAAACAGGACGGGCGCCCGAAGGCGCCCGTCGCATGTCCCGGAGGCAGGAAGCTGCTTACATGTGGTAAGCGGTTTCGCCGTGGGAGGTGATGTCGAGGCCTTCGCGCTCTTCGTCTTCCGGCACCCGCAGACCGATGAACATATCCACCAGCTTGTAGGCGATGAAGGCGACGACGGGGGACCACACGACGGTGATGCCGACGGCGGTAGCCTGGATGATGACCTGGTCGGCGATGGAGTAGCCGTCAGCCACCTTGTTGCCGACGTAGTCCCAGACGCCAGAGCCGCCAAGGGACGGGGAGGCAAACACGCCGGTCAGGATCGCACCGAGGATGCCACCGACGCCATGCACGCCAAACACGTCGAGGGAGTCATCGGCGCCAAGCATGCGCTTCAGGCCATTCACGCCCCACAGGCAGACCACGCCAGCCAGCAGACCGATCACGACCGCACCCACCACACCGACGAAGCCGGCAGCCGGGGTGATCGCCACCAGACCGGCAACGGCACCGGATGCAGCGCCAAGGCCGCTCGGCTTGCCCTTGATGATCCATTCAGCCATCAGCCAGGCGAAAGCTGCAGCAGCGGTGGCCACCCAGGTATTCACGAAGGCCAGGGCGGCAACGCCGTTGGCTTCGAGGGCAGAACCGGCGTTGAAGCCGAACCAGCCCACCCACAGCAGCGAGGCGCCGACGATGGTCAGGGTCAGGCTGTGCGGGGCGAAGGACTCGCGACCGAAGCCGATACGCTTGCCCACCATGAAGGCACCGACCAGGCCGGCAACGGCGGCGTTGATGTGCACCACGGTGCCGCCGGCGAAGTCGAGGGCGCCCTTCTGGAACAGGAAGCCAGCGGTCGCGGTGGCGGCATCGGCCGCTTCAGTCGAGGTGTAGGCATCCGGGCCCGCCCAGTACCACACCATGTGCGCAACCGGCAGGTAGGAGAAGGTGAACCAGAGCACCGCGAACAGCAGCACGGCCGAGAACTTGATGCGCTCGGCGAAGGCACCGAGGATCAGGCCGACGGTGATCGCCGCAAAGGCGCCCTGGAAGGCCACGTAGATGAACTCCGAGATCACCACGCCCTTGGTGAAGGTGGCGGCGACGGAATCCGGCGTGACGCCCTTCAGGAAGACCTTGTCGAGGCTGCCGAAGAATGCGCTGCCTTCGGTGAAGGCGATGGAGTAGCCGTAGAGCACCCACAGCACGCTGATCAGCGAGAACACCGCAAACACCTGCAGGAGCACCGACAGCATGTTCTTGGCGCGCACCAGGCCACCGTAGAACAGGGCCAGGCCGGGGACGGACATCAGGATCACGAAGGCGGTCGAGACGAACAGCCAGGCGTTGTCACCCTTGTTGGGGACGGGCGCGGGTGCGGCTTCGGCGGGTGCCGCTTCGGCCGGCTTGGCCTCGGCAGCGGGCGCCGCGGCTTCGGCAGGCTTGGCGTCGGCGGCGGGTGCCGGCGCGGTCACGGCAGGCGCGGCGGCAGCGGCGGCCGGAGCCTCCGCCTTGTCCTGGGCCAGCGCAGAACCCGCAAAGCTGACCGCCACCGAGGCGATCAGGGCTGCGAACAGTTTTTTCATGATGGCAGGCTCCCTTACAGCGCGTCGGCACCGGACTCGCCGGTACGGATGCGGATGGCTTGTTCCAGGTCGAAGACGAAGATCTTGCCGTCACCGATCTTGCCGGTGCTGGCTGCCTTCTCGATGGCTTCGATGACCTGCTCGAGGATGTCGGTGTTCACCGCGGCCTCGATCTTCACCTTGGGCAGGAAATCGACAACGTATTCCGCGCCGCGGTACAGCTCGGTGTGCCCCTTCTGGCGGCCGAAACCCTTGACCTCGGTCACCGTGATGCCTTGAACGCCGATAGCGGACAGGGCCTCGCGGACTTCGTCGAGCTTGAAGGGCTTGATGATGGCGGTAACGAGTTTCATTTTGGAGTCCTCTGCCGGGCGGCCACGAGGGCCGCCGGGCGGTTGGAAATTAGAAGGTACGGGTCAGGGAGAACAGCACGCGGCCCTTGCCCAGATCCTTGCCGTAACCGTTGGTGTACCAGGCTTCGCTGGCGTTGGTGGTGATGTAGCTGAGGCCCACCACGGTGCCGCTGAAGTCCTTGGTCACGCCAAGCTTGTAATCGGTGTAGCTGGCGCCGTTGGCGCTGGAACCATTGACCTTCTGGCGACCGATGTGGCCGATCAGGTTGACGGTCGGGATCAGCTCATAGGTGGCGGTCAGGTCGAGGTAGCCGGAGTTCTTCGAGCCCACCCAGCCGAACAGGTCGGAGAAGGAGTGGGAGTACTTCAGGGTCAGGAAGCTCCAGGTGCCGGCAACGTAGCCTTCCAGGGTGTTCGGGTTGTTACCGTAGCCGGTGCCCGGGTAGAAATACTGCAGCAGACCCACGTCGTAGCCAAAGTCGCCAACGGTGTTCTTGTAGCCGCCGTAGAAGTCCCACTCGAGGCTGTTGCTGGTGGTGCTGTTGGCGTCGGACAGCCAGGACACGTTGGAACCCCAGGTGCCGGCGTAGAGGCCGCTGGCGTGCGCGTAATCGACACCACCCTGGAGGGCCGGCTTGCGGTTGGTCTGGCCGATACCGCGGTAGAGGTACTCGGAAACCACGCCAACGTTGCTGGTGAAGGTGTGCTCAGGGGCCGGGGCAGCATCCGCCGCGCTCACCAGGGTGGGCAGGGCGACGCCGGCGGCGATCAGGGCGGAAGCGATGACGGACTTGCGCATGATGGAACTCTCCAGATGATCAAAATTGGTGAGCACATCCAAGCAAACGATGTGCCAGTTTACAAAATCATTTAAAAATATGAACTTAAGCCTGCCAAGCGGCTTTTGCTGCGGCGCACGAATTCAAGACCGCGCACCACTTTGGAATCATGCACCATTAAAGGGCGCACTTTTGGTGCGCGCGGGCCTCGGCGCAGCCACCTCGGGACGGTGCTAAACTCAAAGCCGTCCCGACGATCTCAATTGCCAGTGAGGAATGCAGTCATGTCCAACCCGAAAATCCTCGACGAAATCGGTGCCAAAGTCTCCGAACTCCTCGCCAACAGCCCCGCCAAGGACATCGAGAAGAACGCCCGCGCCCTGCTCGCCAGCGGTTTTTCCAAGCTTGATCTGGTGACCCGCGAGGAATTCGAAGTGCAGCGCGAGGTGCTGACCCGCACCCGCGAGAAGCTCGCCGATCTCGAGCACCGCGTCGCCCGTCTCGAGGCCGAGCTGGCAAGCCGCCCGCCCGCCCAGGACTGATCAGCCGCCGCCGCAATCCCGAGGGCGCCACGGCGCCCTCTTCTTCGTCTGCCCCACGGAGCCGCCATGAAACCCACGCTCGCCGCCCCCCTGCTGCTCGCCCTTGCCGCCATCACCGCGCCCGCCCTGGCCGCCCCCGCCGGCTACACCATCGACCCAAACCACACCTTCCCGGTGTTCGAGGTGGATCACCTGGGCTTTTCCACCCAGCGCGGACGTTTCAACAAGACGAGCGGCCGGATCACCCTCGACACCGCCGCCCGTCAGGGTTCGGTGGACGTCACCATCGACGCCACCTCCATCGACATGGGCTTCGCCAAGTGGAACGACAACATGCGCGGCGAGAACTACTTCAACACCGACGCCCACCCGAGCATCACCTTCACGGCCAGCAAGCTGGTGTTCGACGGCGAGCGCCCGGTATCGGCCGACGGCAGCCTGACGATGCTCGGCGTCACCAAGCCCGTCACCCTCACCATCAACCGCTTTCGCTGCGCCCCGCACCCCCTCAACAAGCGCGAGACCTGCGGCGCCGACGTGGTGGCCACCCTCAAGCGTTCCGAGTTCGGCATGACCAAGTACATCCCGTCGGTGGGTGACGAAGTGCGCCTGCTGATCGCCGTCGAGGCCTACCGCGAATAACGCGACGTGCTGTCACACGCCACCGCTACCCTGTCCGCCCGATCTTCGTGCTCCGCCCCGACGCCATGGCTCCGCGCATCCGCTCCGGCCTCCTGATCCTCGCTGCGGCGCTGGGCCTCTCCGGCTGCGCCAGCGTCGGCCCCACCGCCCTGGACGACACCCGGCTGCAGTACAACGAGGTGGTCAAGCGCACCACCGAGCAGCAGCTCCTGCTCAACATCGTGCGTCTGCGTTACACCGATACGCCCAGCAGCCTCGGCGTGTCGGGCATTGCCGCCCAGTTCGAGCGCAGCCAGAGCGTCGGTCTGCTGCCCTTCTTCGCGGCCGTCGGCGGCGACGCCAGCCGCAGCAGCTTTACCGCGGTGCTGCCCCAGGCCCAGGTGACGGGCGCCGACCGCCCCACCTTCAGTCTCACCCCGCTGGACGACCAGGAGTTCACCCGCAAGCTGTTCACCCCGCTGCCCCTCGACGGGGTGATCTACCTCGCCAAGACCACCTGGCCGATCTCCAAGGTCTTCAGGCTCTATCTCGAGAACCTCAACTGGGTGCCCAACGCCCAGACCGCCAGCGGCCCCACCCCGCGCGAAGCGCCACCAGTCAGTGACTTCCTGCGCGGCGTGGCCGCGCTGCAGACCCTCCAGGACCGGGGCGCCATCGTCTTTGGCCTGGCCGAACAGGTCGAGCAGGTGGGTGGCACCCTGCCCCCCGGCGCCGTCTCGGCCGCCGACATGCTCGAAGCCGGCAAGAGCGGCCTCGAATATCGCCCGGCTGGCAATGGACGGGGCTGGCAGCTGGTCCGCCGCAGCAACGTGCCCGTACTGCGCCTTGATCCAGACGCGCTCAGCTCGCCCGAGATGCGCGCCTTCGAAGCGGCCTTCCACCTGCGCCCCGGCATCACCGAGCTGCGCATCACCCAGGAAGCCCTCACCCCCTTCCGCTCGGCGCTGCCGAAAGACGGCGTCGCCAGCCTTGACCTGGAAACCCGCTCCCTGCTGCAGGCGCTTTATTACGTGAGTCACGGCGTGGACGTGCCCCCGGCCCACCGCGCCCGCGGCCTCGCCACCATCACCCGCGATGCCGCCGGCCGCGAATACGACTGGAGCGAGGTGATGCGCGACCTTTTCCATGTGCGCACCAGCCCCGAGCGCCCCAAGCATGCCCACGTTGCCGTGCAGTACAAGGATCAGTGGTTTTACGTGGAAGAGTCCGACCAGGACACCAAATCCACTTTCTCGCTGCTGGTCGAACTGTCACGACTCGAACTCGCCGGCAAGACGGGCCCCGGCCCACAGCTCACGCTGCCGATCGGGCGCTGACCCCCTCATCGCTGTAGAAATCCACAGCCCAAGGCGATACACTGCGCATCATTTAATGCGGAAGACATCATGAGCCTGGCTGTTCTCGCCAGCCGCGCCCTCGTCGGCCTGCAGGCGCCCGAAGTGTGCGTCGAGGTTCATCTGGCCAACGGCCTGCCGGCCTTCACCCTGGTCGGCCTGCCCGACGTGGAAGTCCGCGAGGCCCGCGACCGCGTGCGCGCCGCACTGCAGACGGGTCAGTTCGAGTTTCCCCAGCGGCGGATCACCGTCAACCTCGCCCCGGCCGACCTCCCGAAGGAAGGCGGTTGCTTCGACCTGCCCATCGCCCTGGGCATCCTCGCCGCCTCGGGCCAGATCCCCGCCGACAAGCTCGACCGCTACGAATTCGCCGGCGAACTCTCCCTCACCGGCGAACTGCGCCCGGTGCGCGGTGCGCTCGCCCTGGCCCGGCAGGCTGCCGAGCGCGGGCGCATCCTGATCCTCCCCGCCGCCAACGCCCCAGAGGCCGCGCTGGTCAGTGGCGTCACGATCCTCCCTGCCGCCAGCCTGCTGGCCGTGGTCGCCCACCTGTGCGGCCACACGGTCATCGATGCATACGCGGGCGCGCCACTCATCCAGGCCCCGGACTACCCGGATCTCGCCGACGTGAAGGGCCAGAGCCAGGCCCGCCGCGCCCTCGAAGTGGCCGCCAGCGGGCAGCACTCGCTGCTTTTCTATGGCCCGCCAGGCACCGGCAAGTCGATGCTCGCCCAGCGCCTGCCCGGCCTGCTGCCGTCGATGGGCGACGCCGAAGCTCTTGAGAGCGCCGCCGTCCAGTCGGTCGAAGGCAGCTTCCGCCCAGAGCGGTGGCGCCAACGCCCGATGCGGTCGCCCCACCACTCGGCCTCGACCGCTGCGCTGGTAGGTGGCGGCAGCACACCACGGCCGGGCGAAATCAGCCTCGCCCACCACGGGGTGCTGTTCCTCGATGAACTCCCCGAGTTCGACCGACGTGTCCTTGAAGCCCTCCGCGAGCCACTCGAGACCGGCCACATCACGATCTCCCGCGCGGGGCGACGGGCGGAATTCCCGGCCCGCTTCCAGTTGATTGCGGCAATGAATCCTTGCCCCTGCGGCTACCACGGCCACCCGGACGGCCGCTGCCGATGCACGCCAGACCAGATATCTCGCTATCGTGGCAAGCTGTCCGGCCCACTGCTCGACCGCATCGACCTGCTCCTCGAGGTGCCCACCCTGCCGGTGGCCGACCTGCAGGGTGCGCCGGCCGGCGAAAGCTCGTCCGCGGTGCGCGCCCGGGTTGCCCGCAGCCACGCGATTCAGCACGCCCGTCAGGGCAAACCCAACGCGCTGCTGGCCGGGGCCGAGATCGACCAGTGGTGCCAACCCGACGAAAACGGTGTCAAACTGTTGCGAACAGCCATCGATCGCCTGCGTCTTTCGGCTCGCGGTTACCATCGAATCCTCAAAGTCGCGCGTACAATCGCAGACATGAACGAGGCCGAGGTCATCCAGGCTGCCCACGTGGCCGAAGCCGTCCAGAGCCGTCGCGACCTCACCGCATTCACCTGATCAAGTCCATCAAGCAGGAGTTTCCACGTGGCACCCACCCCTTCCGCCGGCGCGCCCCGCGCCAAGAACTGGCTCCTGTGGTTCGTCGGCTTCGTCGTCCTGCTGGTCCTGCTCGCCGCGGCTTACACCTGGCTGGTGCTCAGCTGGAGCTACTCCGCCGGCGAACGCGCGGGCTACGTGCAGAAATTTTCCCAGAAGGGTTGGCTGTGCAAGACCTGGGAAGGTGAGCTGGCCATCGTCGCGATCCCCGGCAGCCTGCCCGAGATCTTCAAGTTCACCGTACGCGATGACAAGGTCGCCGCCGATATCAACGCCGTGATGGGCAAGCGCGTCGCGATCAGCTACGACCAGCACCTGGGCATCCCCTCCACCTGCTTCGGCGAGACCGGCTACTACGTGAGCAAGGTCCACGCCGTCGAGTAGGAACCCCGCCCCCCTCGGGGTGTCGAATCGCACCCTGCCCCGGATCCTCCCCATGCCTTACGTCCAACTGGCGGCGCTGCTTGCGGCGCTCGCCACCGTCGGTCCGTTCTCAATCGACACCTACCTCCCGGCTCTGCACGCCATTGGTGCCGACCTGGGTGCCAGCACCGTCCAGACCCAGCAAACGCTCACCGCCTACATGCTGCCAATGGCGCTGATGGTGCTGTGGCACGGCGCCATCTCCGACGCCTACGGGCGCAAGCGGGTGATCCTGGTGTCGATGCTGCTGTTCACCCTGGCCTCGGTGCTGTGCGTGTTCGCCGGCAGCATCCAGATGCTGCTGGTGGGCCGGGCGCTGCAGGGCATCAGCGCCGGCGCGGGCATGGTGGTGGGCCGCGCGGTGGTGCGCGACCTGCACGATGGGCCGTCCGCCCAACGGCTGATGAGCCACGTGAGCATGGCCTTCGCCCTTGGGCCGGCGATTGCCCCCATTCTGGGCGGCTGGATCTTCAGCGCCTTCGGCTGGCGCGCAGTGTTCGTCTTTCTGGCCCTGCTGGGCCTCGTGCTGGCCGCGCTCACCGCCTGGAAGCTCGACGAGACACATCCGCCCGAAGCCCGGCAGCCGCTTCACCCCGGCCCGCTGGCGCGACGTTACTGGACCGTCTTCACCTCGCCCGGCTTCCTGCTCCTCACCTTTGCGGTGAGCTACAACTTCAACGGGTTCTTCCTGTATGTCCTGTCGGCGCCGGTATTCCTGATCCAGCACCTGGGCCTGGCCGAAACCGGCTTCGGCTGGTTCTTCATCCCCACCGTGGGCGGCATGATGGCGGGCTCGGCCCTGTCGGCGCGGCTGGCCGGGGCGCTATCCCCGGCGCGGACGATCGGTCTGGCCCTCGCCATCATGATCCTGGCGGCTGGCACCAACCTCGCCATCAGCTGGCTGATGGCGCCGGGCCTGCCCCAGTCAGTGCTGCCGATCATGCTGTACACCTTTGGCATGGCCATCGGCATGCCCAGCCTGACCCTCCTCGCCCTCGACCACTTTCCCACACACCGGGGCCTCGCTTCCAGTTGCCAGAGCTTCCTGCAGATGCTTGTGAGCTCGGTCACCGCAGGTCTCGTCGCCCCGGCCCTGTGGGATTCTGTCGGCAGCCTCGCCGCCGGCATGGTCGCCAACCTGGCAGTCGGCCTGGGCTGCGCCGGGCTGTGGTGGGCGCTCTACCACCGCCGTGAAAGCCTGCCGGCATGAACTGGACCGAGCACATCGATCTCTACTGCGAGCGCACCGGCCCCGGCCTGTGGGCGGAGCCGCTCAACGCGCTGAGCAACCTCGCCTTCATCGCGGTGGCGATCATCCTGTGGCGCAAGGCCGGGCGGGGCGCGCCCTTCGACCTGCGCCTGCTGATCGGTCTGATCGCCGCGGTGGGCGTCGGCAGCGGGGCCTTCCACACGGTGGCAACCCGCGGCACGGCCATCCTCGACATCGCCTTCATCGCGATCTTCGTGGTGGCGTACCACCAGCGTTTCCAGGTCCGGCTGCTCAACCGCAGCAACACCGCCGCCTGGGCTGGTGTCGGAATCTTCCTGGTGCTGGCGGGAGGCTTCATCGCCGCCAGCCAGTTGCTGCCGCCACTGCCCCTCAACGGCTCCGAAATCTACCTGCCGCCATTCGCGCTGCTCCTCGCCTGCGCCGCCCGGGCGCGGCCGCGTGCGCCAGCCACCGCCCGCTGGCTGACCGCGGCCTCCGCCCTGTTCGTGCTGAGCCTCGCCTGCCGGGCGGTGGATCAGCGCGTGTGCGACGCGTGGCCCGTGGGCACGCATGTGGGCTGGCATCTGTTGAATGCGGCGATGCTCTACGGCTGCATGGCCGCACTGCTTGCCGCGCCCCGTTACCGCCGCTTCGGCTGAACAGAAAGGGCGCCCGAAGGCGCCCCACGACCCCACCAGCCTAGGCGGGATCAGGCCTTGGCCAGCGCCCGCTCGGCCCAGAACAGCGCGGTGATCGTCTTGCCGTCGGTGATGCGACCGTCAAAAACCGCCGCCCGAGCCTCGTCCAGCGTCAGGTAGACGATCTCCAGAAACTCCCCCTCGTCCCAGGCGTGGCCCACATGCTTGAGACCGGTGGCGAGGAAGATCTCGATGCGCTCGTCCGAGTAGCCGATGCACGGGTGCATCACCCCCAGGTGGCGCCAGTGTTCACCTTCGTAGCCGGTCTCCTCCCGCAGTTCGCGACGCGCACAGGCCAGGATATCCTCATCGGGATCGAGCTTACCCGCCGGCAGCTCGAGAAAGGCCCGGTGCAATGGATAGCGGAACTGACGCTCGAAAATCAGCCGACCGTCGGCGCACACCGGGATCACCAGCACTGCGCCGGGATGCTTGATGTATTCGCGCACGCCGGTATTGCCGTCGGGAAGCCGAACCTCGTCACGATAGACTTTGAGCAGACAGCCCTGGAAGACCGGCTCGGAGGTGAGTTGTTCTTCGTGCAGTGGATCGTTCATGCCGCGGGCTCCGGTAAAGGCCAAAGGTGGAAGGATGGCACCCGCCCGCCTTCGTGACCAGCCCCACCCACCCCCTGCGGCATAATCGCGCTCGTGACCGACGCTTCGCATCCTGCCTTCCCGACACTCCGGGACCAGCTCCTCGACCCCACCGGCGGACTGGTCTATCACCTGCGCGCGGCGCGCCACCGCCGTCGCCTGTGGGCGCCCTTTCACGCTGCAGTGGCGGGCTGGCTGGACGACTGGCAACCGACGCGGGCACATCTGGTGATCGTTGGCCCCAACGCGGGTTACGCCCTGCCGGATGGCTTCCTCGCCCGCTTTGAGCACGTCACCGCGCTGGAGCCCGATCCCATCGCCCGGTGGCTGCTGGCCGGCCGAGCGGATGCTGCGGGCCTCGTCTTCGAGCGCCTCGATTGCCTGTCCACGCCCGACGGCCTGGCGCTGCTGACAGCGCACTTTCCCGACGCCGCGATCCTGTTTTCGAATGTCCTCGGGCAGCTCGACGCGCCTGGGGACTGCTGGGCCGATCTGCTGGCCGGCCACCTGACAACGCACCCGTGGGCGAGCTACCACGACGTGATCTCGACCACCGCGCAGCCGACCCACGACACGCCGTGCACAGTGGCCGACAACACCACGCTCGACGAGGTGTTGGCACGGTTCTGGAAGAAGGGAGAGCTGACGGTGACCGACCATGCCACGTTCCGCCTTGGTGGCGACAGGTTGCGGCACTACGCGGTGTGGCCGATCACGCCGCGGCGCTGGCATCTGGTGGAATGGGTGGCGCGCGCCCCCGCTTGAACCACGTTCCTGCGCGCACCCTGGCGAGTGGATTGCCGTATTAAGGCAACCGTCAGATCGCCAGTCCCGCGACTCCACGCAGCAGCTCAAGCATAGGTGTCGACGCGGCTGACGCCGTCGCCCGCACCGGCGCTGGCGATTGCTGCATAGCTGGCGGCGGGGCCGCTAGCGCTGGCCGAGATTTCGAGACGCGCCTCGACGGCCATCCTGTCGGCCTGGCTGGCCACCTGGCGATCCTGCGCCGACGGGTCGGCCGGCGCGAGGGCTGCGGCACGGATACGCTCGGCTCGGATGAGGGTTTCTTGTGGCGTGCGGCCGGGGGAGACGTTGATGCCCACCTCACCGCCAACGGCGTAGCGTCTGCCGTCCGGGCCGGTCTCGTAAGTGAAGGTGGCGCCGTGGGTGATGAGGCCCGAGCCGGCCGCCATGTGGGCAGATTCGTGGGCGCGGACAACCCGGTCGCGGGCCTGAAGGCGATCGACGATCCGCTGGTCGGATTCGGACAGCCTTGACCCTGCCGCAGATCCGGCAACACCGGTGGAACGCAGGGTGGGGGCAACAGCGGCCCCAAGTAAAGAAACCGACATGCCTGGGACGAAAAAACGCGTTACTGGCCCCTAAAGCCTAGACCGAAAAAGGCTCTTCGTCAGCTTCGAAGCCGCGATATTCCGGCGGGCTCCCGTTCCGATGCGCCACCGCGACAAGACCAGCAGCCCCATACCCAGCAGCAGCAGCGTGCCAATCGCCGGCTCGGTGACGGCAACGATCACCGGCGTCTGGGTGCCGGAAAAGCGACCCGCTCCGGTGAACCCAAGGCCGGTGACAAAGGCGGTCGGGTCACCCGGGTCGAGCCCTGCGGAGACCTCGATACCGGTCACCCGGAAGCGGCCCACACCAGCCGCGCCGAAATCGTAGGCCACGCCTCCGGCCAGATTGCCAGACAGCAGCTGGAGCGCGCCGGTGGAATCGAAGCCGAAGAGGTCATACAGCCCGTCACCGATGCCGACGGGCAGCAGCACCGAGCGGAAGCCGGGGTCGCCAACGCCGATGACGTAGGTGTAACCCACCGCCACATCGGGATCGATGAAATAGGTCTCGCCGGGAACGACGGTAAAGTCGAATCGGAAACTGCCGTCGGTCACGGACGCGGGCAGGTGCACCGCCGGCCCGCCAACGGCGGGCAGCGCTGCCAACGGAACCGCAAAGGCCAGGGCCGCAACCGCCCAGCGAATCAGGCGGAAAATAGGGTTGAGGGTGTCGAGGGGCGCCATGCGCTGATCCGCCATTGTTGTCATTTTCTGACGTCCGCATGAAGTTTGCGGGGGTCGGATAAAGATCAAGCAATTTACGCACCAAAGCGTGAAAAACCTGACACAGCGCGGCATTCCGCCATTTGATGCCGCCCAAAATGGGCGCAAGTGTAAAGAATCCCGACAGCATCCCCGGTGCGCTGGACGGCCTTAAACCTCCCCCAGGTAAGCCGCGCGCACCTTTGGATCGGCCAGCAGTGCATCCCCCGACCCGGTCAGGGTGATGCGCCCGGATTCCATTACGTAGGCGCGCTGGGAGAACTCCAGCGCCAGGTTGGCGTTCTGCTCCACCAGCAGAATGGTCACGCCCTCGGCGGCCACCGAGCGGATCACCTCGAAGATCTTCTCGACCACCAGCGGCGCGAGACCCATCGACGGCTCGTCGAGGAGCAGCAGCTTCGGTCGCGACAGCAGCGCCCGGCCAATGGCAACCATCTGCTGCTCGCCGCCCGACAGCGTGCCCGCCACCTGCTGGAGCCGCTCCTTGACCCGCGGCAGCATGGTGAACACGCGGTCCAGATCGGACTCGACGGCGTCGTTGTCACGCCGGCAATAGGCCCCCATGCGCAGGTTCTCCTCGACCGTGAGGCGGGTGAAGATGCCGCGGCCTTCGGGCACCAGCGCCAGGCCCTGGCGCAGGCGCTTGTGGGCCGGGAGCTTTTCGATGCGTTGCCCCGCGTAGTGCAACTCGCCACCGGCAATGGGCAGGGTGCCGGCGATGGCATTGAGGGTGGTGGTCTTGCCGGCGCCGTTGGCCCCGATCAGGGACACCAACTCGCCCGTGGCGAGTTCCAGGTCGATGCCCTTGACGGCCTCGATCGCACCGTAGGAGATGCGCAGGTCGCGCAACTGCAGGATGGGCGTGGACAATGAATGACCTCCGTGCTGAAGCATTGCGGTGCGAGCCCCTTCGGGCGGCCGGGCGGAACTCATGCCGCAGCCCCCGCCTTGGCCGTGCCGTGACCGCCGAGGTAGGCGGCGATCACCGCATCGTTCTGCTGGACCATGGCCGGCACGTCTTCGGCGATCTTCTTGCCGAAGTCGAGCACCGCGAGGCGGTCGCACAGCCCCATCACCAGCTTCACGTCGTGCTCGATCAGCAGCACCGTCACGCCGTCGTGGCGGATGGTCTGCACCAGCTCGCGGAGTTTGGCGGTTTCGGTGGCGTTCATGCCGGCGGCGGGTTCGTCGAGGGCCAGCAGCTGGGGCTCGGTGGCCAGCGCGCGAGCAATCTCGAGGCGGCGCTGGTCGCCGTAGGAGAGGTTCTTGGACACGGTGTCGGCAAAGCGCTCGATGCCCACGTAGCGGAGCAGTTCGAAGGCGCGTTCGGTAATCAGATGTTCCTCTTCCTTCGCCTTGCGGGTCTGCAGCAGGATCGACAAGGGGTTGGCGCGGGAGCGGATGTGGTGGCCGGCCATCACGTTTTCCAGCGCGGTCATCTCGCGGAACAGGCGGATGTTCTGGAAGGTACGGGCGATGCCGGCGGCCACCACCAGATGCGGTTTGCCGGTGGGCAGCTCGGTGCCACCAAAGACCAGTTCGCCTTCTTCTGGCACATAGGCGCCGGTGAGCACGTTGAAGAAGGTCGTCTTGCCGGCGCCGTTGGGGCCGATCAGGCCATAGACCTCGCCCTTGCGGATGGTCAGCGACACGTCGGACAGCGCAGTGAGGCCGCCGAAGCGCTTGGTGATGTTCTTCGCTTCGAGGAGGGTGATCACGCCTTGCCCTCCTTGCCGACGACAAGTTCGGGCTTGGAGTAGCGGCTGTGGGCGGGAATCAGCCCTGCCGGGCGCAGCAGCATCATGAAGATCATCGCCAGGGACAGCAGCAACATGCGCAGCACTTCGGGATCGAGGATGACCTTGTCGAACACCGCCTGCTGCACCGGCACCGCCACGTAGCGCAGCACCTCGGGCAGCGCGGTGAGGGCCAGCGCGCCGACGATCACGCCGGCCAGGTTCCCCATGCCGCCGAAGACGATCATGGTGAGCACGGCGATGGATTCCATCAGCGAGAAGCTCTCGGGCGAGACGAAGCCCTGGAAGGCCGCAAACAACCCCCCCGACACACCGCCGAAGGTGGCGCCCAGCGAGAAGGCCAGCAGCTTCATGTTGCGGGTGTTGATGCCGATCGCCTTGGCCGCCAGCTCGTCGTCGCGGATCGCCGCCCACGCCCGGCCCACTCGCGAAACCTGGAGGCGCTGCACCAGCAGCACCGACAGCGCCACGAAGGCCAGGAACACGTAGTAGTACAGGAACAGCGAGTTGATGGTGATCTCGTCGCCCACCTTGAGGGGCCGCGAGATGTCCCAGCCGAACAGCACCAGCGGGTCGATCATGTTGATGCCCTGGGGCCCGTTGGTGATGTTGACCGGGTGGTTCAGGTTGTTCATGAAGATCCGCACGATCTCACCAAAGCCCAGGGTGACGATGGCGAGGTAGTCGCCCCGCAGACGCAGCGTGGGCAGGCCAAGGATGATCCCGGCCAGCGCGGCAAACGCGGCCCCCATCGGCAGCACCAGCCAGAACGGCAGATGCAGCTCGAAGTGCGGCGAGGCCAGAAAGGCGAAGGTGTAGGCGCCCACCGCGTAGAAGGCGATGTAGCCCAGGTCGAGCAGCCCGGCAAAGCCCACCACCAGGTTGAGGCCGATCGCCAGCATCACGTAGAGCATGGCGAAATCGAGGATGCGCACCCAGGTCTTGCCGAACAGCATGGCGATGAGGGGCGCGCCGAGCGCGATGGCGAGCACCACCCAGCGGGCGGCCGCCGGGTTGCGTTTGCCGAGATACGGAATGGCGAGGGCGAGTTCGTTCATGGTAGGCCTCTCGTCGGGCCGCCCCAAGGGAGGCCTTCGCCCCCTCGGGGGGGTGAGTAAGGGGTTTCACAGCGCAATGCTCTGCGCCTTTCGAACGGCTTGGCGGTGCAACGCCAAGCCTCCGCGAACAAAGTGAGCGTGGGGGTCATGACGGTCCTCCTCAGGCGCGGTCGGCCACACGTTCGCCGAGCAGGCCGGTGGGGCGGAAGATCAGCACGATGCCCAGGATGATGAAGGCGAAGATGTCCTGGTAGCTCGAGTTGAGGAAGCCGAAGCTCATGTCCTCGATGTAGCCGGCGCCGATGGATTCCACCAGCCCCAGCACGATGCCGCCGAGCATCGCGCCCGCCAGGTTGCCGATGCCACCGAGCACCGCCGCAGTAAAGGCCTTGAGGCCGGGCATGAAGCCCATCGCGTAGTGGGCGATGCCATAGTTGGACGAGTACATCACGCCGGCCACCGCGGCCAGCGCCGAGCCGATCACGAAGGTGGCGGCGATGATCTTGTTGGTGTCGACGCCCATCAGGCTGGCAACCCGGTGGTTTTCGGCGGTAGCGCGCATGGCGCGGCCGAGGCGCGTCTTATTGACCAGCAGCACCAGCCCGATCATCAGCACTGCCGACACGACCAGGATGACGATCTGCACCGGGGTGATGAACACGCCGGCCACGGGCTCGATGGGGGTGGTGGAAACAAGCTGAGGGAAGGTGTGGTAATTGCGGCCCCAGATGATCATCGCGAGGGTCTGGAGGAGGAAGGACACGCCGATGGCGGTGATCAGCGGGGCCAGCCGCGGCGCGTTGCGCAAACGGCGGTAGGCCGTGCGTTCGACGGTGTAGCCAAGGATCATGCACACCACCACGGAGATGCCGAGGCCGGCAAGCAGCGTGGGCACGAGGCCGAGGTCGGGGTAGTGGGTCTGGAGCAGGCGGATGGCTTCGAGCGCCACCAGCGCGCCGACCATCAGCACGTCGCCGTGGGCGAAGTTGATGAGACCGAGAATGCCGTAGACCATCGTGTAGCCGAGGGCGATCAAGGCATAGACGCTGCCGACCACGAGGCCATTCACGGTTTGCTGGAGAAGGGTTTCCATGGACGATGCGACCCGGAAGGATGGAAGGACGGGGAAGGCGGCGCCGGCCGTCAGGCCGGGCGCCCACGCCTGAAGCCGCTCTCGAACGGGCAGAGGCTAGCAGCCCGGAACGGCCTGAGCCGCTCCGGGAGAACGAACCAGCCTTACTGCACCGGCTCCCACTTGCCGCCCTTGAACTGATAGACGGTGACGGCGCCGTCCTTGATGTCGCCCTTGGCATCGAAAGCGACCGTGCCGATCACGCCGGGGAAGTTGACCTTGGCGATGGCCGGCGCGTACTTGGCCGGATCGGACGAGTTGGCGGCCTTCATGGCCTCGATGATCGCCGAGGCGGCATCGTAGGCGTAGGGCGCGTAGATCTGCACGTCGGCGTTGAAGCGCTTCTTGAAGCGGGCATTGAAATCCTTGCCGCCCGGCATCTTGTCGAGCGGCAGGCCAGGCTGAGTGCAGTAAGCATTGGGGCCGATGGCGTCGCCGGCCAGCTTTATGATCTCGCCGGTGCAGCCGCCGTCGCCGGTGATGAACTTGGCGCCAATGCCCAGCTGCTTGATCTGCTTGAGCATCGGGCCGCCCTGGGTGTCCATGCCGCTGTAGACGATCACGTCCGGCGCCTTGCCCTTGATGCGGGTGAGGATGGCGAGGAAGTCGGTGGCCTTGTCGCTGGTGAATTCGCGCGTCACCACGGTGCCGCCGCTGGCCTTGACGGCCTTGTCCACCTCGTCGGCGAGGCCCTGGCCGTAGGCGGTGCGGTCGTCGATGATGGCAACCTTCTTGCCCAGGGTGGTGGCGGCGTACTTGCCAATGCCCAGGCCCTGCTGAACGTCGTTGGCGATGGTGCGGAAGGTGCCCTTGAAGTTCTGCTGGGTGAGCTTGGGGTTGGTGGAGGCCGGCGACACCTGCGGCACGCCGCCTTCGTTGTAGATGCGCGAGGCGGGGATCGAGGCGCCCGAGTTGAGGTGGCCGATCACGCCCTTCACGCCGGCATCCACCAGACGCTGAGCCACGGTGGTGGCGGTCTTCGGATCGGCCGCGTCGTCTTCGGCCATCACCTCGAACTTCACCTTCTTGCCGCCCAGGGTCACGCCCTTGGCGTTGTACTCCTCGATGGCGAGGCGCACGCCGTTCTCGATGTCCTTGCCCAGATGCGACTGGGTCCCGGTGAGCGGCGCGGCGGTGCCCAGCTTGACGACTTCCTGGGCGTGCACGGCGGATGCACCAAGACCGAGCACGGCAAGGGCGACAAGGGTGATTTTCATGCGGTTTTCTCCTCTGGATGGTTCAGGCAAGGCGGTTCAAGCAAATTCGACGCCAGTGATGGCCGGCGCCCGTTGTTGTCAATCGATGGCGCCGCTGGCGCTCAGGGCCGGACGTCCCACTTGCCGGCGTTGAACTGGTAGAGCGCCACGCCGCCTTCGCGGACGTCGCCGTAGGCATCGAAGGCGATGTTGCCGGTGACGCCCTTGAAGCTGAGCTTCTGCATCTGGGGCAGGTATTTTTCGGGCTCCGCCGAGTTGGCGAGCTTCATGGCTTCGATGAGGGCGCTGGCGGCGTCGTAGCTATAGGGCGCGTAGAGCTGCACCGGCACGTTGAAGCGCTTGGCGAAACGCTCGTTGAAGGCCTTGCCGGCAGGCATCTTGTCCATCGGGATGCCTGCCTGGGTGCAGTACACGTCACTGCTCATGGCGGTGCCGGCAAGCTTGATCATCTCGGCGGTGCACGCCCCGTCGCCGCCCAGATACTTGGCGCTGATGCCGAGCTGCTTCATCTGCTTGAGCAGCGGCGCGCCCTGGGCGTCCATGCCGCCATAGAAGATCGCGTCCGGTTTGGCAGCCTTGAGCTTGGTGAGGATGGCGGCGAAGTCGGTGGCCTTGTCGTTGGTGAACTCGCGCCCCACGGGCTTCACGCCGCGCTGCTTGAGGCTATCCACCAGCGCGTCGGCGAGACCCTGGCCGTAGGCGGTGCGGTCGTCGATCACCGCGATGCGCTGGGCCTTCAGCACGTCCACCGCAAAGCGCGCCATCGCGCCGCCCTGCTGCAGGTCGTTGGCGATCACCCGGTAGGTGGTCTTGAAGCCCTGGCGGGTGAGCTTGGGGGAGGTGGACGACGGCGTCACCGACGGCACGCCACCTTGTTCGTAGATGCGCGAGGCGGGGATGGCTGCGCCGGAGGTCACGTGGCCAACCACGCCCTTCACACCGGCATCCACCAGGCGCTGGGCAACGGTGGTGGCGGTGCGCGGGTCGGCCTGGTCGTCCTCGGCCATCAACTCGAAGCGGGCTTTCTGGCCGCCGAGGGTCACGCCCCTGGCGTTGGCGTCGTCCAGCGCGAGCTGGGCGCCGAACTGCTCGTCCTTGCCGAGGTGCGCCACCGGTCCGGTCAGCGGGCCGGCAAAACCGATCTTCACCACCACGTCGGCGAGCACCACATTGCTCGCCGCCATCGCCGCACCGGCCACGGCCAGCATCGTCAGGGAGCGTTTCACCTGTTCATCCTCCACAAAGGGTGTTCATGCCAGAATGCGCCGATTGTAACCAAGCCCGGTCATTTTGGCGGGTTGCCGCCACCGCGGTGCCCGCAGGAGCCTCCACGATGCGTAAACTGCTTGCCTATCTCATTGGTGCCCTGGCCTTGATCGGCCTCGCGGGCTGCGACGCGGTCAATATGAAAGAGCTGAAACCGGGGGTATCAACTGGATACGATGCGCGCGACAAATTCGGCACACCAGGTATCGAATGGCGTAACGACGACGGCAGCGTGACCTGGGAATACACCCGCCAGCCCCAGGGCACCGAGTGTTTCATGATTACCGTGGGGCCGGACAACGTCTTGCGCAGTATCGAAAACGTGCTCACCCCGGCCAACTTCGCCCGCGTCCAGCCAGGCTGGAACAAGGATCAGGTGCGTCGCCTGCTGGGCAAGCCGCGCTCGGTGCAGCAGTTTGCCCTCAAGAAGGAAGAAGTCTGGGACTGGCGCCTGCCGCCGGAATTCAGTGCCAACGTCTTCTTCAACGTGCACTTCGACGAGACCGGGCTCGTCACCGGCACCAGCCGCTCGACCGAGCAGAAGGGCAATTGATGCCGGCAAGTGCTCCACCGTGCACATGGCATGGAGCACCTGTTCAGGTATTAAACACTTTGGCGCATTGCGTGCCGCAGCGCAGCAATTTTTCACGGTAAAGCCAAGCGGCTGATAAACAAGACTTTTGACCGCATAGGCCGGCTTGATTCCGTGCTGGCACGCGCCCTGCTGAGTACACGGCAACGCTACGAGAAGCGTTGTCGATCAAATTCAGGAGGAGACATCCATGCTGTACGCACTGCCCGGTTCTGCAGACGCCAAGGTTCAATACAAGTCCAAGTACGACAACTTCATCGGCGGCCAGTGGGTTGCCCCGGTCAAGGGTGAATACTTCGACGTGATCACCCCGATCACTGGCAAGCCCTACACCAAAGCCGCCCGTTCCACCGCAGAAGACGTCGAACTGGCCCTGGACGCTGCCCACGCCGTCGCCGACAAGTTCGGCCGCACCCCGGTTGCCGAGCGTGCCAACCTCCTGCTGAAGATCGCCGACCGCCTCGAAGCCAACCTCGAAAAGCTGGCCTACGCCGAGACCGTCGATAACGGCAAGCCCATCCGCGAAACCCTGAACGCCGACATCCCGCTGGCTGTCGACCACTTCCGCTACTTCGCCGGCTGCCTGCGCTCGCAGGAAGGCTCCCTGTCCGAAATCGACGAGAACACCGTCGCCTACCACTTCCATGAGCCCCTGGGCGTCGTCGGCCAGATCATCCCCTGGAACTTCCCGATCCTGATGGCCGCCTGGAAGCTGGCCCCCGCCATCGGCGCCGGCAACGTGGTCGTGCTGAAGCCCGCCGAATCCACCCCGATCTCCATCCTGGTGCTGGCCGAGCTGATCGCCGACCTGCTGCCCCCGGGCGTGCTGAACATCGTCAACGGCTTTGGCCGCGAAGCCGGCATGCCGCTGGCCACCAGCAAGCGCATCGCCAAGATCGCCTTCACCGGCTCCACCGCCACCGGCCGCGTGATCGCCCAGGCCGCTGCCACCAGCCTGATCCCCGCCACCCTGGAACTGGGCGGCAAGTCCCCCAACGTGTTCTTCGAAGACATCGCCGCCGCTGACGACGCCTTCTTCGACAAGGCCGTGGAAGGCCTGGTGCTGTTCGCCTTCAACCAGGGCGAAGTGTGCACCTGCCCGTCCCGCGCGCTGATCCAGGAATCCGTGTACGACAAGTTCATCGAGCGTGCCGTCGCCCGCGTCAAGATGATCAAGCAGGGCAGCCCGCTCGACACCGACACCATGATCGGTGCCCAGGCTTCCGCCGACCAGCTCTCCAAGATCAAGGCCTACCTGGAAATCGGCAAGGGCGAAGGCGCCGAAGTGCTCGTCGGTGGCCAGCAGGCTCACCTGGGTGGTGAACTGGCCGGCGGTTACTACGTGCAGCCGACCCTGTTCAAGGGCCACAACAAGATGCGCATCTTCCAGGAAGAGATCTTCGGGCCGGTGCTGGCCGTGACCACCTTCAAGGACGAAGCCGAAGCCCTCGAGATCGCCAACGACACCG
The DNA here is from genome assembly GCA_041917255.1 of Zoogloea sp. GTDB lineage: Bacteria > Pseudomonadota > Gammaproteobacteria > Burkholderiales > Rhodocyclaceae > Zoogloea. The sequence goes on from JAYRYA010000011.1 coordinate 50,247, forward strand.
TCTATGGTCTGGGTGCAGGCGTGTGGAGCCGCGATGGCGCCCGCGCCTTCCGCATGGGCCGCAACATCAAGGCCGGCCGCGTATGGACCAACTGCTACCACGCCTACCCGGCCCATGCTGCCTTCGGCGGCTACAAGGAATCGGGCATCGGCCGTGAAACCCACAAGGTCATGCTCGACCACTACCAGCAGACCAAGAACCTGCTGGTCAGCTACAGCCCGAACAAGCTGGGCTTCTTCTGATGTTTTTGTGTCGTCCCTGTTGTAAGTAAGGCAAGGTGTTATGGGGCGGGAGCAATCCCGTCCCGTTTTTTTTGTGAGGAGCCCCCCATGACCCCACGAATCGTCGCCACCGACGCCGCCCTCGCCTTCATCGACGAGCTGCGCGCCGAGTTCGGCCCCCTCATGTTCGTGCTCTCCGGCGGATGCTGCGACGGCAGCGTACCCAACTGCTACAAGCTCGGAGAGGTCATCCCCGGCCAGACCATGCTGCTCCTCGGCGAAGTCGGTGGCACGCCGTTCTACCTCGGCCACCAGGAATTCAACTACTACGGTTCATCCCAGCTCACCCTCGACGTCCAGCCTGGTGGCGGCGGCGACTTCTCCCTTGACTGCGGGAAGGGCCGCGCCTTCGTCAGCCGCTCCCGGCTGTTCAGCGACGAGGAGCTTGCCACGGTAGCGCCGGTCGCGGGCGGCTGAGCACCCCCCTGTTGCCCTCCGGGCTCGCTGTATATATCTTTCGGTGTAGTCTGTCTCAAGCTGTGACGGATATCTGACGTAAGAGGAAGCGAGTACGGCCTCATGCGTCCAACGGTCGGCTCGTCCGCGCACCTCCCTGCGCGAACAACCCTCCAGCCCGGCGGAACTCCACGATGGCAACTCTTCTCTGGCTTCAAACCGGCGCCTGCAGCGGCGACACCATGTCGCTGCTGAACGCTGACAGCCCGTCGGTCGAGCGTCTCGTCAATAGCGGCAGCCTCGACATCCTGTGGCACCCCTCACTCACTGCCAAGCCTGCGGGCGCCCTGGGCGAGCTGATCGCCGCCATTGAGGCCGGCACCCAGTCCCTCGATATCCTGTGCGTCGAAGGCAGCCTGATCACCGGTCCCTACGGCACCGGCATGTTCGACAGCTACCGGGGCCGCCCAAAGATCGAGATCGCCAGGGCGCTGGCGCAGCGCGCCCGCCACGTGGTGGCCGTGGGCACCTGCTCCGCGTTCGGCGGCATTCCCGCTGCGCCCCCCAACCCCACCGACTGCGTCGGTCTGCAGTTCGACCGCGAGCGTCCGGGGGGCATGCTACCGCCTGAATGGCGTTCCAGTTCGGGCTATCCGGTAATCAATCTGGCCGGTTGCCCGGTACACCCCAACACCATTACCCGCAGCCTCGCCCAGCTGGCCCAGGACCAACCCCTTGAGCTGGATTTCCTCAACCGCCCCCGCGCCTTTTTCAGCAGCACCGTGCACCAGGGCTGCACGCGCAACGAGTACCACGAGTACGACATCGAGGAGAAGGACTTCGGCGGCCGCGGCTGCCTGTTCTTCAACCTCGGCTGCCAGGGCCCCAACACCCTCGCCAACTGCAACGGCGACCTGTGGAACCGGCGCAGCAGCAAGACCCGCGCCGGCGTGCCCTGCTTCGGCTGCACGTCCCCCGGTTTCCCCCGGGACGGGGATCTGTTCCGCACCGAGAAGATCGGCGCCGTGCCGGTAGCCCTGCCCCTGGGCGTCTCCCGCGCCCACTACATGGCCTACAAGAATCTCGCCCACGCCGCGACACCGCTGCGCATCAAGAACCGGGATATGGATGTCTGAGCCCGCCATGACCCGCACCACGCTCAACGTCGATCTAAACCGCGTCGAAGGCGACCTGGAATTCCAGGTGGACCTGGACGGCAACCGCATCGTGGACGCCCGCTGCGTCGGCACCCTGTTCCGTGGCTTCGAGCAGCTCCTGATCGGCCGCGCGCCCAAGGACGGCCTCGTCATCACCCCACGGGTGTGCGGCATCTGCGGCACCGCCCACCTCTACACCGCAGCCCTGGCGCTGGAACGCCTCGCCCAGTTGCCCGTGCCGCCCCAGGCCACGCTGATCCGCAACCTGTGCCTGATGGCCGAGAACGTCCAGAGCGACCTGCGCCAGAGCTTTCTGTTCTTCACCCCGGATTTCATCCACCCGCGCTACGCCAGCCAGCGCCTCTACCCGGACATCGAAGCCGCCTTCGCGCCCCTCAAGGGCACGTTGGTGCGCTCCACCCTGGCGGTGTCCCGCAAGGTGGTCGAGCTGGTGGCGATCTTCGGCGGCCAGTGGCCCCACTCGTCTTACATGCTCCCCGGCGGCGTCACCCGCGGCGCCAACGCCCGCGACCTCATCGACTGCCAGGACATCGTGGATCAGGCCATAGAGTGGTACGAGCAGGACGCCATCGGCGACAGCCTCGACAACTGGCTGGCTCTCGACAGCAGCGATGCCTTCTTCAGCTGGCTCGAGCAGGATGCCCACGCCAGCAGCGCCATCGGCCTCCTCACCCGCTTTTCCCGCGCCATCGGCCTGCAGAGGATCGGCGGCGGCGCCCGCCACTTCCTGTCGGCCGGCGCGTGGCACGACCCGGAGCGCTGGGCCCCGCCCTACACCGACGGCGCCACGCTGATGCCCGCCGGCATCTACCACGCCGACGGCGCCCGCCTCGACGCCTTCGACCAGACCCGGGTGAACGAGCACGTCCGTCACGCCTGGTATCGCCCCTACCCCGGTGGCCGCCATCCCTTCTCCGGCGAAACCGTGCCCGACTACCAGCCCGACACGGACCGCTACACCTGGGCCAAGGCCCCCCGCTACGGCGATCTGGTCATCGAGACCGGCCCACTGGCCGAACTGCTGACCGGCGGCGACACCCTGGTGGCCAGCCTGCTCGCCCTCGAAGGCCCCAACACCTGGCTGCGCCAGTTTGCCCGCCTGCGCCGCACCGCCCACACCTTGCACTGGATGAAGCACCATCTGGCCGCGCTTTCCGGCCTGATCGGCTCGCCCCACTACCTGCCGCCCCCCGCCGACGCTTTCCAGAACGGTGAAGGCTACGGCTTCGTTCAGGCCGCCCGCGGCACGCTGGGGCACTGGATCCAGGTGGAGGACGGTCGCATCAGCCGCTACCAGATCGTCACCCCCACCGCCTGGAACGCCTCACCCAAAGATAGCGCCGGCCAGCACGGACACTGGGAAGAAAGTGTGATCGGGGTCGAACTCGCCGACCCGGCGGACCCCATCGAGATCGGACACATCGTCCGCTCCCACGACCCTTGCCTCGTTTGCACCGTGCACTTCGTCGGCAGCGGGGAGCGCCACCGCTATGGCGTCTGACCTCACCCGAGAGGGACTGGGCACTACGCCCCGCTCCCTCCACATCATCTGCTTCGGCAACGAGCTGCACGGCGACGACGGCTTTGGCCCCGCCGTGCACGCCCGCCTCGCCGCCGGACCACTGCCCGCCGGGGTGCGGCTGATGCGCGCCGATCTGGCCGGGCTCGCCGCCATCGGCTGCTTTGAAGGCTGCGACGAAGCCATCCTCGTCGATGCCGTCGCCGGCTTCGGCCCGCCGGGCTCGCTGCACGAACTCGACGCCAGGGACTTCGCCGACGCCGCCGCGCGCGACGAAGCCCCCGCCGGTTTCCACGGCGCCGGGGTCGGCGGGCTGCTGCGCCTGCTCCCCGCCGCCCTGCCCCGCCTGCCGGCGATCCGCCTGGTGGGCGCCGAGGCCGGCCATCTCTCGGCCTTCTCGCCAGGCCTGTCGCCGGCGGTTGCCAGCGCTGTGGACACCGCCGCCGCACGCATCCGGGCATTGTGGTCATGAGCAGCCGGGACGCCATTCCGATCCGTAACCTGCGCCAGGTCGTCGGCCGGCCGGATCACCTGTGCGGGGTCGTCACCCTGCCCGGACACACCGCGCCGCTGCACATCCTGGTCGTCCAGCGCAACGACAACTGGGTGGCGCTGCCCGCCGCCTGCCCCCATGAGGGCCACCGCCTCGACCACAGCCCCGAAGACGCCGACGGCCGGCTGGTGTGCCCAGCCCACGGCCTGCAGGTCGATACCGTCGACGAGAACGCCACCCTCCAGGTGCGCCAGCTCGGCGACGAGTTCTGCGTGGTGATGGCCGACCCCGGCGCCGAGGCAGTGCCCAGCAAGGTCGAGGTGGCCCGCCTGCGCATCGAGCTCGAAGCTCTCCGCCAGGCCAACGCCACCCTTGAACAACAGATCACCGCCGTCACCGGGATGATGGACGCCATGGTGGACGAGGTCAGCGCCAAGTCCCGCCTGCTCGAACAGCAGACCGCCGAACAGGTGCGCCTGGGCAGCTTCATCACCAACGTGATGGACACCATGGACAGTCTGCTGCTGGTGATCGACCGCTTCGGGCTCATCAGCCGGACCAACGCCGCCGTGCGCCGCAATCTGGGCCTGGACCCAGCCAAGCTCATCGGCGCCTCACCCGACACCCTGCTCGCCCGGGAGACCCTGACCGAACTGAGCGCCGCCTCGCCCAGCTTTGCGCCGGGCTCGGTGCTGTTCCGCACCATCCTGCAGAAGGGCAGCGTCGAGATGGAAACCTGCCTCGAGAGCCGGCTGCCGGGCAATGTCACGCGACACTTCATTCTCCGCGCCGCGCTCCTCCACGACCGCAGCGGCAAGCTCGAAGGCGTGGTCATCGTCGGCTCCGACATCACCACCCTGCGCCTGCGTGAGCAAGCCCTGAAGGATAGCGAGCAGCGCTTCCGCGACTACTCCGAAGTCTCCTCCGACTGGTACTGGGAAACCGACGCCGACATGCGTTTCACCGGCTACATCGGCCGTGGCCCGGAGGGGCTCACCATGATCGATCTGGTGCGCGGGCGCCGCCGCGAGGAGTTCGCCGCGCCGGAGGATCTGGCCAACACCGAAAAGTGGGCCAGCTACCACGCGGCGATCGCTGCCCGTCAGGAGTTCCGGGATTTCGAATACTGCGTCCACCACCCGGTGAAGCTCGTCACCTGGCTCAGCCTGTCCGGCCTGCCGGTGTTCTCGGCGGACGGCGAGTTCATCGGCTACCGGGGCACCTCCAAGGACATCTCGTCGCGCAAGGCCATCGAGGCCGAGCTGTTACGCCACCGGGATCACCTGTCCGAGCTGGTCGCCGCGCAAACCGCCGATCTCCTCTCCGCCAAGGAGGCCGCCGAGCGGGCAAACCAGCTGAAAAGCGAATTCCTGGCCAACATGTCCCACGAGTTCCGCACCCCGCTGCACGGCATCATGTCGTATGCGCGGCTGGGCGAATCCCGCACCGGCCACACACCGGAAGACAAGATCGTCAGTTACTTCCAGCGCATCCACCAGAGCGGCTCGCGCCTCGCCGATCTGGTGAACGATCTGCTCGATCTGGCCAAGCTCGAAGCCCGACGGATCAACTTCGCCCTCCATCCGGGCGATATCTCGGTGGTTGTCGACCGGGTTCATTCCGACCTGGCGGCCCTCTTCAAGCAGCACGGTCTCAGCCTCGCCGTCGATCGCCGGACCCGTAACACCGTCGCCCGCATCGATCCGCAGCAGCTTCACCACGCGGTGCAGAACCTGCTCTCCAACGCCATCAAGTTCTCGCCCCAAGGCGGCACCATCACCGTCACCTACCGCGACTGCATGCTCGGCAAGCGGGAGGCCGTCGCGTTCAGCGTGCACGACCAGGGCGTCGGCATTCCGCCGGGCGAAGAACAGCAGATCTTCGAGAAGTTCGTGCAGAGCAGCGCCACCAAAACCGGCGCCGGTGGCACCGGGCTGGGCCTGGCGATCACCAGCGAGATCGTCCGCGGCCACGAAGGCGGCATCAGCGCCCGCAATCACCCGGACGGTGGCGCGGTGTTCGAGATCCGCATCCCGCGCACCGCTGCGTAAGCCGGGCGCTACTCCGGCACGTACACCAAGCCGCCATCGGGCATCCGGTAGGCGCTGCCGGCGCGCACGCCGCCCGCCGCCGACTGGCTCGCCCCGTCGCCGCGGAAGTGTTCGATCTTGCGGCCCTCCTTCACCACCACCTCCATGCCCGGCGTGCCCGGGTTGCGGATCACCGTCACCCGCTCGTCGGTGAAAGGGTTGAGCGGATTCTTCGCCACTGCCAGCAAGAGTGCAGCCACCAGCACCAGGAACACGTCGATCAGATTGACCACCGACAGCAGCGGATCGTCCCCGTCGGCCTCTTCCGTCAGCCTTCGCCGCAGGGCGCTCATCGCGCCACCTCGGCAGGCAGCCCCGACGGGCGGACGGCCCCGTCGCCTTTCTCGATGGCCAGCAGATCGTCGGCATACCAACGCCGACGCACATGCCCGACCCAGTAGGTGAGTGCCGCGGCGATCAGCGCCAGGATCACCGCCGAGAAGGCCACCGTCAGGCTGCGCGACACGTCACCCAGATTGCCATCGCCCAGCGCCTTGAGGGCCGGGCCCATGGGGATCATCGTCGCCACCAGACCCAGCATCGGCGCCACGCGGGTGGCGATGCGCACCAGCTCCAGCCGCGCCACGGCGATGGATTCCAGCTCGGCCGGCTGCAGGCGCGGGTCGGCCTGGCGGGCCAGGGCCAGCTCGAAGCCCGCCGCCACACCCGCCCGGCGCTGGGCCATCTGCCACAAAAACGCCCCCAGCGCGTAGAAGGCATACAGGAAGAGTAGCCCGATGGCGGCGAGCACCGGGATCAGGAACAACTGGCTGGCCTCGTACATCAGGCCGTCGATGGATGAGTTCATGGTTCAGGCTCCGGAGAAGACAGGGAGAGCGGAAGAGGCCCCGCGCCGCCCGCGGCGGGCCTGGCCGAGGGCGCCGGCGGCAAAGGCGGCGAGGAGCAGCGCGAGCAGGCCGGTGGTCGAGCTCGAGGCCGGCGCTGCGACAGGGGGTACCACCGGATCGAGGCGCAAGCCCGGACGGGCGGGGGGTGGCGCGGCGTCCGCCGCTGGCGGAAGGTCGGCCTTCGGCGCCACCGACGGCGCGGCGGCACGCGACACGGGTGCCTGGCTCAGCCGGCGGGCCGCCGGTGGGGCGGCGCCGATGCGCTCCATCGGACGGGCCGGCACGTCCTGCAGCTCGCCCGGCGGCGGAGTGACCTGCACTGGCGGCGGCACGCCCACGCCGCGGGTCGAGCCATCCCGGTCGCCCACGTGGTAGCCGGTGCGCAGGAACTCAATGGCGTCCGGGTTGCCGTCGGCCGCTGCGGCCTCGAACCAGCGGCGGGCCGCGGCTTCGTCCCTGGGCACGCCCTTGCCCTCGTGGAGCGCGCTGGCGTAGTGGAGCTTGCCGAGCACCGCGTAGGGCGAATCGCCGGCTTCAGCGGCGCGGCGCATCAGCTCGGCGGCGGCGGGCAGGTCACGTTCGACGCCGGCCCCGTCCTGGAGCATCAGCGCCTTCCAGATCATCGCGCCGATGTAGCCGGCGGCGATGCAGCGGTCGAAGATCTTCATCGCCGTCGCGTGGTCGCCGCACTTCTCGAACAGATAGCCCTTGCTGCACACCATCAGGCTGGCCGGTTGGTCGGCAAGAAATTCGAGGGTCTGGTCGCCCACCACATGGGCCATGTCGGTGGGCTCGCCGGTCTGGGGCACCGGGCCGCCACAGAAAAGGTTGCCTGCCGCAGCCGCCGGGCCGGCAGCAGCCAGCAGGGCGACCAGGGCTGCCGTCTTCAGGTCAGGCATGGAGGATTCCGTCGGTTGCGGACGGCGCCACACCCGGCGCCCGTCTCCCGAACCACTTTATGGCCGGCGCGACGGACGGTCAGCGGCATCCTGCCCCGGATTGGCCGGGCAATTTGCCCGGTTTCGATTGCAAGGCGGGAGCGGGCGGAATGCCCGGTGCCACGCAGGCAGATTGACCTCAGCGCCACCGCCCCGGGTAGGGTTTACTGGCAGCAGCCAACTGGCTTGCCCTTCATTCCAAGGAGAACCCCATGTCCCGCCCCTTCGAAGTCGACGCCATCCACTGGCAACCCTTCGGTGACTTTCCCCACTTCGCGTATTCGATCCTGCAGGTGGACGCGATCCGCCACATCGCCGACGTGCTGTTCCGCTTCGACGCCGGCCGGCAGATCGTCCTGCACCGCCACAAGGCCCTCAACCACACCTTCGTGATCCGCGGCGAGCACCGGCTCTACGAGATGGACGGCCGCCTGCGCGAGGTGCGCCCCACCGGCAGCTACACCGTCTCGCCGGGCAGCGAGACGCCCCACCGGGAGGGCGGCGGCGCAGAGGACGCGATCGTGCTGTTCAGCATGCGGCCGCTGCCGGGCGAAATCCTCTACGAGATCCTCGACGACACCGGCCAGACCATCGCCGAGCTGACCCTCGAAACCCTGCAGGCCTTGTTCGAGGCCCAGCAGGCCGCGGTGGCCGAAGCCGCCTGAGCGGGATCAGATCAGCCCGAGGCGCAGCGCCAGCCGCGTCAGTTCGATGTCGCTGCGCACGCCCAGCTTGCTCTTGATCTGGTAGTGGCAGTTCTGCACCGTCTTGGCCGAAATCGACAGGCGCGCGCCGATCTCCTCCGGCCCCAGCCCGTCGAGCAGCAGGCGCAGGATCTCGAACTCCCGCGGGGCCAGCTCGGCGAGCGGCTCCTTCGGGCGGTCGATGAGGGCCAGGGCCAGCTCCGGCGCAATGTCCGGGCTGATCACCTGACGGCGCGCCGCCACTTGATACACCGCATTCACCAGCACCTCGGGCGGGCTGCTCTTGGTCACATAACCCAGCGCGCCGGCCCGCAGCGCCTGGGTGGCGAAGAGCGGCTCCCGGTGCATGGTGAACACCAGGATGCGCGCCCCGGCGTCCCGCTGGAGCAGGCGCCGGATCAGCTCGACCCCACCCATGTCCGGCAGGCCCAGGTCGAGCACCACCACGTCGGGCGCGTGGCTGCGGAAGCGATCCATCGTCTCACGGGCGGTGGCCGCCTCGGCCACGATGAGCAGATCCGGCCGGGTTTCCAGCAGGCGGCGATAGCCTTCGCGCACCACCGCGTGGTCATCCACCAACAGCAGGCGGGTGTGTTCAGTCATGGATGGGCTCCGTGGGTCGCAACACCTCGGGTGGGAAATCCGCCCGTACCCGCATGCCGCGGGGCGCCAGGGCTTCGAGGGCGAATTGCCCGCCCAGCGCCTCGACGCGCTCGCGCATGCCCAGCACGCCCAGACCACTCCCCGGACTGGGCGGGGCGCCGCCCTCGCCGTCGTCCTCCACCCGCAGCCGGCAGCCGACGGCGTCCCGCTCAAGGCTCACCGTCACCCTGCCCGGCGTGCCGTGGCGCAGGGCGTTGGTGAGGCTCTCCTGCACGATCCGATACACACTGACGGACAAATCAGCCGACAGCGTATCCATTTCGCCCGCCACGCTCAGCGCAAAACGGCAGTCGGGCAGACGCCGCCGCCATCCTGCCACCAGCTGATCCAGCGCCGCGGCAAGACCGAACTCCTCCAGCCCCACCGGCCGCAGCTGGTGCAGGATGCCCTGCAGGCTTTCCATCATGTGGCCGGTCACCGCCGACACCGCCTGCGCCGCTGGCAGCAGCGACGGATCGGACGATTCTGCCCGCGCGGCGATGAACGCCGCCTCGGCCCCCACCGACGCCAGGCACTGGCCAAACTCGTCGTGCAGCTCCCGGGCCAGCCGGCGGCGCTCCTCCTCGCGCACCGCCAGCAGGCGCTGGGCCAGCTGACGCTGGGCGGCGAGGGTCTTCTGGAGCTGCTCGGCCAAGTGGTCGAAGCCGGCGGCAATGCGGCGCAGCTCGATCAGCCGCGGGCGCGGCATGCGCGCAGACAGGTCGCCGGCCTCCATCCGCCCGAGCACCGCCAGGATCTGGTCGGCCGGGCGCAGGGCGCGGCGCACCGGACGGTAGATCAGCAGGTTGAGGAGCAGGATCGCCAGGCTCATGCCCAGCACGGTGCGGATCTGCACCCACGCGGCACGTCCCTCGCTATCGAGATCCGGCGTGACGACGAATTCGCCCACCTTGACGCCCGGGTACTGGCCGATCACGCCGCGATAGGCAAGCTCCGGGCCGATGAGGCGCTCCAGCACCCAGCGCACGACGGCCGGCGATTCCCCGTCACCCTGAAAGCAGCGGGCCACGACCGGACGCTTGTAGAGATCCTCGACCGTCACGCAGATGCCCAGCAGCGGCCCGATGCCGTCCAGCGACGACAGATCCAGCCCGTCGAGACTACGCCGGAACGCATCGCGCAACTGATCCGCCTCACCGGCGATCAGCCGCTCGACGGTGAGGCCGGTGTGCGCGATGCGGTCGCGGATGCGCTCCCGCGTCTGGTGGAGCACCGCCACGGTGGCCACCACGCCAACGGCCAGCGCAAAGAGGCTCACCCGCAGCAGCAGGTGCCGTTTGAGGTCCACCGCAGCCGGGGCAGCGGACGATGCAGGCGGGAGATCGGTCATGCACGCAGACGAGGATGAGGACAAAGCCCCGCCCGGAGCGACAGGGCGGGGCGCGCCCCGCAGATTACCCCATCCCCGCCAGGCAAATTGCCCGAAACGCCATGGCTCCGGTGCCCATGTTGGCGCCAACACCCGGCGAGGCGAAGGTCATCGCGTCGCAGGCGGTGGTGAGCTGATCGAGCGCCGGCCCGATAGCCAGCGTGCCACTCGGGGAATACTTGGCACAGATGATGCATTCATCTTCACAACCCCATGGGCGATCACGTCAAGGCTTGCGCCGATCAACGATGTGAGCGACTGCCCGGTGAGGCTGTTGCAGGCAAAGGTGCCGTCCAGGACTTGAGCGACATGGTGAGACTGCCTGAGACGTGTGTTGCGTTATCGACAAGACAGATCGCGACAAGACAGACCGCGACGCAAACGCGGCCTGCCGGGGCCAGCCTATCTGACGAAAGGTTCCAGATCGGTTACACCGGCTACCATTCAGGCTTGGCGGAACAAAGCCCCGGGCGCGCAAGTCCGACCCGCAGACTTCGAATAACAATCATTTCCCCGACACGATCATGCCAACCCTCGAAACCCTGCCCTTCGACAACGCCTTTGCCCGGCTGCCGGACGCCTTCTACACCCGGCTGCCGCCGACCCCGTTGCCCGATCCCTACCTCGTCGCCGCCAGCCCTGCGGCGGCTGACTTGATTGGCCTGGCCCCAGCCGAGTTCGCCCGGCCCGAGTTCGCCCGCGTCTTTGCCGGCAACCAGCTGCTGCCCGGCAGCGAGCCTTTGGCCGCGGTGTATTCCGGCCACCAGTTCGGGATGTGGGCCGGCCAGCTGGGCGACGGCCGCGCCCACCTGCTGGGCGAGGTGGCCGGCGCAGGCAGCGGCTGGGAGATCCAGCTCAAGGGCGCCGGCCAGACGCCTTACTCGCGCTTTGCCGACGGCCGCGCGGTGCTGCGTTCGAGCATCCGCGAGTTCCTGTGCTCCGAGGCCATGGCCGCACTGGGCATCCCCACCACCCGCGCGCTGTGCGTGGTGGGCTCCAACGAGCCGGTGCGCCGCGAAGCCATCGAGACCGCCGCGGTGGTCACCCGGCTGGCGCCCAGCTTCATCCGCTTTGGCTCCTTCGAGCACTGGGCCGCCCGCAAGCGCACCGACGAGCTGCGCCAACTCGCCGACTACGTGATCGACCGCTTCCGCCCCGAATGCCGCGACGCTGCCAATCCCTACGCCGCGCTGCTCGCCGACGTGGCCCGGCGCACCGCCAGCCTCATCGCCCAGTGGCAGACGGTGGGCTTCATGCACGGGGTGATGAACACCGACAACATGTCGATCCTCGGCCTCACGCTGGATTACGGTCCCTTCGGCTTCATGGACGCCTTCGACGCCGGCCATATCTGCAACCACTCGGACGACCACGGCCGCTACAGCTACCGCGCCCAGCCCCAGATCGGTCACTGGAACCTCTACGCCCTGGGCCACGCCCTGTCATCGCTGGTGGGCGAGCGGGCCGACGTGCAGGCCGCCATCGAGGACAACTACACCGCCACCTTCGAGGCCACCTTCATGGCCAGGGTGCGCGCCAAGCTGGGCTTTGCCGAGGCCCTGCCCGGCGACGAGGACTTTGTCGGCGAGACCTTCGGCCTGCTCCAGCGCCTGCGCATCGACTTCACCCAGTTCTTCCGCCTCCTGTCGTCGCTCCCGGCCGAGGTGCCGGAGGCCGAGCGCGCCGCCACCGATGCCCCGCTCCGCGACATCGTGATCGACCGCTTCGCGCTGGACGCATGGATCGACCTGTGGCGCGCACGCCTCAAGGCCGAAGGCCGGCCCGACGCCGAACGCCAGGCCGCCATGCGCGCCGTCAATCCCAAGTTCGTGCTGCGCAACTGGATCGCCGAATCCGCCATCCGCGCCGCCCAGGCGGGGGATTTCAGCGAGACGGCCACGGTGCTCGCCTGCCTGTCGAAGCCCTTCGACGAGCAGCCGGAGTTCGAACGCTTCGCTGCCCCACCACCGGATTGGGCGAGCGGATTGTCGGTGAGCTGTTCGAGCTGAACCCTCGCCTCAGCCAAACATCCAGCCGCCGTGGCTCCCCGCCACGGCGCCGGCCACCACGATCAGGCTGAGGGTGAGCAGCACCACGTGCAAGCGCTGGATGCGCGCCATCGTGCCCAGCGGATCGCGCCGGGCGTGGGCCTGAAAAACCTTGTGGAGCACGAAGGGCTCCAGTACGAAGAGCATCAGCGCGAACACCGTCCACACCGCCACCATCCCGTGCATCCACCACCAGCCGGCGAAGTCGGCAAAGCGGCTCCAGGCATCCAGCCGCCAGATCAGCCACAGGCCGGAAGCCCCCGCCAGCAACACGCTCCAGCGCGCGATGGCGGCAAAACGGTGCTCCAGGCGCTCGAAGAGTTCCAGCTGGCTGGCCGGCTCGGCCTGGGCCCGGCAGGCAGGGATCAGCACCATCGTCACGAAAGCCACGCCGCCGATCCACAGGAGCACCGCCAGCACATGCAGCGCCCGGGCGATGGCAAAGTCGTTGAAGCCAGTCACTGGGATTTCCTTTCCGGTTTCGGTGCGGCAAACGCCGCCTCGTTGTGGCGCGCCGCTTCGCCCGTGACCCACTGGAGCAGCGGGCCGCGGGGGTTGCCGTGCTGGGTGGTCTCGCAGGCGCTCACGCACTGGGCGCATTGGGTGCAGGTGAACATCGTGCGTTTGATGTTGCGGGGCTTCAGGCGCATCGGGCAGACGTGATCGCAGGCACTGTAGCAACTGGCGCAGTCGGCGGCGCGATCGCGCTCGAAGCCGACCACCATCGCCTCCCGGTTGCCCATCCACGCCAGGCTCTGGAACATCCCCACCGCGCAGGCGTAGCGGCAGAACAGATGCCGCGCGAACAGAAACTCCGCCGACAACACCACCGTGCCGGCGGTGATGAAGATGAACTCGTTACGGGTCGGCGTGCCCGCCAGCAGGTGGCCATAAACCTGAAAAGGCGGCAGCAGATAGGTGAGCAGCACCACTGCCCACACAAAGGCAAAACCCACCGCCAGCGGCACGGTGATGAACCACCAGCGGCGGTCGTAGCGCACCGGGCGGCCATCCGGCTCGCGGGGCGGAAGCGCGCGCGGCTCCCACACGCTGGGCTTGCCGGTGGCCCGGCGCATGCAGGCGTTGATCGTCTCGACCACCGAAAAGTGCGGGCACAGCCAGCCGCAATAAAGCCGGCCCCACTTCCACGACACCCAGATCAGCAGCGCGCCGGCGGCCAGGATGGGCAGCAGCACGCGGCCGATCACCCGCCCCACCGCGCCCAGCGCATCGATGCGCCCGGCCGAGAAGTCCGCCAGCCTGGCGTGCCATTCAAACCCCAGCAGCCACGCGTGGCCGGCCACCAGATCGTAGCGCAGCAGGTTGAACACCGGCGCGATGACGAACAGCACGAAAAACCCGGCCTGAGCCCAGCGCCGCAGCCGCTGGCGGCCGCCGTCGGGGGGCGCAGCGGCCGTGCCCACCGACTTGATGGGGATCACGCGGGCGTTCATCCCCTTGGCCCGATGAGCGGAAAACGGAAGGGTTTGCCGGCCAGCGCCTTGGCCAGCCCGATGGCGCCGCAGAAGATCAGCGTGGAATGGCAGGTCGTGAAATACAGGATGACGATGATCCAGGTGTGGGGCGACGTGTAACCGCCGGCAAGGATGATCGCCCCATTGGCCACCACCAGCAGCGCGCCGGCCCACAGGCTGGCGGCCACCGTCTGGCGCAGGTGCTTGCGGGCCAGCTCGGGCGCCCGCCCACGCTCGCGGAACCACAACACCAGCAGCGCCACGAAGGCGATGCCGGGGATGAGCATCAGGTTGGCGAGGTAAAGCGCCTCCGCGGCGATGGCGATCTCGCGGCCGGGAATGTCGAAATCGGGGCTTGCATCGTCCATGACCGGCGCAGCTTAGTACGCGTCCACCAACGCGTAATTGATGCACCGCAAGATCGCGCCACCCGCCTCTCCGCTCAGACCACCTCGAGGAGTTTGCTGCGCAGATGTTCGGCCTCGCGGCGGCCATCGCGGGAGCTGACGATGGCGTGATACCACTCGTCGAAGAGGGCGCGCAGGTCGGCCTGGTTGCGGGCCGCCTCGATGCGGTCCTGGAGCGAACTGGTGCCCAGGGCACCGACGAAGGCGTTGAGGGTGTTGAGCATGAAGTTGCGGGCCTTCTGCAGGCGCACCGGGTCGTCGCCCGGCGGGTGCAGCCGGAAGGTCGTCACCGACGGCATGACGGCCGGCGCCGCCTGGGCCCGGCCGCCCGGCCCGGCCACGCCGGTCATCTCGATGTAGCCTTCTTCTTCGAGCAGGCCCAGGGTGTGCTGGAGGTCGTCGTACTGGAGCATATCGCGCAGTTCGGCAACCGTGCGCTTGCCGTCCACGAAGATCAGCACCCGTCTCACCCGCGGGCTGAGGCCTCCGGCCCGACTGGCGATCTCGGCGTGCCCGCGCGCGGTCTTGGCAAAAATGACGGCCATGCAGTCTGTCTCCCCATGTCCCGTGTTGCCGGGTGGTGATTGCTTTTTTCAAGGCATTGTAACGATGTCATGGCCACGGGGGCAGCCGACCTTCGAGATTGTCGTCACCGGGCGAAACGGCTCGCGGGGCCGTATAGTCGGAGGGTCTTTTTAAGCCAGCGAGCCATCCATGCGCCCGATCCTCTGCCTGCCCTTCCTGCTGGTCGCCAGCCTTGCCGCCACACCGGCCAGCGCCATCGACCTCGATCTATCCATCCGCGCCCCCGGCGTGTCCCTCTACATCGGCGACCGCAACCCCGACGGCCGCTACTGGGACGGCGGACGTTGGCGCGACGAATCCTGGTGGCGGGACAACTGCCACCGTTACGAAGGCCGCAAGAACTTCCGCGGGCGCTGCGAGCCCCACCCGGGCCACGGCAACGAAGGCCACTGCCCGCCCGGCCAGGCCAAGAAGGGCCGCTGCTAGATCAATCCCGTCAGACCGCCGCCGCCAGCCGCTCGGCGAGCCCCACCAGCTCGTCCGAGCGGTCGAGGCCGGTCACGAAACGCCGGGGAATCCCCGACAGCCCCACCTGGGCACCCGCCAGCGCGCCCGCGAGCATCGCCCGGGCGAGGTTCTGCCCGCCGCCATTGACCGCGTGAAGCACCGCCGATTCGAAGTCGCCCGCAAAGCGCGCGGCCAGGTAATACGCAGCCGGAAACTGGTGATACACCGCGCAGGGCATGCCATACACCAGCGAGGCCTTCCACGCCGGCTCGATGCGCACGCCGGGGTCAAGCGCCGCGCGGGCGATGTTGGAGGGCGTGAGCAGCGCATCCGGCGACGGGAAGCGCCCCAGGGTCGGCGCCTCGGCGCCAGCCGGGGCCTGCAGGTTGCCGCTGGTCACGGCGTGGAAAGGCAACTCGCCGGATTTGACCCGCGCCATCAACTTGCCCGATAGCTCGCCATCCAGCGCGTGGCCCTCCACCAGCATCCCCAGCACTGCGCCAAACGCAACGGTCATCGCCAGCACCGTGCCGTCGGTCTGGGTGAGGGCCGTGTTGCGGGTGACCGCCGCCGCCAGCTCGGCCGGCCGGCGGGCGTAGCGCACCGCGATGGCGAGGGTCCGCTCGGCGGCCTCGGTGGTGTCAGCGTTGCCGCCGCAGGCGCCCCACGGCAGGCCCTCGCCGACGCGCTTGCGCCAGGCCTCGCGGATCGACTGGCTGGTGTAGCCGCCGGGGCCGGCCATGGGCGTGCCGTCGATGTGGGGAAAGAATTCGGTATCGAGGCGCGTGCAGAAGTCCGCCTCGTCGTAGCCACCCCGCTCCACCAGCGAACGCAGGGTCAGCTCGAGCAGGATGCCGGCCTGGGACGGGTCGCCGGCCTTGAGACCCGCGTGGTAGCGGCCGGGCTTCGGGTCGGTATAACCGGCGATCCACTCGCCGTAGTCGGCGCGCAGCTCGTCGAGGTTGTAATACCAGTGGGGCCCCAGGGCGAGGGCATCACCGATGAAGGCGCCCAGCAGGGCACCGGCGGCGCGGTCTTGGAGGCGGTCGGTAGGCATGGCGGTCTCCAGTTCAAAGGGAGTCAGAGCCGCGGCGCAGCCCCTTGTTCCATCGTAGCTGCGAAAAACGTCCATGCCATGCGCAAGGCGTCCGGCCCGGAGGGATCGGAGAACGCCTGACCGGATGCGCCGCCGCTCCAGGCATGGCCCAAACCACGCACCTGCAGCAGGCGGACGTAGGGCTGGCGACCGGTCTTCCAGTCGTGGCGGACCATCGCGCGCCGGGTACCGCGCTTGACTTCGTCCTCCTGCTCGCGAAGCCCCGTGCCGACGGGCAGCACATCGAGCCACAGCCCGGCGGCGGCGCGGGCGCTCTCGAAGGACACCACCGGGTCCAGGTCGCCGTGGATCAACACCAGCGGCGGCAGGCGCCGGCCGGCCAGGCGCAAGGCGATGGCGTCCGCATCCGGCGAACGCCGCCCCCGCATGGACTGCCCGGCCTGCAGCGGCGTGGCGGCGCTGTGAGGCGCTGCACCGGAATGGCTGCCCACAGCCGTAAAGCGCTCCGGGTAACGCAGGGCCAGCGTGAGGGACATCGCCCCACCCGCCGACAGCCCAAGCGCGAACAACGGCCCGGCGATGCGCGGATGACTGACCACCGCATGATCGACGATGGCCATCAGGAGCTGCGTTTCGAGCCCGACCCGTGTATCGCTGCCGAACCAGTTCCAGCACCGCTGGGGGTTGGCCTCCTGGGCCTGCTCGGGCATCAGCACGGCAAAGCCGCGGGACTTTGCCGTCGCCGCAGCCCGGGTCACCGCTGCAAACGCCGCCGTATCCTGGGCGCAGCCGTGGAGCAGCAGGAGCAGCGGCAGCGGCTTGCGGGCACTGCCGCCGGTGGGGATGAACAGCCGGTAACGCCGCATCGCCAAGGGCCCGAGCCCCCAGCGCCCCTCGTACCAGCGCCCGCCGGCGACCGGCTTGGGCGCGTCCGTGGGTGTGGCAACGGCACGCAGCATCCGCCCGGCTTTTTCTGCCAGCGCGCCACCAGACTTGATGCCCTGCGTTGTCGCGGCCTGCCCGAGGCGTGACGTCTGGCGCATCCCGGCACGCGTCAGCTTGACCAGCGCGGAAACCAGCGGTGACTTGCGACGACCCATCGTTGGACTCCCGAAACCGGCACCGACCCCACGCCGGAGCGGCGTCTTCAACCGAATCTTGCCAATGAAAAAGGCCCCGGAGGGCCTTCTTCATCGACTGCTTTTCAGCTTCATTCCGCGCCGCAGGCATTCCAACCCGCGGCAGACTGAAAGATGCTCAGGCAACCTTCAGGGCGGTCACGACAGCCTTGGTGCCCTTCTCGACGCTCTCGACGGTCACTTCGGTGGCCTTCTCGACGCTGGCCTGGGCGGCAGCGGCAACCTGCTTGGCGGCCTTGCTGGCGCCTTCGTAGGCGGAGTTGGCGTTGGCCAGGGCGGTCTTCACGGCCTTGACGGCAGCTTCGGAGCCGGCCGGGGCGTTCTTGAAGAGGCTTTCCAGGGCGGTGTCGAAGGTCTTGCCCAGGGTGGCGGCTTCGGCTTCGACCAGCTTGGTCAGCTCTTCCTGGGTGTCGCCACCGATGGTGGAGAGGCTACGGCCGTAGGCCACGCTCTTCTCGACGGCCGGGGTGACGGCGCCCAGGTTCAGGGCGGCCAGGGCCTTCGGATCCTTGGCGGCGATGACGGCCTTGGAGAAGGCGACGCTGTCGTCGAAGGCGGTGCGGGCGGTGGCCAGGTTCAGGGTGGACACGCGCTCGACGGCGGTGAACACGGCGGCAACGAAAGCGGAGGCGCTGTTCAGGCCGGCTTCGGCGTTGGACTTGGCGGCGGCGGCGATGGTTTCGGGGGTGACGGACATGATGATCTCCTCAAGTTTGGGTAGGTCTTGCGATCACCGAACGGGTTTCGGTATGGCTCTATGTTGCACCGCAGCAAAAACATTTGCAAGCACT
This sequence comes from Zoogloea sp., assembly GCA_041917255.1. GTDB lineage: Bacteria > Pseudomonadota > Gammaproteobacteria > Burkholderiales > Rhodocyclaceae > Zoogloea. Next base: position 68,675 of record JAYRYA010000011.1, read on the forward strand.
TTTTGCTGCAGTGCACAAATATTTTCAGCCGCCCGAAAAAAACCTGATCGACTACTCCGCCAGCAGCTCATCGCGCAGCTTGCGCAGGCCCTCCGGCATGGTCAGGGTGGTCATGTCCCAACCCTCGGCAGCCAGCACGTCCACGAGACAGGCCTCCATCTCGGCGTGGCTGCGCTGCACGGATTCGATGATCCGGGCGTGAATCCCGAAATCTTCCGTACGCATCGCCCGGCAGCTGGTCTGGTAGCGGAACAGCTCGCGCAGTCCAAGGATGTGCTGGGCCACCTGACCGGGGCAGGCGCACTGGTAAATCATCGCCTGATCAATGATATGGGCGAGTTGTGAATTTTCGAGGACAACGGTCAGATCCATCTCATCACTCCTTGGCGTCGAAGGCGTCGCCGGTCGAGAAGAACGCGCCGCCAGCAATATAGTGAAGGCTACGCCGCGCGTCGCCGCCAGATTCGAAATGCCAGCGCCCGTCGGAATACACCGCCGGGTCGGCCCAGGCCGCCACCACCTCGCCAAGGAACAGATCGTAGGTGTGCTGGATGTGGGGCTCGTCGATCACCCGGCATTCGAGCCAGCCGATGCAGCCGGTGGGCAGCGGCGCCGCCACCTGCGAGGCCGCCAGCACGTCCAGCCCGAGGGCATCGAACTTGTCGCCGTCCGGGCAATCCCGGCCCGACTGCGAGCCGGCGGCCACCACCTTGTCGGCGATGGCGCGGGTCGGCACCGCCAGCACAAACTCGCCCGAGGCGTCGATCAGCTCGCGGCTGAAGGTGCTGCGGTCGATCACCACCGCCACCTTGGGCGGGTCGAAATCCACCGGCATGCTCCACGCCGCCGCCATCACGTTGCGCCGCCCGCCGTGGGCCGACGACACCAGCACGGTGGGGCCGTGGTTGAGGAGGCGGTAGGACTCGGGCAGGGGGACGGGGGTGGGGGTCATGGCGGGTCACAACGCATGTGAACATGATGCCCATTCTAGATGAGACAGCGGCCTGTTTCGCATGGCGAAGCTCATCTCTACCACGCGCTCTCAGCCCCGCGCCACCTCACGCCGCACGCAGCTCGCCGGAGCCAGCGCCGCCTCGATCACGTCCACCGCCAGCTCGGGCCGGGCGTTGCCGCACATGAACACATCCACCGCCGCAAAGCCGTGCTCGGGCCAGGTGTGGATGCTGAGGTGGGATTCGGCCAGGAGCAGCACGCCGGTCACGCCCAGGCCAGGGCCGAAGGGGTGGAAGTGGCCGCCGAGCACGGTGCCACCGGCGGCGCGGGCGGCGTCGCGGAGCAGGGTTTCGAGGGCGGCGGGGTCGGTGAGGCGCTCGGCGGCGACACCGGTGAGATCGGCCAGCAGGTGGCGGCCGCGGGGCAGGTGGGCGCTCATTTGTGGCCGCCTCCGCCGGACGACCAGCCACCGCCGGAGGAGCCGCTGCTGCCGCTGCTCCAGCTCCGGCCGCTGCTGTTCGACTGGCCGCCAAGGTTGATCATGGTGACCACCACGACCACCAGGATCGCGTAGATCATGTATCCCACCCGTTTCATGAGTCGTCGCCGAACTTGTCGCTGAACAGGGGCGCCCACAGCAGGACCAGCCCGATCACCACCACGAACATCACGCTGCCGCCGTGGCGACCGAACATGGCAATGGGCAGGTTGAGGAGCAGGAGGCCCGCCGAGAAGCTCGCCGCGAGGCCGTAGAAGGCCTCGCGGGGGAGCCCGGCGGCCGCCTTGACCTCGGCTGGCGCCACGACGGCCGCGCTGGCCAGGGCCGGCTTGCCGAACCACGCGCCGATGCTGGCCGCGGTAACCCGCTGGGCCAGCGACCAGGTGATCTCGGCCGGCGTGCGCTCGCTGGCGAGGGTGCCGCGGCTGCCGACGTATTCGGTGACGCTGACCCGGTCGCCCGCCTTGACCTGCCAGTTGAAGGCGCCGGCGGCGTAGGTGACTTCGGCGGTGTAGCTGTCCATGCGGGTGTAGGCGGCGTCGGCATGGCGCACGGCGCTGGCCGAGACGGACTCGGGAAATACGTCAAGTATCTTGACCTTTTGCCAGCCGGTGGCGGATTCGACCAGCCACAGGAAACCCGCCCCTTCGCTGAACAGCAGGTATTCCGTCCAGCCCTCGCCGGTGCCGGTGGTGTGCCGGCGCATCAGGCCGATGAGGGCGTATCGCTGGCCGTCGATGGTGGCCGCGTCGCCCAGGGCCAGGGTGGTGTGGGCGAGGGCTTCGCGGCGGACGGCCTGCATCACTTCGACGGTGCCAGAGGTGGCGTCGGACACCGTACCGCAGGCTGGGCAGTTGAGGTGGGCGGCCACCGCCGGGCGCCAGCTGATCGACGCGCCACACGCGGGGCATTCGAGGCTGGCCGCCTTGCCGGGCAGCTTACCGGCGCTGGCGGCGATCTCGGTGGCGCTGCGCAGGAGCTGGCACTTGAGGTCGGCCAGGGTCACCGCCTTGCCGGCGTAGCGGCGCGGGGTGTCGCCTTCGGAGTAATCCAGGGTGAGGAAGCGGTGGGCCTGACGGTAGTCGGCCACCTTGGCCGTCCAGCCGGCGCCAACGGGGAAGGGCAGCTCGCCCTCGCCGCCGGTGCAGCGGGCGGTGCGCAGGTCGGACGCGGCGTAGCTGACGCTGTCCCAGCGATACAGCCCGCCGGGGACGATCTGCTCGAAGCGTGGCGCATCGCCGGCGAGCCCGGTGTCGAGGGTGACGGCGTACTGGCCGGAGGCGTCCGACAGCCAGCCGGTGCCCCCGTCGTCGAAGAGGATGTACCACTCGTTCCAGAAGCCCGCGTCGTAGCGCAGCTGGATGCGCCCGACCACGCCGAAGTGCCGCCCGGCGTAGATGCCGGCGGTGGTGATGCGGATCGGCGAGTAGTCCTCGAGCGTGGCCGACATCTTGCCGGCGTCGCGCACTGCGTCGCCGTCGCGCAGCAGGGTGCTGCGGCAGTACTCGCACACCGCCATCGCCGAGGTGGGCGAGCGGAAGACGACTTCGGCCCCGCAGCTGGAGCAGGCGAGCTTGAACACGGTCAGGGCGGGCGGTGGATCAGCCGATCAGCTTTTTGAGGATCTCGGCCTTGGCCGAATCGTAATCGGCCTGGGTGACGAGGCCCTTGTCGAGGAGCGCCTTGAGCTTGGCGAGGCGCGCTTCGGGGTCGTCGGCGGCCGCTGCGGGCGCGGCGGCTTGAGTGGGTGCCGAGGCCGGTGCTGCAGCCGGCGCCTGGCTGCCGCGCAGGGTGTCCATCATCACCTGGCCCATGCCCACGCCCGCCGCCAACCCTGCCCCCACGCCAGCGAGGCCACCTTCGTTCTGGGCCGCCAGCGGCATGGAATTGGCCACCTGGTACTGGGTGTACTTGCCCAGGTCGCCGACCATGCCCATGGAAATGCGGGTGTCGATGGCCTTTTGCAGCTCTTCGGGCAGCGAGATGTTCTCGACCGCGAAGTTGTCGAGGGCGAGGCCGTAGCGCTCGAAGGTGGGCTGCATCGCCGCGCGCATCTTGTCGGCCAGCAGGATCTGGTTGGCGGCCATGTCGAGGAAGGGCACGTCCGAGCCGCCGAGGGTGGCGCTCATCGTGGCGACAACAAGGTTGCGCAGCTGCTGCTCCAGCTCGTCGACGGTGTAGCTGGCCCGGGTGCCGCTGATCTCGGTGAAGAAGTGCTTCGGATCGACCAGCTTGTACGAATACATCCCGAAGGCGCGCAGCCGCACCATGCCGAAATCGGTGTCGCGGAGGGTGATCGGCTGCGGCGTGCCCCACTTGCGGCCCAGCTGCAGGCGGGTACTGAAGAAATACACGTCCGACTTGAAGGGCGACTCGAAGAGCTTGTCCCAGTTCTTGAGGTTGGTGAGCAGCGGGATGGTCTGGGTGGTGAGCGTGTAACGCCCCGGCCCGAATACGTCCGCCACCTTGCCCTCGTTGACGAACACCGCCATCTGCGAATCCCGCACGGTGAGGCTGGCGCCGTACTGGATCTCGAAATCCTCCATCGGGTAACGCCAGGCCAGCGTGCCGTCGGAATCCTCGTTCCACTGGAGGACGTCGATGAACTGCTTCTTGATGAATGATCCAAGGCTCATGGTTTCTCCTGCTGGATGAAAGGCGGTTTCAGGACATGCACGCCGCGTTGATGATGCCCACCACCAGCGACACCATGCCGGCGGTGGCGCCAGCGGCCACGTTGTTGCCGGCAAGTTGATCCGGCAGCCGCGGGAAGGCTCGGGCGAGCACCGCGTAGGCGACGACCTGCACCGTAAGGCCGGCGCCGCACCACATCATGAACAGCGGGTAGCTGTCGTTGTGGAGGATGCTCGACGCGACGGTGAGCGAGAAACCGATCACCGCGCCGCCCAGCGACAGGGCCGGCGCCACGAAGCCCTGGCGGATCAGCGCCAGCTCGTGGAAGGGCGTGACCGCCATGTAGATGCCGGCAAAGGCGCCGACCATCGCGAGGCCCGAGGTGAGGTGCAGGAAATAACTGATCAGCGCGTCCATGGCCCGAGTCCGAATCTGCAAGCGGGGCATTTAGCCAGCATTTCAGGTGCCCGGCAAGCGCATTCCGGGTAGAGTCCGCGCCATGCCAGACGCCCGCCCCACCCCCGCTGCCGCCACCGACCGCCTGCTGATCCTGTCGGTGTTCGTCGTCGCCTCCTGCGGGCTCGCCTACGAGCTGATCGCCGGGGCGCTGTCGAGCTACCTGCTGGGCGATTCGGTGCTGCAGTTCTCGTCGATCATCGGCTGTTACCTTTTTGCGATGGGCGTCGGCTCGCACCTCTCCAAATACGTGCGCGACGAGGACGCGCTGGCCCGCTTCATCGACATCGAGCTGCTGGTGGGCATCGTCGGCGGGGTGTCGGCCACGCTGCTGTTCCTGCTGTTTGCGTGGATGTCGGCGCCCTTCCGCACCGTGCTGTACGCGCTGGTGTTTGCCCTGGGCGTGCTGGTGGGGATGGAGATTCCGCTGGTGATGCGGGTGCTCCACAACCGGCAGGCGCAGTTCTCGGAGCTGGTGAGCCGGGTGCTCACCTTTGATTACCTGGGCGCGCTGGTGGTGTCCCTGCTCTTTCCGCTGGTGCTGGCGCCCAAGCTCGGCCTGTCGCGCACGGGCTTTCTGTTCGGGATGGCCAATGCCGCGGTGGCGCTGTGGACGCTGTGGCATTACCGCGCCGAAGTACCTGGCGCCCGTGGCCGCTTCACCCGCGGGGTGCTTGCGATGGCCTTGCTGGCGATCGGGCTGGGGGCCTCCGAGCACCTCACCCGCTGGGCCGAGCGCGGGCTGTTCGGCGACGAGGTGATCTACGCCACCACCACGCCCTACCAGCGCATCGTCGTCACCCGCTGGAAGGACGACACGCGGCTGCACATCAACGGCAACCTGCAGTTCTCCAGCCGCGACGAGCACCGCTACCACGAGGCGCTGGTGCATCCGGCGCTGGCCGGCATGCCGTGGGCCCGGCAGGTGCTGGTGCTGGGCGGCGGCGACGGGCTGGCGGTGCGCGAGATCCTGCGCTACCCGAACATCGAGCACATCACGCTGGTGGACCTGGACCCGGCGATGACCGAGCTGTTCGCCCGCAACGCCTACCTTGCCGGGCTCAACGGCGGCTCGCTGTCCGATCCGCGCGTCACGGTCATCAACGCCGACGCCGGCCAGTGGCTCGAGGAGAACGCCGAGATCTTCGACCTGATCGTCGCGGATTTCCCCGACCCGTCCAACTTCGGCCTGGGCAAGCTCTACTCGGTGCCCATCTACCGGCTGATGGCCAGGCACATGTCGGCAAACGGCGCGCTGGTGGTGCAATCCACCTCGCCGTGGTTCGCGCCCAGGAGCTACTGGTGCATCGACGCGACGCTGCGCGAGGCCGGCTTCGTCACCCAGCCCTACCACGCCTACGTGCCGTCGTTTGGCGAGTGGGGCTTCAACCTCGCCACCCGCCGGCCGGGCTTTGTGCCGCCCGATCACTACCCGGTGCCCACCCGTTTCCTCGACGCCGACACCACCCGGGCGATGTTCCGCTTTCCGCCCGACATGCGCCCACCGGCCGTCGAGCCCAACCACCTCAACAGCCAGACCCTGGTGCATTACTTCGAGCAGGACTGGCGCAACGTGGTGCGCTGATGGACCGCCGCCGCTGGATGCAGGCCGGGCTCGCCGCCGGCGCCCTCGCCGCCCTGCCCGGCTGCCGGCAGCTGCGCGATTTCGGCATCCCGGTCACCGTGCTACGCCCGGGCATGAGCGACGGCCACGCCCTGCGCGACGCCACCGCCCTGCCCGCCCCGACGCGGGAGATCCGCTGCGGCGTGGCCATCCTCGGCAGCGGCGTCGCCGGCCTCACCGCTGCCTGGCGGCTGGCGAAGGAAGGTGTCGACGACTTCCTGCTGATCGAAGGCCCGGAGCCCCTCGGCAACGCCGCCAGCGGCGCGATGATGAGCCCCACCGGCGCCATCCTGCATCCCCGTGGCGCCCACTACCTGCCGCTGCCGTCGATGGAATCCGCCACCGTGCGGGAGATCCTCTTCGAGCAGGGCGTGATCGAGGCCGACCCGTTTGGCGAGCGCCCGCGCTATGCCGAGACGGCGCTGGTGCACGCCCCGGACGAACGCCTGCTGTTTGACGGCGCCTGGCACGCGGACCTGCTGCCCACCGACGCCGTGGGCCCGGACGAGGCTGCGCAGCACCGGCGCTTTCTGGCCTTCGTGGCGGATCTCACCCACCGCCGTGGCGCCGACGGCAAACGCCTGTTCTGCGTGCCGGTGGTGGAATCCAGCGTTGATGCCGACTGGCGCCGGCTGGACGCCACCGTCTTCCACGACTGGCTCACCGCCGAGGGTTACACCTCGCCGACGCTCCACACCTGGCTCGACTACGTGTGCCGCGACGAATACGGCGCGGGATCGGATCGCGTGTCGGCGTGGTTCGGGCTGCATTACTTTGCCAGCCGCGGCGGCCATGCCGCCAACGCCGTCGACGGCGCGCTGCTGACCTGGCCGGACGGCCTCGCCGGGATCGCCCGCGGCCTGCTGGCCCATGTGCCCGCCAAGCGGCGCCTGCAAGGCCACGCGCTGCGGGTGGGCGAGCACCGCGACGGCGTGACGGTCCTGTGCGCAACGCCCACCGGCATCATCCGCATCCATGCCCGCCGCGCCATCTGCGCGATGCCGCTGCACGTGGCGGCGCATGTCGTGCCGACAATCCGCGAGCTGGGCTTCGGCCCGGCCCGCCATCTGCCGCCCCAGGCCCCATGGCTGGTGGCCAACTTTCTGCTGGAGGGTTTCCCGCAGGAGTCCGGCGACGAACCGCTGGCCTGGGACAACGTGATCCACGCCAGCCCGGCCCTGGGCTGGGTGGTCGCCACCCACCAGCTGATCCGCGCCGCGCGGCCGGCCCACACAGTGTTCACCACCTATCGGGCGCTGGCCGATGCCTCACCCGGCGACGCCCGTCGGCGCCTCGCCACCGCGAGCGCGGACGAGTTGCTCGACCTCGCCGGCGTCGACCTGCGCGCCGCCTATGGCGAGGTGGAGATGTGGCGGCGCACCCGCGCGGTGGAGATCACCGTGCGCGGCCACGGCATGGCCACGCCGGTGCCGGGCAGCCTCACCAACGCCGGTCTCGCGGCGCTGCGGGCCGCCGACGGGCGCATGCTGTTCGCCCACGCGGATCTGTCGGGGTATTCGGTGTTCGAGGAGGCGGTGTGGTGGGGTGAGCGGGCGGCGCGAAGCGCCCTGTGAGCGATGGGCCGCCCGGTCAGCGCGCCACCACGTTCATGCCGGGCGTCACATCGGCTTCGTCGATGTAACCGACGGCGCCGGGCCGGGTGGCCACCAGGCGGATCACCTCGGCCGTGGAACTCACCTCGAGCGGCGGCACGCCTTTGCCCACATAGCGGCGCACGGTCCAGTAGGCCGCGTAGCGGGCCTCGTCGCGGCTCAGCCAGCGGGCAAGAAAGCGGATGCGCAGCGGACTGTCGGGGGGCAGGTCGAGGGGCACGATGCGCTGCTCGCCCACCTCGACGATGCGGCCGGTGTAGATGCGCTCGACCGCCGTCCGGTCCAGACGCGGCACGGTGGGATGGCCGATCAGCACGACATTGCCCACCGCCCGGGCCGGCATCGAACCGGCGCCGGCAAACAAACCCAGGACAAAGAACAGGAGTCGTTTCAGCATCGCCCTCTCCCGCTAAAACGAAAAGCTGTAGGAGAGGGAGAACACATCCAGCTGACGCCCGCCCTCGGGCGTGCCCTCCGGCACGTCGAGGAAAGTCGACTTGCGGCCGACATGGGTGCGCTGCCATTCGGCCTTCAGCACCTGCCCGCGACCCAGCGCGTAGGCGGTGCCCACGGCCCAGGTGCGCTGGTCGGAGAGGAGCAGCGTGTCGGCACCCCACAGCTGGCTGGCGTTGATCTGTGCAGCACCCGGCACACCATCCGGCACCCTGCTGCCGTTGAGCTTGGCGTAGAGCTTGCGGGCACGGGACGACGAACGCAGGCTCGCCGCATAGACATAAGGCGTCCATGCGCCGGTCGGGCGGAGCAGCGACAGATAGCCGCCCCAGGCATCGGTACCGGCGGCCAGATCGACACGCTCGCCCCACCGCAGCACGCCCTCGCCCACCGCCCTGAAGCCCGCCGGCAGTTCATTCTCGAAACCGACGGTGACGATCTGGGAGCGGATGCGGTCCCGCATCACGACCCCCGGGCCGGGCAGGGCGTTGCTCGTCTGGTAGTAGCCGGCGTCCGGGGCGACGGGCACGTAGGGGTATTCCTTCGCGAACTGCAAATCGTCGAGCCGGGCATCCCAGGACAGCAGCCCCAGGCGGTAGCGGTTGTCGCCCTGGCGGACAGTGAGCACCGTGCCGGCGAGGGCGCCGCGAATGCCTTCGTACCACGGGAGCGGTCCCGTCGCGTCGGGCTGTTTGCGCACATAAACGCGTGCGGACGTTCGGGACCAGCCGGCGAAGCCATCCAGATCCACCTCCAGCGTGCCCGGTGTCCAGTGCCCGCAGGCCGAGACACCGTAGAAATCCCAGGACGGCAGGATGGCGTAGATCTCCACCGGCAGGCGCGCGTAGGGGAAGGTCGCGCCCACGTCGATGTTCTCGGCGTTGAGCAGCACCGGCAGGCGCATCTTGCCGACATGGACGGTGAGCGCGTTGTCGGGCCGCCAGGACAGGAAAGCCCACGGCAGGCGCAGGTTGATCTCCTGGTCGCTGTTGCCGGCCGGCGCCAGGCGGGCCTGGACGGTGGCGCTGAGTTCGCCGGTGAGTGCCGCGTCGATCTGCGCACCAAGGACGGAATCGCGGGCCAGGGTGCCATCGCTGTCGATGACGCGCTGGTAGCGGTAATCCGCGGTGGATCGGGCGTAGCCGATGGTCCCGAAAGCCGAATAGCGGACGTCCTGGGCAGCAGACGTCTGGGCAAGCATGGCCAGCCCCGCACACAGGATTCGGAGGAAGAGACTCATCACGTAAGAATTTGGGCATCCCTGACCGGGCGTCGGGCTTGCCGCGCATTCTCTCCCGTGCAGCCCGGACGATTGGCAACAAACTGTCACGAAAAGCCGTTTTACATAAATCGACAGGCGGAACGCGCCACGCTGCACGCCCGTAGTCAGCAGCAAGGAGGAGATGTTGATTGCCGGCGATGAGTGCGCAGGAATGGGCCGCGTCGTGCGCGCCGGCCGCCAAACCTGTCAGATGCTGCGCGGCATGGATGCTTCTACGACGAAGGTCGGCGGACGATCTGCCTCGCACCCATCGGACAACAGCACCTTGCCGAGGCCCTCGACGAGGGGACGCATCTGGTTCTCGAGCTCGGCCAGCGCCGCGAGGGCGCGGGGATGGTCGCCAGCACGGGCGGCGGCCTCGAGCCGGCCTGACATCGCCGAGACGCCGTTCATGCCCAGCAGACCCGCCCGCCCCTTGAGCGTGTGCGAAGACAAGGCCACCGCCTCCCAGTCGCGTGCAGCCACATCCTTGCGCAGGCCCGCCGGGCCGTTGGCAAACTGGGCGCGGAACTTGGCGAGCAGGCGCGGATAGAGGGTCGGGCTGATCCCGGTGTCGTTGATCGCGCAATGGGGGTCGAGCCCCGGCACCGATTCGAGCCCCGACACGGCCGGGCCTCCGGCGGGAAGTTGGGGCTGCTCGGGCATCAGGTCCGGCCGGTAGTGGCGGCTCAGTACGTCAAAGAGGTCGGGGAGTTCGTAGGGTTTGTTGAGGCAGCCGTTCATGCCCAGCGCGAGGCACTGCGCCAGCACGCTGCGCCCCCTGTGGGCCGACAGGGCGTACACCGGCAGGCTGTTGAATGCGGATCGGGCACGGATCTGACGGATCGCCTCGTAGCCGTCCATCACCGGCATCTGCAGGTCCATCAGCACCAGCGCGTAATAATCTGGCGTCTCCGCGCCGAGCTGGGCGAGCGCATCGCGGCCGTCGGCGGCAGTATCCACCTCGACACCCCAGCGGCCCAGCAGCGCCACCGCCACGTCGCGGCTGGTGGCGTTGTCCTCGACGAGCAGGACGCGCATCCCGTCGAGGGCGCCGGTGGCCACACCGCTCACGCCCTGCTCGCCTGGCTGACGCCCCATGACGATGCTGCACAGGCGACGCAGGGTACCGGGCAGTATTGGACGGTCGCAGAAATGCAGTCCGCCGGGACGCAGTTCGGCCACGTCCGCGTCGAGGCTGCGTGGCACCGACATGAGCGCGATGTGCGCCGGCACCAGTTCCGGCTCGTCGCCAAGCTTGCGCATGATGGCGCCACCGTCGAGGTCGGGCAGCGACCAGTCGAGGAACATCAGGTCGTAGGGCTGGTTCGTCGCGCGAGCGGTGCGCAGGCAGGCCATGACGTCACTGCCGTTGCTGACCGCTTCGACATCGTCGATGCCTTCGATGTTGAGCATGTCGATGAGGGCCAGCCTGGCCTCGGGGTAATCCTCGGCGATCAGCACGCGCATCGGCGGCAGGGGCGGCGGCGGGGTCACCGGCTCGTCGCCGTCGCGGGCCAGGGGGAGCTGGATCTGGAACCGGCTCCCGGCACGCGGGGCGCTCTGCACGCGGATCTCGCCGCCCATCGCATAGACCAGCCGGCGGACGATGGCGAGGCCCAGCCCGGTGCCGCCGTACTGGCGGGTGGTGGCACCGTCGGCCTGCACGAAGTCGTCGAAGAGGTGCTCGATCTGATCGGGCCGCATGCCGATGCCGGTATCTTCGACGGTGAGGCTGACAAGGTAGCGCCCGTCAGCCGCGGCCTTGCCGTCGATGCGCAGCGAGACGTGGCCGGAGGGGGTGAATTTGACCGCGTTGGAGAGCAGGTTGGAGAGCACCTGGCCGATGCGCAGGGGGTCGCCCTTCAGGCGCTCGCCGAGCAGGGCCGCGCTGGCGGGACGGGCCTCGAAGAGCAGCTCGATGCCCTTCTCGAGGGCCGTGCGTTCCACCAGCAGGAAGGCGTTGGTCACCACCTGTTCGAGCCGGAAGGGGATGTGTTCCAGCTCGAGCCGGCCGGCTTCGATCTTGGAGAAGTCGAGGATGTCGTTGAGGGTGTCGAGCAGGGTGCGGCCGGCAATCCGGATCTTGCCGGCGTAGTCGCGCTGGCGCGGCGAGAGCCGGCTGTGGAGGATCAGCTCGGCCATGCCGATCACCGCGTTGAGCGGGGTGCGGATCTCGTGACTCATGTTGGCCAGGAGCATCGACTTGGCCTGGGTGGCCTGCTCGGCGCGGGCGCTGGCTTTGACAAGCTCCTGGCGGATCTGCTCGCGATCGAGGATGTCGCTCTCGATGGAGCCGGCCATGGAGTTGAAGGTGTCGCGCAGGGTGCGGATCTCCTCGACCCCGGCCACGTCCGGGATGCGCGCGTCGTACTCGCCGCGGGCCAGCCTGTCGGTGGCAGCACACATGTCCTCGATGGGTTGCAGCACCCGCCGACGGACAATGAAGAAGCCCCGCACCACGAGCAGCGCCGTCACCACCATGCCGATGATCGCGGCGATGATCCAGTCGCGCAGACGCGCCCGGGCATCACTCACCGCCGCCCCGGTGCGGCGATCGACCCGGCCCTTGAGTTCGGCCACCGCCTGGGCCATGCGGGCGCGCAGGATGTCGTATTCGCGGTTGTGGACGAACTTGACGGCAAGATCGGGGCGGGGAACGCCCTCCGACACGAAGGTGCCCGTCCGGGGGTCGTACAGCCCCTGGGTGGCGGCAAAGGCCACCTGCTCGACGGCCTTCAGCGCGTCAGCCTCGGACAGTACGTGCTGCAGGGCCTCGAGCTCGGCGCCATCGAACCCCAGGGAGACCATCTTCGCCCGCAGCGACACACCCGGCCCGGGTGCCCCCTGGACGAAGGGCGTCGAGCCGGCGATGACCCGATCCCAGTAGGTAGCGGGGTCGTCGTCGACAACCTGCGGCCGCTCGCCCTCGCGGATCGCCAGAACGGCGTAGTAGTACTTGAGGTAGCGGGTCTCGCCGGTGACCACGTAGCCACGCACGAGACGGCTGAGCGTCTCCATCTCGCGCCGCAGGTCTTCCACCTGACGCAAGGCATCGGCGCGATTCTGCTGCACGGCCTGGACGTTGTCGAAGGCCATCAGCGCAAGCAGCGAGATCGACCCGTTGATCCCCAGGATCAGGAGCAGCACCACCGAAAAGATGAGTGAGAGCTTGGAGAGCTTCATGGGTGAATGCCAGCTTACACCGGCCCAGCCCTCAGGCAGGCGCAACAACTTGGCGGCGCCGCACACTTTCACTAAGCAGATCGAGCACGCAATAGAAAGCCCCGGCCGCCAGGGGCGGGTTGCTCACCGGCCAGCCCAGCCCCGGCAGCGCGGTGCGCCAGGCCCAGTTGCCGAGCCAGGTGCCCCACAGCTCCATGACCAGCGACAGCAGGAACATCGTCGCATAAAGACGCGGCGCCGGCCCCCAGCGAAGGCAGGCCAGAAAGATCAGCAGAAGCGGCAGCCCGAGCCAGTCGACGCCCGCCAGCGCCAGCGCGCCGACACCCACCCCGGCCAGCCACGCGGTGACCACGACGAACCGGCCAGATACGCGATCGGCGAGGTGCAGCCCCAGCCCGTAGAGCAGCACGTGGCCCGGCGGCACGAACAGCGGCAGATTGCCCAGGCGATAGTCGTAAAGCCCCCAGACCAGCGACAGCACGACCTCGCCGGCGGTGGCGATCCCCAGACACGCCAGCAGGCGCACACGCTGCGCCGGACAGGCCGCGACCAGCAGCGCACACACGGCCCACGCCCAGACGCTCACCAGCGGCTGCCCCCAGGCGCCGCCAAACCGATCGGCCACCAACCCAAAGGCAATCGTGAGCGCAGACAGCAGAGCCAGGATCGAAGAACGCGGCATGGGGTATTACAGTCGGTGCGGAATGCGCGATGATACCGGCGAGGTGCCCGGAGAGGCGCCGACAGGACACCAAAGGACAATCCATACCGATGCCAGCGACCGCTTCATCCCACGGCTGCGCGCCCACGATCCGCCATGTCTGACGCGGATCACGCCGGCGCGGGCGACCACCCCTGGGCCCTGGCGGTCCGCCGGGCCTTTCTGCTGACCCTGCCGCTGGTGCTGAGCGGTGCCGTCGCCCTGCTCGCCCTCAACCTGCCGCTGCCGGGCTACCAGGCTGCCATGGACGACTGGTGGGGGCCCGACTGGCGCAATGCGTTACAGACCGTATGGCAGGGTAGCCTTGGGCTGTTGTCGATCGCCGTGGTGATCGCCACCAGCCACACCCTGGCGGTGATCATCATGGCCCGGCAACGCCTCGACACCAGCCCCATGGCAGTGGCGCTGATCGCCCTGTGCTGTTATTTCATTCTCGTGCTGCCTGGCAAGGGCCTGCTGGGCAGCGGCCTGGCGGTGCCACGGGGTGTGTTCCTGTCGGTGCTGGTGGGGATCACGGCCACCGAAATCGTCCTGCGCCTGCGGCGCGTGCGGGGTCTCGACCTGAGCATGCTGGCCGAGGCGGATTCGGAACTTCCCGCGGTTCTCAAGTCCATCGTGCCTGGCATGCTGACCATCGGGCTGTTCTTCGCGATCCAGCAAATCCTGATCGCCCCCCACGCCCAGTCGGCCGACGCCATCGGCGACCACGCCCTGAGGTGGCTGTTCGGGCTGTCGGACAGCTCGCTGCTGCGCGCCGCCCTGTTCGTCGTGCTGGCCCACCTGCTGTGGTTCGTCGGCATCCATGGCAACAACGCGCTGGAGCTGTTCTACCGCGACCATCTCGTCCCGGCCAGCGAGGCCAACATCCTGGCCCTGCAGGCCGGGCAGGCGCCGCCGGAGATCATCACCAACGCTTTCATGGATACCTTCGTGCTGCTGGGCGGGTCGGGCGCCACCATGGGCCTGCTGATCGCGCTGCTGACCGTCGCCCGGGGCAGCCGTCGGCGCCTGGCGTGGCTGGCCGCGCCACCGGCCCTGTTCAACATCAACGAGATCCTGATCTTCGGACTGCCCATCGTCTTCAACCCGACGCTACTGCTGCCCTTCATGCTGGCCCCGCTGGTGAGCCTGCTGGTCGCCTGGTGTGCGGTCGCAGCCGGCTTCGTCCCGACCAACGCGAGCCATGTCACGTGGACCACGCCCATCCTGCTGAACGCCTGGCTGGCCGTGGATTCCTGGAAGGGCGTGGCCCTGCAGCTCGTCAACGTCGGCCTGTGTTCGGCGCTCTACCTGCCCTTCGTACGCCGCAACGACCGGATCCAGCGCGCCCGGACCCAGGCCACCTTCGGCAGGCTGGTCAGCTCGATGCGGGGGATGGTGGTGCAGCCGGGCCCGCAACTGCTGGCGCGCACCGACGAGATCGGCAGCCTCGCACGGAGCCTCGCCGCGCGGCTCGATCATGACCTGCAGCGCGGGCGCCTCCATCTGGCCTACCAGCCGAAGCTGGGTCTCGACGGGCAGGTCACCGGCGTCGAGGCGCTGCTGCGCTGGAACCACCCCCTCCTGGGCGGCGTGCCGGCCCACGTGGCGGTGGCGATCATCGAGGACGCCGGCAAGATCAACGCGGTGGGCGACTGGGTGCTCGACACTGCCTGCCGGCAGCTGGGCGAGTGGCGCGAGCGCGGCCTTGCCGACATCGAGATGGCGGTCAACGTCTCGCCCCTGCAGCTCGAAGACCCGGCCTTCGCGGCGCGGGTCGAGCGTTGCCTCACGCGCCACCGGCTGCCCCCTGGTGCGGTGGAGATCGAGATCACCGAGGGCCATCTGGTCAGCAGCACCGACACCTCGGCGCGCAACCTGTCGGCGCTGGGCGCGCTGGGCGTCAAGCTGGCGATGGACGATTTCGGGATGGGTTACAGCTCGCTGCTGTACATGCGGCGTTTTCACATCGACGCGATCAAGCTCGATGGATCACTGACCCGCGAGGTGCTTCACAACACCAGCTGCCGCGAGATCATCGCCAGCGTCGGCCAGCTGTGTCGCAGCCAGGATGTGCGGATGGTGGCCGAATACGTGGAGACCGAAGCCCAGCGCGACCTGCTGGCGAGCCTCGGGTGCGACGGCTTCCAGGGCTGGCTGTACAGCCCGGCGGTGGCGCCGGACGTCTGCCGCGCTTTCATCGAGGCGCGGCAGACGGCGGCCCGGCAGGTGAGCCGCGCCCTTGCCTGAAAGCGGCCGGCAGGCTTACTCGATGCCCTGGCTGGCGAGGTATTCCTCGTAGGTGCCGCGGTAGTCGACGATGTCGCCCGGGCCGCGGATCTCGAGGATGCGGGTGGCGATGGACGACACGAACGCCCGGTCGTGGGACACGAAGAACAGCGTGCCGCCGAAATCCGCGATGCCCGAGTTGAGGGATTCGATGGATTCCATGTCCATGTGGTTGGTCGGCTCATCGAGCAGCAGCACGTTCTTGCGCTGGAGCATCAGCTTGCCGAACAGCATCCGGCCCTGCTCGCCGCCCGAGATGACCTTGACCGACTTCTTCACATCGTCGCCCTTGAAGAGCAGCCGGCCAAGCGTGCCGCGGATCAGGGTTTCGGCGTCGTCGCCCTCGTAGCCGCCCTCGCGCACATAGCCGCTGATCCAGTCGGTGAGGTTCTCGCCACCGGCGAAATCCTCGGCGTGATCCTGGGCGTAGTAGCCCAGCTTGGCCTTCTCGGCCCACTTGACGGTGCCGAACTGGGGCGCCAGGCCGTGCAGACCGGGGCCCACCAGCAGCTTGAGCAGGGTCGTCTTGCCGATGCCGTTCTCGCCGATGATCGCGATGCGGTCGTTGGCGTCGGCGGTGAAGGTGAAGTTCTTGATGATCGGGTTGGCCGGATCGTAGCCAAAGGTGAGGTTCTCGATCTCGACGGCCTGACGGTGCAGCTTTTCCTTCTCGTCGTAGTCGAAGCGGATCCACGGGTACTGGCGGGACGAGGGCTTGAACTCCTCGATCTTGATCTTCTCGATCTGCTTGGCGCGGCTCGTGGCCTGGCGGGCCTTGGACTTGTTGGCCGAGAAGCGGCGCACGAACTCCTGCAGCTCCTGAACCTTTTCCTTGGCCTTCTGGTTGGCTGCCGACTGGCGCTCGCGGGCCTGGGTGGACGCCTCGATGTAGTCGTCCCACGTGCCCGGCCACACCTGGATCCGGCCGTAGTCCAGATCCGCCATGTGCGTGCACACCTGATTCAGGAAGTGGCGGTCGTGGGAGATGATGATCATGGTGGAGTTGCGCTCGTTGAGCACGTTCTCCAGCCAGCGGATGGTGTTGATGTCGAGGTTGTTGGTCGGTTCGTCGAGCAGCAGGATGTCCGGGTTGGCAAACAGCGCCTGGGCCAGCAGCACCCGCAGCTTCCAGCCGGGCGCGACTTCGCGCATCGGGCCGTTGTGTTGTTCGGTGGGGATGCCGACGCCGTGGAGGAGCTCGCCGGCGCGGGCCTCGGCGGTATAACCGTCGTACTCGGCAAAGTGGCCTTCCAGCTCGGCCGCCTTCATGTAGTCCTCTTCGGTCGCCTCCGGGTTGGCGTAGATCGCGTCCTTCTCCTGCATGCACGCCCACATCTCGGCGTGGCCCTGCATCACCACGTCGAGCACGCGCACATCTTCATAGGCAAACTGATCCTGCTTCAGGAAGGCCATCCGCTCGCCGCTGTCGAGGGCCACGTTGCCGGCGGTGGGCTCCAGCACGCCGGCCAGGATCTTCATGAAGGTGGACTTGCCGGCCCCGTTGGCACCGATCAGGCCGTAGCGGTTGCCGTCGCCGAACTTGACGGAGACGTTCTCGAAAAGGGGCTTGGCCCCGAACTGCATGGTGATGTTGTTGGCGATGAGCACGACACGAATTCCTTAAATTCCGGCGGTCGCGCAGGGCGACACGGGCAAAACAAAGGCGCCGGCACGGAGCCGGCGCAGCAAAGCCGAAATTTATCATGTCTTTCAAGCACCTGAGAAATTTTCTCAGGGCTCGATGCAGCGCATCAGATCAATGACGGCCCCGAGACGATGGCCGCCGCGTCGGCCTCGGAGATGCGGATGGTCGCGGTAGAGATCACATGGAGCGTCAGCCACTCGTGGAGCCGCTCGGTCGCATCGCGGGAGAGGGTGACGAAACGGCAGCCCATCATCCCGCCGCCGGCGCCCAGCACGAAGTTGACCGTCTCTGCCATGCCGCGAATCACGTCGGGAATGCCTTCAAGGTGCAATACGAAGGGAAAAGCCTCCGGCTCGGCAAGCGGCCACCCCCATTGCACGCTGAAACCTTCCAGCGAAAGATCATTGACCGGCAGGCGCTCGCCATCAATCACCACCCAGAAGCACACATTACCCCAGCGCTTCGCCACAAAACGCTGGCGCTTGCGACGCTCACCGCGTGAAGCGGTGGCAGAGGCAGTCGCGGCCTGAAGCTCCATCACGGCTTATCTCCCAATAAATTTGTCCGACAGATCCAAGGAAAATACAACAAATCCGCCAATCACAGATAATTTTTGCCCAAAAACACAAATTCACCAACAAAGCCCGAAACCAATTCAGATTTTTCGGAATACCCACTGCAGATACACAGAAATTGACGGTTACATGTCGGGAATTTTTACAAACCGACCGCCATACCTGTGACAAAAATCATAAGTTGTTGATTTTAATTAATAGCCCAAAGCGGACACGTCTTTTGCTCCAAATGTCATAGCAGTTGGGATCGCCCCCATTGCCAAATATTTTTGACGATTTTCAATTCGGAGTTAGCACATGAAGAAACTGCTCGCCCTCGCCCTGGTTGCCGCCACCGGCGCCGCCCAAGCCGACACCATCGTCCTGACCGACACCTTCGGTCTGGCCACCACCAACTGGACCAATGCCCTGTCCGGCCTGGCTCAGTTCAATTCCAGCCTCGGCACCCTGAACTCCGTCACCATCAACCTGTCCGGCGACATCGTCCAGTCCCTGAAGGCTGAAAACACCGGCGCTGTTGCTGACAACCTGACCCCGGTTGCTGGCGCCAACCTGCTGTTCCGCAAGGGCACCACCACTCTGCAGACCCTGGCTCTGAGCAACACTGGCTCCGCCTTCTCTGCCACCGCCTTCGACGGCACCTCCGACTTCGCCGGCACCTCCGGTATTGATTTCGGCGCCCTGACCGCTGCCGGCTCCCTGGCCGCCATCAGCTTCACCAGCGCTGCTGACCTGGCCGACTTCATCGGCTCCGGCACCCTGGCTGGCTTCAACGTTCGCGCTGTCGGCGCTGGCTCCATCTCCTCCGACAACGGCAACCTGGACTCCTCCATCTCCACCCAGGCCCGTTACAACCTGACCCTGACCTACGACTACACCGTGCCGGTCACCACCGTTCCGGAACCCACCTCCATGGCCCTGATCGGCCTGGGCGCGCTGGGTCTGGCCGCTGCCCGTCGTCGCAAGTAATCTGCCTCGCCCCCCCGGTTTCTGCCGGGATGCGCTGCAAAGCAAGAAAGCCACCGCAAGGTGGCTTTCTTGTATCCGGCGTCTGGCCGAGTGAAGATGCCGCTCAGGCGTCGTCCATCGCCGCAGAGGTGTACACCGCCTGCACGTCGTCGAGGGATTCCAGCGCGTCGAGCAGCTTCTGCATGCGCACCGCGTCGTCGCCGGCGAGTTCGGTGTCGTTGAGCGGCTTCATGGTGACTTCGCCGAACTCGGCGGTGAAGCCGGCCTTCTCCAGCGCTTCCTTCACTTCGCCAAACTGGTACGGATCGGTCAGCACCTCGATGGACCCGTCGTCGTTGGGCACCACGTCGTCGGCCCCGGCTTCGAGGGCGGCCTCCATCAGCGCGTCTTCCGACGTGCCCGGCGCAAACAGGATCTGGCCGCAGTGCTTGAACTGGAAGGCCACGCAGCCGTCGGTGCCCATGTTGCCGCCGTACTTGTTGAAGGCGTGACGCACGTCGGCCACGGTGCGGGTCTTGTTGTCGGTGAGGCAATCGACCATCACCGCCGCGCCGCCGATGCCGTAGCCCTCGTAGCGGGCCTCCTCGTAGGTGACGCCTTCCAGCTCGCCGGTGCCTTTCTTGACGGCCCGGTCGATGTTGTCGGCCGGCATGTTCACCGCCTTGGCGCGATCCACCGCCAGACGCAGGCGCGGGTTGAAGGCAGCGTCGCCCCCGCCCATGCGCGCCGCAACCGTGATTTCCTTGGCCAGCCGGGAGAAGACCCGACCGCGCTTTTCATCCTGCCGGCCCTTGCGGTGCTGGATATTGGCCCACTTGGAATGACCCGCCATGATTCTGTGTCCTTGGTTTGCAACGGAAAACCGCGATTTTACCCCGCCGCCCCTACTTCGCGCAGCCCGCGCTTGCGACGGATCGATCTGCCACGCATTTTTCGATCACAATCGGGCAGATTTCATGCCCATCGCGGGCTGTTGGCCGATAATTGCTGACTGATCCCATTTCGCCCACCCGGAGGATTCCATGACCGAGCCCCTCATCATCGCCAAGTCCAAGGACAAGGAAATTGCCCTGCTGCCGCAGCTTGCCAACCGCCACGGACTGATCACCGGCGCCACCGGCACCGGCAAGACGGTGAGCCTGCAGAAGATGGCCGAATCCTTTGCCAGCATCGGCGTGCCGGTGTTCATGGCCGATGTGAAGGGCGATCTCTCCGGCATTGGCGCCGCGGGTGTCGAGTCGCCCAAGCTCAAGGAGCGCCTGGCCGCGCTGGGCATCACCGAATTCACCCCGCGGGCCAACACCGCGGTGTTCTGGGATGTGTTCGGCGAAGCCGGCCACCCGGTGCGCGCCACGGTATCCGACATGGGCCCGATGCTCATCGCGCGCCTGCTCAACCTCAACGACACCCAGGCCGGCGTGCTCCAGCTGGTCTTCAAGATCGCCGACGACCAGGGCCTGCTCATCATCGACCTCAAGGACCTGCGCGCCACCCTGCAATACGTGGGCGACAACGCCAAGGACTTCACCACCGAATACGGCAACATCTCCGCCGCGTCCATCGGCGCGATCCAGCGCGGCCTGATGACCATCGAAGCCCAGGGTGGCGACAAGTTCTTCGGTGAGCCGATGCTCGACATCGCCGACCTCATCCAGACCGACGCCGACGGCCGGGGCGTCATCAACATCCTCGCCGCCGACAAGCTCTACAACTCGCCCAAGCTGTACTCCACCTTCCTGCTGTGGATGCTGGCCGAGCTCTTCGAGCAGCTGCCGGAGGTGGGCGACCTGGACAAGCCCAAGCTGGTGTTCTTCTTCGACGAGGCCCACCTGCTCTTCAACGAAGCGCCCAAGGCGCTGCTCGAGAAGATCGAGCAGGTGGTGCGCCTGATCCGCTCCAAGGGCGTCGGCGTCTACTTCGTCACCCAGAACCCCCTGGACGTGCCCGAGAGCGTGCTCGGCCAGCTCGGCAACCGCGTCCAGCACGCCCTGCGCGCCTTCACCCCGCGCGACCAGAAGGCCGTCAAGACCGCCGCCGAGACCATGCGCGCCAACCCCGAGTTCGACGCCGCCACCGCCATCATGGAGCTGGGCGTCGGCGAGGCGCTGATCTCCTTCCTCGACGAGAAGGGCCGCCCCCACATGGTAGAACGCGGCTTCATCATCGCCCCCAACTCCCGCCTGGGGCCGCTCACCGCCGCCGAGCGCAAGGCGGCCATCGAAGGCTCGGTGATCTACGGGCACTACGAGGAGATCGTCGACCGCGAATCGGCCTTCGAGAAGCTCCGCGGCGGTGCCGCCCCGGCCGGCAACGGCGGTGGCACCGGCGCCGCCCCGGCGGGCGCTCCGGCCCCGCAGGAAGAAGAAGGCGGCGGCCTGCTGGGCGGGCTCTCCGGCATCCTGTTCGGCACCACCGGCCCCCGCGGCGGTCGCCACCCGGGCCTCGCGGAGACGGCCGCCCGCAGCGTAGCCCGCACGGTGGGGTCCAGCATCGGCCGTGAGATCGTCCGCGGCGTGCTCGGCTCGATCCTCGGCGGAGGCAGCCGCCGCCGCTAGTCGCGCCGAGGGCAACCAGCCTTGCCCCACCCGCCCCAAGCTTCGCCCGCAAAGCCCCAAGCCTTGCGGGCGAAGCTATTATCAGCGCCACCCCAACCCCGGAAGCTTGCAAGCGCGGCTTCGAGCTGCGCCCGCGAGGCATTGGGCTTTGGCCGCGCAGCTATTTGCTGCAGACGGTCCGCCCGGAAGCGCGGCCGGTGCAGCATTTTGCATCGACGGCAAGGTTTTTTGCCTTGCGTGCGAGGCTGATGAGCCACCGCGGCGCAGCATAAAGCATCAAGCGCAGCGCCCGGCAGCGCGCCCGCAACCCGTGAAGCTCAGGCCCACACGCCCAAAGCCACGAGCTGCCGGCTTGCCGCTTCGCTCCAGCCGCGATTTGCCGCCGGGCTGGCCGGGCTGGGGTGGAGCACGCGGCCGAACTTCACCGGCATCCCGCTCAGCGCTTCCCGAGCGCGCAATTCGGCCCAGGCCCCCACGCCGATCACCCAGTCGGGCGAGAGCGCCTCGACCACGCTGCGCAGATGCGCGTCACAGGCCGCCAGCAGCGGGCCCTGCTCGGCGGCCGGGAGCTTGTCGGGCGTGACGTTGCGACCATTGTCGAAGAAGGCCAGCGGGCAGTAATTGGCCACGAAGTGATCGGCGAAGAAGGCTTCGGCCGTGCCGAAACGCTCGGCAAACAAGCCCCACAGGCGCCGCCCGCTCACCTCGGAGCGCGGGCAGGCGAAGCCCTCGATGGGCCGCTTGGGGTTCTCGACGGCGGGTTTGCCCACCGCGGCTTCGATGCCCATCCAGTCGCGCACCGCGGCGACCTCGCCGAAGGGCACGCCGGTCTGCACCATGCCGAAGGGGCCGGGATTCATGCCCACGAAGACCACCTTCTTCCTGCCCTGGCCAAAGCGCTGCAGATACAGCGCGCCCGGTGCCCAGGCGTAGTCGAGGGGGTTGTAGACGTGGGTGACCGGCGGGGCGAAGCGCATCGGGGCCAGGGTGCCGGCCAGAGTGCGGGCGGCGGATTCGAGGGGCGTCATGGCGGGCATCAGTGGTAAATCAGGCGACGGCTGCAGGCGTCTCGCGCCACGGCGCCACCTTGAACAGCAGCAGCATGCCGGGCACCGCCAGCACGCCGCACAGCAGGAAGAAATCGAACCAGCCGAAGTACTCCACCAGCCAGCCGGCCGAGGCATTGATGAAGGTGCGCGGCACCGCCATCAGGCTGGTGAACAGCGCCAGCTGGGTGGCCGTGTAGGCCGGGTGGGTGGTGCGCGCCATGTAGGCCACGAAGGCAGTGGTGCCCAGGCCCACGCCCAGCGCCTCCAGCCCGATCACCGCCGCCAGCACCGCAAGCCGGCCGGCATCGGCCTCCGCCGGGCCGAGCCAGGCCAGCCACGCAAAACCGAAGATCGCCAGCCACTGCACCACACCGAACACCCACAGGGCGCGGTTGATCCCGAGCTTCACCATCCACAGCCCGCCCAGGATGCCGCCGATCACGCTGGGCCACAGGCCGGCGTTCTTGGCGACGAGGCCGATCTCGGTTTTCGAGAAACCCATGTCCAGGTAGAAAGGCGTGGCCAGCGCCGTGCACAGCGAATCGCCCAGCTTGTAGAGAAAGATGAAGCCCAGCACCACCAGCGCCGAGCGCACGCCGTGGCGGCCGAAGAACTCGCGGAAGGGCTCGACCACCGCGTCGCGCAGGGTGCGCGGGGCACCCCGGGCGGCGGCGGGCTCCTTCACCAGCAGCGTCATCACCAGCCCCGGCGCCATGAACAGCGCGGTGATCGCAAACACCTGCGACCACGGCAGGTGATCGGCCAGCACCAGCGACAGGCTGCCCGGCACCAGCCCGGCGAGCTTGTAGGCATTGACGTGGATGGCGTTGCCGATACCCAGCTCGATCTCGGGCAGCAGCTCGCGCCGGTAGGCGTCGAGCACGATGTCGAGGGTGGCCGAGAGAAAGGCGATCAGCGCCGTGAGGCCGATCACCAGCCCGAGCTGATTCGTGGGCGACAGGGTGCCGAGCCACGCCACCGCCGCCAGCAGGAGCAGCATCGTGAGCGCCATCCAGCCCCGCCGGCGGCCCAGCAGCGGCAGCGCGAAGCGGTCGAGGAAGGGCGACCAGACGAACTTCCAGGTGTAGGGAAACTGGATGAGCGCGAAGGCACCGATGGCCTTGAGGGACAGCCCCTCGGTCTTCAGCCAGGCCGGCACCAGATTGAGCAGCAGGTACAGCGGCAGGCCCGACGAGAAACCGGTGAGCACGCAGATCAGCATGCGGCGGTTGGCGAGGGCGCGCCAGGGGGATTCGGTCATGGGCGGATCGGGGAAGCGGTGGGGTGAGAGCAGGCCAGCCGGGGATGATAACAATCGGTTACTTGATCTTGCCGACGCCCCACCGAAAAATGCGTCAATCAGGGTGGAAAAATAACGAGGAGACCCCGAATGTACACCGTCACCGTCGTGTTCCGGGCAGACCGGGAATACGAATTTCATGTACACGCAGCCGACGTGGCCAATCTCACCAAAGCCAGCGCCCAGGACTGGCTTCACGAGGAATTCGACGCGCTGGAATGCACACCGAGCAACCCGGTGGGCAAGGTGCTGATGCTCGACGTGATCCTCAACGTCGCCAAATACGGCGGCGAGCCACGCTTTGCCCAGGGCGGCGAGTGGGCGCGGAGCTTCGCCTGCAGCGTCGCGGTGGTGCTCGACCGCCCTGCCGTCCGTATTGACGTGCCGGGCTTCGTGGTGGGGTGAAGGCCATCCGCCCACCCGCCCCAGCGGCAGTCCCGCCATGAACCACCGCGGCCCCTGGTGGAGAGGTGGGCGGGGCGAATGGTATGTGGTCGCCCAGGGCGGGCTCTTCGCGCTGATCGCCTTCGGCCCTTCATCGCTCCCTGGGCTCCCGGCCTGGCCGCGGATGCTGGCGCTACCCGGCCGCGCGCTGGGCGCTGTGCTGCTCGCCATCGGTGTCACGATCTGCGCCGCCGCCGTGCTGCGCCTGGGTCGCAACCTCACACCCCTGCCCCACCCGCGGGACGACGGCCATCTGGTGGACACCGGCCCCTACGGCTGGGTCCGGCACCCGATCTATTCGGGGCTGATCCTCTCCGCCTTCGGCTGGGCGCTGATCGCCCAAGGCTGGCTCACCCTGCTTTGGGCGGCAGTGCTGCTGGTGTTCTTCGACATCAAATCACGGCGCGAGGAGAGCTGGCTGCTGGAACGCTTTCCGGCCTACGCCGATTACCAGCGGCGCGTCCGCAGGCTGATTCCCCTTGTCTACTGATCTGCCTCAGCCCAGCTCGGCCCGGTTGCGGCCGTTCTGCTTGGCCCGGTAGAGGTTGGCGTCGGCCTGCCGGAAAAGCGGCGAGAGCTTGCCGTCAGCCTTTTCGATGCAGGCGCCGCCCACCGACAGCGTGCTCACGCCCCACGCCGCATTGCGGGCATGGGGAATCTCCTTGCGATGCACCGCATCGACCGTGGCCCGGGCCACCTCCGCCACGGCGTCGGCCGAACAGCGGGGCAGCATCATCGCGAACTCCTCGCCACCGTAGCGGGCCACGAAGGCGTCGTGGGCAAGGCGTCGGGCGTTCACGTCCTCGACCACCGTCAGCAAGGCAGCGGCGATGGCGCGCAGGCAGTCGTCGCCAGCCAGGTGGCCGTAGTGATCGTTGAAATGCTTGAAGTGATCCACGTCCATCATCAAAAGCCCGAAGGGCGCGCCGCAGCGGATCGCCTCGCCCCATTGGTGGTCGAGACGCAAATCCATGTAGCGGCGGTTGAAAAGCCCGGTCAGCCCATCCTGGCTGGCCTGGGCGGCGAGCTTGCAGTTGGCGTGAGAGAGGTCGGCGCGCAGGGCGGCGATGCGCCCCATGGCCTTCATCTTGGCTTGCACCACGCCTTCGGGGGCCGACTTGGGGATGAAGTCGTCACCCCCGGCTTCGATGGCGGTGATGAGGTTCTCCGGGGTGTCGGAGGCGGTGAGGAAAATGATCGGCGTCCATGCCCATTCCTGGGTGGCCTCGACGGCGCGGATCTGCTTGGCGGCCTCGAAGCCGTTCATCACCGGCATCTCGATGTCCATCAGCACCAGATCGGGCGCCGAGGCCTTGAAGCGCTCGACGGCGAGTTGCCCGTTCTCGGCAATGATCACCTCATGGCCAAACTCGACCAGCCGCGCGCCAAACACCGTCGTGATGGTTCGGGAATCATCCACCACCAATACCCGCATACCCCCTCCCGGAGCGAATTCATATATCTAAAGTAATAGTATCCCGGAAAGCTTTCGCATATCTGACGTCACAGGCGGGCGCCGTTCGGGCTGCCACTTGGTGCAGATCAAGGCTTGCCGCCCGCCGCCCGCCGATACTCGCGGGCATGGACACCACGGTACAACCCCAGCCAGCCCCCCACCCGGCCAGCGCGCCGCCCGGCGATCTGGCGATCTGGTTCTTCATCCTGGCCGAACTGCTCGCCTTCGGCGTCTTCTTTGCCGCCTACGCCTTCGGGCGCGCCCGCCACGTCGAACTCTTCAACACCATGCAGGAGACGCTTGACCGCCAGGCCGGCGCGGTGAACACCGTACTGCTGATCACCGGCAGCTGGTGCGTGGCCCGCGCGGTCGAGGCCGTCGGCCGTACCCGCTCGCAGACCGGCGCCCGCTGGCTGCTGGCAGGCATCGCCTGCGGCGGCGGTTTCCTGGTGGTCAAGGGCTTCGAATACGCGGCCAAGTTCGGTGCGGGCATCAACCTGTCCACCAACACTTTCTACATGTTCTACCTGTCGCTGACCTTCTTTCACTTCATGCACGTCATCCTCGGGCTGGTGATCCTCGCCGCGCTGTGGTGGAAGACCCGCCAGGGCGACTACGGCCCACACAACATGAACGGCATCGAAACCGGCGCGGCCTACTGGCACATGGTCGATCTGGTGTGGATCGTGCTGTTCCCGCTCGTCTACGTGATGCGCTGAGGGGCCGTCATGAACATCCGACACCTCAACATCGTGCTGGCCGTGCTGCTCATCGCCACCGTCGCCACCTTCGAGATCGGCGAGCGCGGTGTGGCCGGGCCAGCTGCGATGGCCATGCTCCTCACCATCAGCTTCATCAAGGGCCGCCTCGTGGTGCTCGACTTCATGGGCCTGCGTGGGGTCAAATTCTTCTGGCGCGGCCTGCTGCTTGGCTGGCTGCTGCTCGTCTCGACGCTGATCGCCGTCGCCTACTGGATCTCCATCCCATGAATGCCCCGATGACCGCCAACATCCCGTTCTACGAAGCCGCCAGCAACGAAGTGGACGTCTTCGAGCAGGCCTGGAAGAACCGCCTGCCGCTGATCATCAAAGGCCCGACCGGCGTGGGCAAGACCCGCTTCGTCGCCCATATGGCGGCGCGGCTGGGGCTGCCGCTGTACACCGTGGCCTGCCATGACGACCTCACCGCCGCCGATCTGGTGGGCCGCCACCTGCTGGGCGACGGCCAGACGGTGTGGTGCGACGGCCCGCTGACCCGCGCGGTGCGCGAAGGCGGCATCTGTTATCTGGATGAAGTGGTCGAAGCCCGCCGCGACACCACCGTGGTGATCCACCCACTGGCCGACGACCGCCGCGTGCTGCCCATCGAGCGCACCGGCGAGCTGCTGCACGCACCAGCGAACTTCATGCTGGTGATGTCCTACAACCCCGGCTACCAGAACTTCCTGAAGGGTCTCAAGCCCTCGACCCGCCAGCGCTTCATCACCCTGCGCTTCGACTTTCCCAGCGCCGCGCGGGAAGAATCCATCCTGCTGGGCGAAGCCGCCTGCGACCCGATGCTGGCGAAGCAACTGGTCTCCATCGCCGCCCGCCTGCGCAGCCTGAAGGACGTGGATCTGGAAGAAGTGGTCTCCACCCGCCTGCTGGTGTACGCCGCCAAGCTGGTCAAGGTCGGCCTCGACCCCATCGAAGCCTGCCGCTCGGCGCTGGTGGAAAGCCTTACCGACGACGCCGACGTGGCCGACGCGCTGCTGGAGGTGGTGAGGGCGACGTTCGGGCGGTGACCCGCTCCGCCGGGGCGCAGCCGACATTTATCGCCGCGCAACCCCAGCCTGCGCCCCCGGCGGGCAACCAAAATCGCCGTTGGCCCCGCCCTCAATCCCCCACGGCCCACCCTTGATCCGCCGGATCGCAGCATCATTCGGAGAAGCCGCAGCATATTGCCTCGCTCGCCCACACAAATCCCGCCGGGGGATCAATAAAATGCATTTGCATCGAGGGGGCTGCCGCCAGATGCCATTGATTAATCCCGTCGCGCCTATTTTCTGAACAGAATCCAGATCAAATCGCGTCGGCGAAGGACTTCCCTGCCCCGTTTTGGTGCAGGGAAATGGCAGACTCCGCCTGGAATTAGCCGAATTCGGGATTTAACTGTAAGACCAAAGGATTAATCTGCCCTGGCAGAGGATTTGTCTGTGCGGTCCGGCCATCAAGCTGGGCTGTCCTCAAGAAAAACCCGCACCAACAGCCGTAGCAGTCACCGACTTCATCCATTTCCGACAATGCGATGGCAGGGCAAAAGTGCCTGGCTGCCGATCAACCGCCGAGGTTCAGCACCTTGGTCGACTCCTCGCCAAACTGGCTCACCACCCGCACCGCTACCCGCTTGCCGGCCCGGAACGGAATCGGATGGGACACAAAGCCGTACAGTCGGTCGAAGGCTTCATCGTCGAGTTCGATCTTGAGCGTGTTCTCCACCTTCTTCTTGGCCTTGGCCTTGGCGAGGTCGGAGATTCCCTTCTTCCACTTGGCAAACTCGTCCTTGTCACCACCGCAGAAGAACACCTGGCGCACCATGAAGCTGGCGCCGTCGTAGTCGTCGTCCACCATCCAGTAGGCGATGTCGGCAACCGAGCGGGCCTTCACCTCATCCTTGATCGGATCGTAGATGTCCAGGCCGCGAATCTCGACGCGGGCAGTGCCTGTTACCCCCTCGCCCTCACGCAGCACGCCGATGTCCGGCTCGCCGATGGTGACGAAGGTGGCCGCCTTCTTGTCCTTCTTGGTCAGGCCAGCCTGCAGCAGGTCGTCGTGCATGCGCACCTTGTCTACCCGGAAGGCGCCGGCCCGCTGGTTCTGCACCGAGTTTTCCACGTCCGATTCAAAAGCAAAGCCCAGGATCAGCAGCCACTGGGCATCGCCACGCGCACGGCACGCCTTGACCGCCTCATTCACTGCTGCCTTGCTCACCGGCGCAAACTGCGGGCCCAGGTGGAGGTAGGCTTTCTGTTCGCCCTCGGCCGTGTCGTAATACCCTTCGGCGTGCAGGTAGTCGGTGGCCAGCGGGTCGATGCGCACGAACACCGCGTTCTCGTTTCTCGCGCCGTTCTTCACCCCGGCGGACTTGAGGTGCTCGAACACCCGGTTCTGGAAAGCCTCCAGGCGCTCCACGTCCAGGCTGGCCTCATCCACCGCCTCTGGCGACAGGGGGTCGAAGCTCTGCAGCGTCTCGACGGTGAAGGGCCCGGCGATGCGCAGCTTCTTCTTGTCCGGGGTCGGCTGGTCGAACAGCGTCACCTCCTCCGGCGGCTCGTCGTTGGCGAGCGAACCGAGGGTGACGCGTTGTACCGTCTTGTAGTCGAAGCCATGGCGCACATCCCAGACTTCCCGCTGCAGGCCGGCCTTTTCGTCCTTCAGCGTGTACCACGGAAAGGTGGCAGTCATCAGCCGGGTCTTGGCAATGTTGAGGGCCACGCGGGAGGTGTCGGTGGTGATCCAGCGCCGGCCCCACTGCTCGGCGACATAGGCGGTGGTACCGGAGCCGCAGGTCGGGTCGAGCACAAGGTCGCCGGGGTCGGTGGTCATCAGGATGCAGCGTTCGATGACTTTTTGCGAAGTTTGGACGACGTAGACTTTGTCTCCACTCCCGCTCACATCCTCCCAAAGGTTGCCAATCGGGTTCGCAGGAAAGTCATCGATAAACTTGATGTAGTTAAGGCTTTGCTTTCCACCATGGATGCGCTCTGCCGCTACCAAACGATTGAAACCATCCTTGGTGGTCGTCCAGGTTCGGTTAGCTGGAGGGAAGAAGGTTCGCCCTTGAAACTCGAAAGGTATTTTTTCGTGCTCTTTGGCAGGACGGTTTGACGAAAGGGTGACATGACGGAAAAACCGAGTGCCCGCAGGAAATTCGTCCCTACTTCCAACTGTAACCACGATGCCATCGGGCAATAGCGCTTGGTCGTAGCGCTCACCTGTGCTATGCCCCTCCCCCTGCCGCATCTCCCGATAAAGCTGGTTGTACTTAACCTGTTCCTTATTGCGTGCATACCAAACGATGTAGTCGCTGACTGGGGAAAGCAAATTGGATGTTTGCCCTCCCGTTTTCTTAAAAGTAATCAGCGAAACGAAATTGCTACTCCCAAACACCTCATCCATCAGACAACGCACCAGATGGACGTTCTCGTCGCTGATCTGCACGAAGCACGAGCCCGATTCGGCCAATAGCTCCTTGGCCACCAGTAACCGATCCCGCAGATAGCTCAGATAGGAGTGAATACCGAGTTCCCAGGTGTCGCGGAAGGCCTTGATGACTTCCGGCTCGCCGCTGAGGCTGGCGTCGTCGCCGTCCTTGACGTTGCGGTCGCCCACCCGGATCTGCCAGTTGGAGTTGTATTTGATGCCATAGGGCGGGTCGATGTAGATCATCTGTACCTGGCCCTTCATGCCCTCCCGCTCCAGCAGGCTGGCCATCACCAGCAGGCTGTCGCCCTGGATCAGGCGGTTGGCCCACTGGTCGGCCTGCTTGTAGTAGTAGGTGGGCTTGTCGAGTTCGTCGATGTCCTTGTAGTTGGCAAAGAGGTCGTCGACGAACAGGTCGTCCTGCTGCGCCTGCTCGCGCTTGAGGCGGTAGAGGCGCTGGATGAGTTTTTCCGGGGCGACATGCTCGGTGCGGTAGAGGGAGCGGATGTCCAGGTCGAGCGCATCTGCGTCGTCTTCGGGGCCGTATTTCTCCAGCCAGTAAAGCTCGGGGTCTTGCCCGCGGGTGGTGACGGGGTTGAGCGGCAACTCGGACTTGCTGGGCTGGTCAGGCTCGAAGCCGGCCTCTTCCTTGCTGGGAATGCGGGCGCGGGTGGCCTTCTTGTGCTTGAGGCTGTCGATCTTCTTATCGTTGCTCATGCTTGCGTCCAATCTTCAACCGACAGCCCTGAGACTTTGGCAAATTCGCGGGTGTTGTTCGTAATCAACGTCAGCCCCAGGGCACGGGCATGGGCGGCAATCCAGCTGTCGTTAGCACCTATCGGCTGCCCGGCTTTCTCAAGGTGGGCCCGAATGTCGCCGTAGTGGTCGCCCACGGTGTCGTCGATTTCCAGCACCGGAACGATCTGACGCAGGCGCGCCAGGTTGGCGAGGGTGCGTTCGCGCTCCTGTGACTTCTCGGCCCCCGTGACCAGTTCGCCCCAAGTGACGACAGACATGGCGAGAGCCCCCGGCGGCAGCTTGTCGACGCGGTCGTTCATCACTGGAAACCTCTTCTTGCGCATGTAGATACAGATGTTGGTGTCAAGCAGATAGCGGGGGGACATGGGCATCAGTCCAGATCAAGGGGGGCAATCGGAGGAGCGGGTGGATCGATCCGTCCATCCGGATAGAAATCGTCGGGCAGGTTTGCAAGTAGTTGCAGGGCTTCGCCCAGGGTATCGGGCGCGATGTCGATCTCTTCGACGATGCGCTGGATGGATTTGGTGAGGCGGGGCTTGATGTCGTCGATGTCGTCGATTTCGGCAAAGAACCAGGGGGCGAGCCCCAGCTTGCTCCGCGCGTTATTGACCGCCGGCAGCCAGCGCTCGTTGACGGCCCAGCGCTTGAGTGCCTTGTCTTTGCTGAAGCCGGTGATCTCGAGGATGAGCGTGGCCTCCCGCTGCTTGGGCGTGCGCAGGCGCACCAGGTAGTCGGGCAGATAGTTGCGCTCCTTGCCACCGTCGACGTAGGGAATGGAGAAGCCCAGAAAGGCATTCTTTACATAGCTCTCGACGGCGGGGATCTTCTCCAGCGTCTTGGCCGCGATCTGCTCCCAGGTGTCGGTGTCGGCAACCACGAGATTGATGTGGCTCTTCTTGGTGGGCCATGTTTTCTTGCTGGTGTGTCCGAAAACGTGCGCCGTGCTGCCTACGGGGTTGTAGTGGTTGAGAATCGGCAGCACCCGCTCCCGCTCGGCGGCATGGGCGATGATGCCGCGGTTGATGCTTTCGATGATGGGCAGGGGGGGGTCGTAGATGACGAGCCGTTTGTAGATGGGGTCGTCCTCGCCCTTGAGCCGGAGCTTTTGTTCGTACCACCGGCCGACAATCGTCTTGACCTGCTGAAACAGGCGCAGATCGTCGCGTCGGTCGGCGTGCTCGACAAGACGCAGGTAGTCCTTGGTGAGCTTGTAGATGACCTGCTGATCCCGCACCGCCGATAGTTCGGTGCGCAGCGTCTGGGTATCGGCCGAGACCGCCGTGCCCAGCGTGGTTTCTACCGGCTGCCGATTGGTGTCCACAAAGTAATCGGGCGTCGCGGTGAAGTCCGCTTCGAGCTGGGTCGAGTCGGTTTCGAGGCGATAGCCCACGAGATTGGGAAACCGGATCGCCAGGGAGGCCCGCTCCGGCAACGCGCGCAAGGTGGCGTATTCAGGCACTTCGATCTGGCTGGTCTTGCCTGCCCGGAAGAGCTTGAAGGGCACGCCGATGATGTGGGCGTACTCGGGCGGGAACTTGCCCGTCTTGGGGTCGATGTAATAGTGGCGCCGCCGCAGCGCACGGCCCGCCACCTGCTCGCACAGCAACTGCGATCCGAAGGCACGCAGGCCCATGACGTGGGTGACGGTGTTGGCATCCCAACCTTCGGTGAGCATCGAAACGGACACGACGCAGCGGATATGGGCACCCAGGGTGTCGGGCTTACCCACCGTGTTGACCACCTCGCGCAGCAGGTCGGCATCGGTGAGTTGATCGACACTCTTGTCGGGGTGGCGCTGCCGGTATTCGCGCTTGAAGCGCGCGATTTCTGGGGCAAAAATCTGCTTGAAACCTTCGTCAATCTGACCAGAATGCTCCAGCGCATCGCTGTCGATCAGCAGCGTTGGCGGACGGTTCAAGGGTTGGCCGGTGTTCACATCGAAGTTGGAAAAAAGCGGCAGACGACCTGGCACGATGGCGGTGTTGCCGTTCTCGTCGGTCCGTTCAAAACCGGCGATTTCCTTGAACACCTCGCGCGACACGGCGGTGTTGCTGCACACGACGATAAAGACGGGCGGCGCGGTGAACATGTCGGCCTTCAACTCGCCCCGCTTGCGCTGCCCCCGCTCGTATTCTTCGTAATGGGCGTAAAACTGCTCAAGGGCGGAACGCACCATGCCCGGCAGATGGGGGGCGGATTCACCTTTCGCGCCTTCCGCACCGCTCTCCTTGCGCACCTTGCGCTGCCCCTTACGGGGCAGCTCGTCCTTGCAGTGCTCGTAGAGATTCTTCAGGACGGGCTCGTCGATTTGCTGACTGGTGTCATCAACGGGCAGGAAGGGAATCTTCACCAAGCCTGATTCGATCGCCTCGATCAGCCCGAAGTCGCTGACCGTCCAGGGAAACAGCGAATACGCAGGGTAGCCTGAGCCAGACAGGTAATAAGGCGTCGCCGACAGGTCATACACCGCACGCAACTTGAACCGCTGAGCAACGGCACGAACACCCGAAAACCAGACCGCAGCGCGCTCGTTCTCGGTTTCCGAGTTGTCGAGTTCGGTGTCCTTGCCTTTGGCACGAGGCAGGTAGCAGTGATGCGCCTCATCGTTGATGACCAGTAAACGCCGCCCCGGCTTGAAGCCACCGAGCACACGGCGCAGGACCATGGCTTCGTCCTCACGGCTCTCGACCTTGCGACCGTCTTCGCCCAGTTTGCCGTCGAAGGGGGTTCGCTTGTTGCCAGAGAGAATACGGGGCAGGAATTCGTGGTAGTTGGTGATGATCAGACGAGAGGCCAACTCACCCAAGGCGACCCGATAGGCCGGCGGCAGCAGATAGCGCTGACGGTAGTAATCCTGGGCATCTTGCGGGCTGTCGCGACCGACATCGGGAAGTAGCACCTTGAGCCGGTCGCGAATCGTGATGCCCGGCGCAACCACCAGAAAGTAGTCGCAGTATCGTGTGTCGTTACGGTATTCGCGGCGGTTCAGATAGTGATACAGGATCAGGCAGGCCATGACCACGGTCTTGCCCGTGCCTGTTGCCATCTTGAAAGCGAGCCGGGGGAGTTGGTCAGCCGGGCTGTCGCCTGCGGTCGATTGACGCTGCCGCAACTGGTTGAGGACGTGCGTCCCCGCATTGGATTTTTCGGCCAGCTCATTGAGCCAGATGGCCGTCTCAACGGCTTCCTGCTGGGCAAAAAAGAGCTTCTGGTGAGATGCCCGTTCTGGATTACTGAACCAGTAGGCCAAAAGATCACGCGTCACCCGGCTGACGACACCCTGATAGCCGGATCGCCGCCACGCGCCGACTTGATCGCGTAACTGATTGACCAGATGCTCACCGAACTGACTGCGAAGTTCATTCAGGTCGAACATGCTGCCCTGCGCCGCCTGACCGATGGGAACCTGCGGAACATCGGGCGCAAAGACCCGCCGCCCATCGCGGATGTCCCGATAATTCAGGTTTCCTTGCGTATCGGTTGCGTAATGACGCTCCGGCTCCGCGTACGGGGTGTTCAGGATCGGATTTTCGTCAGTTCTCACTTTGGTTTGATGCTTTCTTCGCCCTGCTCAGCGCGTGACTGGCTGGAGCCAGACCTGTGTTGCGTCAGATGACAGACGCTTCAATCTGTCACGAAACAACCTATCCCGCAAATGACTTTTGCCCCTTACAGCAACGGCGCCAGCCACTTCTCCGCTTCGGCCACCGTCATGCCGTTGCGCTGCGCCCAATCCTCCAGCTGATCCCGCCCGATCTTGCTGACCGCGAAGTAGTGGCTGTCCGGGTGGGCGAAGTAGAAGCCGCTCACCGCGGCGGCGGGCGTCATCGCGAAGCTCTCGGTAAGGCCCATGCCGGTGTTGGCGGGTACGTCCAGCAACTTGAAGAGGTCGCCCTTCACGGTGTGATCCGGGCAGGCCGGGTAGCCGGGCGCCGGGCGGATGCCCTGGTAGGCTTCCTTGATGAGATCTTCGTTGCTGAAGGTCTCGGCCGGCGAATAGGCCCAGAACTCCTTGCGCACGCGGGTGTGCAGCCATTCGGCGGCGGCTTCGGCGAAGCGGTCGGCGAGCGCCTTGAGCATGATCGCGTGATAATCGTCGTGGGTGCGCTCGTAGGCCGCCAGACGGCCCTCGATACCAAGCCCGGCGGTCACCGCGAAGGCGCCCACGTAGTCGGACACGCCGCTCGCCTTGGGCGCGACGAAATCCGCCAGGCAGTAGTTCGGCTTGCCGGCGGGACGTTCGTGCTGCTGGCGCAGGCCGTGCCAGGTCATCTTAACGTCGGCGCGGGATTCGTCGGCGTAGAACTCGATGTCGTCGCCCACCGCGTTGGCGGGGAACAGGCCGATCACGCCGCGGGCCTTGATCCACGGGTTGGTGTCCTGCTCGGCGACGATGCGGGCGAGCATCACCTCGGCGTCGGATTTGAGCTCGCGGGCGGTCTCGCCGACGATCTCGTCGTCGAGAATCTTCGGGTAGCTGCCGGCGAGGTCCCAGGTCTGGAAGAACGGGCCCCAGTCGATGAAATCGACGAGCTCGGCGAGGTCGATGTCGAAAGCCTGCACACCCAGCTGGGCGGGCTTGGCCGGCGTGTAGGCCGGGTCGAGGTTCCACCGGAAGGCGTTGGCGCGGGCGGCGTCGAGCTTGACCATCGCGACACCCTTCTTGCCGGCGTGCTGGGCGCGGATCTTCTCGTAGTCGGCGGCCACGTCGGCGGTGTAGCCCTCGCGCTGGCCTTCGGAGAGCAGGCTGGTGACCACGCCCACCGCGCGGCTGGCATCCGGCACGTAGATCACCGGCCCGCTGTAGTGCGGGGCGATCTTGATGGCCGTGTGGGCGCGGCTGGTGGTGGCGCCGCCGATGAGCAGCGGGATCGACTGGCCGTCGGCAAAGCCCTGGCGCTGCATCTCGGCCGCCACGTGGCTCATCTCTTCGAGCGACGGGGTGATGAGGCCGGACAGGCCGATGGCCTGGGCACCGTGTTCGCGGGCGGCGTGGAGGATCTTGTCGCAGGACACCATCACGCCCAGGTCCACCACGTCGTAACCGTTGCAGCCGAGCACCACGCCGACGATGTTCTTGCCGATATCGTGGACATCGCCCTTCACGGTGGCGATGACGATCTTGCCCTTGCTGGTGGCGCCGGTGCGGGCCTTTTCCTCTTCGATGAAGGGGATCAGGTGGGCCACGGCCTGCTTCATCACGCGGGCCGACTTGACGACCTGGGGCAGGAACATCTTGCCGGCGCCGAAGAGATCGCCCACCACGTTCATGCCAGCCATCAGCGGGCCTTCGATCACGGCGAGCGGCGGCTTGCCGTCGGAAGCGAGCTTGGCGCGCACTTCCTCGGTGTCGGCCACCACGAAATCGGTGATGCCCTTGACCAGCGCGTGGGAAAGGCGCGCCTCGACGGGCTGCTCGCGCCAGGAGAGATCCGGCCCGGAATCCTTGGCCTTGCCTTCCTTCACCGTCTGGGCGAACTCCACCAGCGCCTCGCCGGCACCGGGGTGGCGGTTGAGCACCACGTCCTCGACCTTGGCGCGCAGCTCGGGCTCCAGATCGTCGTACACGCCCAGCATGCCGGCATTGACGATGCCCATGCTCATGCCGGCCTTGATGGCGTGGTACAGGAAGACGGTGTGGATCGCCTCGCGCACCGGATCGTTGCCCCGGAAGCTGAAGCTCACGTTGGAGACGCCGCCGCTGATCTTGGCGTAGGGCAGGTTCTGCTTGATCCACGCCACAGCGTTGATGAAGTCCACGGCGTAGTTGTCGTGCTCCTCGATGCCGGTGGCGATGGCGAAGATGTTCGGGTCGAAGATGATGTCTTCCGGCGGGAAGCCGATGCCCACCAGCAGCTCATACGCCTTGGCACAGATCTCGGTCTTGCGGGCGAAGGTGTCGGCCTGGCCCTTCTCGTCGAAGGCCATCACGATGACCGCGGCACCGTACTGGCGGCACAGGCGCGCCTGGCGCAGGAACTCGGCCTCGCCTTCCTTCATCGAGATGGAATTGACCACGCCCTTGCCCTGGATGCACTTCAGGCCGGCCTCGATCACGCTCCACTTGGACGAATCGAGCATGATGGGCACGCGGGAGATGTCCGGCTCGGAGGCGATGAGCTTGAGGAACTTCTCCATCGCCGCGAGGGAGTCGAGCATCGCCTCGTCCATGTTGATGTCGATGACCTGGGCGCCGTTTTCCACCTGCTGACGGGCCACCGCCAGGGCGTCGTCGAAGCGGCCCTCCAGAATCATCCGCGCAAAGGCGCGCGAGCCGGTGACGTTGGTGCGCTCGCCCACGTTGACGAATAGCGAATCGGCGCCCACGTTGAAAGGCTCGAGGCCCGACAGGCGCAGCTTCTTCTCCACATCCGGCACGGTGCGCGGGGTGACGAGGCTGACCGCCTCGGCGATCGCCTTGATGTGCGCCGGCGAGGTGCCGCAGCAGCCGCCTACGATGTTCACCAGGCCCGAGCGGGCCCACTCGACGATCTCGCTCGCCAGCTGTTCGGGGGTCTCGTCGTAGCCAGTGGGCGACAGCGGGTTGGGCAGACCGGCATTGGGGTGGGCCGAGACGAAGGTGTTGCAGACGTTGGAGAGCTCCTCAACGTACTGGCGCAGCTCTTTCGCGCCCAGCGCGCAGTTGAGGCCGAAGCTGATTGGCCGGGCGTGGGAGAGGGAGTTCCAGAATGCCTCGGCGGTCTGGCCCGACAGGGTGCGGCCGGAGGCGTCGGTGATGGTGCCGGAGATCATCACGGGCACGCGCTTGCCCAGATCCGCGAACAGCTTCTCGACCGCGAACACCGCGGCCTTGGCGTTGAGGGTGTCGAAGATGGTCTCGATCAGCAGGATGTCGGCGCCGCCTTCCAGCAGACCCTTGGCCGAATCGTAGTAGTCGTCCACCAGCGCGTCGAAGCTCACGTTTCTGAAGCCCGGATCGTTCACGTCCGGCGAGATCGACAGGGTGCGCGAGGTGGGGCCGAGCACGCCGGCGCAGTAGCGCGGCTTGGCCGGGTTGGCCGCGGTGAATTCGTCGCACAGGGCGCGCACCAGGCGGGCGCCTTCCACGTTCAGCTCGTAGGCCACGTCGGCCAGGCCGTATTCGGCCTGGGAGATGCGGGTGGCGTTGAAGGTGCAGGTCTCGATGATGTCGGCGCCAGCCTCGAGGTAGGCCCGGTGGATGCCGCCCACCACGTCCGGCCGGGTGAGCACCAGCAGGTCGTTGTTGCCCTTGAGATCCTTGCCGTGCTCGGCGAAGCGCGTGCCCCGGTAGTCGGCTTCACCCAGCTTGTGCTGCTGGATCATCGTGCCCATCGCCCCGTCGAGGATCAGGATGCGGTGGGTCAGTTGATTGTGGAGTTCGGCGGTACGGTCGGGCTGCATGGCGGTTCCTAAAAAAATCGGCCGGGGCGCGCAAAGAAAAACGGCGCAACAAACCGGTGAAGGTTTGTGAGCGCCGTTGATCGGTTGCCGAGCCTGGCCTGCTGGATCACGGGGATCAGCGGGTCGCAACGCTCCTCGGCAAGCGGCGGATTTTACAAGGGTTTTGGCGTATCCGCCAGCAGTGCGCGGGCGTCGTCGCGCCACCAGCCGAGGGCCGCGTAGTAGCCTTCCCACACACAGCCGTTACAGCCGCGGCCGCAGCACGTTGTGGGCGGTGGTGGCGGCTTGCGGTGGGCGATCCCGCGCTCGGCGAGGCGCTCACCGATGGCGGCAATCTGGGCTTCGGCCTCCGCCAGGCTGGCAGGCCGGAAATCAAACGGGTCAGCGGCGGATTTCATCATCAGCTCGGGCAATCAAGGGCGCGACCATATCACCCACCGCCAGCCGGGAAAAGCGCCCCCAGGCGCCCCGATCATCCGCTCGTCATTGCCCGCCGGGCGGTCGCCCCGTAGAATTCAGTCCGACACGCCATCGGAAAAGCACCTTGGAACCGGTCCACAACATCGTCTTTTTTGGCGAAACCCTGCCGGGCTACGACCGCAGCATCGCCCGCATGCAGCTGCAGACCCTGCTCGGATGCTCCCACGAGACGATCCATCAGGTGTTCTCGGGCCAGCGCGTGCGACTGCGCAAGGGCTTGTCGCCGGTCGAGGCCCAACGCTACGAACTACGCCTGAAGGGCATCGGCCTGAAGGTGGTCATCGACCCGCCGGTGCCGTCCGACATGCTGGATAAACGCCTCAGCGCCGCCCGCGACGACGCCGGCCGCAGCAGCACCGCAAACCAGCCCCAGGTCGTCTGCCCGGCCTGCGGCGAAAGCCAACCCCTGCGCACCGTCTGCCGGGCCTGCTCGATCAACATGCCGGGGTTTCTGGCCGCCCAGGCGGCCGAAAGTGCCAACGCCGCTCATCCTCAGTCTCAAGCGACGCGCGCCGCAGCGGTTCCCAGCGAGTTCCTTGGCGTGGGGTTTCACGGGCGCTTCGGCCGTGGCCTGCTATTCCAGAGCGTTCTTTTCGGACTGGCCCTCGTCAACCTGGGCCTCATCGTGTTCGTGAAGTCCGGCTCCGTGCCCTTGCTTGCACTGGCGCTCGTGGCGGGCGGGCTGCTCAAGATCCGCGCCCTCGTGCGGCGCAGCCACGATCTCGACTGGCGCGGATGGGTGTGGCTGGCCCAGCTTGTGCCGCTGCTCGGGCTGTATTTCACCTTCAAGCTGGCGTGCTGGCCGGGCCGCGCGGATGCCAACGAATGGGGGCCGCGCCGCCGCACCAGCATGACCGCCTTCCTGCTGACCCTCGGGCTGTATCTGGTCAGCCTGGGCTATCTGGCCCACGTGATGCCAGCGGGAGCCCCGCTGCTGCCGGGGAATGATCCCGACGCAGTCATCACCCACAGACCGGTGGCACCCGCCCCAAGCCGGGCAGCAGGCTGACCTGACGCGGCGTGACGAGACGATAATCCCCCCATGACTGCCTCACTTCCCCCCTGGCTGGAAGACTTTCGCGCCCGCCACGACGCATCGGTGATCGACACCCACATCTCCTGGCTGCTGCTGGCCGGCGCGCTGGCCTGGAAGATCAAGAAACCGATCAGCCTGCCCTTCCTCGATTACGGCAGCGCCGCACGGCGCCACTGCTGCTGCGAAGCCGAGTTGCGCCTCAACCGCCGGTTTGCGCCGGATCTGTACCTGGGCCTCGAGGCCATCGGCCACAGCGCCGACGGCGAGGAATGGGCCGTGCGCATGCGCCGATTTCCCGAAGAGCAACGCCTCGACCACCTCTGCGCCCTCGGCCACCTGCGGCTCGACCAGCTGTCGGCGCTGGCGGACACCCTGAACCGCTTTCATGCCGCCACGGCGGTAGCCGGCCCCGGCACCGTTTTCGGCACCCCGGCGCAGGTGCTCGAGCAAGCCATCGAGAACTTCACCGAGCTTGCTGCCCTGGCGCCCGCACACGCCGAACGCCTCGGCGCGCTCGAAGCCTGGACCCGCGACGAATTTGCCCGCATCCGCCCCACCGTCGCCGCCCGCAAGGCCGCCGGCCGGGTGCGCGAATGCCACGGCGACCTTCACCTGGGCAACCTGGTGCTGCTGGACGACCGGATCACGCCCTTCGATTGCATCGAGTTCAACGACAGCCTGCGCTGGATTGACGTGGCCTCGGAGATCGCCTTCACCTACATCGATCTCCTCGATCACCACCGCCCCGATCTGGCCGCCTGGCTGCTCAACGAGTGGCTCACCGTCTCGGGCGATTTCGAGGCCATGAAGGTACTGCGTTTCTACGCCGTGTACCGGGCGATGGTGCGCGCCAAGGTAGCCGCGCTGGGCGGTGCGGCCGAAGGCGTGGACGCCTACCTGCGCCTGGCCGCCGAGATCGCCGCCCCGCCGCCGCCACGGCTCACGATCACCTTTGGGGTATCGGGCTCGGGCAAGACCACCGCCAGTGCCGATCTGCTGCTGGCAGACGCGAGCGCCACCACCCTGCGCCTGCGCTCGGATGTGGAGCGCAAGCGCCTGTTCGGGCTGGGCCCGCTGGACGATAGCCGCAGCGCAATCTCCGGCAACATCTACACGCCCGACAGCACCCTGCGCACTTACTCCATGCTCCACGACACCGCCGGGATGCTGCTCGCGGCCGGATGGTCGGTGGTGGTGGATGCAGCCTTCCTGCGGCGCGACGAGCGGACGAACTTCCTCG
Organism: Zoogloea sp.; assembly: GCA_041917255.1. Classification (GTDB taxonomy): domain Bacteria; phylum Pseudomonadota; class Gammaproteobacteria; order Burkholderiales; family Rhodocyclaceae; genus Zoogloea. The sequence continues at coordinate 109,416 of JAYRYA010000011.1, forward strand.
CGCTGGCCACCGCCCACGGCGCGCCGATGGGTATCCTCGCCTGCTCGGCGCCCGACTACGAACTGCGTCGCCGCCTGCTGGCGCGTCACGGAGATGCGTCGGAAGCCACCGTCGATGTGCTCGACCGCCAGCTACGCTGGATGGAAACACTGGAGACCGACGAACAGGCCCGGGTGGTCGGGCCCGTCTGAAGCTAGCGCAGGGTACCCACGTAGCGATCGACCGGATGGGTCGATGCGGACCGGCCGGCACGCAGCCGCTCGAGGAGACCGGTGCGGGCCGGCGCATCGGTTTCGGGGGGTGGATCGAGTTCCATCGCCACCCGCAAGCGATCGCACAACTCGACGAGTTCCGCGTTGCCGGTTTCGGCGGCAACGCGCACGATTTCCCGGGCGTAGTCCTTGTTGATACGCATGTACTCCACGTCGGTGATGCGGTTGGCCACCCGGCGCATGAGCACATGAATGCGGCCAAGCAGGCCGAGAATGACGGAGTCGGATTCCATGACAGCGCTCTCTGATGTAGGTTTTTAACAAACCACAGCAAATGCCATGCCGTCGCGAAAACGGCGTAGCCCGGCCATCCGCGCGCTCTTCACCTATATTTCACGTCCTTTCACGCCCCAGAATGGATCATTCCAGACGCCTCAGGCACCCCGGCAGTGCATGAAAGCACTTGTGCACCCGCGGCGCTCCCGACAACGAGACAGCATCCACGCAAATGCACCCGAAATGGGCATTGCACCCCTCGCCAACCTTGCACCCCGAAAGTGAAAAGCCCGGCTTGCGCCGGGCTTTTCATCCAACTTGGCACTTGAAACGACTTATGCTGCGCGAGCCTTGCTCTCGCCGCCCACGAAGAAGCTGGCGATGTAGACCAGCAGGCCCACCAGGAACATCACGCCAGTGCCTTCACGCAGCCAGTAGAAGATCGCCAGCTGGTCCTGCGCGGCCATGAACGGGATCGGCGTGGCGCTGTAGCGCTGCAGCCAGACCTGCAGGATGCCGGCGGCGGTCAGGAACAGGGTGATGAACACCATCGCGACGGTCATCAGCCAGAACGACCACATTTCCATGGTCTGCGCCTTCTCGCTGTTGGCGGCACGGCCGCGCAGGATCGGCATGGCGTAGCTGATGATGGTGATGACCACCATCGCGTAGGCGCCGTAGAAGGCCATGTGACCGTGGGCCGCGGTGATCTGCGTGCCGTGGGTGTAGTAGTTCACCGGAGCCAGGGTGTGCAGGAAGCCCCACACGCCAGCGCCCAGGAAGGACATCACGCCAGTACCGAGGGCCCACAGGGTGGCGGCCTTGTTGGGGTGCTCGCGGCGGCGGCGGTTCACCATGTTGAAGGCGAAGACGGTCATCGCGAAGAACGGGATCGGCTCCAGCGCGGAGAACACCGAACCCCACCACTGCCAGTACTCCGGCAGGCCGATCCAGAAGTAGTGGTGGCCGGTGCCGATGATGCCGGTGACGAGCGTGAGGGTGATGATGACGTACAGCCACTTCTCGATGACTTCGCGGTCGACGCCGGTCACCTTGATCAGCACGAAGGCCAGCAGCGAGCCGAGGATGAGCTCCCAGACGCCTTCGACCCACAGGTGCACGACCCACCACCAGTAGAACTTGTCGAGCACCAGGTTGTGCGGGTTGTAGAAGGAGAACAGGAAGAACACCGCCAGGCCCCACAGACCGAGCATCAGCACGATGCCGATGGAGGTCTTGCGGCCCTTGAGCATGGTCATGGTCAGGTTGAACAAGAACACCAGCGCGACGACCACGATGCCGATCTTGGTCAGCAGCGGTTGTTCGAGGAATTCCCGGCCCATCGTCTCGAGGATGTCATTACCGGTGAACTTCGCCAGGGTGGCGTAGGGCACGAGCAGGTAACCGAGGATGGTCGCCGCACCAGCAACGAGGAAGACCCAGAACATGAGCAGCGCCAGTTTTGGCGAATACAGCTCGGTCTCGGTTTCTTCCGGGATCATGTAGTAGGCCGCGCCCATGAAGCCGAACAGCAGCCACACGATCAGCAGGTTGGTGTGGACCATCCGCGCGACGTTGAACGGGATGGCGGGGAACAGGAAGTCGCCGATCACATACTGCAGGCCCATGATGAGACCGAACAGGATCTGACCGAGGAACAGTCCGATGGCCGCGATGAAGTATGGCTTCGCGACCGACTGCGAGGAATATTGCATGGTGGATAGCTCCCTTTCAGATCGGCAATCAGCCTTCGATGTTGGGCGGCCAGTTGGCAGTGTTGATCTCGGACGTGTACTTCAGGAATTCGACGAGATCGTTCAACTGCTGGTCGGTCAGGTGGAAATTGGGCATCTGGCGACGGCCCGGGGCGCCCGTGGGCTGGGACTGGATCCATGCCTTGATGAACTCGGGGCCGCGACGCTTGTAGACGTTGCCCAGTTCGGGGGCGAAGTAGGCACCCTCGCCCAGCAGGGTGTGGCAGCCGATGCAGTTATTGACCTCCCACACCTTCTTGCCCGCAGCGACAGCCGGGGTCAGATTGGCCCGGTTATCCCGCTTGGGAAGGGTCTGCATCGAATCGAAGGTCAGCGCGATGAACAGGAGCGCAAAGAAAACAGTGCCCCCGAAGAAGATGTTTCGCGCCATTGATTTTGTGAATGTCCCGCTCATGGAACCTCCCTGGATGGCATCGCTGCACGACGCAGCTTGGGCGGGATGGTGCGGGCGGAAGGGGGGTGTAGTCCTTGATTGCGGTCAAGCGGCCAGGATGGCGGCTGCGCCCAAGCTTGGCGAGCACGCGAAGACCCGCGCCAGGACTAGGTTTCGGCGCCCGCCACGGGCATGACAATGGGCGTCATCAAGCCGTCCGGGGTGTCAGGCGACATCCGCATCGCCTTGTCGCAGCCAGTGGAGCACCGTTGCGAAGACCCGATCAGGATCGATCGGCTTGGCGACAAAGTCGTCCATCCCGGCTGTCAGGCACCGCGCCCTGTCCTCGGAAAAGGCGTTGGCGGTCATGGCGACGATGGGGATGGTCCGCCCCCCGGGCAGCGCGCGGATCTGCCGCGTGGCCTCCAGTCCGTCCATGTTGGGCATCTGCATGTCCATCAGGATCAGATCGTAACTGGCATCCTGCGCCACCCGCTGCACGGCCTCGACACCATCCTCGACAGACTCGACCTGCAGACCGGCGCCCATCAGCATCAGCTCGACGATCTCTCGGTTGATGGGCTCGTCGTCCGCGACGAGTACCCGCCGGCCGGAAAATGCCGCGCTGAGGATGGCCTCGGCGTCACCCTCCGTCACCTTTTGGGGCAGGCCGGCAGACTGACCGCGCCTGAGCCTTGCGGTAAACCAGAAGGTGCTGCCCGCCCCCGGGCAACTGGTCGCCCCCGCAGCGCCGCCCATCCGCTCTGCCAGTTCGCGGGTGATGGCCAGCCCCAGGCCCGTCCCCCCGTGCTTGCGGGTCATGGTGTTGTCGGCTTGCTCGAAAGCCAGAAAAAGCCGGGGCAGAACGTCCGCTTCGATGCCGATACCGGAGTCTTCGACCTCGAAACAGAGCAGCGCGGTGTCGATATCCGCCTCCAGCAGCTTCACCCTGAGGGTCACGCTGCCGCCTTCGGTGAACTTCACGGCGTTGGCGGCGTAGTTGAGCAGGGCCTGCTGCAGCAGCGTTGCATCACCGAGCAGATCGAGGGGCAGCGGATCGCACTCGGTGGCGAGGCGCAGGTGCTTGTCGACAGCGCGTACGTGGAGCATCGAGACGACGTTCTCCAGAATGCTCTCGACCCGCAGCGGCGCCTCGGTCATGACGATCTTGCCGGCCTCGATCTTCGATAGTTCGAGAATCCCATTGATGATCTTCAGGAGATGCTCGCCCGCCCCCACCAGTTTGTCGAGTTGCTCCGCCTGCTGGGGCGTGAGCCCGCCGCGGCGGATGAGGTAGGCCATGCCGGTGATGGCGTTGAGCGGCGTGCGGATCTCGTGGCTCATGTTGGCCAGGAAGGCACTCTTGGCCACACTGGCGGCCTCGGCGGCCTCCTTGGCCTTGGACAGCTCGGCCGTCCGCTCGGCAACAAGCAGCTCCAGGCTGTCTCGATGGCGGGCCAGTTCGTCCTGGGCCGCCTTGCTTTCGGTGATGTCGCGGGTGATGGACAGCAGGCAGGGCTGACCGTTGAATTCCATCGGTGACACCGAGAACATGCCCCAGAAGATATCCCCGTTCTTCTTGCGGAAACGCGCCTCCAGCCGGACACGCGCCTGCTCGCGGCGCACCTTTTCGGCAAAGTAGAGGCGGTCGTCGGTATCGGCCCAGATTCCCAGTTCGAGCGAGCTGCGGCCGATGAGTTCGTCCCGACTGTACTGCGTGATGTCCTGAAAGGCCTGGTTCACATCGACGTAAACGCCGCCCGCCAGGGTCGTGATGGCGATCGCGTCGAGCGTGGTCTGGAACGCCGTGCGGTAACGCCGCTCGCTCGCTTCGATGGCCTGGATCGAGCGGACCACCTCGGTGACATCCCGGAAATACCAGATCCGGCCCAGCAGCTCGCCGTTGGCGGCCCGCCAGGAAATGGCATGCCCCCGGAGCGTGCGGCCATCCTTGAGGGGCACATCACCGGAATCCACCCGCTCCATCAACGGCAGCACATGGCGCACCCATTCCTGGAAGTGAGTGGGCACGACAAGCCGCGACAAGACCGCGTCGTAGATCGGATCGAAGGGGCTGCGGAATAACGCGGCCAGCGGTCCGGGCGGTCGGGGCACGCCCCACACCGAAAAGAAACGCTCGTTGACGGCGACGAGGCGATTTTCCCGATCTGCCGCCAACACGCCGTCCTCCGAGCCTTCGAGGATCGCGCTCAGCAGGCGGGCCTGGGATTCGTCATCATTCCGCTGGGGAACCAAGAAAGGCCGACTCCAGGTTTCGGGAGAGAAAATGCCAGCCGGGACATCCGGCAGCAGGGGTGACCCGAATATTACTCCAGTCGCTTCACCCTGACGGCAGTAGGCCTTTCTCCAGAAGGAAAAAGGGCCGCATGACGCGGCCCTTTTTTCCTTCTCCATTTTCCTTCTTTGCCCGGTTCCGTCGCAACCCGGGCACTCCATGCCGGCAGATCAGCCCTTCGCGGCCTTGTCGGCCTCAGGCTTGGCCTCTTCGGGCTTGGGCGTGGGAGGATGGAATTCCTCCGGCGTCGCACCTTCCTTCGGCGCGCCAATGGCCTGTTCGACTTCGGGCAGCGTATGGGCAATGCCCTTGTGGCAGTCGATGCAGGTCTTGCCTTCGTTCAGGCCGGTCTGGTGCATCTTGGACGAACGACGACCCTGCTCTGCATAGTCGAAGCTGTCGAAGTTGTGGCAGTTGCGGCATTCGCGGGAGTCGGTCTTCTTCATCCGCTCCCATTCATGCTTGGCCAGCTCCAGCCGCTTGGCGTTGAACTTCTCGGGCGTGTCGATGGAGCCGAGCACCTTGTGCAGGACTTCGTTGGAAGCCTGGATCTTGCGAACGATCTTCGGACCCCACTCCTTCGGCACATGGCAGTCCGGGCAGGTGGCCCGTACGCCGGAGCGGTTGGATGCGTGAATGGTCGAGCGGTACTCCTGATAGACGTTGTCCTTCATCTCGTGGCAGGAGATGCAGAAGGCTTCCCGGTTGGTCCATTCCATGGCGGTATTGAAGCCGCCCCAGAACACGACCCCAGCGATGAACAGCATCGCTGCAAACCCCCAGCCGAGGGATCGGATTCGCCCGATCAGGCCCTTGTTGTTGGTATCCATTTGTCCGAACTCCCTGTCTATCCGTCAGCGCATCCCGGTGCCGGGCTTGAAGGTGTTGCCCACCAGCGGCTTGGCGTCGCTCTGGGGCACGTGGCACTGGTTGCAGAAATAACGACGCGGCGACACGCTGGAAAGCTCCTCGCCTTCACGCGTCTTGAAGTGCGTCACCGAGATCTTGGTGGCACCGGTTTCCTTGGCGCGGGCCCAGGCGTGGCAGTCGAGGCACTTGTTGAAGTTCTTGGTGACCGTATAACCCTTGATGGCATGAGGGATCAGCGGCGGCTGCTGGACGAAATCCCGCGGCAACGGGGCCTGATCGCGACCATAGCGGGTGCCGTCGCCTTCAGGATCGCTGGCGTTGATCTCGGCGCCGCGCAGGCTTTGCAGCTTGACGGGCGCCTCGGTGGCGGCCACGGCGGCAACAGGAGCAAGGAAGGTATGCGCCAGGCACAGGGCCAGTGCAGCCGCGCGCAGGCGGGTGGATTGGAAGGTCGGCTTGTTCATCACTCGCTCCTTTGATCGAACCTATGGGTCATTTTGAAAACTTGTTTGTCGCACACATCGATGCAGCGGCCGCAGCTGGTGCAGTCTGAGGCCAGGATCAGTGGGCTCTCCTGCCCGACCTGCTTGAGGGCGGGGCGGATCACCTGGGGTTCGGGGCACACCGTGAAGCAGTCCATGCAGTCGTCACAGGCGGCGCGCCTGCTGGCCGAGACGCGCACCAGCGCCTTCTTGCCGAGCAGGCCATAGAAGGCGCCCATCGGGCACAGGTGGCCGCACCAGCCGCGGCTCGCCACCAGCAGGTCGTACAGAAAGATGCCGGCGATCACGAACAGCCCGCCACCCATCCCGAAGATCAGCCCCCGGTGCAGCAGGGAAACCGGATTGACCCATTCCCAAGCCAGGCTGCCGGTGACGGCGGCGGCCGCCAGGAGGCCACCCAGCAGCCAGTAGCGGGTGGCGGCATCGGGCACGCGGCCGGTCTTGATGCCGAGGCGGCGCCGGCTCCAGGCGGCGGCGTCGGTGACCACATTGACCGGGCACACCCAGCTGCAGAAGATCCGCCCGCCCACCAGCAGGTAGAAGCCGAGCACGATGGCCGCGCCGATCAGCGCCGAAGAATACGGCAGATGGCCGGTCACCAGCGTCTGCAGCACCAGTAGTGGATCGGTGAGGGGCAGCACGCCAAGGGTGAGGGACGAGGACAGGTTGCCCTTGACGATCCACACCCCGAACCACGGCCCGGCCAGAAAGGCCAGCAGGATCAGCAGTTGGCTGGTTCGACGGAGGATGAGCCAGCGCTGGCGCTGCCAAAGGCTGCGGGCCGGGGCGCAGTCGGCACGGGCAACCGACTTTGCGGAGGCGTTGAGTGTTGAGGTCGCCATGATTTACGGCTTCCAGTGGGAGTTGATTCCGCCCGCCGATTTCGGCGCAGGCGCGGCGGCGGCAGGCGCGGCGGCGGCAGGCGCGGGATCCACCGTGGGGGCAACAACCGTTTCGGTGGCAGTCCGACCGGCGGTGGGGCCGTCAAAGCCGCGCACGGGCAGTTCGACCTGCTCACCGATCAGCGATCCACCGTGGCGGGCCTTTTCTTCCCAGCCCTTGCGGTAATGGGCCGGCAACGCACCCTGGGCCAGCTGGCGCGGGAAGACCTTGATCGCCGCCACCGGCAGCACGCAGGATTTCTCGCACTTGCCGCAGCCGGTGCAGGCATCGGAATGCACCGTCGGCAGCAACATCGCGTGGCGGTCGGAGCGCGGGTTGTGCTGGGTTTCGAGGGTGATCGCCTTGTCGATGACCGGGCACACCCGGTAGCACACGTCGCAGCGCAGGCCGAGGAAATTGAGACAGCTCTCGTGGTCCACGAGGGCGGCGAGGCCCATCTGGGCCTTGTTGATGTCGGTGAGCTTGCGATCCAGCGCGCCGGTGGGACAGGCCTTCACGCAGGGGATGTCCTCGCACATCTCGCAAGGCGTCTTGCGCGCCGTGAAATAAGGCGTGCCGGCGACGACAGGATCGCCCAGGTCGGCGAGGTGGAGGGTGTCATAGGGGCAGTCGCGCACGCACAAACCGCAGCGCACGCAGGCCGCCAGGAAATCGGCTTCGGGCAATGCGCCGGGCGGGCGCAGGGCCTGGGCCGGCAAGGCCGACGCACTCTTCGCGTAAAGCCCCGCCCCGAGCGCCAACAGGCAGCCGCCGCCAGCCGCGGCAGCCACGCTGTTGATGAACTTGCGCCGGGCCATTGAGGCCGGCGAGGCGGCGTCGGTAGGCTTGCGGGCGGGTTTCTTGCCGGTGTCCATGATTGTTCTGCTTTGATCCGGGTGGCGGCGACAGGCCAGGCGTCAGCCCAGCCTGCAGCCAGTCACCTGGAAGATCAGGCGCGCACCACCTTGACGGCGCACTTCTTGTAGTCGGTTTCCTTCGAGATCGGGCAGGTGGCGTCGAGGGTCAGCTTGTTCACCAGCTTGGATTCGTCGAAGAAGGGCACGAAGATCAGGCCGACCGGGGGCTTGTTTCGGCCCTTGGTCTCGATGCGGGCCATCATCTCGCCACGCCGGGACTGGACCTTGACCTGCATGCCGCGCTGGAGACCACGCTTCTTGGCGTCATCCGGGTGCATGAAGACCTGCGCCTCGGGCACCGCCTTGTGCAACTCGGGCACGCGACGGGTCATGGTGCCGGTGTGCCAGTGTTCGAGCACGCGACCGGTGCACAGCCACAGGTCGAACTCGGCATCCGGCTTTTCCGGGGGGTCCTGGTAAGGCAGCGCGAAGATCACCGCCTTGCCGTCCTTGTGACCATAGAACCTCACGCCCTCACCCGCCTTGACGTACGGGTCGTAGCCCTCGCGGAAGCGCCACAGGGTTTCCTTGCCATCGACCACTGGCCAGCGCAGGCCGCGGGCCTTGTGGTACATCTCGAACGGCGCCAGATCGTGGCCGTGGCCGCGGCCGAAGAGCGCGTACTCCTCGAACAGGCCCTTCTGCACGTAGTAGCCGAAAGCTTCGGATTCGTCGTTGGTGTAGTTCTTGATGGCGTGCTCGTTGGCCTTGGCGAGGTCGGCCTTCGGGAACTTGTTCACCACCTTGTTGGCGTACAGCACGTCGTACAAGGTCTTGCCCTTGTACTCGGGCTTCTTGGCGATCAGTTCGGCCGGCCAGACGTCCTCGACCTTGAAGCGCTTGGAGAACTCCATGTACTGCCACAGATCGGACTTGGCCTCGCCCGGCGCCTTGACCTGCTGACGCCAGAACTGGGTGCGGCGCTCGGCATTGCCGAAGGCACCTTCCTTCTCGGTCCACATGGCGGACGGGAGGATCAGGTCGGCGGCGAGGGCCGAGACGGTCGGGTACACATCCGACACCACCACGAAGGCCGCCGGGTTGCGCCAGCCCGGATAGATCTCCTGATTGACGTTGGGGCCGGCCTGCATGTTGTTGGTGGTGCTGGTCCAGTAGCACTTGAGCTTGCCGTCCTTCAGGGCACGGCTCTGGGCCACGGCGTGGTAGCCGATCTTCTCGTTGATGGTGCCTTCGGGCAGTTGCCAGATCTCTTCGGTGTGATGACGGTGATCCGGGTTGGTCACCACCATGTCGGCGGGCAGACGGTGGGCGAAGGTGCCCACTTCACGGGCGGTGCCGCAGGCCGACGGCTGGCCGGTGAGGGAGAACGGACCGGAACCCGGGGTGGAGATCTTGCCCACCAGCAGGTGGACGTTGTAGATCATGTTGTTCACCCAGGTGCCGCGGGTGTGCTGATTGAAGCCCATCGTCCAGAAGCTGACGACCTTCTTCTTCGGGTCGGCGTACAGCTCGGCCAGCTTCTGCAGGCGATCCTTGGGCACGCCGGTGAGCTTGGCGGTGTAGTCGAGGGTGTAGGTGGAGACGAACTTCTTGAAGTCTTCGAACGTGGCCGGTTTGGCGTCGTTCGGGTTGTTCTTGGGCTTGCCGTCGGCGCCGGGGTAGCCGTTGAACTTGGCGTCCTTCTCCAGCGCGTGGGCCGGGCGCAGACCAAAGCCGATGTCGGTCTCGCCCATCTTGAAGTTGACGTTCTTCTTGACGAACTCCTGGTTAACCTTGTTGTTCTGGATGATGTAATTGCAGATGTAATTGAGGATCGCCAGATCGGTCTGGGGCACGAAAATCATGCCGTTGTCGGCCAGCTCGAAGCTGCGGTGCTCGAAGGTGGACAGCACATGCACCTGCACGTCGGTCTTGGTGAGGCGGCGGTCGGTGATGCGGGTCCACAGGATCGGGTGCATCTCGGCCATGTTGCTGCCCCACAGCACGAAGGCGTCGGCCTGCTCGATGTCGTCGTAGCAGCCCATCGGCTCGTCGATGCCGAAGGTGCGCATGAAACCGGCCACGGCGGAGGCCATGCAGTGGCGGGCGTTCGGGTCCAGGTTGTTGGAGCGGAAGCCGGCCTTCATCAGCTTGGCGGCGGCGTAGCCTTCCCAGATCGTCCACTGGCCGGAACCGAACATGCCGACCGAGCCGGGGCCCTCGGCCTTCAGCGCGGTCTTCCACTTCTCGGCCATGATGTCGAAGGCCTGGTTCCAGGTGATCGGGGTGAACTCGCCGTTCTTGTCGTACTTGCCGTCCTTCATGCGCAGCAGCGGGCGGGTGAGGCGATCCTCGCCGTACATGATCTTGGACAGGAAGTAGCCCTTGATGCAGTTCAAGCCGCGATTGACCTGGGAATCCGGATCGCCCTGAGTGGCCACCACGCGGCCGTTCTGCACCCCCACCAGCACCGAACAGCCGGTGCCGCAGAAGCGGCAGGCTGCCTTGTCCCAGCGCACGGCCGTGCTGTTCTCCGCGGGCGCCGCAGCGTCCTCCTTCTTCGCTGCGAGGGCGGGCATCGAAATGCCAGCCGTGGCGGCGGCCGTGGCGATCGCCTGGGTCTTGATGAAGTCGCGTCGGTTGATGGTCATGATTGGGCCTCCTCGCAGGGGGATTTCAGGGCTTCCGGTTGATTCGAAACGGGACTGTCGCCGTCCTCGACGCCGCAGTGCTCGTAGGCCAGGGTGGCGGCGAGCACCTGCGGCACGCGGTGCAGGGCGATGAGGGTGTCGGACATGGCGGCGCCTTCGGCGTCTTCGACGGTGACGACGAGCTTGCCGTCGTCCGACATGCCGTGGCATTCGACGCCGGGAAAGGCGGTCAGGGCCGCTTCGGCCTCCGCCCGGGTCTCCGGCTTGATGCGCAGGACGAGACTGACGATGTTCATGGATGCTCCAGGGCGGAAGGATGTGCCTTGCGGGTCACTGCCACCACCGGGCAGGGCGCAATGCAGGCGCCGCAGCCAGTGCATGCGGCGAGGTCGACATCGGGCAGCGGCACGCCGCCGATACGGGGACGAAAACGGATTGCGCCGGCGTCGCAGGCTTCACCGCACACGCGGCATTCGACGTTCTGGGCCGCCAGACAGCCCTCTCCGATGACGACGCCGAAGGACCAGGGCGGCTGTGTGGTGTCGCGGCCGATGGCACCGCTGGCGCAGGCTTTGGCACAGTCACCACAGAAGGTGCAGGCAGCCGACGCGAAGATGGCCTCGGGATAAGCCCCTGCGCCCCGCTGCAGGAGGCCCGTGGGACAAGCCTTCACGCAATCGTCGCAGCGGGTGCACCGATCAAGAAAAACCGCCTCCTCGACGCTCCACGGTGGACGGAACGGCGCCGGGCCGGGTGCGCGGGCACCCAGGAAGCGGCGGCGGGAAACATCCATGATCGGCTCGTGTCAGTGGTCGGAGGATGCAGATCGTAAGCTTCAACTTAGTCGAAATCCTTGATCTGTGCGAAGGATTCGCTCGAAAGCCCCCACTCACCCTGGGGCGATGGGTGATGGGCCGCGAACGAATGCACGCCGACCCTCACAGCCGACAGTCCTGTCCCCGCCAGCGGAGATGCTCAGGCCTTCGGCAGACGGCCCATGAGAAAGAACTCGTCGTTGGGACGCATCGAGGTCAGGTTGGCCAGACGGTTGCTCATGGCAAAGAAGGCCGTGATGGCGCCGATGTCCCAGATTGCCTCGTCGTCAAAGCCGTGGGCCTTGAGCGTTTCGATGTCGGCGTCGACCACCGAGGCGGAATCGAGGGCCAGCTTCATCGAAAAATCCAGCATCGCCCGCTGGCGCGGGGTGATCTCGGCCTTGCGGTAGTTGGTGGCGAGCTGGTCGGCGACGCGGGGGTTCTTGGCACGGATGCGCAGGATCGCCCCGTGGGCCACCACGCAATACAGGCACTGGTTGGCGCCCGAGGTGGCGACGACGATCATCTCGCGCTCGGCCTTGGTGAGGCCCTCGTCCTTTTCCATCAGCGCGTCGTGGTAGGCGAAGAAGGCGCGGAACTCAGCCGGCCGGTGGGCAAGGGTGAGGAACACGTTGGGCACGAAGCCGGCTTTTTCCTGCACGCCGAGGATGCGCTCACGCACGTCGTCGGGCAGGCTGGCGAGTTCGGGGATGGGGTAACGGCTGACGGGGCGGTCGGTCATGCTTGTCTCCTGGCGTGGTTTGTTGTCGCGCCAGTGTACGACGCCCCGGCGAACCGCAAACCCCGGCAGATCAGATCGGCCGAAACGTCAATCCGATTGTCGGAATTTGCACGGCTGGGCTCAAAAGGCCAAGCGGCCGGTCAGCATGACGGTGCGCCCCAGCTGGGGCATCGTCCACCGCTCACCGGCAACCGTCGTGTCGCCGGCGGCGGGCTCGCTGAAGCGGATGTCGAAGAGGTTGTAGAGGCCCAGCGCCAGTTCCCACGCCGGGCCCGCCGGCAGGTAGCGCAGGTTGAGGTTGGCGATGGCGTAGTCAGGGACGCGCTGACCGCTGTTGCCGGTCAGCCGTGTGCTGACGAACTGACCTTCCAGACCCGCAACAAGGCCTCCCCCCAACTCGGCACCCAAGTTGGCCTTGAGCATGTGGCGCGGCGCGTTCTCAAGGCGCCCACCGTCGCCCCGCGGTTGCTGGAAGGTATAGCCGGCGCGAAGGCTGTAGCGGTCGCGCCAGCGCTGCTCGTATTCCAGCTCCACGCCCTGGCCGGTGGCCGGTCCGGTGTTGCGTACCACACCGGTGTCCGGGTCCGGGGCGATCATGTCCCTGAGACGGAACAGATAGGCCGAAGCCATCAGCCGACCAGCGCCGATGCGTTTTTCCCAGGCGGCTTCGATCGACTGCATGCGTTCGGCACGCAGGATGGGGTTGCCATAGACGTAGGTCGGTGTGGTGTAGAAGCGCTCAAAGACGCTCGCATCGCGGAACGCGCTCGCGTAGAGCAGCTTGAAGATGCCGGCCCTGGCGGTCTCGTGCACCAGGCCGATGCGAGGGCTCCAGTGATGGTTGGCGCCGAAGCGCTGGTCGTAGCGCAGACCCAGCGTCAGCAACGTGGCCGGGCCCAGGTTGATCTCGTTCTGGGCATACAGGTTGAACAGCCGGCTGTGCTCGTTGCTGTCGAGGCAGGGCGTTGCAGAGAGTCCGTAGCAGCCGTAGCCCGCGTCGGCGTTCTTTTGATCCTGCCGCAGGTTGTCACGCAGCTCGGCGCCGACCGTCCAGCGCTGACCCGCCACCGCCCGACTGACCACCCGCCCCTCCATACCCCACCATTCGCCCACAGCGTCGTCCCGGTTGAGGACGTAGTCGGGTGCCATGGTATAGGGAAACACGCCGCGGTATCGGTAGCGGCCGAAGTACACGCGTTCGTGGACCGTGGTGTCACCGTCGAGCGCCTGCATGGCACCGAACTCGGCGAGGGTGAAGACGTCCTTCTCGCGGTGCGCCGGATCGTTGAAATCGGTGGCGTAACTGCCGGTGGGCGCAATGCGATCCCGCTCGGAGTGCACCAGTGTTGCGCGCCAGTCGCTGCTGCGTAGCTGGGCAAACAGCCGTCCGCCGGTCTCACCGCGGAGCCGGCTGGCGCGGGTATCGATCCCCGCCGCGCCCATCTCGGGAAAGTCCATGCTCTGCCCATGGGCGCTTAACCCACTGGCCGACACCACGTAGCCGATGCCGCCATCGGTCTCACCGCCGCGCGTCAGCCGGGCGCGACGGTCCAGGCCGCTGCCAAGCGAAAGGGCCGCCTCGTTGCCGTTCAGGCTGTCACCGCTGCGGGTGACCAGGTTGACCACCCCGAACATCGAGTCGCCGCCATACACCGACGCGCTCGGCCCGCGGATCACCTCGATCCGCTCCACGAGGTCGAGATCGAGGGGAAAGGCCGAATCCACCGGCACGCTGGCAAAGACGTTTTCGTTCACGCCGATCCCGTCGATGAGCACCTGAAAGCGCTGGCGGTAATCGCCCGGCGCCGACACCCCGCGCACGCCGGCGTAGGAATACGTATGGTCGTCGGTAACGGTGAAGCCCTGCAGCGAACGCAGCACGTCGGCCAGGGTGCGCCAGCCGAAGGTGCGGATGTCGGCGCGGGTGACGATGGTGATGGCCGATGGGGAGTGTTCGGCGTCCTCGGCAAACTTGGGCGTGGCGAGGATGCGCACTTCCGCCAGCTCTTCGAGAGACATGGAAATGCCGTCAAGCCGGGTCGCGGCCAGGGTGGGCAGTGGCGCCAGGGTGGCGGCGAGCAGCGCCCCGAGCACGCGCTGGCGGGCCCGGTACGAATGGCGGTGGCGAGGTATGGGCATCATGATGCGGATGCACTCCGGAAGGGTCGGGCAATGTAGGTGGCAAAATCCGCCGCCGGCATTGGCCGGCCATACAGAAAGCCTTGAAGAATGTGGCAGCCGAGGCGGCGCAGGTGGCCAGCCTGGGCTTCGGTCTCGACGCCTTCGGCCACCACTTCCAGCCCCAGCGCATGCCCAAGCCCGACGATGGCGCTCACCAGCGCCTGGTTGCTCGGGTTGCTGTCCAGGTCGGTGACGAAGGAACGATCGACCTTGATCTCGTCGATGGGAAAACGCTGGAGGTAGCCGAGAGACGAATAGCCGGTGCCGAAGTCGTCGAGGGAGATACCGATCTGACGGGCGCGCAGGGCATTGAGCACCTGCAGCGCGGCCACATGGTCGTGCATCAGGGTGCCTTCGGTGATCTCCACGACCAGCTGTGTCGCCAGTACGCCGGTGCGCGCGAGGGCCTCATCGATCAACCGCACCACACCACCGCCATAGAAGCTGTGGGCCGACATGTTGATACTGATCCGCCCGGGCGTAAGGCCTGCAGCCCGCCAGGTCGCGATCTGATCCACCGCGCGGCCCAGCAGCCAGTCGGTCATCGGCCGGATGAGGCCGCTCTGTTCGGCCAGCGGGATGAACTCGCCGGGGCTGACCATGCCGCGCTCCGGGTGGCGCCAGCGCAACAGCACTTCGGCCCCGACCGGCGCCCCGGACACCGCGTCCACCTTGGGCTGGAAATACAGTTCGAGCTGATCGCCGTTGTCGATCGCCACCCGCAGCTGGCGTTCCAGCAAATGGCGGGCGGCCAGTTCGGCCTCGTGGGCTGGATCGAAGAACACCACCCGGTTGCCGCCTTCAACGGCACCCCTGATGGCGCTGCGCATGGCACAGCGGATCAGCTCGTGGACATCGCGGGCGTCTGCAGGGGAGCGGCTCACGCCGATGGCGGGCGCCAGATTGAAGGCCTCGCCGTGATCGTCGGCGACCTCCTCCAGCGGCGCGGCGGTGGCGGCCAGCAGGGCCTCGGCAAATTGCCCGAGCGCCGGAAGGGCATGCACACCATGAAGTCGGCCTCGTCGTAGCGCCCCAGCCCCACGCCAGCCAGCGCGTCGGCCGGCAGGCCGACATTGGCCGCGACGTCGGTGGCAACAAAACGTCGCAGTCGCTCCGCAAAGGTCTGCAGCACCCCATCCGCGCGGCTCTGGCCAAAAAGCAGCGCAAACTTGCGCAGACCGGTGAGGTGGACGAAGAACAGGTTGAGGACACCGGCAGCCCCGCCTGGCCCGGTCATCTCGTCGGCCATCAGCTCGACCATCCGCGAACGATTGCGCAGCCCGGTCAGGGAATCGAACCAGGCCAGCCGACGCACCTGAGCTTCTACCTCAACGCGCTTGGTGATGTCCTGGGTGTAGCCGTGGGCGCCGGGCGGATCATCGGGAGGATTGGGGTAGCCCACCTCCTGGAGGTGGGTCACTGCGCCGTCGTGTGCAGCAAGGCGGTATTCGATCTCGTAGCCAGCGCCACCCCGCAGCCCGGCCCGGGCTGCCTCGACCCGCGCCCTATCCTCGGGATGGACCCGAGCCAGCAGGGCGCTGGCCGGACGCGGCGGACGGCCAATGCCAAGCATCTCCCGGAATTGCTCCGAACATTCGAGCAAGGCCCCGCTGCTGTCCAGCGTCCAGTCGCCCAGCCCGGCCAGCTTCTGGGTGCTGAGCAGGGTCTCGCGGCTCGCCATGAGCTGCTGGAAGGTCATCGCCGAACGCAGCAGGTGGCGCACCCGGTGCGGCAACAGCGGCATGTTGAGGGGCTTGGTGATGAAGTCGGTGGCGCCGCTGAAGTAAGCCTCGTCGATGGATTTCTGATCGTCGAGCGCCGTGAGCATCACGATGGGCAGGTGCTCGTAGCGGGCATCGGCGCGCAGCCGGCGGCAGGCCTCGTAGCCGCTCATGCCGGGCATCACCACGTCGAGGAGGATCAGGTCGGGGCGAAAATCCTCGGCCAGCAGCGCAAAAGCCGCCTCGGCCGATTCGGCGGAGCGCACCGTAAAACCCTGCGCCTGCAGCACCTTGTCCGTGATGAGGCGGGTGACCGGTTCGTCATCCACCACGAGCACGCGCACCTCATTCATGGCCGGCCTCCCGCTCGCTATGGAGATGGGCGGCCACCGCAGCCCGGACCGGCTCGAAGGCCGCGACCAGCTCCGGGATCTGCTGACGCACGGCGTCCCAGTCGTCGTCCCGCGCAGCCTGCTCGGCCGCCCGGCACACGGACGAGAACGCCTGGGCGCCGATGGCGGCGCTCGAACTCTTCAGATTGTGGAGCAGGCGGGCGATCAACGGGCGATCAAAGTCGTCACCGATGGCCGCGATGGTGGTCACATTCGCGCCCGCCTCGGCCAGATAGGACGACAGCACCACCGGCAGCACGTCCGCGGCCGACTCTCCAAGGGTGGCGCGCAGAACGCCGACGTCGAACACCGGCAGGGTCGGGTCCGTACTGGCAACGTCGCCGGTTACAGCGGTTTCCGACGTGGGCGTGGCCGGCCGCCCGGACGGCATCCAGCGGGTGAAGGCGGTGCGCAGGGCATCGAAGGTGACCGGCTTGGCAATGTAGTCGTCCATGCCCGCCTCGAGGCACATCTCGCGGTCTCCTGCCAGGGCGTTGGCGGTGAGGGCGATCACCAGCTGGCGTTTGCGCCCCTCGGCCGCTTCGCGGGCTCGCAGCGCGCGGGTCGCCGTCAGGCCGTCCATCACCGGCATCTGCATGTCCATCAGCACCACGTCGAAATCCTGTCCGGCAAGGATGGCCAGCGCCTCCTGGCCGTTGCTGGCCAAGGTGCTCCGGCACCCGTAATTGCGGAGCATGCCGTCGAGCACAAACTGGTTTACCGGGTTGTCTTCGACCATCAGCACCCGCAGTCCGGCAAGCAGCCCAGCCAGCTCGGGCCGCCGTCTGGCCAGGCCGGCATCCAGCCCGAAAAGCCCCACGAGACCGCGCCAGAGTGCGACATCGAACACCGGCTCGTGGATCTCGGCGCCCACCCAGTCGGGTAGCGCCAGCTGCTGATCGCAGGGGGTGGCAAAGCTGCGCACGAAAAGCACCGGAACGCCCGGGCCGGTAAAGTCGGGATGGGCCTCTGCCATCGCCAGGCACTGCGCCTCCTCGACGATGACCGCATCCACCCGCCCCGCCGCCAGCGCGTCGAGGGCCGTGCTGCAGGCACTGACAATGGTCGAATCGACGCCCGCCAGGGTCAGCGCGCCGGCCCAGCGGGCGCCCCGCGCCAGGTCGGAGCAGATCACCGTCACGCGCTTTCCGCGCAGCCCATTCACCCAGGCCGGTAGACGTCGGGTCGGCTCGATGGGTGTCAGGGGCAATGTCAGTTCGAAGGTGGAGCCGATGCCCACCTCGCTGCGCACGTTCACCTGGCCACCCATCAGCACCACCAGATCGTGGACGATCGCCAGTCCGAGGCCCGAGCCGCCGTAGCGCCGACTGGTGGAGTTGTCGGCCTGCCGGAAGGGGTCGAAGATCCGCCCGATGGCCTCGGCGTCGATGCCGATTCCGCTGTCGCGCACCGCCAGGCACACGCACGGCGCCTCCCCGGCTACCAGCGCACACTGAATGCTCACCTCGCCACGCTCGGTGAACTTGATGGCGTTGCTGATGAGATTGTTGAGGATCTGCCGCATCCGGTGCGGATCGCCGCGGAACAGATCGGGCAGGCTTGGCGCGATGTCGAGGGCGAGCTCGAAGCCCTTCTTGCGAGCGGTGGGCGCAAAGACCGCCGCAGTCTGCTCGATGGTTTCGCGCAGACTGAAGGGCACGGCCTCGAGCTGCAGGCTGCCCGCTTCCATCCGCGAAAAATCGAGGATGTCGTTGAGCAGATGGAGCAATGTCGTCGCCGACGAGCGCTGATTGGCGAGCAACTCGCGCTGACGGGCATCCAGGGTACCGGCGTCGAGGAGTTCGGCGATGCCGATGATGCCGTTCATCGGGGTGCGGATCTCGTGACTCATGTTGGCCAGGAACTGGCTCTTGGCACGGTTGGCGCTTTCGGCCGCGTCCTTGGCCAGGCGCAGTTCGGCGGTGCGGATTTCGACGGTCTCCTCAAGGCGTTCCCGGTGGGCTGCAAGCTCCCGGTCGCGGGCGGCCAGCTCGCCGAGCATGGTGTTGAAGGCATCCGCCAGCTCGCCGATCTCGTCGCCGGTGCTGCGGGTGGCGCGCAGCGCAAAATCGCGGGATTCGGAAACCTGCCGGGCAGTCTGCGTGAGGGCGGTGATGGCACCGCTCATCGAGCGCTGGAGGCGCATCGCCACGGCGGTGGCCAGCACGAAGGCAAGCACCAGCGACACACCGAACAGCAGGAACTGCAGCGCGACCGTCGCCCAAAGGCTGTCCAGTCGACTGATCACGGCCAGTGAGCCGATCAGCTCGCCGCCACTGTGCATGGGCACCATCACCGTCAGGCTGACCCAGTCGAAGTGGGTGGCGAACTGTTGGGCGAGACGCGTCGCGGGCGGTGGCAGGGGCAACTGCCAGCCCTTGGCCACGTAAGTGTGGGTAAAGCCGCCATCCTTCTGCACCAGATGTGCCGCGACGATGTCGGGATCGCTCTCGAGGGCACGGAACAGCTTGCCTGCCCCGACGGCGTCCTGGAACTCGAGCACCGCCGACGCGTTGAAGGCGACCACGTCGGCCACCGCGCGCAGCTTGGCCACCCGGGCAGCGTAGTTCTCCCGCAGCTCACCGGCCCCGACGATCACGAAGACGAAGGCAAGCCCGACCGCCACGGCAATGGAGACGATCAGCGCCAGCTTGCGGCGGATCGGGAGCGCGGCGATGCGGGCGTCAAGATTGCTACCGAGGTGGCTCATCGATGCCCCCCCACCACGTCCCGCGCAAGACGCAGCATCTGTGGACTGACCTTCAGCCCGGCCCGCTGTAGCACGGGCAGGTTCACGTCGAACACCAGGCGGTTGTCCACCCGCACCAGCGCCACGCCCCCGCCCTGTTCGACAAAACGGGCGTTTTCACCGACGGTGAGCACCGGCTGCCGCCCCAGATTGCGGATCACGCCCGCAAATCGATCCTCGTCGCCATCCGGAACAAACACTTCCTGGCAATCGGCAAGCTGGTCGAGCTGGCTTACCCGACTGATGCGGATCTCTCGCCCCTGGATCTGCCGCCCCTCGTAGGACGCCAGCGGCCCGGCCAGGCTGTCTCCGCCCAGCACGCAGATGGTGGCACCAGCGCTGGCGGCAGGCCATTCGACGTACTTGAGGAAGTTGACCAGATAGGCGGCCCGGAGCTGGGCCTCGGATGCCGTCTCAGCCTGCGCCTGAAGCGGCATGAGCGCCACCACGAGCAGTGCGCAGGCCAGCACCAGACGGCTCAGGCGAGGAGCCCGACGCGTCGGCAGGGAAGAGGACGAGAGCCCCGCCACGACGCTACCCGGCGGCGTGAACGCCGGGGTCATCGGTCTGGGCCAAGGATGCGCGCAAATCATGGCGGCAATAACGGCCTTCAAGGCAGGTTCTTGACCCTGCCCGCAAGGCCTGCCGTCAGCGCTCAGCCCTTGCCCGGCACGCCCACCAGCACGGCACGGAAGTCATTGACGTTGGTCAGTGTCGGGCCGGTGACGAGGGCGTCCCCCAGCGCGCCGAAGAAGCCGTGGGCGTCGTTGGCGTCCAGGCTGTCGCGGGGCCGGATGCCCAGCGCCCAGGCCCGGGCGAGGGTGTCGGGCGCGACGAAGGCGCCGGCGATCTCCTCCAGGCCGTCCACGCCGTCGGTGTCTCCCGCCACCGCGTGGATGTCCGGCGCACCGGCAAGGGCCAGCGCGAGGCCCAGCAGAAACTCCACATTGCGTCCGCCACGACCACCGCCGCGCACGGTGACGGTCGTCTCGCCGCCCGAAAGCAGCACGCAGGGCGCGCCGGCCGGCTGGCCGTAGCGTTTGGCCTGCAGGGCGATGGCGGCGATGACCTTGGCCACGTCACGGGCCTCGCCCTCGATGCTGTCGCTGAGGATCAGCGGCGTGACGCCAGCCTTGCGGGCCACCTCGGCGGCGGCTTCAAGGGCCATCTGCGGGGTGGCGATGAGGTGGGTCTCGACCCGGGCGAGGCGCGGGTCGTTCGGCTTCACCGTCTCGCCCTCGCCGGTTTCTAGCAGCCAGCGGGCGCCCTTGGGCAGGTCGATGGCGTAGCGGCGGACGATGTCGAGGGCATCGGTGCAGGTGGTCGGATCGCCGACCGAGGGGCCGGAGGCGATATCCACCGGGTTGTCGCCGGGCACATCGGAAATCAGCAGATTGACCACCCGCGCCGGATGGAAGGCCGCAGCCAGCCGGCCGCCCTTCACCGCCGACAGGTGGCGGCGCACGCAGTTGATCTCGGAGATCGTCGCGCCACTGGCGAGCAGGGCGCGGGAGATGGCCTGCTTGTCCTGCAGCGTCATGTTGTCACCGGGCAGCGGCAACAGCGCCGAGCCACCACCGGAGATGAGGCAGATCACCAGGTCGTCGGCGGTCACCTGACGGCCCATGTCGAGCAGGCGACCCGCCGCGGCACGGCCGGCGCCATCGGGCACGGGGTGGGCCGCCTGGACGATCTGGATGCGCTCGCAGGGCACGGCGTGGCCGTAGCGGGTGACGACGAGGCCGGACAGCTCGCCCGGCCAGTGACGTTCGAGCACCCGCGCCATCTCGGCCGACGCCTTTCCGGCGCCGATCACGATGGTGCGGCCCTTCTTGGGCGGCTTGGGCAGGAAGCGTGGCAGGCAGTGTTCGGGCTGCGCGGCGTTGACGGCTGCGGCAAACATCCGCGCCAGCAGGTCACGGGGTGAAATCGACATCGGGGTGCCTCCGGGGCGGGTCAGGCGCCGTCCGGCCAGTCGCGGCCGTGGCGTTTGCAGAAGTCCTGGATCAGCCAGAACGACAGGGTTGAACTGGAGCGGAAGGTCTTGGGCAACCGATCCACATGAAAGAAAGCGGCGTCCTCGATCTCGCGCGGGTCGCACACAATTTCGCCACCGGCCCACTCGGCCTGGAAACCGAGCATCAGCGAATGGGGAAACGGCCACGGCTGGCTGGCGAAGTAGCGCACGTCGCGGATGGCCAGCGCGGTCTCTTCGAAGATCTCGCGGTGCACGGCCTGCTCGGCGCTCTCGCCGGCATCCACGAAGCCGGCCAGCACGCTATAGACGCCGGGCGGGAAATGGTGGGAGCGCCCGAGGAGGATCTCCTCGCCCCGCTCGACCGCCATGATCACCACCGGCGAGACCCGGGGAAAGTGCTCACGCCCGCAGGCGTTGTTGCTGCAATGGCGCACGATGGCCGCGCCGCGGTGTTCGGTAGGCGCGCCGCAGCGGCCGCAAAAGCGGTGCGTGCGATCCCATTCAAGCACCTCCAGCGCCCGCGACAAGGGTGTGCGGGCTGGCAGCGGCAGGATGTCGTAGAGACGTTTGGGGTCGCCGAAGAAACCGCCGAAGGGCGCATCCAGCGGCAGCTCGACCGCAAAGCAGGGCAGTCCGTCGAACTCCCCCACCTCCAGCACCGGCAGCGGATCGAGGCCGAGCAATGGGTTGGGGCCACAGGGCACGCCACCCATCTCGTCGAGGAGGACTTCGCGGCCGCGCTGGACCAACCACCAGCCTCGGGCGTCGGCAAGGCGACCAGTGTCGGAATGGGGCGGATTCATCGGCTCAAGGACTTCGGGTGGAAGGGGTTATCCGGATTGTAGGCAAAGCCGGCGCCGCCGGGGGGCGTGCATCGCACTGCAACAAAGCACAAGCCTATCCATTATGGATCAGCCGCGGCATTACCTTCGATATATTTCGAAAGGTATAGGGTGCCGCGCTGCGATTTCAGCCGGCGATGGAACGCGACGGCGCCTCCGCCAAGCCGGATGGACGACGTAGGAAAATGCGGAAACCGGCGGCCAAGAGACGCCAACGAGAACCATGGAAACGCGCACGGACGCTCCGGCCCAGCCTCAGCCAGCCGGAGGTCTTCGCTGCGGAGCGTTAAGCGTGTTCAGCCCTCGGAAGCGGCGCCGCGGTCGGCGGCTGGCGAAGCCGGGCGCTGGGGCATGAACAGGATCTGCCGCTGGGCAGGCCCCAGCAGTTGGGCGAGGCTCACCTTGTCCAGTGACGCAAAGAAGGCCTCCAGGGCGTTGTCGAGCACGCCGCGCAGCTTGCAGCTGGCGGTGAGCAGGCAGCGACTGGTGTCGCTGAAGCACTCCACCAGCGACAGGTCGGTCTCCATCTTGCGCACCACATCGCCCACGCCGATGTCGGCGGGCGGCCGGGCCAGGCGCAGGCCGCCGCCCTTGCCCCGGATACCCTCCACAAAACCGTTGCGGATGAGCTGATTGACCACCTTCATCAGGTGGCTGCGGGAGACGTCGAAGCGCTCGGAGATTTCCTGGATCGTTGGCAGGCGCTCGTCGTTGGAGGCCAGGTAGATCAGGACGCGCAAGGCGTAATCCGTGTGCAGGGTGATGTGCATGATCGGCAGGCGCGATCCGGGGACGCAGGGTGTTTGACCCTTCGATTATAGGGGATTTTCTTAAAGATTCATTTTAGTTGACTCTTTTAAAGATGCATTTTAGAGTCCACTTAAAACAACCCCCCAACGGAGAGCGCCATGATCGAAGAGAAGGACACCCCGCCCGAACACCCTGTGGTCGAGCAGGCCTGCGCCGTGATGCGCCGGGCCTACGAGCTGGGCTGGATCAGCACCCGCGACGGCAATGTGTCGGTGGCGATGACCGACCGCCGCGGCATTCTGGTGTCGGCCAGCGGCGTGATGAAACACGCGCTGGTACCCACCCAGTTCGTCTTCGTGCCCGCCGCCCAGACACCCGCACCGGACGCCTGGCCCCGCCCGTCGGGCGAGCTGGAACTGCACCGCCGCCTGCAGGCGCTTTTCGACAGCCGCAACCTGACGGTGCTCCACCTGCACCCGACCCACATCGTCGCGGCGCTCTATGCGGGGCACCGGCTGGCCGAGCTGTCGACGGGCTTTCCGGAGGTGACGCGCTACACCCGCGTCGGGCCCGACGTGCCGGCCCTGCCGGCCACCAGCGAGGAACTCGCCGAAGCCTGCGAGGCCGCCTTCAAGCCCGCCCTCGGCCCGATGCCGCACATCGTCGGACTGGATCGCCACGGCGTGGTGGCCATCGGCAAGACGCCGTGGGAAGCCTTCGAACACGTGGAGCGGCTGGAGCACATCTGCCGCATCGCCCTCACCGCCGGACTGCCGGCCACCGCCACACAAGGAGCCCAGCATGCCAACGCCCGCCCCTGACCCACGCCACGTCCTCAGCACCGGCCGGGCGATGATGATCGTCGCAGGCCTCGGAATGATCGCCTCGATCCTCGTCGCCTATCCGCTGGCCGAACGCTTCAGCCTGGGCATGCAGATCGCCGGCCACCTCGCGCTGCCGGTGACCGCCGCGGTGTTCAAGCTCGGCTATGTGGTGATCCTGGCTGCGCAGCCCGCCTAGCTGTGAAGTTTCAATAGGTTGTTTCGGGTGTTCACCCGGGGAGATTCTGAGAGACTGGAAATCGCCAAACCCCCAGTCACCACGAGAGCCTTCCCCGGATGAACACCCATAAGAATGCCCGATTGACCTACCTTCGTCGCCTGGAAATGGTTCAGGAGATCACCGAACGCGGCCTTTCTGCTTCGCAGGCGGGCGCCGCGCATGGCGTGAGCGCCGTGA
>JAYRYA010000012.1:0-112053 GCA_041917255.1 Zoogloea sp.
CGGCGAACAAGGCGGAGTGGCGGACATGGGCGTCGAGGCAGAGGCCGTCCCGGTCCAGTTCAAGGTAGGCGTCGGGGAGCGCGTCGAGGGTGCCGGCAAGCTGCTCGCAGGCTTCTGCGGCATCGGTGGCCTGACGGGCCAGCCGGCGGCGGCGGAATGCACGCTTGCCCGCAAGGCCGCCATTCCGAACGCGCCATTCCGCGTTTCCTGAGTCGGATCGGACACGGCGATGGCGGCGCATGGTGGGCAGCTTTCAGTGAGGCGGACGAGGCGGAGACGGGATCATCGCGCCTGCTCCGCGTCTTCCGGCATCGGGTCGGCAAGGCGTACGGCGATATCGGCAAAGGCGTCGCGACACGCCATGAAGGCGTCGCGACACGCCATGAAGGCATCCACCACGTCCGGGTCGAAGTGCCTCCCGCGGCCGTCGCGGATGATCCGGGTGGTTTCCTCGAGGCTGAAGGGCGGCTTGTAGACACGGCGGGTCATCAGCGCGTCGAACACGTCGGCCAGAGCCATCAGCCGGGCCGACACCGGGATGTCGTCACCGGCCAGGCCCTGCGGATAGCCGGAGCCATCCCACTTCTCATGATGGCCAAGGGCGATCTCCCGCGCCACGCCCAGAAACTGGAAGGCCCGTGACGCACTCTCCGCCGCATCGGCGCCTGCACTCGCGGATGCCTGGGCCATCGCCTTGCCGATGGCGTCGGCGCCGATGGTGGCGTGGTGCTTCATGATCTCGAATTCTTCGTCGGTCAGCTTGCCGGGCTTGAGCAGGATGCCGTCGGGGATACCGACCTTGCCCAGGTCGTGGAGCGGCGCAGCCTTGACGATCATGCCCAGCCGGTCGCCGGCGAGGGCGTCGCGGAAGCGCTCGTGGTCGGCCAGGCGCCGCGCCAGCAGCTCCACGTAGGTCTGGGTGCGCACGATGTGCAGGCCGGTCTCGTTGTCGCGGGCCTCGGAAAGACAGGCCAGGGCACGCACGCTGAGATCCTGGATCAGCAGGTTCTCGCGCATTCGCCGGGCCACCTCGCTTTCGAGCCATTGGTTTTCGACCGCCAGCCGGTCGCGGGCCTGCTTGAGTTCGAGATGGGTGCGTACCCGAGCCAGCACGATGGCCGGGTTGATCGGCTTGGTGATGTAGTCCACGGCGCCCAGTTCGAGCCCGTGCTCCTCGCTCTCGACGCCGTGCATGGCAGTCACGAAGATCACCGGGATGTTGCGGGTCGCCGGGTTGGCGCGCAGACGCTCCATCACCGCGTAGCCGTCCATGTCCGGCATCATCACGTCGAGAAGGATCAGGTCGGGGCGCGGCTGGAGCCCGGCGGCCCGCAGGGCACGCTCGCCCGAGTTGGCCGCCCGGACGCGGTAATAGGGCTGGAGAAGCTCACCGAGGATGGTCAGGTTCTGGGGCGTGTCATCCACGATCAGGATGGTCTGGCCAGGCTTCTTATCGGCGTGTTGTGGGGAACTGCCGTTGCTGATCATGACCTGCCTCGGTTGGGAGCCCGACCCACCCGACGGCGGAAAGGCCGGCGGAATGCGACTGGGGATGTATCGGATCGCTGACGGGGGCAGCGCACCACTGCTCCCCTTATCGGCAACATCCACCCGGCCTTTAACCCACGGTCACGTCATGCCCCCCTCAGGCAGCCAGCTTTCTGCGCAGCAGGCGCAACAGCAGGCTGATTCCGGGAAACTTCATGTACAGCTCGCCGGCGGCGTCCCAGTAGTCCCGGTGAAAGTTCACCCTGCCGTCGTCGTCGAACTTGAGGTGGGACACACCGCGGATCACCTGCTCGGGCCCACTGTGCCGAAAGCGGAAGTGAAAGTCCCACACCAGCACCGCACCGTGGGCATCCGCCACCTTTTCGAGCACCACGAAGCGCGGCCCCTCCACCTGGCGGAACATGTGCCGGAAGATGCGCTGGATCGCCGACACGCCGCGAACGTCGTTGAAGGGGTCAGTGAAGGTGGCGTCCTCGGCATAGAAGGCCGGCAGGCGGTCGACACTCTCCTCCGTGAGGCGCTCGTAGTAGGCGATCAGGGCGTTCAGGCTCATCTCAGGCTCCTGTCCGCCGGCGCACCAGCGGGAAATACCAGCGGTAAGGCAGCCGCGCCAGCAGCTTCATGATGCGGGTGAATCGTCTCGGGAAATCGATCTCGAAATGCCCCGTGGCGAGCCCCGCCACCAACGCGGCGGCAGCCTCGTCGGGGGTGAGCAGCGCCGGCATCGCAAAGTCGTTGCGCGCGGTGAGGCGGGTGGCGACAAAGCCGGGGTTCACCACCCACACGCCGACGCCCTTCGGCGCCAGATCGAAGTGCAGGCATTCGGCAAAGTGGATCAGCGCCGCCTTGCCCGGCCCATAGCACAGCGCGCGGGGCAGACCACGATAGCCGGCAACGCTGGCCACGAAGGCAATCCCGCCGCCGGCTTGCAGATCACCCAACACGCAGGCGGCAAGGCGCATCGCGCCGCTAAAGTTGACCGCGACCACCCGCTCGGCCACTGCCAGATCGAAGCTGGTGGCGTCCATCGGCACGTAGTCGCCAGCAAGGTAGACCACCAGATCGACACCTTGCCAG
Organism: Zoogloea sp.; assembly: GCA_041917255.1. Classification (GTDB taxonomy): domain Bacteria; phylum Pseudomonadota; class Gammaproteobacteria; order Burkholderiales; family Rhodocyclaceae; genus Zoogloea. The sequence continues at coordinate 2,587 of JAYRYA010000012.1, forward strand.
GCGGCGACGAGGCTGTCCCGAGTGGCTGCCAGCGCCACGGCGTCGGTGACGTCGCAGGGCAGGATCAACGCCTCGGCGTCGCCCAGGTCGAGCGCGGCGAGCCGATCGGCGCTGCGGGCGGTGAGGGCCAACCGCGCACCCAAGCCGGCAAGGTGCTGCGCCAGCGCCGCACCGATGCCACTCGAGGCGCCCACCAGCCACACCCGCCGGCCGCGCCAATCAGTGATCTTCGGGTTCATGACCCGGGCCGGCGGACGAAGGTGAGGGTCACCTCGCCGAGCCGGAAGCCCCATTTCGACATGTACGAGCGGTTCATCATCACCTGTCCGTCCATCAGGAACATCCAGTCGTCGAAATCCACGTGATAGGTGCGCCCCTCCACCGGCAGGGCCAGCACGTAGCGCCAGCGCAGGGCGTTGCCGGCAAGCTCCCCGGTGGCCTCGCCGATCACGTCGTCGGCGCGGCCCCGGTAGGTGCCGTCGGGCTGGCGGGTGAGCGTCCACACGCGGCGCGAGGTGCTGCCGTCGGACCACTGGAAGTGCTCGTCGAGCACGCCGGTGTCGCCCTCCCAGCGGGCGTCGATCACCACGTGGAAGCGTTTCTTCACCTCGCCCGAGCGGCCCTGAAACATGCCCCAGCCATCGACGGTGCCGTTGAGGTAGGTGCGCAGATCGAGCACCGGGGTTTCGGCCTTGTACTGTTCGACGCCCGGCGAAGCGCAGGCGGTGAGGCCGAGGCACAGGGCCGTGGCAAGCAGGGTTTTCATGATGTGATCTCCAGCTGGTGGCGCCAGCGCCACAGGAGCGCCGCCGCCAATGCCTTGAAGGCCAGCGGCAGCAGCGCGTAGGTGAAGCTGAGGGCAGGCAGCCCGCTGCCGCTGCCCGGTTGATAGCCCAGCCACGCCAGGAGCGGCAGGGCCAGCCCGGCGGCGAGGGCCAGATTGAGTTTGGCTGCGAGGTTCCACACCCCGAAGCAGGCGCCAGACCGACCTTGACGCTCGCCCAGATCGGCAGCGATGGCGGCGGGCAGCGCCAGATCCGCCCCCAGCGCGAGCCCCGATGCGACACACACCAGCGCGAAACCCGCCACGTCGCCAGCCTCGAGCCAGGCCGCCCAGCCGAAGGCGAGCATCGCCAGCGCCATTGCACCAAGCCAGGCCATCACACGACCATGCCGCGCGGCGAGCTTCACCCACAGGGGCAGCGACGCCGCGCCAGCGAGAAAATAGGCCACCAGCAGCGGCCCACCTGCTTCGTCGGCCTGCAGCACGTCGGCCACGAAAAACGGGAACAAGGTGGCCGGCAGCGCGGCGGCCAGGCCGTTGGCGACGAACACCGCCAGCAGGCGCCGGAAGGCCGCATCGCCCAGCGCACCCCGCAGGCTGGCCCCGACCGGCTCGGCGACGGCCGGCACACGGGTCTCAGCTGGCCCGACGCCGACCAGCGTCGTCACCGCGGCCACCAGCAACAGGGGCGGCAGCACCCAGCCAAGCCCGGCGAGGCCGACGTTGTGATCGGCCGCCAGCAAGCCCGGCAGTGCCGCCGCGAGCACCACGCCGGCAAGCCCGAAGCCTTCCCGGGCGGCGGTGAAACGGGTGCGCTCGGCCGAATCCGGCGCGATGTCGGCCCCCCAGGCCTGGTAGGCCACGGTGGCCGCCGAGAAGCCCAGGTAGGTGAGCGCCAGCGCCCCGAGCAGCCAGCCGGCGGCGTTGCTGGCGGGTGGATTGACGAGGGCCGCGAAGCCGGCCGCAAAGGGCAGCAGCGCCGCCGCGAGCATAGCGCGCCGGGGCAGCCGGTCGGCCAGCCAGCCCAGCCACGGGTCGATGCCGGCGTCGAGGAGACGCGCGCCAAGCAAGATCGCCCCCAGCAGCGCCAGCGGCAGCCCGGCGGTTTCGGCGTACAGACGCGGCACATGTACGTAAACCGGCAACGCGGCGAAGGCCAGCGGCAGGCCTAGCAGACCATAGGCAAGGGCGTGGCGGGCCGGCATCTCAGCCTTCCGGTGGGCGAAGCAGGGCGGCGCGCAGGTCCGGGGCGCTGGTGCGCGGATCGAGCCAGATGGCAAAGAAACGTCGGGCGAATTCGGGTTCCGGGATCTCGCCCAGCAGCCGGCCGTTGAACAGAAAGCTCGCACCCTCTGGTCGATACACGCCCACGATGTGGTCGCCGGCCTTCACGTCGGGAAAAAGCCGGGCCATCTCGTGGCCCCAGCGACGTAGCAGGGCTTCGTCGGTGCCGAGCGCACGCATCTCCTTCACGCTGGCCTCGGCGATGGCGCTGCCGGCAATGTTGCGCCGGTAATCCAGGCGCAGCGCCAGCGGGGGCCGAAGCGGGTCATCACCGCCCCACAGCGTGGCTTCATAGACCAGGAAACCGAAGCGCCGGAACTCGCCTTGCCCCCAGCGACGCAGCCCGCGGGTGGGGTCAGCCGGCGTGGTCGCGAAGGCCGGCAGCCAGGGCCAGACGGCCAGCGCCAGCAGCAACCGGCGCCTAGCGGTGAACGAGTTCGAACTGGACGACATCGACGCTGCCGGCCCGAAAGCCCGCCTCGCAATAACCGAGGTACATCCGCCACAGCCGGCGAAAAGTGTCATCGAAACCCAGGCGTTCGATGCTCGGCCAGTTGGTGTCGAAGTTGGCGCGCCACTGGGCGAGGGTCACCGCGTAGTCGTGCCCGAAGGCGAACTCGTCGGTCACCGCCAGCCCGCGTTTCGCCGCCGCGGCCCGGAAGGCCTGGCGCGACGGCAGCATGCCGCCGGGGAAGATGTACTGCTGGATGAAATCCGTGCCCTTGCGGTAGCGGGCGAAGAGGTCGTCGCGGATGGTGATGGTCTGCACCAGCGCCTTGCCGCCGGGGGCAAGGTTACGGGCGATGGTGCGGAAGTAGCTGGGCCACCAGCGTTCGCCCACCGCCTCGAACATCTCGATGGAGACGATGTGGTCGAAGCGCTCCTTCACGTCCCGGTAGTCCTGCAGGCGGATGTCGGCATCGGGCACCCGGGCGCGGCTCCAGGCCTGCTGGGCCGGCGACAGGGTGAGGCCGGTGACCTGGACCCCGCGGCGGGTAGCGAGTTCGGCGAAGCCGCCCCAGCCACAGCCGATCTCGAGGATGCGCTGGCCGGGCTCGGGGTCGAGGCGGCGCAGGATGCGACGGTACTTGGCCTCCTGGGCGGATTCGAAGGTCGGCGCCAGCGCCTCGCGATAGAGGGCCGACGAGTAGCTCATGCTGGGGTCGAGCCACAGACTGTAGAAGTCGTTGCCCAGGTCGTAGTGGGCCATGATGTTGCGCTTGCTGCCGGCCCGGCTGTTGCGGTTGAGCCAGTGGCGCAGGCGCGCCGACAGCAGCTCGCGCCACGAGCCGTAGAGCGCCTTCTTGAGCACATCCCGGTTGGCGGCGAGCAGGGTGAGCAGGCCGGGCAGATCGGGCGAATCCCACAGGCCGTCGATGTAGGCTTCGGCGAGGCCGATGTCGCCCCGGGCGAGGATCTGGCTGAACACGGCCTTGTCGTGCACCTGCAGGATGACGCCCCGATCACCATGGCCGAAGAGCACGCAGGAGCCATCGGGCAGCCGCACTTCCAGCGGGCCGCCTTCGAGCTTGTCGAGCAGATCGAAGACGGTGCGGGTATCGCGGGAGGGGAGGTCGCGGGCAACGCCGCGCAGGATCATCGAGTTGTTCATTTTGTCGATTCCCGGAGGGCTGGGTTGGCGGGACGGGCGCCAAGAAAGGGCACGCCCTTCCACCACAGGCGCAGGGCCTGCCAGTGGATACGGGCGATCACGCCGACGGTGAGGAAGGGCATCCGCGCGAGGGCCGCGGCAAGGGCGCGGGTGGACCAGGGCTGCGGGCGGCCACTGATGGCGGTGGCGAGGAGTTCGCCCTCGGCGTCGTCGTAATCGATGTGTACGGCCTGCGCGCTTCGGCCCAGGACGAAGCGGAAGCGATAACCACCCTCCACGCGGTTGAACGGCGAGACGTGGAACACCTTGTCGGCACCAAACTCGTCGCCATCGCAGACGGGCGCGCCGTCAGGGTGGTGCAGCAGGTAGGCGTGGCGGCCGCCGAAGGTGTTGTTCACCTCGGCCAGCACTGCCACCAACTGCCCGGCGCGGTCATGGCAGAACCAGAAGCTCACCGGGTTGAACACGTAGCCGAGCACGCGGGGAAATGTTTGCAGGACGATCTCGCCATCCGCCGGCAGGCCGCGGGCGCGGAGCACGCTTTCGATCCACGGCAGCAGCGGGCTGCCGTCGCGGGGGCCGTGATCGGCGTTGCGAAAGCTGAGGAGGTTCCAGCGCTCGATGCTGAAGATGGCCCTGCGGGCGGCATCCAGCCGGCGCAGGGGCAGGCGCACGACGAACACCGGATACACGAAGGCATGCAATACCGGTCGCAGGCGGCGATGCATCACGTGACCGATGACGATTTCCGGCGCTGGGTTCACGGCACATTCAGACCAGTTCGGCCTGCCGGGTATAGGCGCGCGCCTCGCCCTGCCACGGAGCCAACACGCCGAGCCGGTTTGCCACCGCGAGGGCCGAGCGCAGGCCGTCCTCGTGGAAGCCGTAGCTGCTCCAGGCGCCGGACAGCCACACGCCACCGATCCCCTGCACGCCCGGCAAATGCTGCTGGGCGGCGATGGCAGGCGCGTCGAAGATCGGGTGGGCGTAGTCGAACTCGGCAATCACGCTGGCGGGATCCGGCTCTCTCGCGGGGTTGAGGGTGACCACCACCGGCGTGCGGAAGGGCAGCGGCTGCAGGCGGTTGATGAGATAGGACACGCCCACCGGCTGGTGGCCGGGTTCGCCGCGGCCGGAAAAGTAGTTCCACGCCGACCACAGACGCGGGTCGCGAGGGAGCAGCGCCTTGTCGGTGTGGAGCACGGCGCGGTTAGGCTGGTAACGGATCGCCGCGAGCACGGCGCGCTGGGCCGGGCTGGCGGCGTCGCCGAGGATCGCCAGGGTCTGGTCGCTATGGCAGGCCATCACCACCTGGTCGAAATGCTCGGTGCCGTGGCGATGAGTGAGCTGCAGGCCGGCGCCACTGCGACGCACCGCCGTCACCGGGCAAGCGAGACGCACGTCGTCGAGCTGCTCGGCGATGCGCCGCACGTATTCGCGCCCGCCGCCCTTCACGGTGCGCCACATGGGCCGGTCGAAAACCTGTAGAAGGCCGTGGTTGTGGCAGAAGCGGATGAAGGTGGCCAGCGGCATGTCGAGCATCTGACCGGTGGGGCACGACCAGATGGCCGCCGCCATGGGCAGCAGATACCAGTCGGTGAAGGCGCTGGAGTAGCGCCCCTCGCTGAGGAAGTCCCGCAGCCGACGGTCGTTGTCGGGGTTGCCGTCCAGCCAGGCGGTGCATTCCCGGTTGAAGCGCAGGATGTCGGTGAGCATCGCCCAGAAACGCCGACGCACGAGGTTGCGCTTCTGGCCAAAGATCGTCGCCAGGTTGCTGCCCGCCCATTCGAGGTCGGGCGATTCCAGGCTGACCGCGAAGGACATCTCGGTCTCGACGCTCTCCACGCCCAGTAGCGCGAACATGGCGATGAGGTTGGGGTAGGTCTTCTCGTTGAACACCAGGAAACCGGTGTCCACCGGATGGGTGCGGCCCTCCAGCGTCACATCGACGGTGTTGGTGTGACCGCCGAGGTAGTTTCCGGCCTCGAACAACGTCACCGCGTGCTGGCGGCCCAGCAGCCAGGCGGTGGCTAGGCCGGAAATGCCGGCTCCCACCACGGCGATCCGCTGGCCTTTCCGGGTTGGGCGGGTCATGGGTTGGATCCGAAAATCTCGGCGTAGGCCGAGTGGTTGTGGATGGACTCGAAGTTCTCGGAGGCCACCTTCCATTCGGCGATGCGCGGCTCGGTGCCCATGCGCAAGGCGATGTCGCGCACCAGATCCTCGACGAACTTGGGGTTGTCGTAGGCCCGCTCGGTGACCCACTTTTCGTCCGGCCGCTTGAGCAGGCCGAAGACTTCGCACGAGGCTTCGTCTTCGGCGATGCGCACCAGCGCCTCGATGTCCATGGGGGCGCGCAGGCGAGCCTCCAGCGTGATGTGGGAGCGCTGGTTGTGGGCGCCGTAGGCCGAGATCTTCTTCGAGCACGGGCACAGGCTGGTGACCGGCGCCACTACGCGCAGCGTAAGCCGCGCCGCCTCGCCCAAGCCCTTCTCGACGATCACGGACACGTCGTAGTCGAGCAGGCTCTCCACCCCCGAAACCGGCGCCGCCTTGCGGATGAAGTACGGAAAGGCCAGCTCGATGCGGCCGCTGACGGCATCCAGGCGCAGCAGCATTTCATCCACCATCGCCAGCAGACCAGCGTGGTCGAGGGCGCCATGGCGTCCTTCGAGCAGTTCGACGAAACGCGACATGTGGGTGCCCTTCACTTCGGGCTGCAGGCCGACGCTCATGGTCACGGATGCAACCGAGCTCACGGTTTTACCATCCGCGGCGCGCCAGGCGAGGGGATAGCGCAGGCCCTTCACACCCACCTGGTGGATCGCCAGCCGGCGGTGGTCGGCAGAAGCCTGCACATCCGGCAGGAAGAGGGTCTCGGGGGCGTTCATTGGGGCGGGCTCCTGGGGACGGGGTTATTTCAGAAATTGGTCAATCTTGTTGACCAACTCCTTGTCATCGGGCTTGGTCAAACTGCTGAAGGCAAGCACCTGGGTTGCGTCGCGGTTGATGAGGTACTTGTGGAAGTTCCACTTCGGCCGGCTGCCGGTGATCTCGGCGAGCTTCAGGTAGAAGGGGTTGGCACCCTTGCCGCTGACCACCGTCTTGCTGGCCATCGGAAACTTCACGCCATAGGTCAGCCGGCAGAAATCGGCGATTTCCTTGTCGCTCCCTGGCTCCTGCTCACCAAAATCGTTGGACGGGAAGCCGATCACCACCAGCCCCTTGTCCTTCAAGCGGGCGTAGAGCTTCTCGAGGCCGTCGTACTGGCTGGTGAAGCCGCAATAGCTGGCCGTGTTCACCACCAGAACCACCTTGCCCGCGTACTGGCACAAAGGCATCGGCTTGCCGTCCTGCAAGGTCGTGAAGCTGTGCTCGAGCAGGGGCGGGCATGTGGCCGCCGCCACGCCGGGCGTCGCGGAGGCGATCAGCACGGCCGTCAAACCGATCAGGCCCCCAAGTTTAATTTGCATGTTCATGCCTCGCCTTTGTTTGTCCTAGACAAAATTAACCTTTGTTCGTAAGATAGGGAACGAACTGCCGTTTGTCAACGGTTTGTACATAGTTTGTTCAGGACAAAAATGCACACCCTCTGCTTCAACATCGCCGCCGTGGAGCGGGACACCGGACTTTCCAAGGATGTCCTGCGCATGTGGGAGCGGCGCTACGGTTTTCCGGTGCCTGAGCGTGACGCCCACGGCGAGCGGGTCTACCCGGCGGAGCAGGTGGAGCGCCTGCGACTCATCAAACGCCTGATGGATCAAGGGCATCGGCCCGGAAAACTGATCGGCGTGCCGGTCGAAGCCCTCTCCGGCCTCGCCCCGCGCCGGCCGCGCGCGGCCGAATCGGCGCCTACGCCGGATGCCGGCGAGCTGGACGAAGTGCTCGCCCTCATCAAGCGGCACGACTCCGCCGGCTACCAGCAGGCCATGCAGCAACGCCTCGCCCGCCAGGGCTTGCAGCGTTTTGTCCAGGACACGGTCGCGCCACTCACCGAAAAGGTGGGCGAGGCCTGGGAGAGCGGCAGCTTTCAGGTCTTCGAGGAACACCTCTACACCGAGCTCACCAAGCGTCTGCTGCGCCAGGTGATCGCCGCCCTGCCTGCGACCGGCCGCGCCCCCCGGGTGCTGCTGACCAGCGTGCCGGACGAACCCCACATGCTGGGCCTGCTGATGGCTGAAGCGATGCTGGCGCTCGAAGGTGCCGACTGCGTGCCACTGGGCTCCCAGATGCCGCTGCTGGAGATCAGCCGCGCCGCCGAGGCCCACCGGGCCGACATCGTCGCGCTGTCGTTCTCGGTGGCGTTTCCCCAGCGCCAGATCCCGGGCCTGCTCCAGCAGCTGCGCCAGATGCTGCCGGCCGACGTCGATCTGTGGGCAGGCGGCCAGGGCGTGGCCCGCGTGGCGCCGCCGTCCGGCGTGCAACTGTTTCCATCCCTGGACGAAGCGATCGCTGCGCTTTGCACCTGGCGCGCTGCCCATCCCGACGCGCCATGAAGCCACTTCTGATGACCATTGCGGTGCTCGCGTCCGCACCGCAGGCGGCAGTGGCGAACGCGCCCGCCGCACCCCTCACCACGATCGAATCCCTCGATGTGCCGCGCTACATGGGCCACTGGTACGAGATCGCCCGCTACCCCAACCGTTTTCAGCGCCAGTGCGTGGGGGAATCGTCGGCCGACTACACGCTACAGCCCGACAGCACCGTGCGGGTGACCAACCGCTGCCGGCTGGCCGACGGCCGCGTGGATGAAGCCATCGGCGAAGCCCGGCAACTGGGCGGGCCCGCGTCACCGAAGCTGGAGGTGCGCTTCGCGCCGGCGTGGCTTTCGTTCCTGCCGATGGTGTGGGGCGATTACTGGGTGGTGGAGATCGACGCCGACTACCGTTGGGTGGTGGTCAGCGAGCCGTCCCGGCGCTTCCTGTGGGTGCTGGCCCGCAGGCCGGCGCTCGATGCGCGCACAGTCGCCGACATCCACGCCCGGCTCGTCGCGCATGGCTTTGATCCGGCCCGGCTGGTGAGCGGCCGTCAAGACTGACGGCACACCACCCGGGGCCGATCAGCGGGGCCGCTCGGCGTCGGAGAGCGGGTAGGCATCGGCCACGTAGGCCGGTCCTTTCATCACCATCACGATGAACGCCCCGATCCCCACGGTGAACACCACCGTCCAGTGCAGGACGATCAGGCTCACGCAATAGATATCGACCATCGCCAGCCCAGGCGGCATGTGCGTCAGCAGACGGGCGAAAGTCGGCGGCAGCGCCAGCAGCAGGGTGCCGATCAGGAGGATCCGGGGAAGGCTGCGCAGCAGCGGGCGTTCGATGCCTGCGGGGGTTTTCACCTGGACGGGAAGACGATTGAAAAGCCTGGACATGTTTGACTCCTTCATCGTCCACCCAGCCACGCTGCCCAGGAGGAGGAAAGCATTTTGTCTGTGACACAAAACGAGCACCACCCCGTGAAAAGGCTGCGCATAGATCAATTCTAGGTATTCGATACTTTTTGTCCATGACAAAATTACCTCGACGACTTTGCATTGCCGAGTTCACAGACGCCACCGGACCTCGGGAAAAGCCGTAACTACGGCACGCCACTGGCTCCAAAGGCCTTCAAGGCAGAAAATGTGTTCCACGCGAGCGATAAAGTGGCCGGAGCGGCGGGGTAAACTGAAACTTGAGCCTTGAACAGGGAGACATCATGATCAAACGGGGGGACCGGACGGCGTGCGCCCTGGCGCTCGGCTGCACGGCCGGCGGCGCTGTTGCCCGCGGCCCGCGGCGGGCGCACGACGGCAAGACTCCCGGCCGGCAACGCATGAGCGGCTTTCGCGCCCACGAAGATTGCCGGCGCCACCCGCAAGAACACCAGCGCCCTTCCGCCCTGCGCGCCGGGGCGAAAGGGCGTGACGCGGCTGACGCTCGACGTTCAAGCCCCCACCTGCCCCGTCGGACAGCCGTAAGCTGCACGCCGCCATGAATGCCCTTACCCGGCTCGCACTGCCACTGATCTCCGGGCTGCTGGTTACCCTTCCGGTGCACTCGGCCTATCCCGAAAACCCAAGCCCCGGCCACAACGTCGCGATCATGGCCGGCTGGGTGGGCGCGGGACTGATCCTCGCCGGTCTGCTCACGATGACCCGCCCGCCACGGCTGACCGCGTGGCTGGGCGGCCTTGAGCGGATGTACCGCTGGCACAACGTGCTGGGCACGCTGGCCTATCTGGCGCTGCTGCTACACCCCCTGGCGCTGGCCGCAAACAACTGGGAAGCATCGCCGCAGCGGGCGTGGTCTGCGCTGGACCCGCTCCAGCAGAGCTGGGCTGGCTGGCTGGGCTGGGCGGCACTGCTGGGGTTGATGCTGGGGCTCGGGGCGGCGCTGACACGACGGCTGCCCTATGGCACTTGGCGGGCCTCCCACGGGCTGCTCGGGCTGGCGGTGGTGCTGTCGGTCGCCCATCTGGTGGCGTTGGGCCACACCCATCCGCTGCTGGGCCTGCCGATCCTGGCCCTCGCGTTCATGATCTGGCAGGTAATGCGCGGGGGCGGTCTGAGCGCCCGCCCCTACATCGTCGATCACGTCGCCCACCCGGCAGCCGACAGCGTGGAGGTTCGCCTGAAACCTCTCACCCTGCCAATCGAGGCCGACTCCGGGCAGTTCGTGCTGGCTGCCTTTGGCGCCGGGCCCGACTTCAAGGGCTGCGGCGAGTTTCACGCCTACGCCCTGACCGGTGTGCGCCTGGACGGGCAGATCTCGGTAGCCATCAAGGCGATGGGCCGCTGTACCCGCCAGCTTCAGGCCCTGAGCACCGGCGTCGCGGTGCGCGTCCACGGGCCTTTTGGTGATTTTGTCTCCCACGACAACATACCGCCTGCCGTCTGGCTGGCAGGGGGCGCGGGCATAGCGCCCTTCATCGCGCGGCTTCGCAAGAGCCGGTTGTCATCCCCCACGCGCCTGATCTACCTTTACCCCGACGACACAGGCGAGGCCCATCTTGACGAGCTGGAAGAACTGGCCAGTCACGATGCCGGCCTGCACCTCGAAACCCACGAAACCGGCCAAGGGGCGACCAACCTGAAAGCCATCCTGCCCCACGCGTCGGACCTGACCGGCTGGCACTGCCATCTGTGCGCGCCCCCGGCCATGCTGCAGGCAGCCGTGGCGCTGCTGCGCGCCCGCGGTGTGCCCGACCGGCACATCCATTTCGAGCCCTTCGATTTCAAGTGATGCGCAAGCTGTTCTATCTGGGCACGGTGGCCTTCTGGGTGGCAGTCGCGGCAATCTGGCAAAGCAGCGGAATGACCCCGCCGCCCGCCCCCGCCCCGGTCGCCGCCGCGCCAGTGGAAAGACGCATCAGCCTTGCGGAAGTCGCCCTGCACAATAAACCTGACGACTGCTGGACGGTCATCGACGGGCAGGTGTACGACCTGAGCGACTATGGCCAGAAGCATTCGTCGCGGCCGATGATTGCCCTGCCGTCCTGCGGACGTGAGGCGTCAGGCGGCTACCGGACGAAGAGCAAGGGCCGCCCCTATACGCCCGACACCGACACCCTGCTGGCGGATTTCCGCATCGGCCCCCAGGGCGAGCCCTGAGCCACGCCGGCCACTTTCAGCGCCACATCGCGCGCATCCGCGCTGCCAGATCGACCGCTTTCTCCCGGGCCTGCGGGTCGGCATCCGTCACCGGCGCGACGGGCGGCCAACTGGTACTCCCGAAGCAATCCAGCAGCCGATTTGGAATGAAGCGGGTGCGGCTGGCGTATACGTGCCGATCGCCCGTGGCGGCCTGACCACTCACATAAAAGCGCTGGGGCACGATGAGATCCAGATGATCCTTGGCGCGGGTCATCGCCACATAAAGCAGGCGCATCTCCTCCTCGATCTCGCGCTCGCTGCCTGTGGCCAGATCGGACGGGATGCAGCCATCGACCGTATTGAGCACCGATACCGCCGGCCATTCGCGCCCCTTGGCCGAGTGAATGGTGGAGAGGATGAGGTAGTCCTCGTCGCGCAACGGAGCGCCGGATTCGTCGCTGGTAGCGTCGGGCGGATCGAGGGTGAGTTCGGTGAGGAAGCGCTCGCGGCTCGGGTAGGTGGCGGCGATGCGGACAAGCTGCTGGATGTCGGCCTGACGCACGGCGGCGTCTTCATACAGGCGGTCTAGCCCGGCTTCGTACCACTGGGCCAGGCGCTCCAGCGGCGCCGGCCAGCTGCCGGGGGTGTCGAGGGCCTCGACCATCCGGGCAAAGACTTCCCACTCGGCCCGGGTGGCCTCGGGCACAGGCTGCTCGGGCAGCAACTGGCAACCCGGCGGCGCGGCCTGGATGTTGTCGAGGATGCGCCCAGCCGTCTTGGGCCCGATGCCCGGCAACAGCTGCACCGCCCGGAAACCCGACACGCGATCCCGCGGGTTCTGCGCCCAGCGCAGGATGGCGAGCACATCCTTGACGTGGGCCGCCTCGAGAAACTTCAGCCCGCCGAACTTCACGAAGGGGATGTTGCGCCGGGTGAGCTCGATCTCGAGCCGCACGCTGTGCTGGGCGGCGCGGAACAGCACCGCCTGGGCCTTGAGCTTGAGCCCCGCCTCGCGCCGGGCCAGCACCTGCTCGACCACGTAGGCGGCCTGATCGGCCTCGTCGCGCACCGACACCAGCCGGGGCTTCTCGCTGCCGGCGCGGTCGCTCCACAGATCCTTGCTGAAGCGCTCCCTGGCCTGGGCGATCACGCCGTTGGCTGCGGCCAGGATGGGCTGGGTGGAGCGGTAGTTGCGATCCAGCGTGACGCGCGGGGCGGGCGGATCGAACTGATCGGGAAACTCGAGGATGTTGCGCACCGTGGCGCCGCGAAAGCTGTAGATCGACTGGGCATCGTCGCCCACCACGGTGAGGCCGCGGCCATCGGGCTTCATGGCCTGGAGCAGCCCGGCCTGCAGGCGGTTGGTATCCTGGAACTCATCCACCAGGATGTGGCTGAAGCGCCCGCCCACTTCAGCCGCCAGCTCGGGCACGGCCACCATCTGCGCCCAGTAAAGCAGCAGGTCGTCGTAGTCGAGCACCTGCTGGGCCTGCTTGGTCTCGACGTAGGCGAGGAACAGGGGCTTCAACTCGGTCTCCCATTCGGCGCACCACGGGAAGCTCGTCTGCAGCACCTCGGCCAGGGGCGCCTGGGTGTTGACCGCCGCCGAGTAGATGGCGAGGCAGGTGCCCTTGAGGGGAAAGCGCTTGTGCTTGGCCGAGCAGCCCAGCTCGTGGCGGACCAGATTCATCAGGTCGCCGGAATCTTCCCGGTCGTGGATGGTGAAGCCGGGGTCAAGCCCGATGCGCCCGGCGAACTCCCGCAGCAGGCGCGCGCCCACGCTGTGGAAGGTGCCGGCCCACGGAAAGCCACCCTGGGCCAGCCGGGCGTGACGCGGCGAAACCAGAGCAGCGATGCGCTGGACGCGGCGGATCATCTCGTCGGCAGCCCGGCGCGAGAAGGTGAGCAGCAGGATCTGCGCCGGATCGGCCCCTTGGGCGAGCAGATGGGCGACCCGGTGGGCCAGGGTGTTGGTCTTGCCCGAGCCCGCCCCGGCGATGATGAGGAGCGGCCCGGGCGCGGCCTCGCCGGTGCCGTGGAGGGCAGCAGCGCGCTGGGCGTCATTGAGGCTGGCGAGGTAAGCGGGCAACTCGACGGAGGATGCCTCGCTCATCGGGCGAGTTCCGGTTCGGGCGTGTTGCTGGCAGCGGGCTGGGGCTCGGCAGCGACAAGTCCGGCAGTGAGCGCCACCAGCACGGCTTCGTCGCACACCGGGCAGATGCGGTAATAGGCGTCGGGGCTGGCGGCGGAATCCATCGATGCGGGATCGACCGGGCTGTGGCAGTGGGGGCAGATGAAACGCGGCATGGCAGTACTTTTGAAACCCTTTGTTAACTGTAATAATATACAGTCAACCAGAGATTTCAAGCCCGGCGTGCAGCCGGCCGCGCAATTTCCGTCAGGGCGCGCCGAGGGCGAGTGAGTCGTCGGCCCAGTCGGCAAACCAGTCGGTCAGCGGGCGGGTTTGGCCCAGCGCTGCAAGCCGACGATCCACCGCCTCGTGGTTGCCCCACACGACGCCAGCCAGCTTGCCGGCGGCTTCCTGCGACTCGATGTCGTGGCAATACAACCCCTTGTCGCGCTCGACGTAGAAGCCGTAGGTGCGGCAGGCCACCGGGCGGCTGAGGTACACCGGGCACGCACCACTGGCGTCGTCCAGCATCGGACAGACCACCGGACGCACCGGGGCCGCGGCCAGCACCGCCACGCGACGGCGGATTTCATCCAGCTGGGCGGGCGGCAGCGCGGCCAGCCCGTCCCGCAGCAACGCCCATTCGGCGGCGGTGAGGCCCGGCACGCTGGCAAGGCGCCGGCAGCAGGTGTCGCAGCCCTTGGCGCACAGCCAGTCGGGTTGCCCGTCGCGGATCGTTCCGACCCGCTGGTCGATGTCGGCATGGAGCTGGATGAGTTCGGCAGTTTGGCGCACGGTTCGTCCTCGTTGCCGGCGCGGGTTGCGCCTGCGGTGCGAGCGGAAAGATAGCAGCGCAGGTCGCGTCGGGCCAGCGGGCACGCGCCACCGCGGCATACAGCCGCTCCTTCGGCGGCTGTAAACAGCAGGCGCAGGCGTCGCCCGCGCGGCATGGAAAATCCCGTGCCGCGGAACCAATTGCCCCCTTAGCACTCACAGGCAGGGAGTGCTAACATAAGGCCGAAGGAGGTTGTAACTGATGTCCCATACCTTGTCGTTTCCCGTCCCGTCCGCGGTTGGCAGCCTGGATCAATACATCCAGAGCGTGAATCGCATCCCGCTGCTGACCGAGAGGGAAGAATCCGACCTCGCCCACAGCTTCCGGGAGAACGAGGATCTGGATGCGGCGCGCAAGCTGGTCATGTCCCACTTGCGGCTGGTGGTGGCCATTGCCCGTGGTTACCTGGGCTATGGCCTGCCCCACGCCGATCTCATCCAGGAAGGCAACGTCGGCCTGATGAAGGCCGTGAAGCGCTTCGACCCGGACCGCGGCGTGCGGCTGGTGTCGTTCGCGATCCACTGGATCAAGGCCGAGATCCACGAATACATCGTCAAGAACTGGCGGCTGGTGAAGATCGCCACCACGAAGGCCCAGCGCAAGCTGTTCTTCAACCTGCGCGGCCTGAAGGCCAGCAGCAGCACCCTGCAGGGCGAGGAAGTCCACGCCATCGCCGAGCAGCTCGGGGTCAAGCCCGAAGAAGTGCGCGAGATGGAAACCCGCCTGTCCGGCGGCGACGTGGCCCTCGAATCCGGCCCGGAGGACGAAGAGGAGCGTTTCGCGCCCATCGCCTATCTGGCCGACCCACACGCCGAGCCGTCCGAGGTGATCGCCCAGCGCGAATACGCCCGCCTGCAGGATAGCGGGCTGCACGAGGCCCTGGCCGCCCTGGATGATCGCAGCCGCACCATCGTCCAGCGCCGCTGGCTGGCCGAAGGCGACGCCGCCACCCTGCACGAACTGGCCGCCGAATACGGCGTCTCCGCCGAGCGCATCCGCCAGATCGAAGCCAAGGCGATGCAGAAGATGCGCACCCAGCTGGTGGCACTGGCCTGATCAGCCAGTCATCGGCAGCAAAAAGGGCGACCTCCGGGTCGCCCTTTTGTTTTATGCCCCCGTTTGATGCTCCCGGCGGCCACCGGATAGATACAGATTACAAAATCTGAAACTCGATAGATACAGGGCGCAGCCCGACTACTTGCCCGCCAGCAGCTTGCGGATGTCGCCGGCGATCACCTCCGGCTTCTCCCCGTGCTTCACGTACAGGCGCAGCCGGCCCTGGAGGTCGAACACGTAGGTGCCGGTGGAGTGATCGACGGTGTAGGCCTTGCCGCTCGTGTCGCCCTGCTTCTGGTAGAACACCTTGAAATCCTTCGCCACCGCAGCGGTGGTCGCCGCATCGCCCAGCAGGCCGACGAAGCGCGGGTCGAAGGCCGGCACGTACTCGGCAAGGAGTTCCTGCGTGTCGCGCTCCGGGTCGACGGTGATGAACAGCACCTGCACCTTGTCGGAATCCGGCCCGAGCTGGCGCATCACCTCGGCCATGTTCACCAGATTGGTGGGGCACACGTCAGGGCACTGGGTGTAGCCGAAGAAGATCGTCACCACCTTGCCCTTGTAGTCGGCCAGGGTGCGCGTGGTGCCGGCATGATCGGTAAGCCTGAGGCTCTGGCCGTACTGGGCGCCGGTGATGTCGGTGCTGGCAAAGCCCGAGTCAGGCCCGCCATCGCCCTGCGGCGAGCAGGCCGCCAGCACGCCGAGCGCCAAGCCCGTCACGATGATGCGACGCAACATCGAAATCATTTAAAACCTCTTTAAGTTTCAGTCGCTTGCGCGATTTTCAAGTGCACTGCAAAAACGATGCACGATGCTACACTGGCTGCCGAATTTGATCTGCGTCAAAAAGTCGCGGACAGGGCCTGGAGGAGACGCCATGGCTATAACAACAAGAGAGACGGCGGGCGCGCGAGAATGGATCGCGCGCCCGAATCGTTCTCTCACCCCCTCAGTTCGCCGCGGCCTCATCGGCTTCATCCTGGCCGCGAGTGTCATCGTCAGCCTCGGTTTCTGGCTGGCTGGCGCCTGGCTGGTGATGCCCTTCGCCGGCCTCGAACTCCTTTTACTCTTTGTCGCCCTGCGTGTCATTGCACGCAATGACACCTCGTTCGAGTCGATCCGGCTCGAGGGTGACCGCCTGACCGTCACCCGTCATCTGCCGGACTGCGAATCCCACCATAGCTTTCATGCTGGCTGGGCAAGGATCAGCCTGGAGGGCGACCGCCCCGCCGACCGGCTTGTGTGCATCCGCTCCCACGGCCGGAGCGCCCAGGTCGGTGCCTTGATGACGCCCGACCAGCGCAGCACGCTGGCAACGGATCTCCAGCAGCGCCTGCAGCCCTGACATCATCCCACGACGCGAAGAGGTAGCGCCTTGACGACACTCAACCCCCGCATTCGCCTCACTCAGTCACCTCAACGGATCTCCGGCCTGCTTGCCGGAATGGGCACGCTCCTCGCTTCCGGCCCCGCCCTAGCCGATTACACCTGGAACTTCCCCAAGCCCGTCACGCCCATCGGGCGCGACACGCTGTCGATGCACAACCAGTTCATGATCGTCATCACCGTGCTGTTCGTGGTGGTGTTCGCGATCATGGTCTATTCGATGGTCAAGCACCGCAAGAGCACCGGCGCCGAGCCGGCCAGCTTCTCCGGGCCCACCGGCGCGCTGCAGTGGTTCTGGGTGCTGGTGCCCTTCGGCATCCTGCTGTTCATCGACTTCGTGCTGATGGGCATCCCGGCCTTCCACGCGGTTATCGAGATGGAGGACACCCGCACCAAGGCCGACATGGTGCTGAAGGTCACCGGCATGCAATGGAAGTGGCAGTACGAATACCCGGATTCGGGCATCAAGTTCGTCAGCACGCTCTCGACCCCGCGGGAGCAGATCGAGGGCAAGGAAGCCAAGGGCGAACACTACCTGCTCGAGGTGGACAACCCGATCGTGCTGCCGGTGGGCAAGAAGGTGCGCATCCTGCTCACCGCCACCGACGTGATCCACACCTGGTGGGTGCCGCAGTTCGGCGTGAAGCGCGACGCCATCCCCGGCTTCCTGCGCGAAACCTGGGTGCGCATCGAGGAGCCGGGCGTCTACCGTGGCCAGTGCGCCGAGCTGTGCGGCAAGGACCACGGCTTCATGCCGGTGGTGGTGCACGCCGTGCCCGAAGCGGAATACGTCGCCTGGGTGGACAAGAAAAAGACCGAGATGGCCGCTGCAGCCGCCGGCAGCGACAAGACCTGGACCAAGGACGAGCTGATCGCCCACGGCAAGGAAGCCTACGACAAGAACTGCGCCGCCTGCCACCAGCCCGACGGCAAGGGCGTGCCGCCCGCCTTCCCGGCGCTGGCCGGCAGCAAGATCGTCAACGGCCCGCTGCTCTCTCCCGAGGGCAAGCTGATCCCCGACAGCCATGTGGACCGGGTGATGAACGGCAAGCCCGGCACCGCGATGCAGGCGTTCAAGACCACCTTGTCGGACACCGACATCGCCGCCATCGTCACCTACGAACGCAACGCCTTCGGCAACGCCAAGGGCGACATGATCCAGCCCGCCCAGATCAAGGCCCTTCGGTAAGGAGTCCGCTCGATGAACACCGCCACCCACGCCCTCGATCACCACGACGGCCACGGCCATCACCCCAGCGGGCTCATGCGCTGGCTGACCACCACCAACCACAAGGACATCGGCACGATGTACCTGACCTTCTCGCTGCTGATGTTCTTCGTCGGCGGCGCGATGATCCTGGCGGTGCGGGCCGAACTCTTCCAGCCCGGCCTGCAGCTGATGAAACCGGAGTTCTTCAACCAGCTGATCGGCGTGCACGCGCTGGTGATGATCTTCGCGGCGCTGATGCCGGCCGCCACCGGCTTCGCCAACTGGATGATCCCGCTGATGATCGGCGCCCCCGACATGGCCCTGCCGCGGCTCAACAACTGGGGTTTCTGGCTGTTGCCGCCCGCCGCCATGCTGCTCACCATGCCCTTCGTGCTGGCCCTCTTCGGCATCGGCGACGGCGCGGTGGCCACCGGCTGGACGCTCTACGCGCCGCTGTCGGTGCAGGGCGGCATCGGGGTGGATTTTGCGATCTTCGCGATCCACATCCTGGGCGTCAGTTCCATCATGGGCTCGATCAACATCATCGCCACCATCATGAACATGCGCGCCCCGGGCATGACGCTCATGAAGATGCCGCTCTTCTGCTGGGGCTGGCTGGTGACCGCGGTCCTGCTCATCATCACCCTGCCGGTACTCGCCGGTGGCGTGACCATGCTGCTCACCGACCGCCACTTCGGCACCCACTTCTTCGACGCAGCCGGCGGCGGCGACCCAATCCTGTTCCAGCACCTGTTCTGGTTCTTCGGCCACCCGGAGGTGTACATCCTGCTGCTGCCGGTGTGGGGGTTGATGCCCCATGTGCTGTCCACCTTCACCCGCAAGCCCATCTACGGCCACACGGCCCAGGTGTGGTCCTTCATCGCCATCGGCGTGCTGGGGCTCGTCGTATGGGCCCACCACTTCCTCACCGCCGGGCTGCCGGTGCCGGCGCTGCTGTATTTCATGTACAGCACCATGTCGATCTCCCTGCCCCTGGCGGTACTGTTCTTCTGCTGGATCGCCACCATGTGGCGCGGCGCGATGAGCTTCGAGACGCCGATGCTGTTCGCCATCGGCTTCATCGTGCTGTTCGGCATTGCCGGGCTCACCGGGCTGGTGCTGGCCGACGTGGCCGCCGACGCCCAATATCACCACAGCTACTTCGTTGTCGCCCACTTCCACTACGCGCTGTTCGCCGGCGGGATCATGGGCGTGATGACCGGCGTGTACTACTGGCTGCCCAAATGGACCGGCCACATGTACAGCGAGAAGCTTGGCAAGCTGCACTTCTGGCTCACCGTCGTCAGCTTCAACTTCACCTTCATGCCCCAGTTCTTCCTGGGCCTCGCCGGCATGCCCCGGCGCATCCCCGATTACGCCCTGCAGTTTGCCGAGTTCAACGCCATCTCCACGGTAGGCGCCTTCGTGCTGGGGCTGTCCCAGCTGCTGTTCGCCTGGAACGTGTGGCGCTGCGTGCGCGGCGGCGAGCAGGCCAGTGACAAGGTCTGGGAAGGCACCAGCGGTCTCGAGTGGGAACTCAGCTCCCCGCCGCCCCACCACTCGTGGGACGTCCAGCCCGTCATCAAGTGAGCCCCGTGAAGAAGGTCGCCATGCATGTCACCGAATCGGATCTTGCCCAGCGCCGGAGGGCTTCGGCACGCTTTGCCTGGGCCCTCGGCGCCGTGGCGCTGGGGCTCTACATCGTGGGCTTCTTCATCCAGCGCTGAATCATGAGCGAAGCCACCCTGCCCCCGCCCCGCAGGCATGGCCGGCTCGTGAGCCGGCTGGTGCTGCTGGCGGCTGCGTGCTTTGCCTTCGGCTTCGCGCTGGTGCCGCTCTACGACACCCTGTGCCGGGTGGTGGGCTTCAACGGCAAGACGCTGAAGGACGCCATCGCAGCCGGCGACGTGGCCCCCGGCGGACTGGACGCCAGCCGCAGCCTGGGCGTGCAGTTCACCGCAACCCTGATGCCCGGCCTGCCGTGGGAGATCCGCCCCCTGGAGCCCTCCATCGAACTCCATCCGGGCGAGCTGCGCACCACCCGCTTCCTGGTGCGCAACCTTTCCGACAAGCCCATCGTCGGCCAGGCCGTGCCCAGCGTGACGCCCACCGTGGCGGCCAAATACTTCAAGAAGCTCGACTGCTTCTGCTTCACGCAGCAAACCCTCGCCCCCGGCGAATCCCGCGAGATGGCCCTGACCTTCATCGTCGACCGGGAGATCGGCAGCGAGATCAGC
Organism: Zoogloea sp.; assembly: GCA_041917255.1. Lineage (GTDB taxonomy): Bacteria > Pseudomonadota > Gammaproteobacteria > Burkholderiales > Rhodocyclaceae > Zoogloea. The sequence continues at coordinate 22,695 of JAYRYA010000012.1, forward strand.
GAGCTGACCCTTGCCTACGCCTTCTTCCCGGCACCCAAACCTGACTAGGGAGCACCCAGTGAACGCATCGCACGCCCGATCTGCCGCGCCCCACACCGGCCACTACTACGTGCCGCAGCCAAGCCTGTACCCCTTCGTCCTGTCTGGGGGGATGTTCCTGCTGGCGCTGGGCTTCATCCTGCTGATGAACCACTTTGCGCCCGGCCCCTGGGTGATGGCGACGGGCGCGGCGGTCATCATCGCGGTGCTGTTCAAGTGGTTCGGCGCGGTGATCGCCGAGAACCAGCGCGGCGCCTACACCGACTGGGAAGACAAATCCTTCCGCCAGGGCATGGTGTGGTTCATCGGCTCGGAGGTGATGTTCTTCGCGGCCTTCTTCGGCGCGCTGTTCTACTGCCGGACCATCTCGGTGCCGGCCCTGGCGGGCATGGACCCGGCCTTCACGCTGTACAAGGATTTCACCGCTGCGTGGCCCTCCGCCGGCCCCAAGGGCGCCACCTTCACGCCGATGGGTGCCTGGGGCATCCCCGCCATCAACACCGCGCTGCTGCTCACCTCCGGCGCCACCCTCACCTGGGCCCACTGGGGGCTGATGCAGGGCAAGCGCGCCCAGCTCAACGCCGGGCTGATCCTCACCGTGCTGCTGGGGGTGATCTTCCTGGGCTTCCAGGCCTACGAATACCACCACGCCTACACCGAGCTGGGCCTGACCATGGGCGCCGGCGTGTATGGCGCCACCTTCTTCATGCTCACCGGCTTTCACGGCTTCCACGTCACCCTGGGCGCCATCATGCTGGCCGTGGTGGCCGGGCGCTGCCTGTCGGGGCATTTCGACGCCAAGCGCCACTTCGCCTTCGAAGCGGTGGCGTGGTACTGGCACTTCGTCGATGTGGTGTGGCTGCTGCTGTTCGTCGTCGTCTACTGGCTGTAGGGCCCGAAACGATAGCTGAGCAAGAGCGCCACGAAGAGAAGCAGGGAGAGGGAGATGCGCAAGGTCAGTGCCCGCACGACCCGGTCGCCCGCGCCCTTGTCGCGATAAAGAAAGAACAAGCCCGAAAAGAGGCTGCCAATCACCAGCAACAGCATGAGCACCACGGCAAACTTGAACAGCACGGCTCGCTCCCCCAACATCGTCGCCCGATTCTGCGCCGTCACCCGCACGGCCACAAGCGGCCGCCGCTTCCGCCCGTCCTGGTGGGGCGGTGTCGTGGCGCTGGCGGTGGCGATGGGCTGCATCCAGCTCGGCAACTGGCAGAACGCCAAGGCCGACCGCAAGCTGGCGGCCCAGCATCTGCTCGACGCCCGCGGCGGCGACACGCCGGTGAGCATCGGCGCAGCACCGGTCGATGCCGAAGCGCTGCGCTCCCGCCCGGTCACGGTACGCGGGCAGTTCGAGACAGACCGCCAATTCCTCGTCGATAACCGCATCCACCGCGAACAGGCTGGCTACCACGTGCTCACGCCGCTACGCATCGACGGCAGCGACACCCGCGTGCTGGTCAATCGCGGCTGGATCCCTGCCAACGCCCGCCACGACGACATCCCGCAGGTGGCCACGCCTGCCGGGCCGGTCACCCTCAGTGGCACCGCCGTCGTGCCCGGTACGCGCTTCTTCACCCTGGCCGACGCCCCGCAGGCCGGCTGGCAACCCGTGTGGCAGAACCTCGACCTGGCCCGCTTCGCCGGCAGTGCGCCCTACCCGCTCCAGCCCGTGGTGGTGCAACTCGCGCCGGACGCCCCGGCCGGCTTCGTGCGCGACTGGCCGCGCCCCGACGAACGCTTCGAGCGCCACCTCTCCTACGCCCTGCAGTGGTACGGCTTTGCGGCATCGGCGGTGCTGATCTGGTTCGCGCTCGGCTGGAGGCGCCCATGAGCGCAGGAGCCTCCGCGATGCCCACCTCACGCTCCGCCCGCTACCGCCCACTGCTGCTGGTGGTGGCGCTCCTGATCCTCCCCTTCGCCATCGGCGGCGGGCTCTACGCCTGGGGCTGGAGACCGGCCAAGGCCACCAGCCACGGCGAACTCCTCACCGCGCCGCGCCCTCTGCCGGCCCTGACTGACACCGCCGGCAAACCCGTGGGCAAGGCCGCCTTCGACGGCCACTGGACACTCATCGTCGCTGGCAGCGGCCCATGCAACGCCGCCTGCCGGCATTGGATCGTCGCCACCCGGCAGGTGCACGTCGCGCTCTACAAGCAGATGCCCCGGGTAAGCCGGGCCTGGCTCACCGACCAGCCCGGGGCCGACCCCGCCCCGCTCCTCGCCCTCCAGCCCGATCTGCACCCCCTCGTCGCCACCGGCGCCGACGCCGCAGCCGCCTTCGACCTGACCACCGCCGGCCACCGCGTCTTCGTGGTCGACCCCCTCGGCCAGATCATCCTGCGCTACGCCCCCGACGCCGACCCGAAGGACATCCTGAAGGACATGGAACGCCTGCTGCGCTACAGCTGGGCCGGCTGACCTGACACCACGCACGCCACCGGAGAGCACGATGCCCACCCTCCTCCGCACCACCGCCCTCGCCGCCCCCCTGCGCCTGCGTCTGGCCGCCTTTGCAACCCAGTGCAAGCCGCGGGTGAACAGCCTGATCGTATTCACCGCGATGATCGGGATGTTCCTCGCCGTGCCCGGCTGGCCGCCGGCCGGGCTGATGGTCGCGGCCACGGTCGGCATCGGCCTCGTGGCCGGCGCGGCCGCAGCCATCAACTGCCTCGTCGAGCGCACCATCGACGCCCGCATGGCTCGCACCCGCGGCCGGCCGCTGCCGCTGGGCATCATCACCCCGGCCGAAACGCTCACCCTCGCCTGCCTCACCGGCGGCACCGGGCTGTGGTTGCTCCACGTGGCTGTCAATCCGCTCACCATGTGGCTCACCCTGGCCACCTTCCTGGGCTACGCCATCGTCTACACGCTCATCCTCAAGCCCGCCACGCCCATGAACATCGTGATCGGCGGCGCCTCGGGGGCGATGCCGCCGGTGCTCGGCTGGGCCGCGATGACCGACTCCATCGGTCTGCCGGCGCTGGCCCTGTTCCTCATCATCTTTCTGTGGACGCCGCCGCACTTCTGGGCGCTGGCCTGCTACCGCCGCGAGGAATACGCCCGCGCCGGCCTGCCAATGCTGCCGGTGAGCCACGGCGTGCCGCTCACCTGCCTGCACATCCTGCTGTACACCGTGCTGCTCGCGGCAGTGTCCTACCTGCCCGCCACCCTCGGCCTCTCGGGCGGCATCTACGTGGCGCTGGTGAGCGTGCTCAACCTGGGCTACCTGCGCGAAGCCTGGGTGCTGTGGCAGCATTACTCCGACGCCCGCGCCCGCCACGCTTTCCGCTACTCGCTGGTCTATCTCACCGGGCTGTTCGTCGCCCTCTTCCTGGATCGGCTGGCATGAGCGCTGGCCGCCTGCTGGCCGGCGTTGCCCTGCTGCTCGCCTTCGTCGTCGTGTCGATGGGCGCCTGGGTGCGCCTGTCCGACGCCGGCCTCGGCTGCCCCGACTGGCCCGGTTGCTACGGCCAGCTGATCGGCGTGCCCGAGGCGGCCCACGAAGTCACCCGGGCCGAAGCCACCTTCGGCAAACCGGTAGAAGCGCCCAAAGCCTGGAAGGAGATGATCCACCGCTACGCCGCCGGCACGCTGGGGCTGTGCATCCTGGGGCTGGCGGTGCTTGCCTGGCGTCAGCGCGCCCGGCGCCGGCCGTGGCTGGAGTTGACGCTGCTGGCGGTAGTGATCGGCCAGGCGCTGCTCGGCATGCTCACGGTGACCAAGCTCCTCAAACCGGTGATCGTCACCAGCCACCTGCTGGGCGGCATGACCACGCTTGCCCTCCTCGCCCTGCTGTGGCTGCGCAGGCGTCGCCCGGCGCGGCCCGCCGCCACCTCCGCCGGCCTGCGCCTGCTGGCAGCCGGGGCGCTGCTCGCGGTGCTGGTTCAGATCGCCCTGGGCGGCTGGGTGAGCAGCAACTACGCCGCCGCCATCTGCGCGGATTTCCCCACCTGCCAGGGCAGCTGGTGGCCCGAGATGGACACCCACCACGCCTTCACGCTCGATCGGGAGCTGGGCGCCACCGCCAGCGGTGCGCTGCTGCCCGGCGCCGCCCTCACCGCCATCCACTTCACCCACCGGCTGTTTGCCGGCGTGGTGCTGATCGTCGTCGGCAGCCTGGGCGTGCTGCTGTGTCGCCAGCCGCTGCTGCGCCGGCACGGCATGGCGCTGCTCGCGGCCCTGACGCTGCAGATCGGCCTCGGCATCGCCAACGTGCTGCTGCAGCTCCCGCTGCCGCTGGCCGTCGCCCACAACACCGGCGCGGCGCTGCTGCTGTGCGTCACCCTGGCCGCCGTGGCGAGGGTGTTCGCGCGGGAAAAAGCCCGCGGCCGGATGCCGGCGGCGGGCTTTCCGAGGCGTTTCGAGGTAGTGCGCTGACGGGGGGTCAGTACACGTACAGCACGCGGGCCTGCACGCCGCTGATCTTGGGGCCCTCCTCGACCTTCACGTCCTGGGTGTACTGCATCTGCACCTGCCACTGCTTGTCCACGAACGAGGCCCAGGTGAGCATCGCCGTGCCGTTGTTCTTGCTGCCGGCGATCTCGGCGCCGTCGAGCTTCTCTTTCGCACCCCAGGCGTGACGGTAGGTGGCAGCCACATAGGTGGCGTCGCTGATGTGGTAGCGCAGGTGGCCGTGGGCCTGGAGCAGCATGTCCTTGGTGGCCTTGGAGTCGCGCTGATCCTGGTAGAACTCGGTCTCGCCGATCAGGTCGATCGTCCATTTGTCCGACAGCTTGCGGATGTAGCCCACCTGCAGATCAGTGGCCCAGCGGTTGTTGGAGAGCGCGAAGCCCTGGTTCTTGTCCGACCCCGTGGGCGCGGTGAAGAACACCGACCAGCCCAGATGCTCGCCCTTGGCCATGTCGGCGATGGTCCACAGGGTGCCGCCGAAGATCACGTCGCCGATGCCGCTGGTCTTGGTGTCGGAGAGCCCGATCTTCTGGTTACCGAAGGGCACGATGATCTGCGGGTCGATGATGTAGTCGCCCAGCTTCATGAAGTGCACGTAACGCAGGATGCCGGCGTTGAGCTTGAGGTCGAGGTTGTCCACCACCTTGTTGCCGTTGGCGTACACCTTGTCGGCGCGGGGGAACTGGGCATAACCGAGGAGCAGGTTGGTGCCGGCCGGCAGCGCGGTGTAGTCGCCCGGATCGGGACGCACGTCGGCGTTGGCGGCGCCGGCAGCAAGAGCCAGCAGCGAGGCAGCGGCGCAGAGGCGGAAGCGGGTGTTCATGGGTTGTCTCCTTGTGGTTTTAATGGGTGCAGCAAGGCGCCGGAGCGCCCGGATCGGTAGAAAAAGGCCGCGGCCCGGCTTGGGGGAAAGGGAAGGCCAGACCGGCCGCGGCAAGGGGAGGAAAACCTCCGGAGATGGGGGAAATCAGGGCTTGGGCCGGATGGCGTCGGCGGTGCCCTGGATGAAGGCCTTGATCTTCTCCACGTCGTCGGCGCTGAGCTTGCCGGTGAAGTCCGGCATGCCCTTCTTCACGAACGGCCCGTTGAAGACGAAGTCGCCCAGGTTGGCGATGTCCCGCGACGGCACGTAACCCAGGTTGGGGATGTTGCCGCCCTTGTCGATGCCCGGTACGCCGTGGCAGAAAACACAGTTGCTCACGTACAGCTTGGTGCCTTCTGGGATGTGGGCCGGGTCGTACTTGACGCCGGAGATCAGCTCGCCCAGTGGGTAGGTCGGCACCACGGGCAACGGCTTGGCGGCGCCCAGCGCAAAGGTGTAGACGCGGCCCAGGTCGTGCTTGTCGGTGGCGCGCTGGAACTGCCCGAACACGCCGCCCCAGCCCACCGCGATCGACACGTACTGGCGGCCATCCACCTCATACGTGACCGGCGGCGCGACCATCCCGACGCCGATCGGCGCCTCCCACAGCTTTTCGCCCTTGTCGGCGCTGTAGGCGGCGAAGCGTCCGTCGGCAGTGCCGGCAAACACCAGATTGCCGGCGGTGGTGAGGGTGCCGCCGTTCCACGGCGAGGCGTATTCCTGGCGCCAGGCTTCCTTCTGCTTCACCGGGTCCCACGCCACCAGACGGCCGAAGGCCTTGCTCTTGGGCGGCTGGGTGTTCACCAGCATGCCGGTGTTCCAGCCGGTGCCGGATTGCGGCTGGCCGGGCTTGTTCTCGTTGAAGCGCCAGTCCTTGTCCTCGGCCAGATTGATCGGCACGTTCTGCACCGGGAAGTAGGCGAGGCCGGTCTTCGGGTTGAAGGACATGGCGTGCCAGTTGTGGCCGCCGAAGGGGCCGGGCACGCTGTCGAAGGCCTCGCGAGAGCGGGCCAGCGGCGTCTCGATGGGGCGGCCATTCCTGTCGTAGCCGGTGGCCCAGTTGACCTCGGTGAAGGGTTTGGCGGAGATGAACTTGCCGTTCGTCCGGTCGATCACGAAGAAAAAGCCGTTCTTCGGCGCATGGAGGATCACCTTGCGCTTACGGCCGTCCAGGGTGAGGTCGGTGAGGATCATGTCCTGCACCGAGGTGTAATCCCAGTTGTCGCCGGGGGTTTCCTGGTAGTGCCAGACGTACTCGCCGGTATCGGGATTGAGGGCGACGATGGAGGCGAGATAGAGGTTGTCGCCGCCGGCCGGGCTGCGTTTGCGGTGGTTCCACGGCGAGCCGTTGCCGGTGCCCACGTACATCAGGTTGAGCTCGGGGTCGTAGGTAATGCTGTTCCAGGCGGTGCCGCCGCCGCCCGTCACCCACCACTGGCCGGCCGGGTCCCAGGTCTTGGCGGCCTTGGCCATTGCGGCATTCTCAAACGGCCTGGAAGGATCGCCCGGCACGGTGTACCAGCGCCACTTCTGCTCGCCGGTCTCGGCGTCGTAGGCGGTGAGATAGCCGCGCACGCCGTACTCGGCGCCCCCATTGCCGATGATGACCTTGCCCTTGATGACCCGCGGCGCGCCGGTCACGGTGTAGGGGCGCGTACGGTCTTCCACCGTGTCCTTCTCCCACACCGGTTTGCCGCTGGCCGCATCCAGCGCCACCAGCCGGCCATCGAAGGTACCCACGTACACCTTGCCCTTGTACAGCGCCACGCCACGGTTCACCACGTCGCAGCAGCCCTTCTGGGCGTACTCGCGCGGCACCTTCGGGTCGTAGCTCCACAGGCGCTTGCCGGTGCGCACGTCCACCGCGTGCACCACGCTCCACGACGCAGTGACGTACATGATGCCGTCCACCACCAGCGGGGTCGCCTCCACGCCGCGGGTCGATTCGAGGTTGTAGGTCCACGCAAGGCCCAGCTTGCCCACGTTGCCGGCGTTGATCTCGGCGAGCTTGCTGTGGCGGGTTTCGGCGTAATCCAGGCCATAAGCCGGCCAGTCGGCGCTGCGGGCGGCGTTGCTGCGCACGGCGCGTTCGTCGATGCTCCCGGTGACGGCCGCGATGTGCTCGGGCGAGCCCTTGGGCGGCGCCGCGAACGCGGTCTGACACGAGAGGGCCGCCATCAATGCAAGGGCAAGGCAGACGCGAGGGCGGGAAAGGGATGAGGGCATGTTGTCTCCTGATTGACTTCGTTCGTTGAAGTTCTTTAATGTGGAACGCGTTCCGACCCTGCAGCGGAACGCGCACCCGGTCCTGCAGGAGTTCAACAGCAGCAAACGTGCCGGGGCCGAAAAAACACGAATAACCACTAAAAATCAGTCTCTTCATGTCACGCCTGGGGCACCCCCCGCGCCACGGCGGCAGGCAGGACTGACTTGAAACGAGTCAACGCCGGTGTATCCGGTTGACTCGCAACTGGCCACATGGAGGAGACACCATGGGAGAAATGCTCGCCTCGTTCGAGGCGCGGCTGGCGCATGGGCGCAGGCTGTTCTTTGACAAAGGGGAAGCCCCCGCCGGACTGGTGAGCGCTCCGGTCATCCGCTCGTGGGAGCGCTCTCTGGGCCACGGCCTGCGTACCCGCGACGAACGGGTGCTGACCCCGGTGTCACGTCAGACGACCCAGTCTGTCACCGAGCGCAACCGGCGCCTCGTCGCCTGCGCACTTCCCGAAATGGAGAAGCTGCGCGCGGCCATGACCCGCGGCAGCTGGGGCATCGTGTGCACCGACCCGGACGGCCTGGTGGTTCAGGCCCTGTGCGGCACCGGCAGCGCCTTTGGCAACATGGGGCAGATCTTTCAGATCGGCCGCTCGATACGCGAGGCCGACATCGGCACCAACGGCCTCGGCTGCGCGCTGATCGAGCGCCAGCCCATCGTGATCCGGGCAGCCGAGCACTTTCTCGACGAAGTGCGCCCCTTCGCCTGCGCGTCGGTGCCGCTGTTCGACCCTGCCGGCGAGCTGGCCGGCATTCTGGACGCCACTCGCTACTGCGACGGCAGTCCGATCACCGTGCTCGAACCGCTGGCCATTGCCGCCCGTGCCGTCGAGAACCGCATGCTCGACGCCCTCGAGGGCGCCCTGCAACTGAGCTTCCACACCCGCGGCGAGCTGCTCGCCACGCCGCTGGCCGGCGTGATGGTGTTCGACGCCGACGGCCGCCTGCTAGGCGCCAACCAGACCGCTCGCCAGCTACTGCAGCTTGCCCCCGGGCTGAACGCCGGGGTCGATTTCGGCCAGCTGTTCGACTGCCCGGCCGAGACTTTCCACCAGGCCTTATCCGGGCGGCTGACCCGCGGCGCCCTGTGGAGCGACAGCGGGCTGGGCTTCGAGGCCCGCTTCGACGCCCGCCACCGCAACACCGTGCTGGCGCAGATCGGCGACGCGGTGCGCAACCTGCACGGCGGCGAGCCCGCACGCCGTGCGCCCACCGCATCAACCTCACCCGACGCCGACGGCCCTGCCGGCCAGGCCCTGCACATCGCCCGGCGGGCCTTCGACCGCGACATCCCGGTGCTCATCAACGGCGAAACCGGCACCGGCAAGGAAGTCCTGGCCCGCCGCCTGCACGACGAGAGCGAACGCGCAGCGGGCCCCTTCGTGGCAATCAACTGCTCTTCGCTGCCCGCCGGGCTGATCGAATCGGAGTTCTTCGGCTACGAGGACGGCGCCTTCACCGGTGGCCGACGAGGCGGCGCGCCGGGCAAGTTCGAACTGGCCCGGGGCGGTACGCTGTTCCTCGACGAGATCGGCGACATGCCGCTGGAGCTCCAGGGCCGCCTGCTGCGGGTGCTGCAGGAGCGCAGCTTCACCCGGCTGGGCGGCGCCCGGCCGATCCGCTTCGACGCGCGCATCGTCACCGCCACCCACCGCAGCCTGGAGGCGCGGGTGGCCGAAGGGCTGTTCCGGGAGGATCTGTTCTACCGCATCAAGGGTGTGCGGGTATGCCTGCCGGCCCTGCGTGACCGGGCCGACCGGGCGCTGCTCATCGAAGCGATGCTGGCGCGGGAGGCCAACGGCGAGGTCGTGCCACGCCTCGCCCCCGACGCCCTGCAGGCGCTGATGGCCTACCCGTGGCCGGGCAACATCCGCCAGCTGGGCAATGTGCTGCGCCTGGCGCTCACCCTCGCCGAAGACGGAAGCGAGATCACCTGCGAACACCTGCCCGAGGAAGTGCTGGACGGCGGCGCCATCAACCGGCCCACGCCCGGCACCCGGCCCGATACGCGCAACCTGTGCCTGCGCGACCTGGAACAGGAGGCGGTGAAGGTCACGATGGCCCGCTGCGGCGGCAACGTATCGGCCGCGGCGCGCAGCCTGCGGGTGGCCCGCGCCACGCTCTACCGCAAGCTCAAGCTGTTCGGCATGATCGACTGAAACACCCCGCGCCGCTGGCTGGCGCGGGGCTGGCGGATCAGCCCGCCAGGGCGGCGAGCAGCTTGCCGTGGATGCCGCCGAAACCGCCGTTGCTCATCACCAGGATGCGGTCGCCGGCCTTCGCTTCGGCAACGATGGCCTTCACCAGCGCGTCCAGGTCGTCCTCCACCACCGCCTTGCCCGCGATGGGCGCCAGCGCGGCGCGGGCGTCCCAGCCCAGGTTGGCAGCGTAGCAGAACACCTTGTCGGCCTGGGCCAGGCTAGCCGGCAGTTGATCCTTCATCACGCCCAGCTTCATGGTGTTGGAGCGCGGCTCCAGCACCGCCAGGATGCGCGCATCACCCACCTGCCGGCGCAGGCCCTCGACGGTGAGGGTGATCGCGGTGGGGTGGTGGGCGAAGTCGTCGTACACCGTCACGTCGCGCACGGTGCCACGCACCTCGAGCCGGCGCTTGACGCCCTCGAAGCGGGTCAGTGCGTCCAGCGCCACCTCCGGCGTCACGCCCACATGGCGGGCGGCCGCGATGGCGGCCAGCGCATTGGCCCGGTTGTGGGTGCCCGACAGGGGCAGGCGCTTGCGGCCGATCTCGCGGCCCTCGAAGCGCACCACCACCTCGTCCTCGAACGCGCCCTCGGCCACCGACCAGCCGGCGGCGTCGTTGAACCATTCGAGCTCCGACCAGCAGCCGCGCTGGATCACCCGCTGCAGTGATTCCTCGGCCCCGTTGGCGACGATCCGGCCCGACCTGGGAACGATCCGCACCAGATGGTGGAACTGGGTTTCGATGGCAGGCAGATCGGCAAAGATGTCCGCGTGGTCGAACTCCAGGTTGTTGAGGATCGCCGTGCGCGGGCGGTAATGGACAAACTTGGAGCGCTTGTCGCAGAAGGCGGTGTCGTATTCGTCGGCCTCGATCACGAAGAAGGGCGTCTCGCCCAGGCGCGCCGACACGCCGAAGTTCTTGGGCACGCCGCCCACCAGAAAGCCCGGCTTCAGGCCGGCGTCTTCGAGGATCCACGCCAGCAGCGAGGTGGTCGTCGTCTTGCCGTGGGTGCCGGCCACCGCCATCACCCAGCGCCCCTGCAGCACGTTCTCGGCCAGCCACTGAGGGCCCGAAACGTAGGGCAGCCCCTGGTCGAGGATCGCCTCGAGGAGCGGGTTGCCGCGGGAGATCGCGTTGCCGACCACGAATACATCCGGCTTCAGGGCCAGCTGATCGACGCCATAACCTTCAACGAGGCCAATGCCCTGTTCCTCGAGCTGGGTGCTCATCGGCGGATAGACGTTGGCGTCACAGCCGGTCACCTTGTGGCCGGCTGCCCGCGCCAGCAGCGCGACGCCACCCATGAAAGTGCCGCAAATGCCAAGAATATGAATATGCATGGAATCCAGAAGGCGGCCGAAACAGCGCCGCAACAGTCGTGTGTAGAATGGGGCCTATTCTAATCGAACGGGGAGCTCCGACCGCCCATGCCGCGCCCTGCCGTTCCGCATCGCAGCAACCTCCGCCGCGAGATCGCCGCCCTGGCGGCCCGCATGATCGCCGAAGACGGCATCACCGATTACGGCTTCGCCAAACGGAAGGCCGCCCGCCAGCTGGGCGCCATCAACGCTGACGAGCTGCCCAATAATGCAGAGATCGAGGCCGAAGTCCGCACCTATCTCGCGGTGTTTCAGGACGAAGAGCACCTCGAACGCCAGCACGTGATGCGCCTCGCGGCCATCGAGGTGATGCGCGAACTTGAAGCCTTCCGCCCGTATCTCACTGGCGCGGTGCTCGAAGGCACGGCAGGCCGTTACTCCGAAGTCGAGATCGATCTCTTCCCCGAGAGCGCCAAAGAGGTGGAAATCTTCTTCCTCAACCAGAACGTCGCCTACGAACACCGCGAGCCGCGCCGCAACCAGCCCGACGGACCCGAGGCCATCCTGGTCTTCGACTGGGACGACATTCCTTTCAAGTTGCGCATCTACGGCCAGGACATCGAGCGCGTCAGCCGCCGCGGCGCCCACGGCGCCCGTCAGATGGAACGCGCCCGTCGCTCCGTCGTCGAAAACTTGGTCAGCAACACGCCGACAAACGCCAGCATCACGCCATGAACCGCCCCCTTCAGATCGCCCTCGTCGTCATCGTCGCACTGGCAGCCGGTGCTGCTGGCATCTACTCTGCCCGCCGCGACGCGCCGCCAACCACCGCACCCGTCGCGGGGGCGGAACAGCAAGCCGCCCTCGACAAGCTCCTGGCGCTTGAGCTGCCCGACAGCGGCAACGCCCGGCAACCCCTCGCCAACTGGAAGGGCAAGGTGCTGGTGGTGAACTTCTGGGCCACCTGGTGCCCGCCGTGCCGCAAGGAAATCCCTGCATTTTCGGCGATGAGCACCAAATATCAGGATAAAGGGGTCCAATTTGTCGGGATCAGCATCGACACCGCCGACAACGTGCGCGATTTCCAGGCTGCCCACAAGGTCAGCTATCCGCTGGTGATCGCCTCACCATCGGTCGTGGGGCTCACCGAAGCCCTGGGCAACACCTCCCAGGCGCTGCCCTTCACCGTGATCGTCACCCAAAATGGCCAGCTCGGCCTCGTCAAGCTGGGCACGCTGTCCGAAGACGAACTCGACCGCAAACTCGCCGAACTGACCCGTTCCTGACCGCCCCCGCAGACTTCCCGCGGTGGACAACTTGCGCCGAATTGCGGCAAACTTGCGTCCATGACGCGCAAAAACCGCCATTGGGCCATCACCTCGGCTGACCAGACGCTGCACGGCGCGCCTGTTCTGCCCGGCCCCGGGGTCGTGATTTTCCGCACGCTCGTCCGAGCGGCACGCACGCCCGCACCTGCGCGCTCCCGTCCTAGCGCCCTTCGCGCCTAAATCCAGATACCGGGCCCCTGCCCTTCGGCGGGGACCCGCTCATTCAAGGGGAACACAATGGATCTTCGCAAGCTCAAGAAATTGATCGACCTGGTCCAGGAATCGGGCATTTCCGAACTCGAAGTCACCGAAGGCGAGGAAAAGGTCCGCATCGCCAAGCACGCATCCGGCCCGGCCCCGGTCAATTACGTCGCGCAGGTGCCCGCAGCGGCCCCCGCGCCCGTCGCAGCGCCGGCGGCAGCGGCAGCAGCCCCGGCGGCGGCCGAACCCGCCTTGCCCGAAGGCCACGAACTCAAGTCGCCGATGGTTGGCACCTTCTATCGCGCCAGCGCCCCGGGCGCCAAGCCGCTGGCCGAAGTCGGCCAAACCGTCGCGGTGGGCGACGTGCTGTGCATCATCGAAGCCATGAAGCTCATGAACGAGATCGAAGCCGACGCGGCGGGTGTCATCAAGGCGATTCTCGTCACCAACGGCGAACCCGTGGAGTTCGGCGAACCGTTGTTCATCATCGGCTAAATCATGGCCATGTTCGAGAAGATCCTCATCGCCAACCGGGGTGAAATCGCCCTCCGGGTGCTGCGAGCCTGCCGCGAGCTGGGCATCAAGACCGTTGCGGTCCATTCCCAGCCCGACGCCGAGGCCAAATACGTCAAGCTGGCCGACGAATCCGTGTGCATCGGCCCGGCCTCATCCGCCCTCAGCTACCTCAACATTCCGGCGCTCATCTCGGCCGCCGAAGTGACCGACGCCGAAGCCATCCACCCAGGTTACGGCTTCCTGTCCGAGAACGCCGACTTCGCCGAGCGCGTCGAGCAATCCGGCTTCGTCTTCATCGGCCCCCGCGCCGAAACCATCCGCCTGATGGGCGACAAGGTCTCCGCCAAGGACGCCATGAAGGCCGCCGGCGTGCCCTGCGTGCCGGGCTCCGAAGGCGCCCTGCCCGATGATCCGAAGGAGATCGTCAAGATCGCCCGCGCCATCGGCTATCCGGTGATCATCAAGGCCGCCGGCGGCGGTGGCGGACGCGGCATGCGCGTGGTGCACACCGAAGCGGCGCTGCTCAACGCGGTCACCACCACCCGCTCCGAGGCCGGCGCGTTCTTCGGCAACCCCATGGTCTACATGGAAAAGTTTCTGGAGAACCCGCGCCACGTGGAAATCCAGATCCTCGCCGACCAGCACGGCAACGCCATTCACCTGGGCGAACGCGACTGTTCCATGCAGCGCCGTCACCAGAAGGTCATCGAGGAGGCACCCGCCCCCGGGATCGAACGTCGTCTGATCCTGCGCATCGGCGAACGCTGCGCCGAAGCCTGCCGCAAGATCGGCTACCGCGGCGCCGGCACCTTCGAGTTCCTCTACGAGAACGGCGAGTTCTATTTCATCGAGATGAACACCCGGGTCCAGGTCGAGCACCCGGTCACCGAGCTCATCACCGGGGTCGACATCGTCCAGGAACAGATCCGCGTCGCCGCCGGCCAGAAGCTACGCTACCGCCAGAAGGACATCGAGTTCCACGGCCACGCCATCGAATGCCGGATCAACGCCGAAGACCCGTTCAAGTTCACCCCCTGCCCGGGCAAGATCTCCAACTGGCACGTCCCTGGCGGCCCCGGCATCCGCGTCGATTCCCATGTGTATAACGGCTACACCGTGCCGCAACACTACGACTCGATGATCGGCAAGCTGATCGCCTACGGCGACACCCGCGATCAGGCCATCCGCCGGATGCGCATCGCGCTGTCCGAGATGCTCGTCGAGGGCATCAAGACCAACATCCCGCTGCACCAGGAACTCATGCTCGATGCCCGCTTCGTCGAAGGCGGCACCAGCATCCACTACCTGGAGCACAAGCTGGCGGGGCGCAACGAGGTCAGCAAGAGCTGATGTGGATTTCCGTCATCCTGCAGGCTGACGCCACCCGCGCCGAGGCTCTGTCCGAGGCGCTGATGGAGCACGGCGCCCTGTCTGTCAGCATCGACGATGCCGACGCCGGCACCGACGCCGAGAAGCCCCAGTTCGGCGAACCGGGCATGCACCCGGCCAGCCTGTGGGATCACAGCCGCGTCGTCGCGCTCTTCGATACCGACACCGACCTGGCCGAAGCCCTGGCAACCGCCTCGGCTGCAGCCGGGCTCGATGCAGTGCCGCCCTTCACCATCGAGGAAGTCGCCGAGCAGAACTGGGTGCAGCTCACCCAGAGCCAGTTCGACCCGATCCGCATCACCGACCGCCTGTGGATCGTGCCCTCGTGGCACGAAGCCCCGACGCCGGACGCCATCAACCTCATCCTAGATCCGGGCATGGCCTTCGGTACCGGCTCCCACCCGACCACCCGGCTGTGCCTCGAATGGCTCACCGACGTGATCGAGCCGGGCGTCTCCGTGCTCGACTATGGCTGCGGCTCCGGCATCCTCGCCATCGCCGCCGCGCGCCTGGGTGCCGGTGACGTCACCGGCGTCGACATCGACGAAAAAGCCGTCGAGACCGCCGCCTTCAATGCCGAGACCAACGGCGTCAATCTGCACCTGCAGGTTTCGTCCAAGCCCCTCGACGGCACCTTCCAGCGGGTCGTCGCCAACATCCTCACCAACCCGCTGAAGATGCTCGCGCCGCTCCTCGCCGCCCGCGTCGCACCCGGCGGCAGGCTCGCCCTCTCGGGCGTGCTCGAAGCCCAGGCGGACGAAGTCATCGAAGCCTACGCGCCCTTCATCGCCCTCACCGTCGGCGCCACGCACGACGGCTGGGTGCGCCTCGAAGGAGAACGACCGGTCACGCCATGATCCTCGCACGCTGCCCCGCCTGTGCCACGACCTTCCGGGTTCGCCCCGAGCAACTGCAGGCCCGAGGCGGGCGCGTGCGCTGCGGCCACTGCCATCACGCGTTCAACGCGCTGGATAGCCGCATCCCCGAGGACACCGAACCCACCGGCGCAAATTCGCTGACGCCCAGGCCAACCCCTGTTGCCGACGCGCCGGCCGAGCCCGCCATCTTCGTTCTCGAAGAAAAGCCCGAAGAAGACAGCACCCCGGTCGAACCCGCCGCGGAGAACCCACCGCCGGAAGCCCCGGCCGCGCCGACAGAGGCCATCGACATCGCCACAGCATCGGCCGACGGGGACCACCTCGACTCCGTCAACCTTGCCGACGTGCCGCAGCCCGCCGAGGACGCGCCCAGTAGTTTCCCCACCGAGGCCGACACCTCCCCCGAAACCACCCTCCCGGACGACAGCGACGCAGATCGCCCCACCGAGGAGGGCGATGGCGACGCCTTCGACACGCCCGAAGACCCTCCCCCACCGCCCGCCCCCCCCGTCGTCGACCTACCCGAAAGCGAGCCCATCGACGCCTTTCCGGGCGAATCCGTCGCAGCCCCCCAGCCCACCGACGAGGCCGAGCCGATCAAGCTCGTCGCGCCCTTCGCCGACATCGATATCGACATCGACGCCGCCAACGCCTGGGCGCCGGAAGCCTCGCCCGCCACCGAGTTCGGCAGCGAGACGGCCCACACTACCATCGACATCCGAGACGACGCCGATTTCGCCCTTGCCAGCAGCGCGCCGCCCGCCATCGAACCGTTCGAGGCACCGTCCTTCCAGCCTGACTGGCCGTCCGCCGCCGACCTCGACCTGAAGGCTCCGCCCGCCGAACCCGTCGATTTCGACGCCCTGCTCCACAAACAGGACGACGACCCGACCCCGCCGGAATCCCTCGCCGCCACGCCCAGCGACCAGCCCTGGCCAGCCAGCGAAGAGCCTGCCGCGATGCTCGCCCATGCCGACGTCGCCCATGTGCCCATCGAGATCGACACCGACGACGCCCACCAGGCCGAATCGAGGATCGTCGCCGAAACCGTCGAGACCGTCGAATCCTACGAAGACGCCGACGACGAGCCGCCGATCGAGCCGGAGCCCGCCCCTGCCCCGTCGCCGGTGCTACGCCAGGCCGCCTGGACCGCCGGCGCCACCCTCCTCAGCCTCGCCCTGCTGGCTCAGGGCGCGCTGGTGTTCCGCAGCGATATCGTCCAGTCCTCGCCCCAGATGCGGCCGTTCATGGAAAGCCTGTGCGGCGCCCTTGGCTGCGAACTGCCCCTGCCCCGCAACGCGGCCGACATCGCCATCGAAAGCTCCGACATCCAGCCCGACGCTACCCGCGAAGCCTTCTTTACCCTGCACGCCACCCTGCGCAACCGGGCCGAGTTCCCCCAGGCCTATCCGCACCTGGAGATCACGCTCACCGACGCCCGCGACAAGGCGCTGGTGCGCAAGGTGCTCGAACCCGCCCAGTGGCTGCCTGCCGACGCCCCGAAGGACGCCTTCGCCGCCAAGCGCGAAGTGGCCACCCGGATCAGCTTCGAAGCGCCGGGCGTCGCTGCCGCGGGTTACCGCGTCTACGTCTTCTATCCCTGACGGCAACTGCCGGCCGAACAACCGCCAACCATCGCCGAATCATGTCCACGCTGATCTGTGGTTCCATCGCCTACGACTCGATCATGGTTTTCCATGACCGCTTCCGCAATCACATCCTGCCCGAGCAGCTACACATCCTGAACGTCTCGTTCTTCGTGCCCGAGATGCGGCGCGAATACGGCGGCTGCGCCGGCAACATCGGTTACAACCTCAAGCTCCTTGGCGGCGAACCGCTCATCATGGCCACCGTCGGCGACGACGCCACACCCTACCTCGAGCGCCTCGACGCCCTCGGTCTGCCGCGCACCCACGTCACCCAGGTGCCCGGCACTTTCACCGCCCAGGCCTTCATCACCACCGATCTCGACGACAACCAGATCACCGCCTTCCACCCGGGCGCGATGGTGCATTCTCACATCAACACCGTCGGCCAGACCCAGGGCGTGCGCCTGGGCATCGTCGCGCCGGACGGGCGCGATGGCATGCTCGAACACTCACACCAGTTTGCCGAAGCCGGCATTCCCTTCATCTTCGATCCGGGCCAGGGCCTGCCCATGTTCAGTGGCAACGAGCTTCTCTCCTGCCTGCAACTGGCCGACTACTGCACGGTCAACGACTATGAAGCGCGCCTGCTGTGCGAACGCACCGGCCGCTCGATCGAATCCCTGTCCGGTGAGGTCAAGGCGCTGATCGTCACCCGTGGCGGCGAGGGCTCCGAAATTCACACCGGCGGCACGCGCATCGAAATCCCCTGCGCCGCACCGGAGCGCATCGAAGACCCCACCGGCTGCGGCGACGCGTACCGGGCCGGGCTGCTCTACGGCATTGACCGTGGCCTCGACTGGGACCAGACCGGGCGCCTCGCCTCACTGATGGGCGCCATCAAGATTGCCTACCGCGGCGGCCAGAACCATGCCCCCAGCCGCGACGAGATCGCCGAAGCGTATCGCCAGACCTTCGGCTCAACCCTTTGGTGAAAGGAAGAACGATGCGAATCCTCAATCTTGGCCTGGCCTTCTTTGCCGCCGTCGCTGTTGCCGGCTGCGCCACCGGCCAGGGTGCCGGCGATTACCAGCGCACCGAGACCCGCCGCGTGATGAGCGTCCGCCTCGGCGTGATCGAAGGTGTGCGCGCCGTCAAGCTCGAAGGCACCCAATCGCCCATCGGCTCCCTCGGCGGCGCCGCGGTCGGTGGCATCGCCGGCAGCACCGTCGGCGGCGGCAAGGGATCGGCAATCGCAGCAGTGGTCGGCGCCGTGGTGGGCGGCATCGCCGGCGCGGCAGCGGAAGAAGGCCTGACCCGCAGCCAGGGCGTCGAACTCACCCTCAAGATGGACAACGGCGAAATGCTCGCGGTGACCCAGGAAGACCAGGGCGAGAACTTCCAGCCAGGCGAACGTGTCCGCCTGCTGCAGGATGGCCGCACCACCCGCGTGACGCGCTGATCCGGCCCACCACCCAGCCAATGGGAGCCCGCGCGGCTCCCTTTGCTTTTGGCGTCGTCACACGCCGGTAACCGCCCCTTCACCGGGCCGCAACGCAGCCTTCCCACAATGCGCGGAAACCCCACGAGGATTTCCGCCATGCTGCTCAAGCAACAACACGCTGCCCTACGCCCCGGTCGCAACCTGCACGTGGGCCTTGCCACCAGCCCCACCGAAGTACTCGAAGCCCAGAAGCTGCGCTACCGGGTGTTTGCCGATGAAATGGGCGCCCGGCTCAACCCGCGCACGCCGGGCGTCGATCGCGACCTCTACGACCCCTTCTGCGAACACCTCATCGTCCGCGACGAAGACGCGGGTCGCATCGTCGGCACCTACCGCATCCTGTCGCCCACCGCCGCTCGCGAGGTGGGCAGCTATTACTCCGAGAGCGAATTCGACCTCACACGCCTGCGCCACCTGAGGAGCCGCATGGTCGAGATCGGCCGCTCCTGCATCGACGCCGAATACCGCTCCGGCGCAGTCATCACCCTGCTGTGGTCGGGCCTCGCCCGCTACATGCTCGAGAACAACTACGACTACCTGATCGGCTGCGCCTCGGTGAGCATGGCCGACGGCGGGCACCTGGCGGCCAGCCTGTATAATCGGCTCAAGGAAGAACACCTCTGCCCGCTCGAATACCGCGTGTTCCCTCGCACCCCGCTGCCCCTCGCCGCCCTGCGCCAGGATCTCGATGCCGAAACCCCGCCGCTCATCAAGGGCTACCTGCGGGCCGGCGCGTGGATCTGCGGTGAGCCGGCCTGGGACCCTGATTTCAACACGGCCGACCTGCCCGTCCTGCTGCCGGTTTCCCGGCTCGACGCCCGCTACGCCAAGCACTTCATGGGACGCAAGGACTGAAGCCCGACAGCCCCGCTCCGTTCGCAATCCGTCTCGCCCGCTACCTGCGCCTCGCCGGCCACCTCAGCGTCGGCGTGGTGATCGCGGCGGCGGCCTTCCCCTTCCTCGGCGCGCTGCGTCGGCGTCAGCTCAAGCAGTGGTGGTCGGCCCGCATGGTGCGCGTCCTCGGCGTCGAACTGCAGATCCGCGGCGGCACCGTGGCACCCGGCAGCCTGCTGGTGGCCAACCACGTGTCGTGGCTGGACATCTTCATCATCAACGCAGCCTGGCCTGCCGCCTTCATCTCGAAAGCCGAGGTGCGCGGCTGGCCGCTTTTCGGCTGGCTCGCCACCAAGAGCGAAACCGTCTTCCTGCATCGGGGCAGCCGCGGCCACGCGAAGGTCGTCAATGGCGAGATCGCCGCGCTGCTGGGCAATAGGCAGTTCGTGGCACTTTTCCCGGAAGGCACCACCACCGACGGCAGCACCCTGCACAACTTTCACGGCGCCCTGCTTCAGCCGGCGATCGATGCCGGCGCGACCATCCAGCCGCTGGCCATTGCCTTCCGCCTGCCCGACGGACGTTTCACCCGGGCGCCGGCCTACGACGGCGACGTGAGCCTGGGCGAATGCCTGCAGGCCATCGTCGGCGAACGTCACATCGTGGCGCGCATCGACGTCACGCCAGCCCTCGACACCCGCGAAACGCCAGATCGCAAGGCCCTCGCCCACACCGCGCGCGCGGCGATCCTCGAACGCATCGAAAGCGCCTGAAGCCCGCCATGCCGGCCGGCTTCACATCGGATCAGCAGAAGCAAAGACAGGCCGGATGTGGCCCGCCCGTCTCAGGACGATTTGAGCTTGCCGTGGGTAAGCCCTGGGCAGGCCACCTGGAACACCTTGCGGTCTTCCAACCGCACCGCGGTGAGCTCGCGCCCCCACAGGCAGCCGGAATCCAGCGCCAGCAGGTTGGGCTCGATGCGCAGCCCCAGCGCCGACCAGTGGCCGAACACCACCGTCGCATCGGCGCTCTTCCGGCCCGGAACCTCGAACCACGGCACGTAGCCCTTCGGCGCCTTGGTGACCTCGCCCTTCACCTTGAAGTCCATCACCCCATCGGGCGTGCAGAAGCGCATCCGCGTCATCGCGTTGACAATCACCCGGATGCGCTCGTAATCCCGCAGCCCGTCGTGCCACGCTGCGGGCTCGCTGCCCCACATGTTGTTGAGCAGATCAGCGTAATACGGGCCGGACAGGGCGCCTTCCACCTCCCGCGCCAGGGCGCGCGCCCGGGCGGCGGTCCAGCCGGGCAGCAATCCCGCATGAACCATTGCGAAGCCGTCTTCCAGATGCATCAGCGGACGGGTGCGCAGCCAGCCCAGCAGGGCTTCACGGTCCGGCGCGTCGAGCACCGCCTGAATGGTGTCGTCCTTGCCACGGGCGCGCACGGTGCCGTAGGCCACCATCAGCAGATAAAGATCGTGATTGCCCAGCACGGTGACCGCGGCAGCGCCCAGGCCGCGCACGAAGCGCAGCGTCTGGAGTGAATCCGGGCCCCGATTGACCAGATCGCCCACCAGCCACAGGCGATCCCGGGCGGCATCGAAATTGATCCGGTTGAGAAGCGCGGTGAGAGACGTGAAACAGCCCTGGATGTCGCCGATCGCGTAAGTTGCCATGATGTTCAGGCCCGCCGTACGGGCTTATCCACCACCTGCAGCGCCGGTGGCGAAGGTGACGGGGTGTATTCGGGCACCCACCGACGCAACTCGCGGCGCACCTCCAGCGCCCCCACCGGGCGCCGCTGACGCAGCCATTGCAGCAAGGCCCCGAGGGCGCCCTCCTCAACCGGCTGGGCGCGGGCGATGCGCAGCTTGGGATGGTGGGTGGCGCGGGTTTCCTCCGCGTCGGCCAGGACCTCTTCGTAGAGCTTTTCGCCAGGACGCAGGCCGGTATACACGATTCGGATCTGCTCGTCGCTGCGGCCGGAGAGGCGGATCATGTCGCGGGCGAGTTCGGCGATCTTCACCGGCTCTCCCATGTCGAGCACGAAGATCTCGCCGCCCTTGCCCATCGAGCCGGCCTGCAGCACCAGCTGCGCCGCCTCGGGGATAGACATGAAGAAACGGGTGATCTCCGGGTGGGTCACCGTCACCGGGCCACCGGCGGCGATCTGTTCCTGGAACTTGGGGATCACGCTGCCAGCGCTGCCCAGCACGTTGCCGAAGCGCACGATCTCGAACTGGGTCTTGCCCTCGGTCGACATGGCCTGGCAGACCTTCTCGGCGAGCCGCTTGGTGGCCCCCATCACGTTGGTCGGGTTCACCGCCTTGTCCGTGGACACCAGCACGAAGCGCGACACCCCGCAGGCCACCGCGCTGCGCGCCACCTGCCAGGTGCCCAGCACGTTGTTGCGCACAGCCTGCCAGGCGTTGTCCTCTTCCATCAGCGGCACATGCTTGTAAGCCGCGGCATGGAAGATCACGTGGGGATGATAACGGGTGATGACCTCGTCCACCCGCACCGCATCCTTGACGTCGCCCGCCAGCGCCACCAGCTGGATGTTCGGGTAATGGACGGCGAACTCCTCGCACAGCCGGTACAGGGCAAACTCGCTGATGTCGAAGCACACCAGGACCGACGGCTCGTAGCGGGCGATCTGGCGGCACAGCTCGGTGCCGATGGAGCCACCGGCGCCGGTCACCATCACCGACTTGCCTCGCAGGTATTCGCGCACCTCGGCGGTGTGGATGCGCACCGGATCGCGGCCGAGCAAATCCTCTACATCCACGTTGCGCACTTCGCTCACCTTGACGCGGCCGGTCATCACATCGGCAATGGCCGGCACGATGAGCGCCTTTACCCCCGCGCGCACGCAGGCACTGGCCATCTTGCGGCGCACCTCGTGGCGCTCGTTGGGCATCGCGATGATCGCGTGGCCAACCTTGTATTCCTCTGCGATCCGCTCCAGATCGGCGATCCGGCCAAGCACCTTGCAGCCATACACCTCGCGGCCCAGATTGGCCTTGTTGTCGTCCAGCAGACCCACCACGCGCCACTCGGCCGAGCGCGACAGCTCGCGCACCAGGCTGACCGCGGCGTCGCCGGTGCCCAGCACCACCACCGGCTGGCCCAGCGCCCGCAACCCGCCATACAGCCGGGATTCCTTCCAGGTACGGTACAGGACCCGCGAGCCGCCCATGTACATCGCCAGCAACAGCGGCTGCATCGCAAAGACAAGCCGTGGCACCTCTGGCGCAGAGCGCACCGCGACGACCACCACCAGGGGGGTGAGCAGCGCGGACACCGCCACCGCCCGGGCGATGCAGACGAGATCGGGCAAGCTGGCGAAGACCCAGATGCTCCGGTACAGCCCGAAGGCCCGCAGCAGCAACGCCTGAAGCACCAGAGTGACGGCCAGTCCCCGATAAAGGCCGGCATGAAACTCGGCGGGGATGTCGAAATTGAAGCGGACGAGATAAGCCAGCCACCAGGCCAGCGCAACGCCGACCACGTCAGACAGATAGACCAGCGAAGGGTGAAAGACTTTCTTGATCAAGGCCGCGGCACCCCGGCGGCCTCGAACCGGCGCCACGCGCGGTCGATCAGCCAGCCAAGGATCATGTAGATGAATATCCACATTGTAATCATGCCGCACTGCAGCGAGAACCCTAGTGGCAAGGCTGCAACAGCCGAACCCCCCGCCACCGCCATCAACCCGTACGCCGCCAGCGCGGTGCCCCGATGCCCCAAGCCCATCCGCACCAGCCGCTGGTAATAATGAGTGCGATGGGCCTGCCAGATCTTTTCGCCACGCAGCGCCCGGCGCAGCAGGGTAACGGTCGCATCGGCAATGAACGGCGAGAACACCAGCAACGGAAACCACAACGGCCAAGCGTCTGCGGCATGGCCGACCAACCCCAGCGCCCCGGCCATGAAACCCAGTGGCACCGATCCCGAATCGCCCATGAAGATCTTCGCCGGATGGAAGTTGAAGCACAGAAAACCCAGCGCCGCGGCCGCAATCGCTACGCACACGGCCGCCAGCCCCGGCTGCCCGGCCAACGCCGCCGCCCAGCCCAGGTAGCCGAAGCCCAGCAGCGCCATGCCGCCAGCCAGGCCATCGGAGCCATCCATGAAGTTGTAAAGGTTGGCCATCCACACCACCCCGACAAGGCACAGGACACCAAACGCCCAGCCCGCCGGACCCAGCACCGCCATGAAGACCACCGCAACCAGCAACTGCGCCACCAGCCGCCATCGCGCCGACAGGCTGTGGCGGTCGTCCAGCAGGCCGACCGCGGCCAGCACCAGCCCACCGCCGAGCGCCGCCAGCAGCCCGCTGCCGACGCTCCCGGCCAGCGCCACCGCCAGACCGCCGGCCACGACACCTGCCATCACCCCGACGCCGCCGGTGCGCGGCGTCGGTTTGACGTGCAGGGACCGCTCGTTGGGCTGATCCAGAAAATGCAGCCAGGACCCCGGCCGACAGCACAGCCACGTCACCGCCCAGGCCACCGCAAAGGCCACCGCAAAGGCGATCACCGGCGCCGGCAGCAACTCAGACGCCATGGAGCGTCTCCCGCAGTCCGCTGGCCAGATCCACGCTGGCGCGCCACCCCAGTTCCCGCTCGATGCGCGCAGGCGAATAACAGGCCGAACCGAGCAGCCGGTCGAGCGCCTCGCTATCGAGCGGCATGCGCCGCCCGATGACCGCCGCGCCCACGTCGCCAAGACGCGCCACCGCAGCGAGCATGCTCCGCGGCACCGACCAGCCCACCGGCGGCATCCCGTTGGCGGCCCGCAGCGCGTCGTAGAGCTGACGTCCGGAATGGGTTTGCGGATGGGCGACGATGTAGCTGCGTCCGGCCGCTCGCGCATCGCCTGCCGTCAGCCGCATTGCCGCCACCACGTCGGTCACATGAACCATCGAGCGCCGGTTGCCGGTCTCGGGCAGCGGCGGAAACCAGCCGCGTCGCACCAGCGCCGCCATCCGCTCCAGATTGCCCCGCCCACCGGCGCCATAGACCATCGCCAGCCGCAGGCACGCCACGTGCATCCCGAAGCGCTCTCCGGCAGCCAGCAGCACGGCCTCGGCCTCGCGCTTGGCGAGGCCATAGGCTGACGCGGGCGGCGCAGGCCAGGTTTCATCGATGCAGTCGTCGCCCGGGTCGCCCATCGCCTTGACGCTGGAGAGGAACACCAGCCGCCGCACGCCAGCCCGGCCGGCGGCTTCGGCCAGGGCCCGGCTGCCTTCCAGATTGACCAGCCGATGCCGCGCCGCGTCGGCCTCGCTGCGGGCGCCGAAGGCGTGGGCGTGCCCTGCACAGTGGAACACCGTGTCGATGCCCGCGCAGGCCGTGGCGAGGCTGGCCGGCCGGCACAGGTCGCCGCGGATCTCATCGACGCCGGCCGGCTCACGTCGGGTGAGCACCCGCACGCGCAAGCCGTCAGCCCGCAGCGCGGCGGCGAGGCGTCCGCCGATGAAACCGTGCCCGCCGGTGACGAGGCAGCTCGTGGCGTTCAAAAGTTCACCCGTCGCCGCAGGTAGCTGGCAAAGCGCGGCACGCCGTCATCGGTCAGATCGCGATAGACGAAGGTGACGAGGCTGCCCACCGGCGGAGGATCGCGCCGCTCGGCGTCGGTAAAGCCGGTACCCAGCTGGAAGCGCACGCCCTTGTCGGTCTCCACCAGCAGCGCGCCCATCAGGCCTTCGAGCCGCCCGCGGCCGGGAAGTTGGGCGATCACCTTCGCCTCGGCGTCGAGGAGCGGCTTCAGCTTGAGGAGCACGTCGCTGCGGCCGGTGAGATAGGGCGCGTCGGCCAGGTGGAGCATCAGCCCCTCGCCGCCACCGGCCACGACTTCGTCGAGCTTTGCCTGCAGCGCCGGACGATCCGCCACCCGGAACTGCTCGACACAGGCCAGCCACGGCACGCCGGCGCGGGCCACGATCGCCTGCAGGCGGGCGATGCGCTCGGTGAATGCGCCGTCGCCGCCGGGCTGCTCGAAGACCATGAAGCGCACCCGGCGCCAGTCATCGTCGCGGGGCTCGCGGCGGCGGACGATGCCGGACAGATCCTCGAAACGCCCGCGGGCGATCCACAGTTCGCCGTCCAGCGGCTCCGGCGGCAGCCCGGCCAGGAACCATGCCGGCGCATTGACCAGGCGCCCGCTGCGGAAGCGCAGCTCGCGGCCATTCCACACGGCGCGCACGCCATCGAGCTTTTCGCTGACCCAGTAGCGGGTGACATCCACGTCGCCCCGCAGCACCTCGGCAAGGAGGAGCGGCGGCGCATCGACGCCACGCGCGGCCCAGGTGACAGACGGGCCACAAAACGCGACCGCAAGGGCGGCGCAAATCCCGCCGCGCAACCACGCGCGTCGGGTTTCAAGATGAGTAGTCAGAACCATTTCCAGCCGTGCAATCGGAAGAAGAGCGCGGCCCCTTGCATGAAGAGACGGATGTGATGCAAGCCCTTCCTGGCCGCGTGACCGCCATGATGCACGACTTTGACCGTCGGCACATATGCGATCCGCGTTTCACGGGCGGCGCGCAGGCTGAGATCGTAGTCTTCGAAGTACAGAAAGAAGCGCGGATCGAAACCGCCAATTCGGCGCAGCACATTGGTGCGAAAGCACATGAAGGCGCCGCTCACCAGCGGCGGGTCCCACACCACGGCATCGCCGATCACATCCTGCATCTCGTAGCGGGCCATGCGCGCGGCAAAACGGCGCCGCAGCCAGCCCGGCGCAAAACCGCGCAGAAACAGATCGAACACCGATGGCACCCGCTTGCAGAGGTATTGCACACGGCCATCCTCCCAGCGCACCGCCGGGGCGATGAGGCCGCATTCGGGGTGGGCGCGGAAGAAGGCCCGAGCCTCGACGAGGGCGTCGGGTGCGAGTTCGAGATCGGGATTGAGGATCAGGTGGACGTCGCCGGCCCCATCCAGGCTGAGGTTGTGGCCGCAACCAAAGCCCACGTTGCCGTGGCCTGAGAAGACATGCACCTGCCAGTCGTCGGGCATGCTGAGCCCGGCGAGCACGGCATCGCTGCCGCCGTTATCGATGAGGAAGAGATCGGGAACGACATCGGCCACCCGGCTCGCGGTGACCAGCGAATCCAGGGTTGCCTTGAGCTGCACGGCGTCGGGCCGATACAGCACGAGGCTGACGGTCAGGCGCTCCATCTGCGCCCGACTTCAGAACGGGCGGGCAGCAGGGCGCCGCCCAGCGCGACGGACATCAAACCTTGTAGTAGCTCCGGTACCACTCGACGAAGCGGCCGATGCCCTCGGGCACCGGGGTGGCCGGCACGAAGCCGGTCCAGGCATTGAGGGCGTCGGTGTTGGCATAGGTGGCCGGCACGTCGCCATCCTGCAGCGGCATGAAGTTCTTCTCGGCCTTCTTGCCCACGGCGTTCTCGATGGCTTCGATGAAGCTCATCAGCTCCACCGGGTTGTTGTTGCCGATGTTGAACACACGGAAGGGCGCGTTGCTGGTGCTGGGGTTCGGGATGTCGGCGTTGTAGGTGGCGTCCGGCTCGGCGGTGTGGTCGAGGGTCTTGATGACGCCCTGGACGATGTCGTCCACATAGGTGAAGTCGCGCTTCATCTTGCCGTGGTTGAACACGTCGATGGGGCGGCCTTCGAGGATCGCCTTGGTGAACAGGAACAGCGCCATGTCCGGACGGCCCCACGGGCCATAAACGGTGAAGAAGCGCAGGCCGGTGGTCGGCAGGCCGAACAGGTGGCTGTAGGTGTGCGCCATCAGCTCGTTGGCCTTCTTGGTGGCGGCGTACATGCTCACCGGGTGGTCGACGCTATCGCACTCGGCGAACGGCATCTTGGTGTTGCCGCCATACACGCTGGAGCTGGAGGCATACACGAGGTGCTGCACCTTGTTGTGGCGGCAGCCCTCGAGGATGTTCATGAAGCCCGAGATGTTGCTCTCGATGTAGGCGCGGGGATTGATCAACGAGTAGCGCACGCCGGCCTGGGCGGCCAGGTGGATGACCTTGTCGAACTTCTCTTCGGCGAAGAGCTTTTCCATACCCTCGCGGTCGGCCACGTCCAGCTTCACGAAGCGGAAATTTTCGTGGGGCGTGAGGCGGGCGAGGCGATCCAGCTTGAGCTGGACTTCGTAGTAATCGTTGAGATTGTCGAGGCCGACGACGGTGTCGCCGCGCGCCAGCAGGAGCAGACTGGTGTGCGAGCCGATGAAGCCGGCAGCGCCGGTAACGAGAATTTTCATGGTCGTGAAAGACGATGCAGGTTGTAGGGCGGGCACGCGGTCAAAGGCGAAACCGTCTGGCTGGCATTTTCGCACGGGCTCATGACAGCGTAAATCCAGGACACAACTTGTGCCGTGGCATCTGCAACGCCCGGTATACTTTCAACTCAATGAATCCAGCCTCATCCCCTTGATCCATCGCAGCCTTTACACCGCCGTCTGGTACGTTGCCGCACCGTTTGTCGCGTTGCGGCTGCTGTGGCGCGCCCGCAAGCAGCCCGAATACCTGCAGCACCTGGGCGAACGCCTGGGCCGCTACACCAGGCTGCCACCGGGCAGGGTGATCTGGCTGCACGCCGTGTCGGTGGGCGAGACCCGGGCCTGCGCGCCACTGCTGCATGCGCTGCTCGACGCCCACCCGGATCATTCCGTGCTGCTCACCCACATGACGCCCACCGGCCGCGCCACCGCCGCCGAACTCTTTGGCGAGCTTGCCCCGCGGGTCCAGAGCGTTTATCTGCCCTACGACTTTCCGTGGGCGGTTGCGGCCTTTCTGCGTCACTTCCACCCGCGCCTGGGCATCCTGATGGAAACCGAGCTGTGGCCCAATCTCGTCGAGGCCTGCCGTCAGTCCGGCACCCCGCTGGCGATGGTCAATGCGCGGCTGTCGGCCCGGTCGGCCAGGGGATACGCGCGGGCCGGGGCGCTGGCACGCAAGGCTTTCGCGCATCTGTCGGCCATCGGTGCGCAAACCGAGGCCGATGGCCAGCGGATGACCAATCTGGGTGCGCGCTACGTGATGGTCACCGGCAACATCAAGTTCGACATCGCCCCGCCGGCGCACCTGCTGGCCCTGGGCGCCGGCTTCCGCAACCGCTTCGGGCCCCAGCGCCAGGTGCTGCTGGCCGCCAGCACCCGCGAGGGCGAGGAAGGCCCACTGCTTGAAGCCTTCGCCCGGCTATGCCCGCCCGAGGTGCTGCTGGTGCTGGTGCCGCGTCACCCGCAGCGTTTCGACGAAGTGGCCAAGCTCGTCAAACGCGCCGGCCTGCAGATGCAGAAGCGCTCGAAGGATGTCCCGGTGATGGCCGACACCCGCGTGTGGCTGGGCGACTCGATGGGCGAGATGTATGCCTACTGCACGGCGGCCGACGTGGCGATCATCGGCGGTTCGTGGGAGAAGCTCGGCGGGCAGAACCCCATCGAGGCGAGCACCGTGGGCTGCCCGGTGATCGTCGGCCCCCACACATTCAACTTCAAGGTGGTGTGCGAGCAGGCCATCGAGGTCGGCGCGGCCGTGCGCGCCGACGACATCACCGACGCCATCGAGGAAGCCATCGAGATCCTCGCCAACCCGCCCCGCCGCGCCGCCATGGGCCAGGCCGGGCGCGATTTTGCCCAATCCCACCGGGGCGCCACCGGGCGCACCATGGACATGCTCACCCCGCTGCTGCGGGGCTCACGCCCCCAGCGGCCGTAAGTCATCGGCCGCGCAGCAGGTAGTCCACCACCCAGCCCGCAAAGATCGCCGCGCCCACCCAGTTGTTGTGCAGGAAGGCCTTGAAGCACTTCGGCCGGTCCCGGTCGCGGATCAGGGTGTAGTGGTAGCCCATGATGCCCGCCGCCACCGCCAGCCCGCCAAAGAAGGCCGCCCCGGCACCCGTGACGCCCCCGACCCAGCCCAGGATCGCCAGCGTGGCGGCGTAGCACAGCATCACCGCAGCCACGTCGAAGCGGCCGAAGGTGATCGCCGAGGTCTTGATGCCGATCTTCAGGTCATCCGGCCGATCCACCATCGCGTACTCGGTGTCGTAGGCCACCGCCCAGAACACGTTGGCCACCAGCATCGCCCACGCCACCAGCGGGATCTCGCCCTGCAGCGCCGCAAAGGCCATCGGGATGCCAAAGCCGAAGGCGATGCCCAGGTAGGCCTGGGGAATCGCCAGGAAGCGCTTGGTGAAGGGATAACTGCCCGCCAGGAACACCGCCGGCACGCTCATCAGGATGGTGAGGGTGTTGAGCGGCAGCACCAGCAGGAAGGACACCACCGCCAGCCCGGCAGCCAGCCACAAGGCCTCCTTGGGCGACACACGCTTGGCGGCCAGCGGGCGGTTGCGGGTGCGCTCCACATGGCCGTCGAAATCCTTGTCAGCGTAGTCGTTGATCACGCAGCCGGCCGAGCGCATCAGCACCGTGCCGATCACGAAGATCGCCAGCACCGGCAGCGCCGGCCGGCCCTCGCCGGCCACCCACAGGGCCCACAGGGTGGGCCACAGCAGCAGCAGGATGCCGATGGGCTTGTCGAGGCGCATCAGCTTCTCGTATTCGGCGAGGCGCTCGCGCAGGGTCAGGGTTGGCATGGTCGGGTTCATGGGGCCAGGCTCCGGATCGCGGGCAGGAAGATTTCGGTGACGAGCAGCGGCGCGCCGTTGCGCCGGAAGGCCGAACGGCGCGCCCACAGGGCCGGCAGATCCGCCACGCCGATGGCCCGGCTCGCATGATGCCAGCGGGAATCCCGGGCATCCAGGCGGGCCGCCTCCAGCGGCGAGCGGGCCACCCGCGGGTCGTCGAAGAGCACCGCCGCCAGCGGCCGCCCACCCAGCCCGCGCAGCAGGTGCCAGTCGGCCGGGATGCCGGTGTCGGCCACCAGCGAGCGGGCGAACACGACCGGCACGCCGTCGGCGATCAGCAGCACCTCGCGCTGCCACAGCCGGCCGTGACGATGCACGTCCAGGGCGGCCATCTCGTCCGGGAGCACCACGCCCTTGCCCTGGCGCACCACCTGCAGTGAGAAGCGCCCGCAGCGGCTGCGGATGCGGGCGGTGAGGGAGCTATCGTCGGTGAGCCAGCCGCGCATCTGCCGCGGCGCCTGCCAGGCGGCCATGCGGAAGGGATCGCGGCCCGGAAAGTGGGCGAGGGTCATCGGTATGCAGAGAAACAAAAAACGCCCGCAAGCGGGCTGCGCAATTGTACGGCTTATGGCGGGGGCGGAGAACCGCGGGCAAGCCGGCGGGCGTCACGCCTTGAGCAGCGAGGCCCGGCCGCCGAACCAGCGGGCGGTGATCGAATCTGCCACCCGCGGCGCATCGCGCAGCAGGGTTTCGGCCAGCTCGCGGGCGATGTCCACCAGCACCGCATCTTCTTCCAGATCGGCGTAGCGCAGCAGGGGCACGCCGCTCTGGCGGGCGCCGATGAACTCGCCGGGGCCGCGGATGCGCAGGTCTTCCCGGGCGATGATGAAGCCGTCGGTGTGCTCGAAAATCGCCTTCAGGCGCTCGCGCCCGGCCTGGGACAGCGGCTGGGCATACAGCAGGATGCACACCGACTCATGCACGCCACGCCCCACCCGGCCGCGCAGCTGGTGGAGCTGGGCGAGCCCGAAGCGCTCGGCGTGCTCGATCACCATCAGGCTGGCGTTGGGCACATCCACGCCCACCTCGATCACCGTGGTGGCCACCAGCACCTGCACCTCGTTGGCGCCGAAGGCGGCCATGGTGGCGGATTTCTCGTCGTTCTTGAGGCGGCCGTGCACCAGCCCGACCTTCAGATCGGGCAGCGCGGCCTGGAGCATCTCGAAGGTTTCCTGGGCGGTCTTGAGCTGGAGTGCTTCGGATTCCTCGATCAGCGGGCACACCCAGTAGGCCTGCCGGCCGGCCACGCAGGCGTCGTGGACGCGGCGGATCACCTCGTCGCGGCGCTGGTCCGACACCAGCTTGGTGACGATGGGCGTGCGCCCCGGCGGCAGCTCGTCGAGCACCGACACATCCAGATCGGCGTAGTAGCTCATCGCCAGCGTGCGCGGGATGGGCGTGGCGGACATCATCAGCATGTGGGGCGATTCGCCGGCCTGGCCTTTCTCGCGCAGGGCCAGGCGCTGGCGCACGCCGAAGCGGTGCTGCTCGTCCACCACCGCCAGCGCCAGCAGCGGCAGGACCACCGGGTCTTCGATCAGCGCGTGGGTGCCCACCGCCAGCAGGATCTCGCCGGCAGCGAGGCGGGCCATCGTCGCCTCGCGCGCCTTCTTCTTGCGGCTGCCGGAGAGCCACGCCACCTCCAGCCCGATGGGCGCCAGCCACCCGGCCAGCTTGCGGTAGTGCTGCTCGGCGAGGATCTCGGTGGGCGCCATCAGCACCGCCTGACGGCCGTTCTCGGCGGCCTGCAGCATCGCCAGCGCCGCCACGCAGGTCTTGCCCGATCCCACGTCGCCCTGCAGCAGGCGCTGCATGGGGTGGTCGGAGGCCAGATCGGCGGCGATCTCGGCAAAGGCGCGGCCCTGGGCGCCGGTGAGGGCAAAGGGCAGCTGCGCCAGCAGGCTGCGGGTGAGCGTGTCGTGGCGCGGCAGGCTGGGGGCGTTCTTGGCGCGGCGGGCGGCGTAGGCGCGGCGCAGCGAAATCTGCTGGGCCAGCAGCTCGTCCAGCTTCACGCGCTGCCAAGCCGGGTGGCCGCGGTCCTCGATATCCAGGATCGCCATCGACGGCGGCGGCGCGTGGAGCGTGCGCAGCGCATCGGGCAGCGTGGGCAGGTTAAGGCGGCGGCGCAGGGGCTCGGGCAGGTCGTCGGAGAGCGGGTTGTGGCGCAGCGCGCCGCCGATGATCTTGCGCAGCGCCGACTGGGCGAGGCCGGCGGTGGTCGGGTAGATCGGGGTGAGGCTGTCGGGCAGCGGCTCGCCGGCGGCCACGGGCTTCACCCGCGGGTGGATCATCTCGGCGCCGAAGAAACCGTCGCGCAGCTCGCCAAAGATGCGCAGCCGGCTGCCCGCGGCAAGCTGCTTCTGCTGGCTGGGGTAAAAATGGACGAAGCGGAGCAGCACCTCGCCGCTGGCGTCCGACGCCCGGGCCAGCAGCTGGCGCCGGGGCGGCGGGCTCACCTCGCAGGAGATCACCTCCACCTCGCACTGGGCCGGTACGCCGGGGCGCAGGTCGGCCAGCATCGTCAGGCGGGTCTCGTCCTCGTAGCGCAGCGGCAGATGCAGGATCAGGTCGGCCGGGGCAAAGATGTCGAGCTTGGCCAGGCGCTCGGCCAGCTGCGGCCCCACGCCCGGCCAGCCGCGCACCGCCGCCTTTCTGGGCGGCGCGGCGGTGGCCGTGGCAGGCGCGGCGGTGTCGGGCAAGATCAGCCCAGCACGAGCACGGCGTCGGCCTCGACCAGCGCGCCGCGGGGCAGCTCCTTCACGCCCACCGCCGCGCGGGCCGGGAAGGGCTCGGCAAAGTAGCGGGCCATCACTTCATTCACCTTGGCAAAGTTGGCCAGATCGGTGAGGTAGATGTTGAGCTTGACCGCGTCGCCCAGCGAGCCACCGGCCGCCTCGGCCACCGCCTTGAGGTTCTCGAACACGCGCACCGTCTGGGCCTCGAAGCCCTCGACCATCTGCATGGTGGCCGGGTCGAGCCCGATCTGGCCCGACATATAAACGGTGTCACCGGCCTTGACGGCCTGGGAGTAGGTGCCAATGGCGGCGGGGGCGTTGGGCGTGGCGATGATCGTCTTGGACATGGGAGAAGGCTCCGTGGGTTGAACGGGCGGAGTTTACCGGGAATGGGGGCTTCACCAGCAAGGGGTAGGTTGGGAGAGATCGGTTCTCGTGGGGGCGACTTCAGTCGCCCATCGGCGCGCAAAGCAGGCGCAACGCAACCCGAGACGGGAAACGCTCCCGCTTTGGGACCAACCCCCGGTTACGCATCTCGTGTGGCCACCGCTTCCTGAGGGCGCTCGGAGCCACCTTCCGGACTACTTGGAGACCTCAGCAATAAGCGGAAGCCCCGCCCGTGGCTGCGCCAGTCACGGCGCCAGCCGTCACGGTGTGCCGCACGCAGGTAGTGCGGAAAAGCGATCCACGATCCGCCACGCAACACTCGCCAGTCCCCATCGCCTGCCGGACCACGTGGATCTACTTGCAACTCACCGTCGTACTCTCTTAGTCCGTCTGCGCACCATTCCCACACGTTGCCGTGCATCTGGTACAGGCCCCAAGCGTTAGGGGCGTAGGTTCTTACTGGTACAGTCTCCTCCTGGGACATGCCCATTGGGCCTTTGGCGTAGCCTATTCTCGAATCGTATTTGGCCTGCCAAGGATTAATTCCTTCACCCCAACTGAACGCGGTCTCACTCCCTGCCCGGCAGGCATATTCCCATTCAGCTTCCGTCGGCAAATCCGCCTTCACTCCCGGAAAACACTTTCCCACTTCACCCAGAAAAACCTGAACGTCGTCCCAGCTCACCTGCTCTACCGGGTTCTGCAGGTCTTTCTTGAAGTCGCTGGGATTACTTCCCATCACCGAGAGCCACACCGCTTGGCTACATGCCGTCTCCGCAAGCCAGAAGCCATCAGTCAGACAAACCACATGTCGAGGGCCTTCGCGGATTTGACGCCCCACCTCGCCTTCCGGCGATCCCATCAAGAACTCACCCGGCTCGATCCACCGGAAACGCTGCAGCGGCCCGCCAATCACCACGTCGATCCACAACCCGTAGCGGTCATCTCCCCATGCTTCGGCGCACACCGGCGGAAAGACTGGCGGCCAACGTTGGGCTTCGGGGGGAAAAGCGAGGTCGGGAAGACCTAATTTCGGATTAACCAGAGTCATTTTTTTGCACGATGCCGATGTCTGGTCTTACCCACTCCGGCCCCGGAGGTCGTTGTTCGTACGTCAGGCCAAGGAAGAGTACCGCTGCCACCAGCAATGACCCTCATCGCGTAATCAAGATAGCTGGCTCTTGGATCGCGACCTCCAGCCAAATCCGTCGCACGTTCTGCTCCTGTCTCGGTTGCTGCATATCTCAAACAGAACCGAAATCCAACGTCCGCGTATTTATCATCGCTAGGCCGCCGATCCCGGAAGGCTGAACGCAACGTGAGTGGGAGCAATGCCCATGAGCCGCCACGAAGAGCACGTAGAGCATCCGGGTCGTCGCCCGCAGCACCTAACGGATTAAGCTGTACTGCGTTATCGTAATGCCGACGAGCGTCGGCACACCACTCAAGCACATTTCCGTGCATTTGGTAGAGCCCCCACCGATTAGGTGGAAAAAACTTCACAACCACCGGGCGTCCCCTGAAGTCGCCAGTCGGCCCGCCAGCATAACTCTCTGTTGCGAGATAGTTGGCCCGAGAGGGATTAACATCAGGCCCCCAGCTGAACGCCTCCGTGCTTCCCGCACGACAGGCGTTCTCCCACTGAGCTTCCGAGGGGAGTTCTGCCTTTACACCTGGCAGTCGCTTATTAACCTCCCACAGAAAATCCTGAATCTCGTCCCAGCTCACCATCTCCACTGGATTGTGCGGGTCGTCTTGAAATTTACTAGGATTACTACCCATGACAGCCGTCCATAGTTCTTGGCTGCATGCCGTTTCTGCAAGCCAATAGCCTTCTGTCAGACGTACCATATGCAGAGGCCCCTCATTGTCTTGATGTCCCTCCTCGTCCTCCGGCGACCCCATCCAGAACTCACCCGGCTCAATCCACCTAAACCGCTGAGATGTCGTACCGAAGGGAACATCGAGATAAAGGCCAAACTCCAGATCCGCCCCAAGAAACATTCCGGGACCAACGAACACGCTGTCTGCGTGAAAACCTCGCCCCCCGGCAATCTGTAGCGCGTCATCTGCATGCGGAGGCGTTACCCAGTCCAGTCGCTCTGTTCCTCCGATTGGCGACGGAGCCAACACATAGAACCCCTTTTCATCCCGCCCCCACTCAACCGCCCAAGAAGGTCGAGGCACTTCAGCGATCACACTCTCAGCAAACGGCGTGCAAATCGTCCAAGGCCCCTCCTCCGGCAACAAATTGCCAAGCACCCGCGTATTCAGAGGAAGGCGCCGCCAGTGCCGCACACCGTCGGGGCCTTCCAGTTCAAATCCTGTGATGGGTGGCGTCTCCAGCAGCGTGAATTGCCCATAGCTCGGGGGTTGAGTGCGAACGGCCAGATAGGGGCCTGTCTGGATAACCCACACGGGCCGAGCTTCTTCCTTCAACCGACTGGCCTCATCAGCGTATCGATTGATGGTCTTCACCGACACGCCGACCGGCACCCCGACGCCGGCCATCAGATCATCCCGACGGGCCAGCACATACGCGTGCTCCATCGCCGGCACGGTGCGCCACAGCTCAGGGTGGGCGCGCAGACCAGCCCGCTGCAGATAGCCGGTGAGTTCTCGGGCAGCCTCACCGTCTGGTGCGTGCCGGAGCGTACCGAGCACCTCCGCCCACTGCCCCTGCACCGCTTCCACGTTCCAGCCGGCCAGATCGGCGGCCAGCGCGGCCTCTTCGAGCCGAATGAGTCGGGAATGGGCAGCGTGGTGCGACTCCACTAGGCTTGCGATCTGCTGCCGCGCGGCCAGCGGCCACTCACGAAGATGCCCGCGATACTCAACGAGGCGATCCCGCCTGATCTGCATGCCGATCAGGCAGGGCTCCACATCCGGGTGATTCCAGACCGCAAGTTCGGCGGCAGTCGACAAGCCGAGGGCAAGGCGAACCGCCCGCAGCATTGTCGGCTCGACGACAACAGCCATGGAGAGCGCAGCCAGCAAGCGGGCGGTGTCGTCATGGCCTACGCCGTAGGGCAGGCGTCCGACACGGGTCAGCTTGAAACGGCGGCCACGATCCCAGCCCGTTGCCTGGGTGCGGACGGGCAGCGCTTGGCGGGCATCGGGCGCGAGCCCACCGGCAAGAAAGGTCACCTCGCCCCCCCGGCCGATGTGGCGTTCGATACGGCGCGCCCACCCGGCGAATCGGGCGGAGTCCGCCCCGGTCACGCCGAGGCTTCCCGCCAGAAGCCAGTGCCGAGCACCTCGAAGCGGCCGCTCGCCTACGGGCTTCCAGTCGGCCCGACGGCCCGGCTGGCGTTGCAGCCAGCCTTGCACCTCGTCGAACCACAACACCGGCAGCCGCCCGCCCGAAAGCGCATGGGCGGTTTCAGCCAGTTCGACCAGGTCCGAACGCAGGGGCACACAGGCGAGGGAAAAATCGATCAACAAGGCCGCATCGCTTGTCCAGTGCAGGCGCTGCTGGCGCGGCAGGCGTTCAGGCAGCGAGGCGCGCGCCATATGCTGGATCAGCCGGCCCACATCCACCGCCGGTGTCGAACGACGGGCGCGAAGCTGCCGGCGCAGAAACACGGCGAGGCGCCGCTGGGGGCTGAGGTGTTGAAGCCGGGGCGTGGCTGCGGCTTCTGCCGCGACAGAATCGAGAACGACACCGCTCGTTTCAATCTCAGGCTCATTCGCAGTTTCGACTGGAAAGCTCTCGTGACTGACAACCGCGAAGTGCGTCGCGCGTAGAGGTGGGCGACGGACAGCCGGCGCCGCAGGTGGCTCCTCAACCTGCGGCTTCGACGGTTCTCGCTGCTGCGGTGGCGCTTCGCGCTCATCCTCGGAATGCCTTTCAAACCCCAGCAGCACAGCAACCCCTGTGCCTTCCTCACCCCCGAGGGTGTGGAGCATCCAGAGCAGGTCGGCCCGACCGACAGCGGCCTTGCGCTGGGCGGCCGAAGGCACCCCGTCGCGGGTTTTCATGCTTCAGGCTGCTTGCGGTAGAAGAAGTGCTTGAGTTCGGCCACCTGGGCTTCCGCGTCGCCCCCGATCCGCGTCAGCACTCGCAGGAGGTCGAGGTACTCGGCAAGCCCCGGCACATAAACGCCCGTTTGCTCGGCGGCCGACCGATCATCGACCAGCATCGTCGCGGCGTCCGAGAGCGCCTTGGCGTATTCGGCATGCAGCGCCGGGAAATGCAGGCGCCCGCGCTCGACGAGAAAGTCGATCAGCTCGCCACGCGTCTTGGGTAGCGCGAGCGTGAGCACCACGCAACGCCGCAGGAAGGCTGCGGGAAGCTCCCGCTCGTCGTTGGTGGTCACAATGACGAGCGGCGGCGGCACACTCCCGGCACGTTCCACCACCGTGCCTGTCGGCGTGACGGTGAAGCGACCATTGCCCAGCGCTTCCAGCAGTCCGTTGGGCAAGTCCGACTCGGCCTTGTCGATCTCGTCGATCAGCAGCACGACGCCCTTGCCTGGCGTCCACCCGCCCGGGGCCTGGGGCTCGACCCCACCGCAGCGATTGGCCTG
Source organism: Zoogloea sp. (assembly GCA_041917255.1). Classification (GTDB taxonomy): domain Bacteria; phylum Pseudomonadota; class Gammaproteobacteria; order Burkholderiales; family Rhodocyclaceae; genus Zoogloea. Next base: position 60,331 of record JAYRYA010000012.1, read on the forward strand.
GAGCTGCCGGGCCGCACCGCACCAGTCAAAAGCCCACCACACGGGGCCGGGGGCCACGTACCGGACAGGCCGGAGACTCTTGAGCGCCTTGCCTCCCGGCAGCGCGGCAAGGTGGGCGTCGGAGAGACGGGCCACGGCGTCGAAGTGCCACATCAGATCGTGGGCCTCGCTGCGGGCATCCACCACCACCGAAATCAACGCCCGCCCGGTGGCAACTGCAGCGGCGTGAGCGAGCTGGCTCTTGCCTGTCCCCGGATCGCCCCGGACAAGAAGGGGACGCCCGGCCGCCTCGGCAGCGCGCAAGGCCCGCACCTGCTCGTCGTCGAAGAGATGCCGGCTTACCGGCCATGCCCCCATGGCGGGGAGGTCGAGTTCTCGTTGGGTGTATTCGGGGAGGCTCATGACGGATTCCATTCGGGTTCATCAAACACGTTGAGGAACGCGTTAATCAGTGAGAGAAGACTTCTCTCGTCATAGCGAAACAATGACGGGGATGGAGTCCCTGATTGAAGCACAAGCACGCCGGTCGCCAATCGATCTATCACCCATGTCTCCTGTTCCGGCGTGAGTAACGCCGTGTGCCCTTGGGGAAAAACAAAGTACCGCGTGAACTTGCGGATAGCAGCGAGATTCAGGTCTCCACGCATGCGATCGATCGTCGTGGCATCCATATCTGCTGGAACATCCTTTCCCGGGTAAATGTGCGCGAACACAAGCTCCGCCAACCCTTTTTCCACCGACGCCTTGTCTCCAAGCTCAATTGGGACTGGAATCGCACAGGAATCTTCAAGACGCGCTGAATTGACTCCGCTGGACTTCTCCCAGGTCTTGTTAGGCTCCTTTCGCAATGCGAGTGTCGCGCCCGCCATCTCGTTTGCAGGCACTCGCCGACAGACTGGTCTATCAGCCGTGCTCCCTAACCCCAGCTCATCAAGAACTTTTGGATCAAGGCACATGCGCGCCCCCGCACCCATCGCGGTTTTGAGCCTGCTGGTTAGAACGGCGCACTCACCGGAACTAAAGGCAAGGCTTCGCTCTTTCAGCCGAAGGGTCAAATCATCTGCGAGATTCAACAAAGCAACACACACCGACTGCCCCAGCTCTTGCGGCGATTCGCCCAGCGCCTCTTGAATCGTCGCGGGCAGATCCTGCTCCGGCTGCTCGAAGATGAAGCCCAGGCGACTGCGGAGCACCTGATCCCTAAAGCAAACGACTAGCCGCCGCCTGCAGTCGGCGAGAAACGCAGCCTCTTCCGGCGGCCATTCCGGCAAGGGCTCCACGGCGACAGCGTTTGAGGCCGTTGTCTGCCGCGTGACCGGATTCGCCTGCATGAAATCGACGATATGCTTCACCGCGTTATTCCAGGCGGCCTCTTCCTCGTCACCCCAATCACTCACCGGCCTCGCGTTTCCTCCGAACTTGGGCAGCCCACCGGAATGCCATTCGCCCAACGCCTTCGTCTCGCCCGTTGTCGGGTTGCGAACCTTGACCTTGTACCAGTCGTGCGAGGGGCGCAGCAGCACGGTAATGACGTTGATACCGCGTTCCATTGCACGGGCGACTTCCTTCGTCATGCAGAAGTCGGATATCACCGAATGAGGACTGACGAGGAAGATCAGCAGCCCGCACTCGTCTAGCGCTGTCTCGATGGCCGGCCGCCATGCGGGCTCGGCAGCCAGCCGTTCGTCGTCGAAAAAAATCTCGTCCTTGGTCAGCAGGTCGTCGTGCGCAGCAATGGCAGCGTACAGACGGAACAGGAAGGCCTTCGGGTAACCCGCCCCGCGCTTGACCTTTGAATCCTTCAGCATCTCGTCCTCGTGCGAATACGAGATGAACACCTTGCATTGCTTGGCCATGCCTTTCCCCAGCCCTTTCGACAAGGGCAAAGCATAAGCCATCGCCATCACAAGGGGGATGGCTCGTGGATCGCCGCGAGGGCGGGGGCAGAGTCTGGGCACGACACCGACCCATCCTGCAAATCCATATCGCCTACCTTCATGTATTATTTGAAAAGCGTAAACAACGCACTACTGTACTTTCACACAACATCAATCAATCTCAGGAGCACCACCATGACTCAAAACCTTGTTTCCCTCGATCTCACCGACAACCTGCCCAAGTTCGATGCGGCGCTGGATGCCATCGAGGGTTTGATGGACGTTTTCGTGTCGCTCACGCCGGAGCAGATGCGGCAGCTCACCAAGATCGGGGAGAAGAGCGAGACTTTCTGCCGGCAGACCGTCGCGATCCTCGACCAGAACAAGCAGGCCCTGCCGCCGGGCTTCGATCTGGGCGAGCTGAAGCGCGATCTGGCGGCCTTCGATGCGCTGCGCCCGCGGCTGATCCGCCTGCAGGCGCTGGCGGCCAAGTGCGCCGATACCCAGGTGGCCCTGGGCAGTGACATCCTCTCGGCGAGCTACGACGGCTACCGGCTGCTCAAGACCTTCGGCAAGGCCGACAACGTGACGCCCCTGCAGGAGACCATGCGTTCCAACGTGCGCCGCACCGCGCCGCCCAAGGCCGACAGCGCGGCCTGAGCCCGGCCCGGGATTTGAGGGGGTGGGGGGTGGTTTCTCATCGACAGGGGGTAATTGCCACGCTCCACTGCCTAACTTTTGGGCGACGCTGCCTGATCTTTAGGCAATCGAGGGGGAGCGGCACCCTCGGTCGCCTCATTTTTAGGCGACATTGCCTAAACTTTAGGCAGCGCTGCCTGACAATGAGGCGGCAGTGCCTAAAGTTTAGGCAGCAGAGGGTAATCGGGAGGGTCGATTGCCTAAAGATTAGGCAATCGAGGGTGAGCGGGCCCCTCGAAGGGGTTGGCCTTACCCCGCCGGCCGGGCGTGTCAGGCGGGAGTCGTTTGGCGCCGGGCGAAGCCGGTGCCTGGGGTCCCAGGTGTGACGGACGCTTCATCCGGTCGGGGTGTCGGACGGGGCGGGGACATGTCGGGTTACGCTGCGCGAACCCGACCTTGTATTGTGTTGATGTGCGGAACCGGTCGTTTTCAGGTCTTTGTGCGGGGCCGGGACTGCATACCTGGGGGGGCACCTCAGGTTGAGCGGCGGGATGCCGTACCCGCCCTTGGGCCACGCGCCCGCGAGGTAGATCTTGCAACTGCCGCTCACCCTCGCTCAATAGATCGAACAGTATCTTTGGCCCGGCTTGCCGGTAGCCCGCATTCACAAGGTTGATCGAAAGAGGACACGTCATGCATCCGCTTCAACTCGGCATCGATGTCGCCAAGGCCAAGCTCGACTGCGCCCTGCGCCTCGCGAGCGGCAAGTTCCGCCACAAGGTCGTCGACAACACCCCGGCCGGCTTCAAGGCGCTGGACGACTGGCTCGCCAAGGAAGGTGCCACGGCGCTCCAGGTCTGCATGGAAGCCACCGGTACCTACTGGGAGGCGGTCGCCGAGTACCTGGCAGGCCGCACCGAGACAACGGTCAGTGTCGTCAATCCGGTCCAGATCAAGGCTTTCGGCGCGTCCCGGATGATGCGTACCAAGACCGACAAGGTCGATGCCAAGCTGATCGCCCAGTTCTGCGCCGAGCGCACGCCCGTTCCCTGGCAAGCCCCCACGCCTGCCGAAAAAAATCTGCGTGCTCTGGTGCTGCGCCTTGATGCGCTTCAATCCATGCGCACCCAGGAATCCAACCGCCTGGAGGTGGCCCGCGATAGCGTCGCCGAGGGCATTACCAAGCACCTCAAGTGGCTCGACGACGAGATTGCACGGCTTGGCAAGGCCATCCGCGACCACATCGACAACGACCCGACCCTGAAGGACAAGCACCGCCTGCTCGACTCGATCCCCGGTCTCGGGGAGCGCACCACCGCCGTACTGCTGGCCTTCCTCGCCGAACCTGCACGCTTCGAGAATGCACGTCAGGTGGTTGCCTTCGCCGGCCTCGACCCGCGCCGGCCTCGACCCGCGCCAGCACGAGTCGGGCAGCAGCATGCGCGGCAAGCCCCGGCTCTCCAAGGTCGGCCACAGCTTTCTGCGCAAGGCCCTCTACATGCCCGCCATGGTCGCCCTCTACCGAACCGACTGGGGCAAGCTCTTCCGCGAACGCCTCGCCGCCAAGGGCAAACCCCCGATGCTCATCATCGGCGCCATGATGCGCAAGCTCCTCCACGTCAGCTACGGCGTGCTCAAGTCGGGCCAGACATTCCAGCCGGCGCTCCACGGGGCTTGACTGGGATAACAGTATCTACGCCTACTACCCCAACGTCGGGTTACGCCCTGCGGGCTAACGCCGACCTACACCCCACCGGGTGGGCACGCGCGCATCTCCGTAAATCGGCGTTAGCGCCGCCCGCCCTCCTCGCCCCTCACCCCCTACTCCCCACTGCCTCACTCCCCACTGCCCCACCGCCCCAAACCGCGCTACCCTCTCGCCCAGTTCCCAATCCCCACTTCCCGTTCTGACCCCCGCCATGCCCCTGCCCGATGCCTTCACCCAAGCCCTTGCCTCGCGTTTCGGCAAGCGTTTCTCCACTGCCGAAGCCGTGCGTGCCCACCACGGGCACGATGAATCGCATTTCCCGGATGCGCTGCCCGATGGGGTGGTGTGGCCCCATTCCACCGACGAGGTGGTGGAGGTGGTCAAGCTGTGCCACGCGCACCGGGTGCCGGTGATCCCGTTTGGCGTGGGCAGCTCGCTGGAGGGGCACATCCTGGCAACCAACGGCGGGATCAGCGTGGATCTGTCGGAGATGAACCGCATCGTCACGATCCACGACGAGGACATGGACGCAGTGGTGCAGCCGGGCGTGACGCGCAAGGCGCTCAATGCGGCGCTGCATGGCACCGGGCTGTTCTTCCCCATCGATCCGGGCGCGGATGCGTCGCTCGGTGGCATGGCCTCGACGCGGGCCAGCGGCACCAATGCCGTGCGCTACGGCACCATGCGCGAGAACGTGCTGGGGCTGGAGGTGGTGCTGGCAGATGGCCGGGTGATCCGCACCGGCGGGCGGGCCCGCAAGTCGTCGGCGGGGTATGACCTGACCCGCCTGTTCGTCGGCTCGGAGGGCACGCTGGGCATCATCACCGAACTGACCGTGCGCCTGCATCCCCTGCCCGAGGCGGTCTCCAGCGCCACCTGCTCGTTCCCGGATGTGGCGAGCGCGGTGCAGACGGTGATCCAGACCATCCAGCTGGGTGTGCCGGTGGCGCGCATCGAACTCCTCGACAGCCTCACGGTGCATGCGGTCAATCGCTACAGCAAGACCGAGCTTCGTGAAGCGCCGACGCTGTTCTTCGAGTTCCACGGCTCGCCCACCGGCGTGGAGGAGCAGGCCCGGACCGTGCAGGAGATCGCCGACGACAACGGCGGCCAGGATTTCGAATGGGCGACCCGCCCCGAGGACCGCTCCCGCCTGTGGCAGGCCCGCCACGACGTGCTGTTCGCCTGCCTCAACCTGCAGCCGGGCAGCCGCGGCATCTCGACCGACGTGTGCGTGCCCATCTCGCGCCTCGCCGAGGCCATCGCCGGCACCCAGGAGGAGATTGCCGCCACCGGGATGATCGCCCCCATCGTCGGGCATGTGGGCGACGGCAATTTCCATGTGGTGATCCTCACCGAGCCGGACAACCCGAATCAGGTACACGCCGCCGAGGCGCTCGGCCGGCGCATCGTCGAACGGGCCTTGCTGCTCGACGGCACCTGCACCGGCGAGCATGGCATCGGGATCGGCAAGAAGGATTTTCTGCTCGCCGAACACGGCGAAGGCGTGGCGGTGATGGCCAGCCTCAAGGCCGCGCTCGACCCGCTGGGGCTGATGAATCCGGGCAAGGTGATTGGCTGATCTGCGCACGGCCCGGCACGCCGGGCCGAATAACCCTATTTGTTATCGGAATTTAACAAAGCCTGCGTCAAGCTGAAGCACAGCGAAGCCGATACGGCGACTCAAGCCCACGACTCGCTGGTTCTGCCATGTCTGCATCCCGCATCCGCTCCGACGACATCGCCACCTTCTCCGGAATCCTGCTGGCCGTCGCGGGCATCGTCTCCCACTACCTCAACGGGCCTCACTGGCTTCAGTACACCCTCAGCGGCGGCGTGATCGTAGCCCTGGTCTCGGCCACCCTCATCAGCCACCGGGCCCGCAGCCGGGCTCGCGAGAACGCCCGGCGCCAGCGGGAGCGCATCGATTCCAGCGTGCGCGAATACGACACCCTGTGCGACCGCATCGCCGCCGAGAGCGAAACCCAGTACGACCGGCTGGGCGAATCCCTCAACCAGATGAACGAAGTCATCAGCAGCGCCGCCAGCAAGCTCGGCGGCAGCCTCACCGGCCTGCAGGACAGCAGCAACGACCAGCGCGAGCTGCTGCGCCATCTGGTGGACGAACTCCTGGCACTGGCCACCAATGAAGATCAGGTTCAGCAGAGCAGCGGGCTACAGCGCTTTGCAGAGGAAACCCGCGAGGCGATCCACGAATTCGTGGTCACGGTGGGGGCGCTGCAGGCCAGCGGTGCCGACATCTCGGCGCGCTTTGGCGCGATGCGCAGCAAGGTGGACGCGGTCACCCGCCTGATGACCGAGGTCAACCAGATCAACAGCCAGACCGAACTGCTGGCCCTCAACGCCGCCATCGAGGCCGCCCGGGCCGGCGAGGCGGGGCGCGGCTTTGCGGTGGTGGCCGACGAAGTGCGCAAGCTCGCCCAGCGCACCGAGCAGTTCAGCGACCAGATCGAAGCGCTGCTCAAGGAAATCCACGTGGCCATCGACGACGTGGGCGTGGCGGTGGATGTGTCCGCCTCCACCGACATCAGCAAGGCCCAGGCCTCGGAGGCCAACGTGGCCACCATGTGGTCCGAGATGAGCGAACTCAACGCCCGCGCCACGGCCCAGTCGCGGCGCATCAACGAAGTCTCCGAATCCATCCACCGGCTGGTGATGCAGGGCATCCTGTCGATGCAGTTCGAGGACATCGTGAGCCAGGTGCTGGGCAAGCTGCGCCAGCACACCACCTTCATGAGCCGCTACACCCACGGCTTCTTCGACGCCCACCGGGATGTGGACGAGAAGGACGGCCTCACGCGCATCCAGCGCCGGGTGGAGACGCTCACCCGGCTGCTCAACGAATCGTCCCGCTCGGCGGCAGAGATCCGCTTCGAGGCGGTCAGCCAGAACGCAGTCAGCGCGGGCGAGATCGACCTGTTCTGATCCGCTCAGCCCAGCAGGCCCAGCGGCGCCCGCCCGGCCAGCCCGGGAAACACCGCGCCCCGGTCCCGCTCGGCCAGAGCCAGCAGCTCGGCCAGCACGTGGCGGTGGTCGGTGGTCACCGCCAGATCCACGCCCTGATCCAGGCGCGGCGTCTCCAGCCCCGGCCAGTCGCCGGCCATCCGCCCGCCGCGCACCCCGTCGCCCAGCACCAGCATTGCCGAGGCGTGGCCGTGGTCGGTGCCCTGGCTGCGGTTGGCGCGCAGGCGGCGGCCGAACTCGGTCATCACCACCACCCGCAGCGGCAGCCCAGCGGCGGCCATGTCCCGGTGGAAGGCCGCCAGCCCGCGGGAGAGCTGCCCCACCAGCCCATTGAAGCGCCCGGGCTGGGCGTCGTGGGTGTCCCAGCTGGCGTGGTCGATGCACGCCACCCGCAGGCCCACATCCATCCGCGCGAGCCGGGCAATGGCCTGCAGGCCCTGATTGAAACCGTTGTTCTCGTAGTTGGCGCCGGCCGGCGCATAGGGCGTGAGGCGGCCATCCGGCTGGCGGGGCAGACGCGCATCGATCAGCGCAGTGCGGGCCAGCACCCGGGCGCCGGCCTGGCGCACCGGGTCGGTGGCGCCGGATGGGTAGAGCCGGGCGAGCACTGCCGCGGCGTCCTTGCCGCCCGCCAGCGGTACACCTCCCGACAGATCGGGCAGCGCGAGGGCGTCGTCATCGCGTAGCAGCGACGCCGACACGCCGGCGTTGGCCGACACGGCGGCGATACGCCGGTCGTCACCGCTGCGCTCGCCGATGGCGGCGAGGTAGCGCGTCAGCCAGCCGCTGTCGGTGCGGGCGTAGTCGGCCAGATTGACCACGCCGCGCTCGATCAGATCCTGGGCTTCGAAGTGGCTGCGGGTGCCGTTCATCAGCCCGCAGGCGTGGAGCACCGCCAGCCGGCCGGCCTCGTACAGCTCGAAGAGCGGCCTGGCCTCGGGGTGGAGGCGGAAATCGAGCCCGCTGCCAAGGCCGTTGGCCAGCGCCAGCCCGGGGCGCTCGCCGCCGTCGAGCACGCGCAGTTCGGGCGGGCGGGCGTCGATGTACGGCTTCTCGTTGGCCGGGGCGACGAGGTTGAGCCCGTCGCACCCGCCGCGCTGGAAGACCACCACCAGCAGCGGCGTCGGCACGCCCTCGGCGGCAAAGGCAAGCCGACCCAGGCCGGCGAGGGGGGCGAAGGCGCCAGCGGCGGCGCAGGCCTTGAGAAAGTCTCGGCGGGTCGTCATGGCGGGCTTTCCGTCAGCAGGTCTGGAACTCGGCGCTCATCGCCGTAAAGGCAATGACCCGCCGCAGCAGGTTGGCGTCGGCGGGTTTGGCGGCATCCAGCCCGCGGGCCGGGTCCACCGCCAGCCCGGCGAGGATTGCGCTGCCCACCGCGCCGCTGCCCGCGCCCAGCAGGCGCGTGGCGATGGCGTCGGCCGCCTGCCCGGCGCTACCGGCGGGCCCGGCCAGCATGTCGGCGGGCTGTACCGCGCCGTTGCCCCAGCGGTTCTCCACCAGCCCCTGCACCAGCTGCCAGCGCTGGCGCATGCCGTTGGCGCTGATCCAGTAGGCGGCCTCTTCCGGGTGCCCGGTGGGCGGCGCCCAGCCGAACAGGCGCTGACCGGCGTTGGCGAGCCCGGCGACCAGCCCCTCGGTGGCCGTGAACGCCATGCCGGTGCCGCGCACGAAGGCCGCGGCGAGTTCCAGCGGACGCCGCAACCGCGCGCCACTGCTGCGGGCAAAATCCGGCGACAGCACGATGAGTTCCACCACCCGGGCGATCTGGTCCGGCTGGCGACGGGCCTGCCACCACAGATCGGCGGCGGCGGACAGGAGCCGGGGCGAGGCCCCGTCGCCCACCAGCCGGCGGCACAGCTTGCCGCTCAGGTGGCGGGCGGTGGCCGGGTGATCGGCGATCAGGTCGAGCACCTTGCGGCCGTCGGCCATGGCCGGCTGAAAGGGGTCGAACTCGACGCCCAGCACGCGCTTCTGGTAGTTGTCGTGCCAGGATTCGACGTAGGCGAAGCGGCCGCTGGCGGGCAGGCGGTCGGCCCCGCCCAGGCCGCTGCCGTCCTCCACCACCCAGCCGGTGAAGGCGCGGGCGGCTTCGTACACGTCCTGGTCGATGAAGCCCTTGGGCTTGCCCTTGAGGGCGCCGGGCACGTCGCGCCAGCGGTTGTAGAACTCGTTGAGATAGTGCTCGCGGCCCAGGCTGTGGAGTTCGAAGAGCTCGCGGGCGAAGTTTTCGTTGGCGGCGCCGGCGCGGGACGAGCGGTTGTTGAGGTAGTACAGCATGGCCGTGCTGCCGGCCACCGCTTCGAGGAAATCCCGGAAGTTGCCCAGCGCATGGCGGCGGATCACATCGCGGTCGTAGGTGGGCAGCGCGACATTGACCTGTACCATCTGGCTGGCGTCCACGTTGAAGTGGTTGTGCCAGAAATCCACCAGCACTTCGCGCAGCTGCCAGCGGCTGTGCACCGCGCGGATCAGGCAGGCCACCGCCACCTCGGCGCGCGGCCGGAAACGCTCGGGGCCGGCCATCGGTCGCTTGTAGTCGGTGAGCGGCCACAGCTGAGCGATGGGCGCAGTGAGGGTGTCGAGGGGGCGCATCTCGTCCACCGCCGGAAATTCCGGCCCCGGCGCCTTGCCGGCGTCGAAGCGCAGGCGCAGGCGGGCGGCGGCGAGGCGTTCGGCGCAGTCCGGGTCGTCGCCGTCGGGCGGGGCAAGCTGTTCGGCCAGCCAAACCCGCAGCCCCGCCTCGCGCAGGTGCTGGCGCTCGGCCGCGGGCCCCGGCCCGAAAGCCAGACGGCCCAGCACGAGTTCGTCCGTCGCCCGGGCGGAATTGTCGGGTTTGTCGGGATTGGCGGGCTTGCGCCCCGCACCTGTTCTCGCCATCGACGGCCTCCGCTGCGTGTCCTCGTGTCCGGATGATAGCCGCCGCCCTTTGCACCGGCCTTGCACATGGCCGGAACCCGGCATGCTACTTTGTATCCAAACCTTAGATTCCGCCCCGGACCGGGTGTAGCCCACGAAGCCGCGCCCTCCCGCAGTCGCACCCCGATTTTGCGAGGAAACCATCATGGCCGAGCAGGACCCTCTCCCCCGCCTCACCCCCGACGCCACCCTCGACGACAAGTACACCGCCAGCTCCGGTCGCGTGTATCTCACCGGCTATCAGGCGCTGGTGCGCCTGTTGCTCATCCAACGCGAGCGCGACACGGCTGCGGGGCTCAATACCGCCGGCTTCGTGTCCGGCTACCGGGGTTCGCCCCTGGGCGGGCTGGATCTGAGCCTGTGGAAGGCGCAGGACCATCTCGCCCGCCACGACATCGTCTTTCAGCCGGGCGTGAATGAGGACATGGCGGCCACCGCCGTGTGGGGTAGCCAGCAGGTGGCGCTGTCGCCGCGGGCGCGGGTGCAGGGCGTGTTTGCCATGTGGTACGGCAAGGGGCCGGGTGTCGACCGCTGCGGCGACGTGTTCCGCCACGCCAACGCCGCCGGCAGCAGCCACCACGGCGGCGTGCTGGTGATCGCCGGCGACGACCACGCGGCCAAGTCATCCACCCTGCCCCACCAGACCGACCACTTCTTCAAGTCGATGATGATGCCGGTGCTGGCCCCGGCGGGCGTTCAGGAATACCTCGACTACGGCGTGCATGGCTGGGCGCTGTCACGCTACTCGGGCTGCTGGGTGGCCTTCAAGGCGCTGGCCGACACGGTCGAGACCTCGGCCTCGGTGGATGTGGACCCGCAGCGGGTGGTCACCGTCACGCCCACCGATTTTGCGCTGCCGCCGGACGGCCTCAACCTGCGCTGGCCCGACCCGCCGCTGGTGCAAGAGCGCCGCCTGCTGCACTACAAGCTCTACGCGGCGCTGGCCTACTGCCGCGCCAACCGGCTCAACCGGGTGGTGATCGACTCACCCGCGCCGCGGCTGGGCATCATCACGTCGGGCAAGAGCTATCTCGACGTGCGCCAGGCCTTCGACGACCTGGGCATCGACGAGCAGCTCGCCGCCGAGATCGGTATCCGGCTCTACAAGGTGGGCATGGTGTGGCCGCTGGAGGCCGAGGGCGTGCGGCGCTTTGCCGAAGGGCTGGACGAGATCCTGGTGGTCGAGGAAAAGCGCCAGCTGCTCGAATACCAGCTGAAGGAAGAGCTCTACAACTGGCGCGAGGACGTACGCCCGCGAGTGGTGGGCAAGTTCGACGAAAAAGGCGAATGGGCGATGATCGCCACACCGGGGCCGGACGGGCGCGTCACCGTCGATCACGGCGAGTGGCTGCTGCCAGCGGCGGGCGAGCTGAGTCCGGCGATGATCGCCCGGGTGATCGCAGCACGCATCGGGCGCTTCTTCACGTCGGCACGCATCGAGAGCCGGCTGGCCTTCCTGCAGGCCAAGGATCACACCCTCGGCCACCGGATGGTCGCCATCGACCGGGTGCCTACCTTCTGCCCCGGCTGCCCCCACAACAGCTCCACCAAGGTGCCCGAAGGCAGCCGCGCCACCGCCGGCATCGGCTGCCACTACATGGCCAGCTTCATGCCCGACCGGCGCACCGGCCCCTTCACCCAGATGGGCGGCGAGGGCGTGCCGTGGGTGGGCCAGGCGCCCTTCACCGACGAGCCGCACATCTTCGCCAACCTGGGCGACGGCACCTATTTCCATTCCGGCATCCTGGCCATTCGCCAGGCAGTGGCGGCCTTCAACCGCGCGCCCCACGGGCGCCAGCCGACAAGCGGCATCACCTACAAGATCCTGTTCAACGACGCGGTGGCGATGACCGGTGGCCAGCCGGTGGATGGCGAACTCACGGTGCCCAAGCTGCTCCGCCAGTTGCAGGGCGAAGGCGTGGGCTCCATCGTGCTCGTCACCGACGGCACCGACCGCCCCTGGCATGTGGCCGACATCCCCCACGGGGTATCCATCCGCCACCGGGATGAGCTGGAGGTGATCCAGCGCGAACTACGCACCCTGCCCGGCGTGTCGGCCCTGGTGTTCGACCAGACCTGCGCCGCCGAGAAGCGCCGCCGCAGGAAGCGCGGCACCTACCCCGATCCGCAGACCCGCGTGTTCATCAACGAGGCGGTGTGCGAGGGCTGCGGCGACTGCGGGCGCGAATCCAACTGCATGGCGATCCTGCCCGTCGAGACCGAGTTCGGCCGCAAGCGGCAGATCGACCAATCGGCCTGCAACAAGGATTTCTCGTGCATGAACGGCTTCTGCCCGAGCTTCGTGACCATCGAGGGCGGGCGGCTGAAGAAGGGCCGCGCCACCGCGGTGGACGCCAGCCACCTGCCGGCCTTGCCCGCGCCCCGGCTGCCGGCCACCGCCCAGCCTTGGGGCATCCTCGTCACCGGCGTGGGCGGCACCGGCGTGGTCACCATCGGCGCGCTGATCGGCATGGCCGCGCACCTGGACGGCAAGGGCGTGACCGTGCTCGACATGACCGGCCTGGCCCAGAAGGGCGGCTCGGTGTTCAGCCACATCCGCATCGCCGACGACCCCGCGCAGCTCCACGCGGTGCGCATCGCGGTGGGCGAGGCCAACGCGGTGATCGGTGGCGACGTGGTGGTCACCGCCAGCGCCGACGCCCTCTCGCGGATGGCGGTGGGCACCACCCACGGGGTGGTCAACTGCGCCGAAACGCCCACCTCCGAATTCACCCGCAACCCGGACTGGCAGTTCCCCCTCGACAAGATGGAGGCGGCCATCGTTGAAGCCGTCGGCCAGGATGGCTTCAGCTTCCTCGACGCCACCGCGCTGGCCACCCGGCTGCTCGGCGACGCCATCGCCACCAACCTCTTTCTGCTGGGTTTTGCGTGGCAAAAGGGCTGGGTGCCCGTGAGCGAGGCCAGCCTCGACAAGGCCATCGTGCTCAACGGCGCGGCCATCGAGATGAACCGCCAGGCGTTTCTGTGGGGCCGCCGCGCGGCGGTCGATCAGGGCGCAGTGGAGCGACTTCTCAACCCGGCGCCGGTGATCCCGATCCGCCCGGCCACGGCCGCCGAAACCCTCGACGCCCGCATCGCCCGCCGGGCCGCCTTCCTCACCGACTACCAGGACGCCGCCTACGCCCGGCGCTACACCGACTTCGTCGCCTTGGTGCGCGAGGCCGAAGCCCGGCTGGGCAGCCAGCGCCTCACCGAAGCCGTCGCCGACAGCTACTTCAAGCTGCTGGCCTGCAAGGATGAATACGAGGTCGCCCGGCTCTACGCCGACCCGGCCTTCTGGCAGCAGATCGGCGAGCGCTTCGACGGGGATTTCACAGTGAGCTTCCACCTCGCACCGACCTTCCTGGCCAGGCCCGACCCGGATTCGGGGCGCATCCACAAGCTCAAGTTCGGCCCGTGGATGAAGACCGCCTTCGGCTGGCTGGCCAAGCTGCGGCGCCTGCGCGGCACGCCCTTCGATGTCTTCGGCTACCACCCCGAACGCAAGGCCGAACGCGCCCTCACCACCCAGTTCGAGGCCGACATCGGCCAGTTGATCGGCGAACTCACCGCCGAGCGCCTGCCCATCGCCATCGAGCTCGCCCGCCTGCCGGACGAGATCCGCGGTTACGGCCACATCAAGGCCGCGGCGATGCAGCGGGCGGCGGGCAAGCGCGAGGCGCTGCTGGCCAGGTGGCGCGCCGGCGGCCAGCGGCCGGCCAACGTGGCCTGAGGGTTCAGCCCGCCAGCTGCACGAGCGCCAGCGTGACGCCGTGCAGCAGCATCGCGACGATGCCGAGCGTCCACGCCGCCTCGTAGCCCCGGGCCGCGAAGCGCTTGTAGGCCGCTTCGTTGTCGCGCCGGTCGTAGTGGTCCACCACCGCGCTGAAGAGCACCGCCACGGCGCACAGCATGGCGGCGGCCATCGTCCAGGCGACCACGCCGTGCAGGTGCAGTCCGCCCCCGAGCGGGAGGTGCTTCCGCACCGGAAATTCGATGACCAGATCGTCGACGAACAAGCCCCGCACCGCATAGAACAGGACGAACGCCGCTGCCGCCGTCCGGCCAATCCGCGTGCCACGCGGGATCTCGTTGGGCCGATAGCCCGATGGCGTCTCTTCGGCGGGCGCCGGCGGAGCCTCGGCCTCCATGCCACGGGCACGCAGATGCCCGGCCAGCGCCGCCAGGCTCGCCTCGAAAGCGGTGTCGATGCGCAGCGTGCGCGCCGCGAAGGCGGCCTCCAGCTGCGTCCTCTCGGCTGCCAGGGCCGGTGCCGGCACGGCGGCCAGCAGGCAGGCCACCGCCGCGCGCAGATCGCGGTTCGAGGGCAGGCTGCCCGGCGCTGACGCTGCGCTGTTCAGGGCTCGCCCGACGATGGCGAGGGCATGCTCAGGCTGCACGTTCGGCTCCGCAAGAAAAGGACGCAAGCATACCATCGGCATCCTGCCCGGTTCACGCCTACGCCCATTGAGGGCAACACGCTAAACTGCGCCCATGCGCCGCCTTTCCCCCTTCGCCCTGCCGCCCGCCCTCAAGGCCCTGCTGGCCCAACTGGGCGGGGTGGCTGTTGCCTATGCGGCGGGCCGGGCCGGGCTGCTGCCCCCCGGCGCGTGGCCGGTGGTCACAGTCCAGGCCATCGCCGCCGCGGGCATCGCCACGCTACTCCGCAGCGCCCGCTGGTGGCGCTGGATCCACCTGGGTTTCATGCCGGTGGTGGCCGGGGCGCTGGCGCTGCAGATCGCGCCGGGCTGGTATCTGGCGGCCTTCGTGGTGTTTGCGCTTATCTACTGGAGCAGCTTCCGCACCCAGGTGCCCTTGTTCCTCTCCAACCCACGCACCGCCGAAGCCGTAGCCAGCCTGCTGCGCCGGGATCGCCCGCCCTACCTGCTCGATCTGGGCAGCGGCACCGGCTCGCTGCTGCGCCCGCTGGCCCGACTGCGGCCGGATTGCCGCTGCGAAGGCGTCGAATCGGCCCCGGCGCCCTATCTGCTGTCGCGCATCCTGGCCCGCCACCAGCACAACATCGCGCTGGCCCGGGGCGACTTTTTCAAGATGCCGTGGGACGGCTACGACCTGGTGTATGCCTTCCTGTCACCGGTGCCGATGAGCGCGGTGTGGAACAAGGCGCGCACCGAACTGCGCCCCGGCGCGCTGCTGGTGAGCAACAGCTTTCCGGTCGAGGGCGTCGAGCCAGACCAGGTGATCGAAGTGCCGGACAGCCGCCACACGCGGCTCTACTGCTATTGCCCTGCCGGCCCCGAAGCCTCTCCCAAGCCTTTGGCGTCAAACAGTTTCGGGCCACGATAAGCGGCCGATTCCCCCCTCAATTCCGCCCCTTGCCGAGCCGTTAAGGTGTCAATAATGGCGTCATCGCGCCTTGCGTTCAGCGAGAGGATCTCCACCATGTCCCGCATCATCTGCGTCATCGGCAACAAGGGCGGCACCGGCAAGACAACCCTGTCCCACATGCTGTGTCAGGGCCTGGGCCTGCTCGGCCAGCGCTCCGCCTGCGTGCTGACCGACACCCACCGCGAGCCCCTCTCGCCCGACGGCCGTCGCTACATCACCGCCGACGGCCGCACGCCCGAAGCGCTCCAGAAAATCGTTTCCAAACTGCGCACCATGGAAGGCTGGATCGGCGTGATCGACGGCGGCGGCAACCGGGCCGAGGTGGACAAGTTGCTCGACAGCCTCTCCGACATCGTGCTCGTCCCCTTCCGCGACTCCCACGAAGACCTGCGCACCACCCTGGCCGACCTGCAAACCTTCCCCCACGCCTACGGCCTGCCGTCCCAATGGCCCACCAACGCCTGGCAGCGCGACGCGGCCGACCGCAGCGTGACCCAGCTTCTCGGCGACTACCGCGACCGCCTGCTGCACCCGGTGGCCAGCCTGTCCGCCTCCAAGCTGCTGCTGCAGAAACAGATCCCCGACAGTCTCCCGTCCAACCTCGGCAACGCCTGCCGCAGCCTGGCCCGGCAGGTGATGGAAGTGCTCGAGATCGGCGAGGCGGACGCCGAACAGCACGCCCGCCGCGACGCGCCGGCAGTCTCCGTGCCACCGGCGGCAGTGATGCCCGAAGGCTTCGCCAGCACCGCCCGGCACTGAACCCGCCCTTCCCCGCCACGGCCCTCCCATCCCGGAGGGCCGTTTCATTTTGTCTGCCCGCCGGCACAGGGCTGCGGCGCACTCCCACCCTGTACAAAAAATAACCACATACAAGCTGAGGTTTTCTTCCGCCCCGCCGAAATAGCAGTCAACAAGGCGACACACGCCATGGCGACGGGAGACTCATCAGATGCGTAACAACGGGCCAGTTACCGGCAAGGAACAGACTTTCGGCGAAGATATCGCCATCATCTCCCACACCGACGACAGCGGCCGGATCACCTTCGTCAACGACGACTTCGTGGCGATCAGCGGCTTTTCCAGTGACGAACTGATCGGCCAGTCCCACAACATCGTCCGCCACCCGGACATGCCCGCCGAGGCCTTCCGCGACCTGTGGGCCACCCTCAAGCGCAGCCGGCCGTGGTCGGGGCTGGTCAAGAATCGCTGCAAGAACGGCGATTTCTATTGGGTGCGCGCCGCCATCACGCCGAAGCCCGAAGGCGGCTTCATGTCGGTGCGGGTCAAGCCGGGCCCCGGCGAGGTGCAGGCCGCCGAGGCGCTCTACCAGCGCATGCACATCGATCCGTCGGTGCGGTTGCACGAAGGCACCGTCCGTCCCACGGGCATCGCCGGAGTCATCAGCCGGAGCATGGCGCGCATCGACAACATGCCCATCGGCCGCCGCCTGCTCGGGGTGATGGTCATCGTGATGGTCCTGCTGGCCGCCACCCTGGCCGACAGTCAGCGCTCGTCCCGCCAGATCGAGGCGCGCTATCAGGCTCACATCGCGGAGGACGGCGCCCGGCGGGTGGATTTCTACAGCATTTACGCCCAGGGCCTGCAGATGGGCCAGGCCCTGCGCAACGCCATGCTCGACCCGAGCAACCCCAAAGCCTACGAAAACTACGCCAAGGCTGCCGAGGCATTCGACGCCGCAACCGGCAAGGCGCGTATCCTCGACGAACAGACCTTCAAGTCCGGCCTGCCAGCACGCATCGAGGCGCTTCGCGGCGAACAGCGGCAGATCCACGACCGGCTCTTCACGCAGATCAAGGCCGGTCAGAGCGAGGAGGCTCGGAGCCTGCTCAACAAGGAGGAGACCCCAAAATGGCGCGCGATGCGTGACCTCCTGCTGGCCGAGATCAAGCGCCTCGACGAGGCCTCGCCACGCCTGCTGACCGAGCTGAAGGAAGAATCCACTGCCAGCATCCAGCGCAGCCTGGGCCTCGGCCTGGGCGCCGTGGTGCTCGGTCTGACCCTAGGCGCCGGGCTGCTGACCCGAACCGCCCGCCAGGCCGACCGGGCCCGCGAGATGGTTTCCGCCGTGGCCGGCGGCAAGCTGTCCCAGCCCATCCGCCCAGGTAGCCGCGACGAGATCGGCGAGATCCTCACCCATGTCGCGATACTCAAGAACCGCCTCCACGAGGCGATCAGCCTGATCCAGCAGAGCGCCCGCGAACTGGCGGACTCCAGCACCCGCCTGGCCAGCGCGAGCGAGGCCACCGTCGACGCCACAACGGCCCAGTCGTCGGCCATTTCGACCATCGCCGCCGCCGTCGAGGAGCTGTCGGTCTCCAGCGACGCCATGAGCGAGAACGCCCGCGACGCCCTCGGCGCCGCCGAGCACGCCATCGCCACCACCCGCGACAGCGCCACCATCAGCCGCGGCGCCGCCGAGAGCATCGGCCACGCCGCCCAGGCCGTCGCCAGCACCGAAGCGCGCATTGGCGAGCTGGCCGCCATGTCGGCCGAGATCAGCCGGGTGGTCAAGGTGATCCGTGAGATTTCCGACCAGACCAACCTCCTCGCCCTCAATGCCGCCATCGAGGCGGCACGGGCTGGCGAGCAGGGCCGCGGCTTCGCGGTGGTTGCCGATGAGGTGCGCAAGCTGGCCGAACGCACCGGCAGCTCCACCCAGGAGATCGCCGCCGTGATCCAGCGCATCCAGTCGGTGAGCGACGCGGTGGCCAGCGACGTGGCCGCCGGCAGCGTACAGGTTGCCGCCGGTGCCCGCGACGCCCTGCACGCAGGTGACGTGGCGGCCTCCGTCGAGACCTCCGTCATCCAGGCCGGCGACGCCATGCAACAGATCGGCGCCGCCCTGACCGAAAGCAGCACCGCCACCCGCCACATCGCCGACCAGATGGAAGCGGTCGCCGAAAGCGCCGAAGTGGACGCCAGCATGGCTCGCCAGTCCGCCAGCGAAGCGCGCCAGATCGGCCGCCTTGCCAACAAGCTGCAGGCCCTTGCCAGCCAGTTCCGCACCTGACACCAGTCAAAGGGCATTGGAGGCAATGGGCGCCCCGGTTTACCCGCCCCGGCCCGTCGGGCAGAATGCGCCGACGCCGACTCTCAAACCCTCCGATGCTCACTGCCCACGGTCTTGCCTGCGATCGCGGCGACCGCCGACTGTTTTCCGCTGTGGACTTCGCCGTCGCCCCGGGCCAGTGGCTGCAGGTGGAGGGCCCCAACGGAGCCGGCAAGACCAGCCTGCTGCGCATCGTTGCGGGGCTGGCGCCCGCCGCAGCGGGCCACATCGAGTGGGAAGGCCAGCCGGTTTCGGCGGTGCGCGACGAGTTCAACGCGCGCCTGCTCTATCTGGGCCACGCCCCGTCGATCAAGGATGATCTCTCCGCCCTCGAGAACCTGACCTCCGCCGCCGCCGTGGCCGGTCGTCCGCTGGACGAGCACACCGCCCTCACCGCCCTGCGCCGGATCGGCCTGAAGGGGCGTGAGGATCTGCCCACCTGCGTCCTGTCCCAAGGCCAGAAGCGCCGCGTCGCGCTGGCCCGTCTGCTGTGCAGCCAGGCGCGGCTGTGGATCCTCGACGAGCCTTTCGTAGCCCTCGACGTGGCCGCAGTGGCGCAGCTGTGCGAGTTTCTTGACGAACACCTGTCCCGTGGCGGCATGCTGCTGTTCACCAGCCATCAGGCGGTGCAGCTGGGCGGCACGCCCTCCAGCCTGAGGCTCGGAGCATGAACGCCTTTCTCGCCATCGTCCGCCGCGACCTGCTGCTGGCCGCCCGCCGCAAGAGCGAGGTGTTCACCGCGCTGTTCTTCTTCATGATCGTGGTCAGCCTGTTCCCGCTGGGTATCGGGCCCGAGACCGCGCTGCTGCGCCGCATTGCCCCCGGGGTGCTGTGGGTGGCGGCGCTGCTGGCGGCGATGCTGTCCCTCAACCGCCTGTTCGCCGCCGACCACGCCGACGGCACGCTGGAACAGATGGCCCTCTCGCCCACCCCGCTGGCCCTGCTGGTGGGCGGCAAGACCCTCGCCCACTGGCTCACCGCCGGGCTGCCGCTGGTGTTGCTGGCGCCGGTGCTGGGCATCCAGTTCGATCTCTCGGCGCGCTCCCTGGGCATCCTGATGCTGTCACTGCTGCTGGGCACGCCGCTGCTGTCACTCATCGGGGCCATCGGCGCTGCGCTCACCCTGGGCCTGCGCGGTGGCGGCGTGCTGCTGTCGCTGCTGGTGCTACCCCTGTATATTCCGGCCCTGATCTTCGGTGCCGGCGCGGTCGAGGCCGACATGGCCGGGCTCGGCGTGGGCGGGCACCTGTCGCTGCTGGGCGCCCTCTTGGCGCTTGGTGTGTTCTTTGCCCCGTGGGCCGCCACTGCCGCCCTGCGCATCGCGCTCGAATAGCGCCGCCACACCCTTTTTCGGATTCATCCCCATGAGTCAGCGCTTCATCAACTGGTTCAAGTTCGCCTCGCCGGCCAGCTTCTACCCCCTCGCCGGCAAGGCCTGGCCGTGGTTCGCCGCGCTCGCCACGGCGTTCTGCGCCGCCGGGCTGTGGATCAGCTTCTTCGTCGCCCCCACCGATTTCCAGCAGGGCGAGGGCTACCGGATCATCTTCATCCACGTGCCGGCTTCGTGGATGTCCATGTTCATCTACTGCGTGATGGCCTTCTGGGCGGCCATCGGCATCACCTTCAACACCCGCCTGTCAGGCATGATGAGCGCGGCCCTGGCGCCCACCGGCGCGCTGTTCGCGTTCCTGTCGCTATGGACCGGCGCCCTGTGGGGCAAGCCCATGTGGGGCGCCTGGTGGGTGTGGGATGCGCGCCTCACGTCCGAGCTGATCCTGTTCTTCCTCTACCTGGGCTACATCGCCCTGACTGCCGCCATCGACGACCCGCGCCGGGCCGACAAGGCCGGGGCCATCGTGGCGCTGGTGGGCGTGGTCAATGTGCCGATCATCTATTTCTCGGTGAAGTGGTGGAACACCCTGCACCAGGGCGCGTCGGTATCGCTTACCAAGGCGCCCACCATGGCCACCACCATGCTGTGGGGCATGCTGCTGATGGCGCTGGCCTTCTGGATGTATAGCATCGCCATTGCACTTTACCGGGTGCGGGCGATCATCCTGGAGCGCGAACGCCACACCACCTGGGTCGCCGAACTGCCGGAGATGCAGCGATGAACTGGGGCAGCGCCAGCGAATTCTTTGCCATGGGAGGCTACGGCCTCTACGTGTGGGGCAGCTTCGGTGTGACCGCCGCCGCCCTGCTGATTGAAACCCTGCTCGCCCGAAAGCGGGTCGCCGACACCCGCCGCGCCCTGCGCCGGGAACTCGCGGCCAACCGCAACGATCAAGACTGAGATGAAACTACGTCACAAACGCTTCGCCATCATCGTTGGCGGCCTGGCCGCCCTGGGCATCGCCGCCGCCCTCGTGCTCAACGCCTTCCAGAGCAATCTGGTGTTCTTCTTCACGCCGACCCAGGTGGCCAGCGGCGAGGCGCCGAAAGGCCGCGCCTTCCGCGTCGGCGGGCTGGTGAAGGAGGGCAGCCTCCAGCGCACCGACATCACCGCGCGCTTCATCGTCACAGACACCGCCAAGGAAATCCCGGTCACCTACAAGGGCATCCTGCCGGATCTCTTCTCCGAGGGAAAAGGCGTGGTCGCCCAGGGGAGCCTGGGGCCAGATGGCCAATTCACCGCCACCGAAGTGCTCGCCAAACACGACGAGAACTACATGCCGCCGGAGGCCAAGGCCGCGGTGGACAAGGCCCATGAGGCGTCGCGAACGTTAAAGCAGTGAAGAGTGCAGGGTAAGGCGTAAGGGGCCTTGATCCGGCCCCGCGCGCTCCCGGTCGCCAGCGCAAAAGCACCGTCAAAGGCCCACTCCCCACTCCCACTCCCTCCTACCCAGGAAGCCCCCCATGATCCCCGAAATCGGCTCCTTTGCCCTCGTCCTGGCCCTGCTGGTGGCCCTCGTTCAGGGAACCCTGCCCCTCGTCGGCGCCCAGCGCGGCGTTGCGGCCTGGGTGCAGCTGGCGCGGCCCGCCTCGGCCACCCTGTTCCTGCTGATCGCGGTGGCTTTCGGCTGTCTCACCGCGAGCTTCATCAACAACGATTTCTCGGTGCTCTACGTGGCGCAGCACTCCAACTCGCGGCTGCCGATCGAATACCGCATCGCCGGCGTGTGGGGCGGCCACGAGGGCTCGCTGCTGCTGTGGGTGCTGATGCTGTCCCTGTGGGCGCTGGCCGTGGCCGCCTTCTCCCGCAGCCTGCCGGACGACATGGTGGCGCGGGTCGAGGGCGTGCTGGGCCTCGTCGCCGCCGGCTTCATCCTGTTCATCCTCACCACCTCCAGCCCCTTCGAGCGCCTCTTGCCCGGCGCCGACGACGGCCGCGACCTCAACCCGCTTTTGCAGGACCCGGGCCTGATCTTCCACCCGCCGATGCTCTATATGGGCTATGTGGGCTTCTCGGTGGCCTTCGCCTTCGCCATCGCGGCGCTGCTGTCGGGCCGGCTGGACGCCGCCTGGGCGCGCTGGTCGCGGCCGTGGACCACCGCCGCGTGGGTCTTCCTGACCCTCGGCATCGGCCTCGGCTCGATCTGGGCCTACTACGAGCTGGGCTGGGGTGGCTGGTGGTTCTGGGATCCGGTGGAGAACGCCTCGTTCATGCCCTGGCTGGTAGGCACGGCGCTGATCCACTCGCTGGCGGTCACCGAGAAGCGGGGCAGCTTCAAGAACTGGACGGTGCTGCTTGCCATTGGCGCCTTCTCCCTGTCGCTGCTGGGCACCTTCCTGGTCCGCTCCGGCGTGCTCAGCTCGGTGCACGCCTTCGCCACCGACCCGAAGCGCGGGGTGTTCATCCTGTTGTTCCTGGCGGTGGTGGTCGGTTCGTCGCTCACGCTGTTCGCCTGGCGGGCCCCCAAGGTCAGCCTCGGCGGCGCCTTCGCGCTAGTGTCGCGGGAGACCATGCTGCTCATCAACAACCTGCTGCTGCTGTGCGCCGCCGGCGCGGTGCTGCTGGGCACGCTCTACCCGCTGGTGATCGACGCCCTCAACCTGGGCAAGCTGTCGGTCGGCCCCCCGTATTTCAACGCGGTCTTCGCGCCGCTGATGGTGCCGGTGCTGTTCCTGATGGCGGTCGGCCCGGTGGCACGCTGGAAGCAGGCCAACCTCGCCGACATCATCCGCCCGCTGAAGGCCGCCTTCGCGCTGGCCGTGGTCGCCGGCGTCGGCCTGCCTATCGTCACCGGCCAGTGGAGCGCCGGCGTGGCGCTGGGGATCGGGCTGGCGGTGTGGATCGTCGGCTCGTCGGTGCTGCAGATCCTCGCCCGCGCCAAGTCCAGCATGCCGCCGCGGGCCTTCTGGGGCATGCATCTGGCCCACATGGGCATCGCGGTCACCGTCGTCGGCATCGTGATGGTCAAGCACTACGAAACCGAGCGCGACGTGCGCATGGCCCCTGGCGACACCGTCGCGGCGGGCGGCTACACGATCCGCTTCCTGGGCGTCGAAGGCGTGCCCGGCCCCAACTACAACGCCGCCCGCGGCAACCTGGAACTCCTCAAGGACGGCCAGCTGGTGATGCCGCTGCACCCCGAGAAACGCAAGTACCTCTCCTCCGCGATGCCCATGACCGAAGCCTTCATCGACCCGGGCCTCACCCGCGACATCTACGTCTCGCTGGGTGATCCGCTCGAAGGTGACGACGGTGCGTGGAGCGTGCGCGTGTATTACAAGCCCTTCGTCAGCTGGATCTGGGCCGGCGCCGTGCTGATGGCCCTGGGTGGCATCTTCGCTGCCAGCGATCGCCGTTACCGCCTCAAATCGGCCGCCCGCGCCGCCACCCAGCTCGCCCCCGGAGCCGCATCGTGAAACGTTTCCTGATCCCCCTCGGCATCTTCCTGGTGCTGGTCGTGTTCCTCGCCATCGGCCTCAACCGCGATCCCCACGAGGTGCCCTCACCGCTGGTCGGAAAGCCGGCGCCGGAGTTCCGCCTCGTCACCCTGGCCGATCCGGCCAAGGAGTTCACCCCGGCCGACATGCGCGGCCAGGTGTGGCTGCTCAACGTGTGGGCCTCGTGGTGCGTGTCGTGCCGCGCCGAGCACCCGCTGCTGGTGGCCTTCGCGAAGGACGGCAAGCTGCCGGTGGTCGGCCTCAACTACAAGGAAGTGCGCGGCGACGGCGGCCTCGACGCCAAGAAACTCACCCCGGAACAGGAACTCGCCCTCACTCGCCAGCGCGCCGGCGCCTGGCTCACCCAGCACGGCAACCCGTACCAGCTGTCGGTGCTCGACATGGACGGCCGGGTCGGCATCGACTACGGCGTTTATGGTGTGCCCGAAACCTATCTGATCGACAAGAAGGGCGTGATCCGCTTCAAACAGATCGGCCCGATCACCCCAGAAGCCCTGAGCCAGAAGATCCTGCCGCTGGCCAAGCAGCTCGCCGCCGAATGACGACCATGACCCGCCGCCTGCTCGCGCCCCTCGCTGCCCTGCTGCTCTCCGCCAGCCTCAACCTCCACGCCGCCGACGCCACGCCGATGGCCGAAGACCCGGCCGTCGAGGCGCGGCTCGTCACCATCTCCGAAGAACTCCGCTGCCTCGTCTGCCAGAACGAAAGCCTCGCCGCCTCCCGCGCCGAGCTGGCCAACGACCTGCGCGAGGAAGTCCGCAAGCTGATCCGCCAGGGCAAGTCCGACGCCGACATCCGCGACTACCTTGTCGCCCGCTACGGCGACTTCGTGCTCTACCGCCCGCCGGTCAAGCCGACCACCTGGCTGCTGTGGTTCGGCCCCTTCGCGCTGCTGACCGGTGGTGCCGTCGGCCTCATCGCCTACCTGCGCCGACGCGCCGGCAAGGTTGATGCCCCCGACCTCACCGCAGAGCAGCGCGCCGCCGCCGAAGCACTCCTCGGCACCGACTCCTCCCAACGCCCGAAGAACGACGCATGACCGCCTTCTGGATTGCCGCCGGGCTGCTCACCGCCCTCGTCCTCGCCGTCCTGTGCTGGCCGCTGCTGCGCCACAAGACCGCCGCCCACGCCTCCCGCCAGGCCATCAACACCGCGATCTACCGCGACCAGCTGGCCGAACTCGACCGGGATCTCGCCAGCGGCGCCCTCTCCCAGGCCGACTATGCCAGCGCCCGTAGCGAGATCGAACGCCGCGTCCTCGAAGACGTGGCCGGCGACGCCGCCGCGCCGCCCGATGCGCCCCGCCGCCTGCCACGCACCGCGCTGGGCCTCGCCGTCAGCCTGCCGCTGGCCGCGGTCGTGCTGTACTTCGCCCTCGGCAATCCCGCCGCCCTCGATCCGGCCGCATCGCGGCAGGCCGCCGAGCCCAGCGCCGCGGAGGTCGAGAAGATGGTCGCCGCCCTCGCCGCCAAGCTCGAACAAAACCCCGACAACCCCGAAGGCTGGGTGATGCTGGGCCGCAGCTACAAGGTGATGGGCCGCTTCGACGACGCCGCCAAGGCCTTCGAGAAGGCCGGTCCGGCAATGGAGACCAACCCCGAGCTGATGCTGGAACTCGCCGACCTCTCCGCCGAGCTCAACAAGGGCAAGATCGAAGGCAAGGGCCGCGAGATGCTGCTTAAGGTGCTCGCCGACCAGCCCGACAACCCCCAGGCGCTGGTCCTCGCCGGCTACGACGCCTATTCGCGCCAGCGCTACGCCGACGCCATCAAGCACTGGGAGAAGCTGCTGGCGATGGTCCCGCCCGATTCGCAGGACGCCCAGAACCTCACCGCCGGCATCGAGAAGGCCCGCAGCCTGATGGGCGCCGGCGCCCCCGCCCGCACAGCCGAGCAGCCCCCTAAGGCAGCCAAGGCCGACGCCCCGGCAGGCACCAAGGTCAGCGGCAGGGTCGAGCTGGCCCCGGAACTCAAGGCCAAGGCCAACCCCGACGACGTGGTGTTCATCTTCGCCCGCGCCGCCCAGGGCCCTCGGATGCCCCTGGCGGTGGTCCGCGCCAAAGTGGCTGATCTGCCGGTGGATTTCACCCTCGACGACAGCATGGCCATGAGCCCCGACTTCAAGCTCTCCTCGGCGGGCGAACTGCGCATCGAAGCGCGGATTTCCAGATCGGGCAATGCCACCGCCGTGCCGGGTGATCTCTCCGGCGAACTGGGCCCGGTGAAGGCCGGGGCCAGCGGACTGCGCCTGCGCATCGACCGCGTCGTGCAATAACGCGCAAACAAACGCTGCGGCCAACACTGAATAGCCGTAGCCTATCCTGAACATCGCAATAAACAATTGGCGCTTCCACGAGGCTGCCGTAGCATGGAGCGATGTCTGAATTACCTGCTTCCTGAGAGCAGGTCAGGCTATCAAGCTGCACTTGGCGCGCCGGGGTACAACAGAAAACACCCCCCAATACCCACAGAGATTCATCCCGGCGCCCATTTTTTCCCCAATGTCCCGCAACAATCTCTTCTCTCCGCTCCCGCCGCCGGGTCCGGATGAGCGCTTCGACACCCTCTTCGCCACCCCGAAC
This sequence comes from Zoogloea sp., assembly GCA_041917255.1. Lineage (GTDB taxonomy): Bacteria > Pseudomonadota > Gammaproteobacteria > Burkholderiales > Rhodocyclaceae > Zoogloea. Next base: position 86,307 of record JAYRYA010000012.1, read on the forward strand.
TTGCGCATCGAGCGCATCGTCTCCCACCGCCACGCCAGCCCGCCCGGCTTCTGGTACGACCAGGCCGACGACGAATGGGTGATGCTCGCCCAAGGCACAGCCGAACTGGAATTCGGCGACGGCCGCCGCGAGGCGCTCACCCCCGGCGACTGGCTGCTGATCCCCGCCGGCTGCCGGCACCGGGTAGCCTCCACCGGGCCCGATACCGTGTGGCTGGCCGTGCACGTCGCCCGCTGACCCCAAATCCCTGCCGGATGTCGTATCCTCTTGTCCTTGACCCTCAGGAGAATGCCCCATGATCCGCCGCAGCCTCACCGCCCTGGCCATTGCCGTAGGCGCCAGCTTCCTTCCGTTTTCCCCTGCTCAGGCTGAAGCTCCGGCCGTCGGCACCCAGGTACCCGGCTACTACCGCATGGCCCTTGGCCAGCTCGAGATCACCGCCCTCTACGACGGCTACGTCGATCTCGGCGCCAACCTGCTGCTGGGCGCCAGCAAGGCCGATGTACAGAAGCTGCTGGCCAGGCAGTTCATCGCTGGCGAGAAGGTCCAGACCGCGGTCAATGCCTACCTCATCAACGCCGGCGGCAAGCTGATCCTCGTGGATGCCGGCGCCGCCAAGGCCTTCGGCCCGACCCTCGGCTTCATCGGCGATCAGCTCCGCGCCGCTGGCTACAGCCCCGACAAGGTCGACGTGGTGCTCCTCACCCACCTCCACGCCGACCACGTGGCCGGCATCCTCGACGCCGACGGCAAGCCGCTCTTCCCCAACGCCGAGATCCACGTGGCCAAGTCCGAGAGCGACTTCTGGCTGTCCGAAGCCAACGCCGCCTCCGCGCCCAAGGACTTCAAGCCCTTCTTCGAGCTCGCCCGCAAGTCTGTGGCGCCCTACCAGGCCATCGGCAAGTACAAGACCTTCACCGGCGAAGCCGACTTCGGCAGCGTGAAGGCCGTGCCCTCCAACGGCCACACCCCGGGCCACACCAGCTACATCGTCGAATCCGGTGGCCAACGCTTGCTGATCCTCGGCGACGCGGTGCACGCCCACGCGGTGCAGTTTGCCCACCCGGAAGTCGCCATCGAGTTCGACAGCGACAAGAAGGCCGCCATCGCCGCCCGCAAGAAGCTCTTCGGCTGGGCCGCAAAGGAAAAGCTGCTGGTTTCCGGCATGCACCTGCCTTTCCCCGGCATCGGCCATGTGCGCAGCGAAGGCAAGGCCTTCGCCTGGGTGCCGGTGGAGTACAGCCCGATCCGCAAGGACAAGTAAGCGCCGAACACCCAGCAAAAAGGCCACCCTTGGGTGGCCTTTTTGCTGATGCCGGAAGCCGGCTTGGTTACAGCCCCGCGTCGGCGCGCAGCGCGGCGGCCTTGTCGGTGGTTTCCCAGGTGAAGTCCACCTCGTCGCGGCCGAAGTGGCCGTAGGCGGCAGTGCGCGAGTAGATCGGGCGCAGCAGGTTGAGGCTGGCGATGATGCCCTTCGGACGCAGGTCGAAATGGCGGCGCACCAGCTCGACAATCTTCTCGTCCGACACCTTGCCGGTGCCGAAGGTCTCGACCATCAGGCTCACCGGCTGGGCCACGCCGATGGCGTAGGCCACCTGCACCTCGCAGCGGTCGGCGAGGCCGGCGGCGACGATGTTCTTCGCCACGTAGCGACCGGCGTAGGCGGCCGAACGGTCCACCTTCGACGGGTCCTTGCCCGAGAACGCGCCGCCGCCGTGGTGGGCTGCGCCACCATAGGTATCGACGATGATCTTGCGACCGGTAAGGCCGCAGTCGCCGTTCGGGCCACCGATCACGAACCGGCCGGTGGGGTTGATGAGGTAGCGGGTGTCGGCGGTGAGCATGTCCTTGGGCAGCACCGGCTTGATGACTTCCTCGATCACCGCCTCGGAGAGCGCCGTGTGGGCGATGTCCGGGTGATGCTGGGTGGACACCACCACGGTGTCGATCGCCACCGGCTTGCCGTCCACGTAGCGCACGGTGAGCTGGCTCTTGGCGTCCGGGCGCAGCCACGGCAGGCGGCCGTCCTTACGCACTTCGGCCTGGCGCTGCATGATGCGGTGGGCGTAGTAGATCGGGAAGGGCATCAGGCTGGGCGTCTCGTTGCACGCGTAACCGAACATCAGGCCCTGGTCGCCGGCGCCCTGGTCGAGGTCGAGGCCCTCGCCCTCATTCACGCCCTGGGCGATGTCGGAGGACTGGCGGTTGATCGCGGTCAGCACCGCGCAGCTCTTGTAGTCGAAGCCGATGTCGGAATCGTCGTAGCCGATGCGCTTGACCGTCTCGCGGGCGATGTCCATGTAGTTGATGTCGGCCTGGGTGGTGATCTCGCCGGAGATCACCACGAGCCCGGTGGACACCAGCGTCTCGCAGGCTACGCGGCCACGCGGGTCCTGGGCCAGGATGGCATCGAGGACGGCGTCGGAGATCTGGTCGGCAACCTTGTCCGGGTGGCCTTCGGAGACGGACTCCGAGGTAAACAGGTATTCTTTGGCCATGAGGCACTCCTAGAAAAACAAAATCCCCGGGACTGGCGCCGTTGCCGTCTCTGGGGATTCGTCTGAGCGGCGACGCTTTAGCAGTATTTTTTTGGCCCGGGACGCGACACCGCCGCGCACCACCTCCGCCCTGCAAGTTGTCGGATTAACTCGGCGGAATCACAATTATAACTTTGCGCCTCCGGCCGTCAATTAAGCCGATTCCCTACACACCCGTCCTGCACTGCCGATGGCGTCGCTGATCTTCTCCTTCCTCGCCAGCCTGCCCCTGGGCGCGCTGCAAAAACTGGGCGTCTTCGCCGGCTGGCTGACCTACGCCCTGTCGCCCACCTACCGTCGGCGCCTGCGCGCCAACCTCGAACACGCCCTGGGCAAGGCCGAAGCCGACCGGGTGTGGCGCCGCGTCGTGGGGGAGACTGGCAAGCAGGCGCTGGAACTGCCCTGGATGCTGCTGCGCCCTCAGGGCGAGCTCGTCGCCAAGGTTGTCCGCGTGAGCGGCTGGGAGCACGTCGAGGCCGCCGAGGCCCGCGGCGGCGGCATCCTGTTCATCACGCCGCACCTGGGTTGCTTCGAGATCACCGCCCAGTACTTCTCGACCCACCGGCCGATCACCGTGCTCTACCGCGCGCCCAAGAAGGCCGTGCTGCAGCCCGTCATCAACGCCGGTCGCAGCCGTGGCAACATGCATCTGGCGCCGGCCGACGTGGGCGGTGTGCGCCGGCTCATCAAGGCTCTGCGCGCCAAGGAGGCGGTGGGCATGCTGCCCGACCAGGTGCCCGGCGCCGGCGAAGGCGCCTGGCTGCCCTTCTTCGGCCGCCCGGCCTACACCATGACGCTGGCCGCGCGGATGTCCGAGGTCGCGGGGGTCTCCACCATTTTTGCCTGGGCCGAACGCCTGCCCGGCGGTGAAGGCTTTCACCTGCGCCTGCGCCCGCCGCTCGCGCCCTTCGAGGGCGACACCGAAGCCCGCGCAGCCGCCATCAACCGCGAGATGGAAGCCCAGATCCGCGAGAACCCCACCCAATACCTGTGGGGCTACAACCGCTACAAGCGCCCGAAAGACGGCGCGCCAGCCCCCACCTCCACGCCTGCCCAGAACCAACCATGAGTCGAATCCTCGTCGCCCTGCTGTGGCTGCTCCACTGGCTGCCGCTGTCGGTCCAGGCTCCCATCGGCCGCGGCCTGGGGTTGCTGCTTTACTGGGTCATCCCGGCCCGTCGCAAGGTCACCCTCACCAACCTGCGGCTGTGCTTTCCCGAGCTTTCGGACGTCGAACGCAAGGCGCTGGCAAAGGAACACTTCGCCCTCGCCGGGCGCAGCATGCTCGAGCGCGGGCTGGCCTGGTTTGCCCCTGAAGACCGCCTGCGCAAGCTGATCCGCATCGACGGCGAAGATCGTCTGAGGAAACTGGTGGAAGCGCGCCAGCCGGTAATCCTGCTCACCCCGCACTTTCTGGGGCTGGACCTGGGCGGCTCGCGAATGGCGATGTCCTTCGACTGCGTGAGCATCTACGCCCGCCAGAAAGACCCGGTGATCGACCGCTGGCTCTACCACGGCCGCAGCCGCTTCGGCAGCCAGGTGCTGCTGCGCCGGGACGAGAGCGTCCGGGCGTCAATCAAGGCGATGAAGGAGATCCGGCCGTTCTACTATCTGCCGGACATGGACAACGGGCCGCAAGACTCCATCTTCGTTCCGTTCTTTGGTGTGCCGGCGGCCACGCTGTCGGCCCTGCCGCGACTCAGCAAGCTGGGCGGCGCGGTGGTGATGCCCTGCATCACCCGCATGCTGCCGGGCGGCCAGGGCTACGTGGTGGAACTGGGCGAACCGTGGAGCGGCTTCCCCACCGCCGACGTGGACGCCGACGTGCGCCGGATGAACGCCTGCATCGAAGACCAGGTGCGCACGATGCCGGCCCAGTACTACTGGGTGCATCGCCGCTTCAAGACCCGCCCGCCGGGCGAACCGAAGATCTACTGAACGGCCGGTACGACTTCAGCCGTCCTGACCATCCTTCGCGGCAAGCTCCGCCAGCACCAGCGGAAACGCCGCGCTACCCACCAGCGCCACGCCGGAGACAACCAGCACCAGCCCGGCGCCGGATTCCTGCAGCAGCGGGTGCAGCCCCTCGCCAAAGCCGGCCAGCAGCAACAGGCCGGCGATCAGGCACGCAAGGCCCGGAATCCCCATCAGCCAGGCGCCCGCCGGCAGTCGCTTGAGGGCCATCGTCACACCCGCTTGAAGACCAGATCCCACACCCCGTGGCCGAGCTTGATGCCGCGGTTCTCGAACTTGGTGAGCGGACGGTAATCGGGCTTGGGCGCGTAACCCTCGGCGGTGTTGGCGAGCAGTGGCTCGGCCCCCAGCACCTCGAGCATCTGCTGGGCGTATTCCTCCCAGTCGGTCGCGCAGTGCAGGTAGCCGCCCGGCGCGAGGCGGCTGGCGATCAGCTTCACGAAGGGCCCCTGCACCAGCCGACGCTTGTGGTGGCGCTTCTTGGGCCAGGGATCGGGGAAGTAGATGTGCACGCCGGCGAGCGAGCCTTCCGGGATCATGTCGCGCAGCACCTCGACCGCATCGTGCTGGACGATGCGCAGGTTGGTGATGCCGCCCTCGTCGATCAGCTTGCACAGGCTGCCCACGCCGGGCGCGTGCACCTCGATACCAAGAAAGTCATCCTCCGGCCGGGCCTGGGCGATCACCGCGGTGGACTGGCCCATGCCAAAGCCGATCTCGACGACCTGCGGCGCCTCGCGGCCAAAGACGTCGGCCAGGTCGATGGGCTCGGGCCGGTACTCCACGCCGACCTTGGGCATCATCTCGTCGAGGAAGCGGTGCTGGGCATCCGACATGCGCCCCTGGCGCAGCACGAAGCTGCGGATCGACTGGGAAGTGAGACGGCTGCCGCCCTGCGGCTCGTCGTCGGACTGGATGGCTGGCTGTTCGTCGCTCATGGCGGTCAAGGCTTTTCATTGCGCCCTGCAGGTTGGTCTTCAGACCGGCCCGAGGGGTTGATTCAAGGAAAACGGCGCGCCGCAGCGCGCCGTCGATCAAACGTCTTGCGGTGTCAGCTGCCGATCATCCCGGTGGTGGGCGAGCTCGGGCTGGCGGTGTAGTACTTGCGGGGCATGCGGCCGGCCAGGAAAGCCTCGCGGCCCGCTTCGACGCCCTTCTTCATGGCGCCGGCCATCTTCACCGGATCGTTCGCCAGGGCGATGGCAGTGTTCATCAGCACGCCATCGCAGCCCAGCTCCATGGCGATGGCGGCGTCCGATGCCGTGCCGACGCCTGCATCCAGCAGCACCGGCACCTTCACGGCGTCGCGCACCAGCTGCACGTTCCAGGGGTTGAGCACGCCCATCCCGGAACCAATCAGCGAGGCCAGCGGCATGATCGCCACGCAGCCGGTGTCTTCCAGCATCTTGGCCTGGATGGGGTCATCGGAGCAGTAGACCATCACCTCGAAGCCCTCCTTCACCAGCACCTCGGCGGCCCTGAGGGTTTCAGGCATGTTCGGGTAGAGGGTATGCGGGTCGCCCAGCACCTCCAGCTTCACCAGCCGGTGGTCGTCCAGCAGTTCGCGGGCAAGACGCAGGGTGCGCACCGCGTCGTCGGCGGTGTAGCAGCCCGCCGTGTTGGGCAGGTAGGTGAAGCGCGAAGGGGGCACCGCGTCGAGCAGGCTCGGGGCGTTCGGGTCCTGCCCGATGTTGGTGCGGCGGATCGCCACGGTGACGATCTGCGCCCCGCTCGCGTCCACGGCCTCGCGGGTCTGCGCGAAATCCTTGTACTTGCCGGTACCCACCAGCAGCCGGGAGGAATAGCTCTTGCCTGCAATCGTCAGCAAATCGTCCATCGAAGCGCCAGCCTCATCAAATCAGATCGGGGAAACAACAGGAACGGGCCGGACAGCCCGCCAGAAAGCGGCCCTCAGCCCTCAGCCTTCAACCACCACCCACCGCCACGACGATCTCGAGCGCGTCGCCATCGGCAAGCAGGGTGCTGCCGTGCAGGCCCTTGGGCACGATCTCGCCGTTCCGCTCCACCGCCAGCCGCTTGCCGGTAAGCCCCATCTCGTCGAGGAGCGCAGCCACCGTGGCCGGCGCCGCCAGCGAACGGGCCTCGCCATTGATCTTGAGGGACAGCAGGGAAGTCGTGGTATGGGTCGTCATGGGCGCGAGTTTACCACGCCCCCCGTTGCCCTCGCCCGCGCCGATGCGTACAATCCTGGGCTCCCGAGCGGGCGTCGTATAATGGTAATACCTCAGCTTCCCAAGCTGATGCCGTGGGTTCGATTCCCATCGCCCGCTCCACATCGGATTCCGGCAGGTCGTTGATCTGCAAACGAAAAGGCCAACCTGCTAAGGCTGGCCTTTTTGCTGTCTGGTCGATGTCTGGTCGGAGGTGGGTAGGGCGCCGTCTATATCCATCAAGCTCTCTCCAACAGGCAACCCATCGGCCAAAGCCGTCACTCGGCGCCTAAGAAACGCGGCTGCTTTCCAGCCAAAACAGAAACTCAGCGTCTTTGCGTAGGAAACCACGTGGCTGCAAAACCAGTTCTCAAGCCGAGTAAGAGTTGACGCGCTATGCGAAACCCGCCTGATAGCTACCTATCGACGCTGCAGCAACACTTCCCCGCTGCGCCAGCATTTACCTTAAGCGAGACCAGCGGCTGGACGAGCACACCAGAGGCCCTGAACGCGCCGCCGTCGACGACCAACCAAGCCGCGCAAGGCATCGCCTTCCAGCGTTGGTTCCACTTCAAAGAAGCCTTCTCTCCGTCATTCGTCACGACCGCGATTCAGACACTGGGCTTCAAGCCCGATCACGTAATTGACCCCTTTGGAGGGTCCGGCACGACGGGAATCACATGTCAGCTGCTTGGTATAGATGCGACGACGATCGAGGTCAACCCGTTCCTAGGGGATGTGATCCGCGCCAAGACAAGTCACATAGACGCAGAAACGTTAATCAAGTCAGCACAGAGCTTCCGGCACAACCTTTCCCGCACCAAGCCGGACTGGGAGGTGCTGTCGCACTTACCCTCGACGTTTATTGAGGCTGAGGGTAAGCAGCGCTGGATCTTCTCACGTTCATTCAGCGAGCGACTTTCGCAATACCTCAAGTGCATCCGCCAAATCGCTGACGCGGATGTGCAGCGCTTTTTTCGCGTGGCTCTGGGCGCTGTGCTGGTCGGCTGCAGCAACGTCTATGTCAATGGGAAAGGGCGGCGCTACCGCAGCAAGTGGAAGGAAACGCAAGCCGACGGGAAACAGCTAGACTTCCGCTTCCACGAGCAGTTCAACACTGCATTCGAAGATGTGCACCGTTTCTCGGCTCGACCGAAGACGCACATCGAGGTGCTGCATGGTGATTCGCGCACAGCAATGCGTTCGCTACAGCGGCCCGCCGATCTGATCGTTTTCTCGCCACCCTATCCCAATTCGTTCGATTACACTGACATCTACAACGTGGAGCTGTGGACACTTGGGTATCTTTCATCCTCGATCGACAACGCTCGGCTTCGCAGTTCGACGGTGCACTCCCACGTTCAAATCCAACGTGTCGCCGAGAAACCTGTGAATGAAAGCGCCACTCTTCAGGCTGCAGTCAAACAGCTTGACGCCAAACGCGAAGAGCTCTGGGATGTGCGCATTCCAGAGATGATTTCGGGCTACTTCCGAGATCTGGAGCGAGTCCTGACGGAGTCGCTGCGCTTAGTCACAGAGCGCGGCAAGGTTTTGATGGTTGTTGGCGACTCGCGCTACGCCGGCATTCTTATTGACGTTCCGACGATCCTCGTGGAACTGAGCCGCGCCATCGGATTCACCAAGGCGCAGATCTTTGAGGTGCGCAAAATGCGTGCAAGCGCGCAGCAAGGCGGGATCCACCACTTGCGCGAGTGCATAGTTGAGTTGGCCCGCTAGAAGACATCACTCCGATGTGTCCGGAGCCCCCACGCTCATGCCTTAAAGCAAGCTGCAGCGGTTAGCTGGGCCGCCCCCTCTCTGGATTTGGCCGGCCTACGACCCCAGCCCATAAGCTAGCCTCATCGACCAAGGACCGCCGCGGGCGGATGTCGTTCATTTAGGATTAATCGTATAGCCACCGGGGCTTTATGCTAGCTCGGGGTACAGAAACATGCGCATGGGAGGCTCAAAATCCTTGCGGGTGGCACTGTGGTCAGGGTCGTACGCGATGTCAGCCTTCTCGTAATGAAGTGCCTCGGCCTGACCCAACGTCGTCAATCCGTGCTTCAAACCTGACCGCCGGCCATCGAACAGCACTAGATAGCCTCGCGCGCCATGATGCGGAGATGATTGATGAGTCGAATCCAAATATTCAGCGAGCTGCTGCGCCCCTTCGAGCGCGCGGCCTTTAGCATATCCCGTACCTTCAGAGCCGTCAGCCTTAACGGACTTACCTAGCCATTTGATCTCGATGATGGCGTGCTGGGCCGTCATCAAAAACGATATATGGATGTCCACGGGATGTGTCTCGTCGACGTTTTGTTCCGGCTGCACATTGGCGTCCCTCAGCACGTTGCGCAGGAACTGTGTGAGCGAGCGACGCATGATGGCTTCAGGCTTGTTCTTAAACCACCAGCGCTTCTTATCGGCCCATGCTCGCTGGAGTTCATAGCAGGTCGAGTGCGCGGCTTGGCGCACTCGGTAGTCCTCCAGCGCGGCTTTGAGCGTACCGAAAGTCGGCTTGCAAAAGGCGCTCGGGTAGCCTACTACCACGTTCTCGACGTCAAAGGCCTCGCCGCCGATAAGGAACTTTTCTCCGGTGAGGCTGAAGAGATAGACCACCGCAGTAGTGGAGAGCGCACCCAAGTCGGTGCTCTCCAGTGGCACAATCTGCAGCCCGCCATTGCCGGTAGTGCGTATCAAGCTGGGCCCGTCGATTTCGTGCGTGAGATTGTCGACACTCGCGATGTGGGTCACTGCGCCGGCAACAATCGAAGGAGTCAGCGTCGCATCGGCGAAGATGGCGAGCGGGTGCTTACGGATGCTAGGGTCCAGGCGTGCGTAGATCTGCACGATGACAGAGAGCAGTTGCTTGAGCGCAGCCGCTCCTGCGTTGCCAAAGACCTCCTGGGCGGCAGAGGTGTACAGCTTGGTGTTCATCGCTTTGAGCTTGTCCAAATCGATGGTAATCACGGCACCACCTTCAGAGAGCCTTCGGGAACACTATCAGCGGCACGCACGGACTCGTACCGCGCAAAGGGCGAGGCATCGAGGCAGCTTGCTAGCCCGGCATCGGACTCAGGGGGCGAGTTCTCTAGCCCACCGGAACCAGCGGGCCCGCCCCGATCCTCCGGATTGGGCGGCACATCCTCGTCGGCATCCTGTGAACCTTCGCCCGAGGCGTTGACGTGCGCCATGTAAGACAACCAAAGTACAGAGGGGCTAAGCAGATCAATGTCACCAGGCGGAATGACGTTGGCCAGCGCTTCGAAATGCGCGTGCAAGGTCTGCAGGTGGGGCTCATCCAACAGCATGGTGGGTGAATCGCGCAGCTGGCTAGCGACTGTCGTGGGCTCTTGCTGCAAGCCGTCGGCAATCACTGAACTAGGCAACGCGAGCAAGCTGGCAGCAGCGGCGCTAACGCACGGCATACGCGTGGCCATGCTCTGGAGTTGCTTGAGGCGCGCCAACACCTCTGTGCCGCGCGCAGTGAGCTCAAGCCTGCCAGTGTCGTCGCTTAGGGATCCGGTGTCGATCAGGAAGTCAGTTGCGCTGACAAGGTGATCGCTAAAGGGCAGTCCGGCGCCGATGTTGGCGAACTTGTAGCCCCAGTCGGAGACGGGCTGCGCAGTGTAGATCGATAGCAGACACGATAGGAATGCAACACGCTGGAGTTCGGTCCGGGTGACACCACCCAGCGATTCGCCGAGTTCCGCGACGATCTGTAGACAGTCGAAATAGGCTTCGGGATTCGTTCTCATGAATGAGAGTCAGCCGCACAGGGCCCTGTCGATTTCGGCGAAGGCCTCGTTGAACAAATCTGACGACGCTTGCTGCACATCGGAGAGTTCGGTCCAGTGCGTCATCTGTACGATGGCCATGTTTTTGGTCGTGCAGGCCTCCGCTAGGGTCTTAAGCAGGCGGGAGCTGTTGATATTGGCAGTCATCAACAAGTCATGGCCGCTGGCAACGAAATCGGCGAACATCTGGCCGGCGCGTTTTTCGTAGGCGATGTCCAGCGAGCCTTCAGGGGTATCGATGAAAAGTGTAGCCAACGCATTTGGCAGCGAGATGTGCTGCGCCAAAGCCATACGTAGGGCGATGTCGATGAAAAAACGCTGACTCTCGGAGAGCTGTGATTCCTTACGCCGGGCATTACCACGCACCTCGATCTGGAGTTGCGCTCCCACACCCTCTCCGCTCACCCCCCCGGTGACCAACGCGATATCTAGATCCATGCCGAGGAACGAGCGAGCCAAGTTTTTGAAGCGGGGGACAAACTCGGCCTCCGCCTGCAAATATCTCTGCTCGAGTTTACGCTGGAGCCCACGCAGTTCGCTCTTGTGCTTGTCGCGCTCGTGGTAGGCCAAGTCGCGCTGCGCCTGCAGATCCTTTCGGGTTTCTTTAAACGACTCAAGGGTCTTGGCCACCGGCCCGTCGAGTAACGCGAGCTTGCCACGCACGATCTCCAAGGCGGCGCGATTGGCCTGCTCGAACTCCTCCAAGGCGGTACGGGTAGCCAGCGCCACTTCGCGGCGAGTTTGGAGCATTGCGCTCAAGCGGGCCTTCGTGTGAACGGCCTCGTCCAGTTCGCGTTTAGCCAGAGCCAACGCGGAGTCCAACTGTGTAAGGTCGGCACTGCTTGTCGTGTCGGATCCATTAGGGGAGATGGAAGAGCTGCACAGAGGACACTGAGTTGCCTGCAGTTTGGCCTGAATGGCTTGCGCGATATGCACGCCCTCATTCTGGCACACCGGACAACGGCAGTCGGCGATCGCCGAGCTCACCAATGGATGGCGCTCAGGTGACGAGCCGCCAGTCATAAACTGCTCGAAAGATTTGGCGTAGGCGGCTCGCAGTGAGATGACCTCGGCGCTAGCGCTCATCACTTTGAGTTCAGCCTCGTTAACCAGAGCTTCGGCCTCGTCACGCTCAAGGATGGCATTTTCTGCTTCTGCGTTGAGCGCCATGTGCTGAGCCTGAGCTAAGTCTCCTTCGAGAGCATTATCGGTAGAGCCTTTGACAGACTCCTCAAGCGTCTCGATGCGCTTATTGAGGTTGGTTGCTTGGTATTGGAAGTTGCGGCCACGTGAACTAGCCTTTTCCATTTCGCGGTTGAGCCAGTCTGCACGGCCGGCATCCTGCGGATCGCCACCAAAGCACACGTGCAGCAGCGCGGCCGATACATCCCGGTCCCAGAAAACCAGATGACGGCTTTCGTCGAAGGTGAACAGGAAGTGCTGGAGCATGACGAATTGCTCGAAGGAACTCAATCCGATGGTCTCGCACAAGTCGCTACGATAGTGCTGCTCGTTGTGCTCACTGGTGGCGCCATCCGAGCTGTGCACCAGTTCCCCGTCTTGCGAGATCTGCAGCGACTCTAGAGCACCTACACTAAAGAGCGCGCGCTTGATGACATAAGAACGTCCACGCACGCTGAATTGCACAGTCACGGCGGCGGCGTCGCGGTCGCTCTCCGCAATGCGCCCGTCAAAGAACGAGCGGGTGTAGTCCTTGGCTTTGAGGAAGTAGGCTGCGGCGGACAGGAACTCACGCTTAGGCTCGGGCACTGCTCCAGTAAGTGCGTAATTGACAGTGCTTAGGTAAGTAGACTTGCCGATACCATTGGCACCAGCTAGGCATACCACCCCAGGCGGCATCTTAAGTATGACTTCAGGATCGCGAACGTACAGCGAGAAGGCGTGGAGTTGAACCTGCTCCAAACGCGGCCAAGCAAAACGGGGATGGATCGAGGTACTCATGAGCGCTGGCGTTGAAAATGAAGGTTGAAATATGCGCTTGTCACGCACCTGCACAAATTGGTCGATGAGTCACTGTAGCAACTAATTACCAGCGGCGAACAACGGACGATCGAATCTCGGAAATTCGACAGGACGTCCCCGCGCGAGCCGTTCATGCTTTCAGGCCGATTCGCTTGCAAGAGAATGCAATTCTGATGAACGACGGTCGGAGCACAGCATGCGGACTCGTTTCGTGACATAGCTATTCCCACCCCTCGGATAGCCCAAATATTCTTAATAGTTTACTCAAAATCCGTTCAGGATTGCTAGTAGTCGCACAAAATCGATAGTAACTGCGTGTCGGGCAAGCACTACAACAGACAACTAGGTGAGGCCTACTGAAGAAACACACTTGGTTGAACATGGCGGGTACTTGTCGCCGACAGAGCGAGACTGTTGCCTGTATTCAGCACAAATCGCAGCGAGACTATGGAGCGGAGATGACTATTCAACCACTTCGGCCGCTGAGTAGTCGCACGGAAGAAGTCCTACCCCCTCGCCAACAACCCCTCCAACTCCGCCCCCGGAAGCTCCGCCTGCAGCCGCTCAAACAGCGCCATGACGTCCTCCGTGTGTGGCACGCAGCCCAGCACCACCTTCTGCGACTTGGCACTGCGTGGCTCGGACACCTTGGTCGGATAGCCCAGATCGGTCAGCCAACGCGCCAGCGCCGGGTAGCTGTAGGTCTTGGTCAGCCCTAGGTTCTCATGAGCATACGCCCGCAGAAAGGCCCGGCGCAGCAGATCGCTGGCGGACATGCCCTCGCGGACGTTGAGCGTCGCCTTCCCCTCGGCACGGAGCCGGGAGCGAATCAAACCCAGCTGGATCGCCTCGTCGAGCGACCGCCAGTCCGTCATCGTCTTCAGGCAGTGCTTGCCCCGCCACGCATCGAGTGTGGCCCGGGCCGAGTCGAATTCCTCGACGCAGGCCCACGGCCGCGTATCGAGGCTGATGTGGGCCCGCTGACGGCTCTCCACGTCGATCATCCGCGGGTTGCAGGGCGCGCGCCTCAGGTCCGGCTCCAGGCTCAGCGCGAGACACCTCTCGAACTTGAAGAGGTCGATATGGGCTCCAATTTTGGCGGCTATACACCCCTACCGCGCAAGCTGGAGCGCGCGAGCGCAGTGAGAAGCCGCTTACCCGGTCGGGTAAGCGGCTTACACATCGGGCCGTCCGCGAGGCGGCGATCGGTTCTGCGGATCGCGCGCCCAATGAGAGCAGCTACAGGGCGCCCAGCATCAAGGCATGCGCCAGCAGCGATACCCAGCCCACCTTATCGTCACCGTCCTTCGAGAAGTCCGCCTCCACGAGGTCCTTCAGCACGTCCCTCAGGTGCTCGATCCCGCTGCACAGCTCAAGTTTCTGGCGCCGCTGCGCGATGTGCAGGGCCAGGGCCTTGCGGGCTTCCCGATAAGCCGCCTCATAGGACACCAGCCCCGAGGGACATTCATAGTCCGCCCGCAGGACCTGCCAGAAGCTATCGATGGGGAAGAGCGGATCGGGGGTGAAGCGCGCCGGGTCGATCTTCTCGAAGCCCACGATGTCACCCATAGGGGCAGGGGCCCTCCGATAAACGAGACCGAAGTAGTCGGGAGCCGGCGCAGTATCGCCGTCGCAATGCGGATCGTACTGACACTCGATCGACCACCAGGCACCACCTTCCCAGACTGCGTGCTCGTGATTCAGGAATCGCGCCCGGAACCCCAGATACGCGGCGGCCTTCAGGGTGTCTTCGAGTTCGTCCAGACCGTAGGCGACCACAATGTCCTTCAAGACCGGCTCGACCACGTCAGTATTGATAAGACCGTAATCGGCGCAGACCGGCGTCGTCAGGTCCCACACCCCCAGGGCCTGCCAGGCGAGGGATTCAAACGCGGGGCTCTCGGACTTGAGGTGCTGCAAGGTTGCGAGCGGCGACAGGACCAGGCTGCTCAGGCGCGCCAGTTCGTCGGCAAGATCGGGGGGCAGTTCGATAGAGGACATCAGTTTCTCCAATTCGTGTTGAGGGGTTCCAGCCTTGCGGGGCAAGGCAACAGGCCGCGTGCGCCGTTGACGCTTCACGCGCCAGGCCGGGTGCTGCGGGCAGTTGCCGGCACGAAGGGCCTACGGGGCACGCATGCCGACAACTAGGGGTTTGTTGCGGCAATTGAGGGCCTAAAGACCCTGGAACAGCGTTCCGCCACCCGCCGTCATCGAAGCCCCCACGCACATCGGACCCCCGGCGCTACCACCCCGGGCGACCCCCTGGAGAACGTCAGAAGGGCCTTTCCCCTTTTAGGGGAAAGGCCCTTCTCGCGCCGTGATGGTCAGACACTCCCCGCCGCGCCCCCAGCGACGCGAGAGGTGTTGAAACGCTTCCTCAGCGTGAGGACCGGAGACGATGAAGCGGGACTGCCCGCCCCGGACGCTACCTCGTCACCCGCATGCCGCGGTGTTTCGGTGAGTTGCCCCTGCATGCGGGCCGCGAGCCAGGCCTCGACGACCGCCTCGTCGTAGCGGATCGACTGCGGGCCGATGACGACATGGGGCGGCAGGTTGCGGTCACCACGGGCACGCAGGCGCTCGATGGTGGAAACGGAAAGCCCCAGCCGCTGGGCAAGCCAGCGTGTGGGCTGAAGGGAACGGACGGACATGAACGACTCCAGAAGAAGGGTTGCACAGGGATCTACTGGATTGTTCGCGCCCGCACTGGCCGCAGTGGACGGGTGCGGGTCTTCGCCCCCCCACAGCAAGCGTCAAAGCCGGGGCCACCATCTAAATATCATGGACGTAGGCGGTTATCCGCCGCACCGACCCTAACCACCATGAGGACCCAGACCATGTTGAGCACCGTAATCGCCAACCTGCCCGAGCTGCGCCTGCCGGACCGCTTCGACTTTGACCTGACCGTGCGCATCCACGTCGAGCGCTGACGCCCGCATACCGTCTTACCGACCCACCCGGGGCCCCCGATCTTCGCGGATCGGGGGCCCTTTTCTTTTGAGCGACGGAGACTTCCATGTCCGACCCGATCACTTACTTGTGCATCCGCACCGGCACGGCCCGCAAGGCCGGCCTCAATTCCACCGGCACCCTCAGCTTCGCGATCCTGAAGGACGCGGATTCGACGGAGGCCTACTTCCTCGTCACCGGCAATTCGAGCGCGGGCTACTACTCGCGGGTGACCGTGCCCTTCGCCCGCATCGAGGCGGCCCTGGCGCACCTGACCGAGGATCAGGCCTTTCCCGCCAAGACGCTGAAGCCGGCGTTTCCGAGCGGGAAGTCGGCCAACGATGCGGGTTTCCTGCTGGCCCTGCTCCGGCACGAGGGCTTGCTATCGCCGGCCCCCGAAGGGGCACACCTGAGCGTGCGCACAGGCGACTGGGCCGCGTGGAAGGCCGCGGTCCTCGCCGAGGCGGGCGAGCCCTTCACACTTCCGACCAAGCAGATCAAGACCGCCATGACCGCCGCCGAGCCCACGTCCGCCACGATCACCGCCGCCCCGCCGGTCGCCGTCCACAAGGGCAAGAAAGGCCGCAAGGACCGGGCCGGCCACGCCCATCCCGACATCAACGCGACCGAGGAGGCGCACCATGATCCCGCTGCGTGACCCGGGCGATCTGCCCCTTGTCGAGGATCTTGAGATCCGGGCGCTGATCGCCCAGCGCTTCGAGGACTACGCCCAGGGGGAGCCCTATGATCCGGAACTCCATGCACGGCCCTTCCTCGTGCAGGCCGGTGACACCCGCGAGGCGATCGGGGCGGCCACGAGCTGCTCCATCGCGCCGGCAGCCTTCGATCTGCTCGAAGAGCACGACGCCTGTTTCGAGCTGGTGTTTGCCGAAGGCGACGCCGGCACCGTGATCTTCATCCCGAAGGCCGGAGGCATCGACGCGGACCTGCTCGTCTTCTGCCGGACCTACGCCGAGCCAGCACCGGATCTCAAGGCCGCCTGACCGCAGGCCGCCCCCACCCTTCTACATCCCTTCATGACAGCCGGAGCCCTTCATCGGGGGCTTCGGCTGTTTTGCATTCAGGAGACACCCCATGCAAGCCCACCATGACGAAGCCAACATCTCGCCCTGCCCCACTGCCGTGCCAGGGGAGAACATCAGGCCAAAGTTCGAGCTGGGGCAGGTGGTTGCAACCCCTGCCGTGCTCGATGCCCTGACGGAGCACGCCGTCACGCCGATCAGCCTGCTGTCGCGCCACGTCAGCGGCGACTTCGGAGACATCGACCGCGAGGACTGGCAGACCAACCTTGCGGCGCTGCGATACGGTCAGCGGATCGTCTCGGCCTACGCCATCGCGCCCGATGTGGTTATCTGGATCATCAGCGAGGGCGACAGGTCGGTGACCACTCTGCTCCTGCCCTCGGAGTATTGAGCCGTGAGCGGCCCGACATACCGCCCGCCCCTGAACCCGCAGCTCGCCCAATGGCTCGCCGAACTCGATGACGACGCCAACGAGTTCTTCCAGGAGCGCGCCG
The DNA here is from genome assembly GCA_041917255.1 of Zoogloea sp. Taxonomy (GTDB): domain Bacteria; phylum Pseudomonadota; class Gammaproteobacteria; order Burkholderiales; family Rhodocyclaceae; genus Zoogloea. The sequence continues at coordinate 103,258 of JAYRYA010000012.1, forward strand.
CCGTGCGCGAGCACATGGGCGGCTTCAGCCGGGGTGAGGCCGAGAACCTCGCGTGGGCCGAGACCCAGCGCTACGTCGAGCGGCGCAAGTCACCGCCGCGATAGCGCGCCAGACGCTGCCCGAAACACCAGACATGGACCAGCGCCACGCGCGAGTCCATCCCGCCACTTCCCGCGAATCCCACGATGCCTTGCCCCGCCTCGACCCATGCGGGTCCGGGGCAGGCGGCCATGCCCTGCGCCAAGGATTCGTACTTCTTCGCACCGCTTTTGTGAGGAGCATCACCATGACTGCAACCCCGATCCGGCATCTGCCGGACACGGACCTGCTGCGCCTCGTCCTGGGCGACGAGGCCGCCGCCACGCTCACCGACCTGCCGCTCGCCGACGTCTTCCGTTTCGATGCCGGCACGCCCGCCCTGCAGGAGGGCATGGCCCATTACGGCCCGCTGCGGACCCTCGCCGCGGCGGTCGAGCTGATGGCGCGGGCGCTGTCCCGCACCCTGGCCGATCGTGATTGCCTTGCCGACCCAGCGAGCGTGCGCACGCTGCTGCAGCTGCGCCTGGGCGCGCTCCCCCATGAGGTCTTCGCGGTGCTGCTGCTCGATGCGCAGAACCGCCTGATCGACTGCGTGGCGCTTTTTCGGGGGACCTTGACCCAGACCTCGGTCTATCCCCGGGAGGTGGTCAAGCTCGCGCTACAGCACAACGCCGCGGCGCTGATCTTCGCCCACAACCACCCGTCCGGCGTGACCGAGCCGAGCCAGGCCGACGAGGCGCTGACGCGCTCCCTTAAGCAGGCCCTCGCGCTGGTGGATGTGCGGGTACTCGATCACTTCATCGTCGGCGGTGGCGACGCGCTCTCGTTCGCCGAACGCGGGCTGCTTTGATCTTGAGGAGCCTAGAACCATGAAACGTCAGTTCCGATTCACCAAGCGCAGCCTCGACGCCCTGCCGCCGTGCCCGGCGAACTCGGCCAGCAAGGAGGTGGAATACTCCGACCTCGACATCGGCGGGCTGCGGGTCCAGGTCAATCGCCAGGGGCGGAAGGCCTTCCTGTTCCGCTACCAGATCCACGGCCGAAAGCGCGCGATGAAGGCCGGGGGCTATCCGGAAACGAGCATCGAGGAGGCCCGCCAGAAGGCGATCGAGTGGAAGGCGCTGCTCGCCAAGGGCATCGACCCGCAGGAGGAGCGGGACACGCTGCGCGAGACCGGCCTCACCTTCCGGGAATTCTTCGAGCAGTACCTGTGGCCGCACATCGTCAGCACGAAACGCAGCGCCCGAGCCGACGAGAGCCGATACCGTAATCACGTGCTGCCCGCCTTCGGCCACCGGGAGATGGCGAAGATCACCACGCTGGAGCTGCAGCGCTTCCACAACGACAACAAGGCCAAGATGGCGCCGGCCAGCAGCAACCGGATCTTCGAGCTGATCCGCCATGCCTATACCCTCGCGGGGAGCTGGTCGCTGATCCCGCCGACCGTTCGCCCCTGTGACGGCATCCGCCTGCACCGGGAGAACAACAAGCGGGAGCGCTTCATCGAGCCCGGCAGCGAGTTGCCACGGCTCCTGAAGGCCCTCGATGCGGAACCCTCGAAGTCGGCGGCCGATCTCTTCCGCTTCTTACTCGCCACGGGCGCTCGCCGGGCGGAGGCCATGTACGCGAAGTGGGAACACATCCGGACCGAGCGGCAGCAGTGGTACTTGCCGACCAGCAAGTCCGGCAAGGCGCGGATCGTGATCCTCAACGAGGTGGCGATGGAGATCCTGAATGGGCGACCGCGCCTCCGCGGCAACCCGTACATCTTCACCGGGACACGGCCGGGACAGCCCATCGGCAACCCCACCCGCGCCTGGCAGCGGGTCCTGCGGCGGGCGGGCATCGACCCGAAATCGACACGCATCCATGATCTACGCCATTCGCATGGAAGTTATCTGGTGGGCGTGGCAAGCCTTCAGGAGATAGGGGGTATTCTCGGGCACGCCCAAGGTTCGACAGCCGTCACTGCACGGTACGCCCACCTCAACGACGATCGGCTGAGACAGGCGAGTCGTCATGTGGCGGACCTGATGCGTGCGGCAGGCAGCAGGTGAACGAACGAAGCCCGGCTTCGGCCGGGCTTCGTTCTGCTGCATTTTTTTGTCAGGCTGCCGCGGGAAAGGCGCGGGAACCATCGACCTGATACGTGTGACGGTCGAGCCACCGCTCCACGTCGCCGCGCCGGTAACGGATGCGGCGCCCGATCTTGATGAAGGGCGGGAAGTCGCCGAGGCGCATCGAGCGGGCCTTCTCCAGCGTGCATTTCCGGATGCCAAGCCACGCTGCCACATCCTCGGTCGTCAGCAGCTTGTCGAGGCCGTGACCGGCCTGCTCGCCCGGCACGACGACTTCATCATTCGCCGACGCGGTCGGCAGGTCCTTCACGTTCTTCCTGTTCTTCATGGTCTTCTCCTGATCTTCATTCGACCGCGGCGGCGGCCGATGCCGGCATGAACAGGCCAGCGATGGTTTCTTGCGCCGCCACCAGGGCTTCCTTGTGCGCGTGCGAGTAAATCCGCGTCGTGACCGGGCTGGCGTGCCGCGCACCCTGGCTCATGATCTCCAGCGGGATGCCCGCATAGATGCCGGCACTGATCCAACCGTGCCGGCTGTCGTGAATCCGGAACCCGTCGGGAATTCCGGCCTGCCGGCACAGCTTGCGGAACAGGCGGATCGGCCGGGCCAGATGGTCGTTCTCCCTCATTCCCGGGAAGAGATACGCGTTGCGGCGGACCGGGATCAGCTCCCGGATCACCGCCTTGGCGGCGTCGGACAGATGAATGACGCCGGGCTTGCCGGACTTCTGCGTCGGCAAGCGCCAGAGCCCGGCATCGAGGTCGACGTCCGCCCACTTCGCGGCGAGACCTTCCCCGAGCCGGGCGCCCGTCAGCGCCAGCAGCATCAGCAGGCGGGAGCCGACCCGTTGATTGCTGGCCTTGGCGGCAGCCATGAAAGCCTGCATCTGCGGCACCGTGATGAACTCGGTGCGACGGTTGTTGACCCGCGGCAGGCCTACGCCCTTGGCGACGTTGCGGGGCACGATGCCGAGCTCGACGGCAATGTCGAGCGTGGCCTTCAACTGGCCGACAGTCGTCCGGATCGTGGCCGGTGCGAGGCCGGCCTCCTGCATCCGCAGCACGAAGCGGCTGACGTCGGTTTTAGTGATGTCGCCGACGCGCACGACGTCGAACTCGGGACCGAGCCAGTTCGCATGGCGGCTCAGGTCCGTGTGGAGCGTCTTTTTCTGACTGGCCCGGCGCTGCGGGACGTAGTGCTCCTCGTGCAGTTGCCGGTAGGTCATGTCGGACATCGTCGGAGTCTTGGGATCGATGCCCTGGGAGGCTTTCAGGCGATTGGCCTGATGAGCCGTGCGGGCCTGATCGAGCGTGATCAGGCCGAATTCGCCCAGCTTGATGCGCTGCGGACGATTCCGGTACGAGTACCGGCTGTACAGCACGATGCGACCGGTGCTGCCGTAGATCACGGCGCGCATGCCGCGATGGACGGTGCACGAGAACTCGACCTGATCGAGTCCCAGTGCCTTGACGCGCTCCGCAGCTTCCAGAAGGGCCGCCTTCGTGAAGGCAATGGCCGTCGGGAAGGGGTACTTGCGCTCCCTGGCCTTCATTTCGAGATTTCTCGGGCGAGCCCCGCGTCGGCGGGGGCATGCGCGCGTCGAGCGCTTCCGGGATGTACGGGCTTGCGCAGGCGCGCAAGCCCTACGAAGGCCAAGCGCGCGCCGCTCATGGAGCGGCGCCCGCTCGGCAGGCCGTCGCAGCCATCGACTTCATGAACGTCTCGCCGACTGGCGGCAGCGCCGCCTTGTCGCCGATGAGCTGGTGTAACTTCGCCGTATACCATTCCCCTTCTCCTCACTTACACCGCCACCGACGCCGCCGGCAATTCGACGGCTTCGCCGACGAACTTCGCCACCTCGAGCGCCGGGAACTCGCTGCACAGCAGCGCGAGCAGCCGCAGGACTTCGTCCGTCACCCCCACGACGTTCTCGACGAGCTTCGCGCGGCTGGCGTTCTTCAGTTCCATCTCGGTGGTCGGATAGCCGTTCTCGGTGAGCCACAGCGACACTTCCCGGTAGCTCAGGGTGCGCGTCAGCCCCCAAGCCTGCTGGGCGTAGGCCCGCAGGAACATCCGGCGCAGGACGCCGACCTCACCCTCGCCGGTCCGGCGGATGCCCGCGCCGCCGGTTGCCCGGCGCTCCCGGCGCTTGATCGCCCCGGCAGCGAAGTCGTGCCAATCGGTCCAATCCGACAAGGTTTTGAGGCAATGCTGGCGGCGCCAGCCGGTGAAGACGGCGCGGACCTTCTCGGCCTCTTCCATCGTGTCCCAAGGGACCGTATCGAAGGCGATGTGCGCCCCCTCGCCGACCTCGACCATCCGCGCCTCGACCGGCCGGCGCTTCATGTCGAACTCCAGCCCGAGGCGGACCGGACGCTCGATGCGGAAGACGTCCAGATCGCCGAGCCACTGCTGCCGCAGGCTGATGAAGGGCCGCATGGTCGTCTTCGACTCCGGCGTGCGGTTCAGGTAGAGATCGACCATGTAGGCGTTCTGCAGGGCCTTCACCTCCTCCTTGCTGACCTCGCCCGCGGGCAGCGTGATCTCGGGCGTGACGTTGCCCTTCGCGAGCACGATCCGCGCATCTGCCTTGAGTCGCGGGTCGGGATCAGTCTGCGTCGTGAACTGGGCACGGATGCGCGCGGAGATGAGCTGGCTGACCTGATGCTTGACCTCCAGGATCGGCTTGCCGGGGGCGACGCGCTCGGTGGCAGCCTTGAACCTGCCGGCGATCGGGCCGGACTGGTCCACTTCTTCGAGGGGCGCATCGGTCAGGAAGCCGTCGGTCGTCACACTGATGATCCGGCGGTGGCGCGGCACGCTGTTCATCAGCTCCGCGATGAGGGCTCGGACGAAGCCCATCACGAAGCTGAAGAAAAGCTCGTTCGTGATCTCAGACGGTTCGAGCTTGACGCTGCGCATCTCGCCGGCATCGAAGACCATCTTCTCCTTGAGCCCCTGCCCGGTCTTGCCAAAAAGACCATTCCCCACCAGCTTGATGTAGTCGTTATCGAAGCTCCCTTTAGGGTGCTTCGCCCGCTGGTCGCGGATGGTCGTGACGAAGGGCTCGAAGGGCCGGACATCTTCGCCGAGCCAGGGGTAAATGACCCCGTGCCAGATCTCGATCTTGTAGCCAAGGTCAAGGGCGACCTCGATCTCCGGCGCCGTGCAGTACGACTGCCCGGTTCGGGGGAACATCAGGTTTTGACCGTCGCCTTCCATCGGGAAGACCGGATAGCGGACATCCTCCGGGCAATGCAGGATGTTAACCAGCGCAAAACCCATGACGTGGCCACGGAACGCCTCGGGATCGAGGCACACACGAGGATGGGCATAGTCCACCATGCCGATCTTGCTCAGGGCGGTGGTGTAGGCGCTGGCAATGTCGATGTCGTAGTAGGTGCCCGGCGGTGTCGGGCCAACGTAGTAGCTCTCGCCACGGCCGCCATGAGCGGTCCGGGTGATGAAGTCGGAGAATATTGCCCGCCCTTGCACGGGCACCTCCTCCTGCACGGTCACGAGCTTCCCGGTCGCATCGTTCCAGAAAGTCCTCGACCGGAACTCCGTGCCGAAGGCCTGCTGAAAATTGATCTTGTGCTCGCGCAGCGTCTTCTTGAACAGGAGCACCGCCACGCCACTGCTGGTCAGCGGAGTCATGCAGCGTCCTCCAGCAGGCCGTCGACAACGCCCTTCACGCGGTGCAGGAAGTAGACGGCAATGCACGCATCCTGAGCGGCGTACTCGGCGTAAAGCTCCGGGTTTTCCGCCAGAAGCAGGTCCATGCGCTCAATGGCGCCCGGCGGCAGCTCGATCTTGGGCTGACCAAGCAGAGCGCCGATTTCGGCCAGCGTGGTACCGACCGGCACGTGACGGACGAGGTCGATGAACTTCACCCGCAGCTCACGGCTACTCCCCTCAGCATGGGTGATCAGGCGCCGGGCCTTGGTGAGGCGCTCGACGTCCCGCGGCTCGAACTCAACCTCGAACGGGATGCCGGCGCCCCGGGTGCCGACGCTGCGGCCGACGGACTCCAGGCGGGTTTTGAATCGGGCAAGGTCGCCGAAGGCGGTCAGATCGGCTCGGAGGAAGAAGGCCGCGACGTTCACGGTCTTCGGCCACTCCAGGACGACCCCGTCGTCCATCGCCATCGCGAGGACCTTGCTGAGGAGCTTGGCGAACTCAGGGCGGTTATGCACGGTCCGCCTCCAGGTACTCGATGTGCGAAAACTCACCGCACTCGCCGACCACATGAAACTGGATCGAGAGGATGCGGTTGGTGCGCGTGACGGGGTCATGGACCCACTCGGCGTCGAGGCCGATCGACACCGCCGGACCCGTACCCGGCACGGGCTTGCCGGGCGGGGTGGCACTGATGGCCTCCAGGTTTCGCTGTTCGGCCTCCAGTTGCCGCTCAAGCATCTTCAGCGGGTCGTTGACGATGTCCGAGACCGGCGGGGTGTAGGGCTCGACAGCGGGGGCAGCAGGAGAGGGCTCGGCAGTAGCGCACGCGGGCGCTTGAAGGGTGTTCTCGGTCATGACGTTCTCCAGTCGCGGGGAAAAGGAGGCACGGCGATCAGGCCGTGCCTCGGGGGCACTTCGCGGTGGAAAATCGTCTTAGGCGGCGAGAAGCGACCAGTCCGGATCCGGCTCCCTTGCGGGGTCGAGGATGATCCGAACGAACACATCACGGATGTACTCCAGCTGGTGTTCTTCGGGCCACTGGTCGTAGTACGCGATGATGCGGACGCCCTGCTTGATGACGACAGCACGCTTCGGGATGATGCTCACGCTGCACTGCTGATTGAGGGAGACGACCTCTTTCTTGGGATCGAGGACGGGGCGGTTGAAGCGCTTCAGGTGCTTGGTCATGACTGACTCCGATGGAAGTTGTGGGAGGAAGATCGAATCAACTCGATCAACCAGCATCATCCGGATCAGTAGGTGGTGCAGCCCGCGCGTTTACTCGCCCTTTTTCCCCTAAAAAACGCGCTGGACAGTCCCTTTTCGAGCAGGACGCCGAGTACCTAACCAAGGCGAGTCCGTCGGGCAGGGCCGGTAGATGTCCTCCTCCAGGTTCAGCGGCAGGCGCGGATGAATCTCATATCGCAGCGCCTCGTAGGCAATGACCTGCTCCTTCGCTCTGCCCGACTGCGCGCCGTACCACTTGTCGTCGAAGGGCGCCCCGGGCATGTCGAGGTCGGACAGGACCTCAGCCAGCACACCCGCGTCGCAATGTCCGAGGTTTCGCCAGGCCAGTTCGGCAACATCGTGGGCCACGGTTCTGGACTTTGCATCGGCGCGCATGTTCTTGTAGGGATAGAGCTTGGTGATGTCGATGTTGTCGAAGGTCGCGATGAGATCTGGAAGTGCCTGCCGAAGTACTCGCATTGTGGGGACTTCCTGCGGGCACACCGCCATCAGCACCCGCGCGTCGGCAAGCAAGGCGCTCAGGGCATTGCAAGTCTTGGTCGCTCCATCAACGAAATCTATTGCCGCCGTCTCGACGGTCTTCGGGATGCGAAGCGCGGCCCCACTGGACAGGAGCTTGTAGCAGGTCAGGACGTACTGCCCCCAGAAGCGCCAGGCCCGCTCCTGTCGCATGAGCTTTTGCACGGCCTCCGGCTGCGCCCAAGCCGCCAAGCCACCCGTCTTGCTCACATAGGCCGACCATGCACATTCCAGTGTCACGTCCTGGTGGCACCGCTCGGCCACCCAGAGGCTTACCGGATGTTTCCGCACGCCGTTGATGCGATCGTCGCTCGCGACGAAGTCGCCGCCCTTGTCGACGTAGGGAGGCTTCAAAGCCGCGTCGAGCAGCGCCTTCATCTCCTGGGGATAAGGTTCGCCGGTAGCCTTCCGCACCTGAGCAATGTCCCGGAGATGCATCTCGAACACGATGCGGAACCCCTCGACCTCGCCGAGGGTAAAGCAGTTGGGAAAGGGTTTCTTGGACATGCGGGGCCTCAGTTCAGCGGATCAGAACCAAAGTTATCGGCCTCGACGCCCGCGCTCTTGACGCAGGCATCATTGAGCGCTCGGGAGCGGGGCGCGACAGGCAACGACGGACATCGAGGCGACCGATGTACGCCCGTGCGCCTGCCACGCACGGGCTACGAAGGCCAAGCGCCCGCCGCTCGATGAGCGGCGCGCGCTCGGCGAGTCGTCGTCGTCGATGAAGGCCTGCCCGTCACGGGACCGCCAGCGCAGTAACGACAGCCACCGCTGCCACAGTCGTCATGCCGGCGGGCGGGGTGTAGGTTCGCCGTGTATCATCCCCTTCCACCGAGTTACACCGCCAGCCCACGCCGCGGGCGGCCTCGCCCGGCTCGCCACACCCGCCTAGTGAAAACCAGCGGCTCCGGCGTCTGGTCAGGTTCTGGTCACTGCGGCGTCGAGCTAGATCCATCAGCGTCTAGCGACGGCAGCGGCAATGGCTTGGCCGCCTCAGGGACGAACGATCCCAAGCGGTTGATTCGTAAGGGGACGGGGAGGCGTTCAGGCAGACAGTCCCGGGCGGCTCATGCGCTGCTCGACGTTTTCGATTCCCATCGCCCGCTCCACAGCTTCGTTCCAGGGAATTCTGAGGAAATCCAAGAAGCGTCGTAAGTCGTTGATTCAGGCTGAATTTTCCACACTTCGACGTTCCAGTGGGTTCCAAGGAAATCCACCTGAAGCCGA
>JAYRYA010000013.1:0-109253 GCA_041917255.1 Zoogloea sp.
ACCGTCGTAGCATCCATTTCGACTTCCCTCCTCGCCGTTTCAGATTGACCCTCAGCAATTCAATCTTGGCACTTTGATGCCGGGTGGCAACCCCACCGGGCGGGTGGGGGAAGTCCCTTTGTAGTCCTACGGGACGCGACGAGATGGCGGGATCGGCCCGCTCAGAAGCCCCGGCCCGGCACCCAGTTGGTGCCCGCCAGCGGGACGCCAGCCATGGCGGCGGCTTCGATGGTGAGGGCGACCAGATCCTCCGGTTCCAGGTGATGCACGTTCTGCTTGCCGCAAGCCCGGGCGATGGTGGTGAGCTCCATGTTGAGGGTCTTGAGGTAGTTCTTCAGGTGCTTGGCGCCGATGGCCGGAGTCAGGCGCTGCTCGAGGATCGCGTCCTGGGTGGTGATGCCCACCGGGCACTTGCCGGTGTGGCAGTGGTGGCAGAAACCCGCGGTGGTGCCCAGCGCGTTGTAGTCGGCGAGGGCGTCGTGGTGGGCGCCGTGCTGGAAGTAGGTCTCGCCGTTGCAGCCCAGCGCCACCAGCACGCCCTGGCCGATGGCCACCGCGTCGGCGCCCATCGCCAGCGCCTTGGCCACGTCGGCGCCGGTGCGGATGCCGCCGGAGACGATCAGCTGCACCTTGCCCTTCATGTCCAGGTCTTCGAGGGCATCGACGGCCTGGCGCACGGCGGCGAGGGTCGGGATGCCCACGTGCTCGATGAAGCAGGTCTGGGTGGCCGCGGTGCCGCCCTGCATGCCGTCCACCACCACCACGTCGGCGCCGGAATGCACGGCCAGCTTCACGTCGTTGAAGGTGCGGGTGGCGCCGACCTTCACGTAGATGGGCTTCTCCCAGTCGGTGATCTCGCGCAGCTCCTGGATCTTGATGGCCAGGTCATCCGGGCCGGTCCAGTCCGGGTGACGGCAGGCGGAGCGCTGATCGACGCCTTCCGGCAGGGTGCGCATCTTGGCGACGCGCGGGTTCACCTTCTGGCCCAGCAGCATGCCGCCGCCGCCCGGCTTGGCGCCCTGACCGATGACCACCTCGATGGCGTCGGCCTTGCGCACGTCGTCGGGGTTGAAGCCGTAGCGGGACGGCAGGCACTGGTAGATCAGCGTTTTGGAGGAGCGGCGCTCTTCCTGGGTCATGCCGCCGTCGCCGGTGGTGGTGGAGGTGCCCATCTCGGTGGCGGCGAGGCCCAGCGCTTCCTTCACGTTGGCGGAGAGCGCGCCGAAGCTCATGCCGGCGATGGTGATGGGGATGTCGAGCTCGATCGGCTTCTTGGCAAAGCGGGTGCCGAGCACGGTCTTGGTGAGGCACTTCTCGCGATAGCCTTCGAGCGGGTAGCGCGACATGGAGGCGCCCAGGAAGACGAGGTCGTCGAAGTTGGGCAGCTTGCGCTTGGCGCCCATGCCGCGGATTTCATACAGGCCGTGGGCAGCGGCGTTGCGGATGTAGTCGAGGGTCTTGCGGTCGAAGCCGTAGGATTCCTCGCGGGAGATGTTCTTGAAGTGCAGGGGTTTGGTTTCCATGATCGTGTCCTCGATGTTCCGGGTGGCGCGCGGGTGGCGGCGCGATGTTCCTGCTCAATATTCCTGGTTGGCGTCGGCGTTCCAGTGGTACAGGGAACGCTTGGAGGCGATGCGCCGGAAGGCCTTGGGGTCGTGGTCGAGGCCGGCCTGGTCGAGCAGACCCGCCACGGCGGCAATGTCGGCGTCGCTCATCTCCTCGTACTGGGCGTCGGCGCCGAGGGATTTCACCTTGCCCTTCACGTAGAGCACGGCCTCGTAGAGCGAATCGCCCAGCGCGTCGCCCGCGTCGCCGCAGATGACCATGCGGCCGGCCTGGGCCATGAAGGCCGAGAAGCTGCCCACCGAGCCGCCGACGACGATGTCGCCGCCCTTGAGCGAGATGCCGCAGCGCAGGCCGGCGTCGCCGTCGATCACCAGCAGCCCGCCGTGGGCCGAGGCGCCGGCGCCGTTGCTGGCGAAGCCCTTCACGTGCACCTTGCCGCTCATCATGTTCTCGGCCACGCCGGTGCCGGCGCTGCCGGTGATGGTGACGGTGGCCGACTTGTTCATCCCGCCAGCGTAGTAGCCGGCGTGGCCGACCACTTCCACTTGAACGGGGCAGTCGAGGCCGACGGCGATGTTGTGGGCGCCGTCGGGGTTGAGCACGGTGACGTGGCGGGGCTTGCCATCCTTGGCGTCGTTGTGCAGGAAGGTGTTGAGCTCGCGCAGCGGGGTGGTGGCGAGGTCAAAGGTCAGGCGTTCCATACGTACATCTCCTCGGGCGCGGGTTCGAAAACGGTGGCGTGCTTGATGCCGGGCAGGTGGGCGAGCGAGCGGAATTCGGAGGCGATGGCCACGTAGTCGTCCGTCTCGGCCACCACCGCCGGCTTGCAGGCGAAGGGGTCGCGGATCAGGGCCAGCTTGTCGGGCGTGCCCATCAGGAAGGTGAAGAAGCCGTCTAGCTCCTCGAAGCCCTTCTGCAGCGCGGTTTCCAGGTCGTCCCCTTCGCGCAGGCGCCATTCCAGAAAGCGGCAGGCGGCTTCGGTGTCGTTGTCGGTCTCGAAGCGGATGCCGCGCGGCTCCAGCATCCGGCGGATGCCGTTGGGGTTGGACAGGGAGCCGTTATGCACCAGGCAGAAGTCCTCGCCGGCGGTGAAGGGGTGGGCGCGATCCGGCGTCACCGCCGACTCGGTGGCCATCCGGGTGTGACCGACCAGGTGCGAGCCGGTGAGGCCGGAGAAACCGTAGCGCGCGGCCACCTCGGCCGGCGTACCGATGTCCTTGTAGAGGTCGATGCTGCGGCCGGTGGAGAGGATGTGCAGCTTGGGGTGATGCTCGGCGATCCAGCGCTTGACGATGGTCGGGGCCACGTCGAAGCTGAGGATGGCGTGGTTGCCCTTGATGCTGATCTCCACCGGCACGCCCAGGTGCTCCTTCAGGCTGTGGGCGAGGCCCAGCCAGTTGAAGTCGGCGCCGTCCTCGGTGAGGCCGGAATACACGCTGATCTTGCGCTGGCTCTCGGCCAGCGGGTTGCCGAACACCGCGAGGCCGGCCGAATCGGGGCCGCGCTCGGTCATGCCGATCAACATCGGCACCATCAGTTCGCCGAGCTGCTCGCGCAAGGCCGGTGTCTTCACCAGCAATCCAACGATTCCACACATGGTTTGTTCTCCTTTGTCCTGTTATCAGAAAAATTCCAGGTAGTTCTTGATTTCCCAGTCCGACACGTGGCGCATGTACTCCACCCACTCCATGTGCTTGAGGCGCAGGAACTCGGTGGCAACCGGGCCGAGGGCCTTGCACAGCACGGTGTCGTTCTCCAGTGCCAGCAGGGCCTCGTGGAGGTTCTGGGGCAGGATGCCGATGCCGGCGGCCTTGAGCTCTTCGGGGCTCAGCGCGTAGAGGTTCTGGTTGTGGGGTTCGCCCGGATCGAGGTCGCGCTCGATGCCGTCGAGGCCGGCGGCGATCACCGCGGCGGTGGCGAGGTAGGGGTTGCAGGCGCCGTCCGGCAGGCGCAGTTCGAGCCGGCCGTGGGGGATGCGCACCATCGACGAGCGGTTGTTGTCGCCGTAGCTGATGTAGGCCGGGGCCCAGGTGGCGCCGGTGAGGGAGCGGCCGACCACCAGGCGCTTGTAGCTGTTCACCGTGGGCGCACAGATCGCCGCCAGCGCCGGGGCGTGGGCGAGGATGCCGGACAGGAACTGGTAGGCCAGCTTGGAGAGGCCCAGCCCGCGCCTGTCGTGCTTGTCGGCAAACAGGTTGGTCTTGCCGTCGCCCAGCGACATGTGGATGTGCATGCCGTTGCCTGGGCGGTTGGCGAAGGGCTTGGGCATGAAGGAGCAGATCATGTCCAGGTCGTTGGCGATCTCCGAGGCGGCCATCTTGAACAGCAGGTAGTGGTCGGCGGAGGTCAGGCAGTCGGCGTAGGTGTAGTTGATCTCGAACTGGCCGTTGGCGTCCTCGTGGTCGATCTGATAGACGTCCACATCCACCTGGCGCAGGCTGTCGGTGAGGGTTTCGAGGAACTGGCGGTTGCGCGACAGGCCCTTGTAGTCGTAACAGGGCTTGGGCAGCGTGTCGGTCGGGTCGGTGGGGATGATCTGGCCGGCTTCGTCCTTCTTGAGGAGCGAGAACTCCGGCTCCAGCCCGGTGAAGAAGGTGTAGCCCTTGGCATCCAGGCGCTTGATCTGATCCTTCAGCACCACGCGGGTGTCCAGCGGCCAGGGCTCGCCCTTCACGTGGCCGTCGCAGGCGATGCGGGCGTAGCCGGGCTGCCAGGGCACCAGGGTGAGCGTCGAGAGATCGCCGATGGCCATGTAGTCCGGGCCGTTGGGCTCGATGCCGAGGCCCCACACCGCGAAGCCCGCAAAACCGGCGCCGGTGGTGAGGATGCTCTCGAAGTGCGCGGCCGGTACGGCCTTGGTCTTGGCCGCGCCGTGGATGTCGACAAACTGGGCAAGGACATACTTGACGTCGTTGTCCGCGAGAAACTGCTTGGCTTCTGTGGGCGTCATTGCCGCTCTCCTGAAGTTGGGGTTTGGGGGTTTTTCAGTCGATGCTGCGGGCAACCACGCCGCCGCCGCCGAGATCGCCGGCGATGTCGAGCAGGGTTTCCCACAGGTAATGTCCATAGGTGCCGTCGCACCAGATGCGCAGGGTCGGGCGGCCGGCGCAGCGCTCGGGGATCGCCGTCACCCCGACGCCGACCATCGAGGTCAGCACCACCGGGCGGGTGCTCAGGTCGAGGGCACGGAAATTCACGCTGCAGCTCTGGCGCAGCAGCTCGTCGAGCCGGCTGCCCGACAGCACGAAGGCGGCGTCCTGGCGCAGCACCGGATACACGCCCGGACCCCGCGGGGTGGTGGCGAGGGGGGCGATCAGCGCGGCCGGGCCCTCAATCAGAAACTCGGTGAAGCCGAGCCGGGCGATGCATCCGCCATCGTCGAGCGGCAGCCAGCTGTTGGGCGCCGGCGGAATCGGCAACCCGAGGGCCGCCAGCCAGTCGGCAGCGCCCGGGCCCTTGCAGCCGTGGCGGGCCAGCTCGGAGCGGTCGGCAATGCCGAGGGTGGCCGCGGCGGCGGCCTGCTGCTCGGGCGGGAGGAGCGAGGCGGCGACCAGGTCGGCCACCGGGCTCAGGGCGAGGTGCGCGCTCATGCGGCCTCCTTCTGCTTGAGGTTTTCGGGGTCGTAGAACGGGGCGGCGGAGACGGTGGCCTGGACCAGCGAGCCGCCGGTGAGGCGGATGTCGAGCCGGGTGCCGGTTGCGGCCAGCTCGGGCTTCACGAAGGCGAGACCGATGTGGCAGCCGACCGCCGGGCTGAAGGCGATGCTGGTGACCCGCCCGGCGATGTCGCCATCGGCGATGACCAGGTTGCATTCCAGCGGCACCGGGCCCACGTGGTCCGCCGGGAAGCGGATGCCCACCAGCTTCTGCTTGCGCGGCAGGCGGCCGACGGCGGCGAGGCTGCGCTGGCCAACGAAGAAGGGCTTGTTCATCTTGAGCGCCCAGTCGAGGCCCACCTCCAGCGGGGTGGTGAGGCCGTCGGTGTCCTGACCGATGATGATGTGGCCCTTCTCCAGCCGCAGCAGGCGCTGGGCTTCCACGCCGAAGGGGCGGATGCCGTGGGCACTGCCCGCGGCCATCAGCGCGTCCCACAGGGCGCCGCCGCTGTTGGCGGGCACGTGGATCTCGTAGCCCCACTCACCCACGAAGCCGACGCGCATCAGCCGGGCGGGGATGCCAGCCACCTCACCCTGGCGCACCGCCAGGTAGGGGAAGGCGGCGGCGGTGAGATCCAGCCCGGTGAGCTTGGCCAGCACCAGCCGGGATTTCGGCCCGGCGAGATTGACCGCGGCGAACGCGCCGGTGTGATTGACGATGCCGCAGTCGAGCCGCCACAGGGTGTTGAGGCGGGACAGCTCGCGGTAGATCGTCGCGGCGCCGGAGGTGGTGGTGGTGAAGTAGAAGTGATCCTCCGCCAGCCGGGCCACCACGCCGTCGTCGATCACCACGCCGGACTCGTCGCACATCACCGCGTAGCGGGTCATGCCCACCTTGAGGTTGGCGTAGCTGGCGGCATAGACGCGCTCGAGGAACTCGGCCGCCTGGGGGCCGATGACCTCCAGCTTTCCGAGGGTGCCCACGTCGATGATGCCGACGCCCCCGCGCACCGCCGCCGCTTCGCCGCGGATGCAGTCGAGACGGCTCTCGCCGGCGCGCTGGTAGAACTCCGGCCGCTGCCACACGCCGGCCGGCATCCACTTGGCGCCGAGGGCCTCGTGGCGGCTGTGCAGCGGGGTGCGCCGCTCGGGGCTGAAGCCGCGTCCGGCCAGAATGGACATGGGTACCGGATGGAAGAACGGCCGGGCGGTGGTGGTGCCGACCTGCTGGGGCGCCTTGCCGGTGAGCCGGGCCAGGATGCGCAGCCCGTTCATGTTGGAGTGCTTGCCCTGGCTGGGGCCCATGCCATTGGTGGAGAAGCGCTTGAGCAGCTCGATGTTGTCGAAGCCCTCCTGCACCGCGTTGCAGAAATCCTTGTATTGCAGGTCCTCGTCGAAATCGACGAAGTTCTTGCCGGCCGGGTGATCGACGATCGGCCACGGGTGGCTGGGGCACTCGGCTTCGGCGGCCAGAGCCTCGCCGGTGGCGCTGCCGAAGCCGGCCGCGGCGGCGGCGTGGCTGCCGGCACGGGCGCCGTCGGCGAGCTTGCGCTCAAGGCCGAACACGCCATTCACGCGGCCGCAGGCGAACACACCGTCGGGCAGCACGTCGGGCACGAACTGCTCTACCGCCGTGTCGAAGCGCATCCGCGTGCCGGCCTGATACAGCAGGTTGGCGGCGGGCGCCCAACCGGTGCTCATCAGGATGCCGTCGCAGGCGATCTCGCGCTGTGCGCCCACCGGCTGGCCATTGGCGCCAAGGCTGGCGACCCGGGCACCGGCGCACAGCCCGGCGGCGTCGGCGATGCCTTCGACGATGCAGCTGCCGGTGAGCACCTCGACACCGGCCTGGGCGAGCAGGCGAGCCAGGGGCTCGGCGCTGCCGACCGCCGGGCGCAGATCCACCACTGCGGCCACTTTCACGTCGTTGGCCAGCAGGTCGAGGGCGGCGCGGTAGCCATCGGCGTTGGCGGCGAGCACCACGGCGCGCTGCATCGGCTTGACGCCGTAGCGGTAGATCAGGCGCTGGGCGGCACTGGCCAGCATCACGCCGGGCAGGTCGTTGTTGTGGAAGACGGCGGGCTGCTCGAAGGCGCCGCTGGCGACCACCACGCTGCCGGCGCGCATCTTGACCATGCGATCGGCACTGACCAGCGGAATCCAGTGGTCCTTGTAGTAGCCGGCGGCGTAGGTGGCGGTGACCACCCGGATGCGCGGCTCGGCGGCCACGCAGGCGAGGAGTTCGGCGTGGGTGCGGCGGCGGGTGGCGTCGTTGCCGAACTGGTAGCCCGCCGAACCCCCGATGCGGGCGTTCTCGTCCACCACCACCACGTCGGCGCCCTGGGCGGCGGCGGCCAGCGCGGCGGAGAGCCCGGCGGCGCCGCCACCGATCACCAGCACGTCGCAGAAGTCGTAGGCCTTGGGCGTGCGCTTGCGCGGGGCGCTGACATCGACGCGGCCGAGGCCGGTCATCACCCGGAACATGCGCTCCCACATGGGGAACAGGCGCTTGTTGTGGAAGGCCTTGTAGTAGAAGCCCACCGGCAGGAAGCGCGACAGCTTGCCGAGGATGCGGCCCTTGTCGTGCTCCAGCGAGCCGAAGGTGTTGACCGCGGTGAGGTCCATCCCGGCGACCAGCGGCGTCACGTCGGCGCGCAGGTTGGGCATGTCGCCCCACTGGTGGATGGCGTTGGTGTCGTGGTTGGCGAGGGACAGCACGCCACGGGGCCGGTGGTACTTGAAGCTGCGGCCCAGCACACGGACATCGGCACCCCACAGGGCGGTGGTGACGGTGTCACCCTCATAGCCCTTGTAGGTGCGGCCCTCGAAGCGGAATTCGACGGAACGGGAGCGGTCGATCCATTCACCGCTGATAGCAGGCAGTCGCATCAGGCTTCTCCCTCGTAAAAGTAGGTGCGCACGACGACGTCCTTCTCGGTGTCGCGCTCGGCGATGAACCAGGTGTTGCTGGGGGTATGGCACCACCACTCGCGCTTCACGCCGGGGGCGCCGTTGCGGTTGAAGACGTAGTCGGCCCAGGTGGCGTCGTCGCAGGCAGCGGGGTCGGGCATCGGCCGGACTTCGCCCCAGTAGAAGAACTCGGAGACGGGGCGCGGACCGTTGAGGGGACAGGTCAGGATCTTCATGGTCGGAACCTCGCTTAGTGGCCCACGCTCGCCGCGCCCTTTTCGCCGGTGAGGGCGTAGTTGCGGAAGCGGTCGAGGGAGAAGCCGGTGATGAGCGGATGCGTGGTGTCGGTGGCCACCGTGTGGGCCATGGTCTTGCCGCACACCGGCGTGGCCTTGAAGCCCCAGGTGCCCCAGCCGGAATCCAGGTAGAAGCCTTCCACCGGGGTCTTGCCCATCACCGGGGCGAAGTCGGGCGTCATGTCAGCCATGCCGGCCCACTGGCGCATCACCTTCACGTTGGAGAGGAAGGGGAACATCTCGAGCATGTGGGTAGTGAGGCCCTCCACGAAGTCCAGCGTGGAGCGGGTGCCGTGGAGTTCGTAGGGGTCCAGCGAGGCGCCCATCACCAGCTCGCCGCGGGCCGACTGGCTGATGTACACATGCAGGCTGCCGGAGACGAGGATCGGGTCGAGCCAGGGCTTGACCGGCTCGCTGACCATCGCCTGCAGCGGGTGGATGTAGATCGGCGACTTGATGTCCACCATCTTGAGGATGCGCGGGGTGGAGCCGGCCACCGCGCACAGCACCTTGTTGGTGGCGATGTAGCCGCGGGAGGTCTGAACACCCTTGACCTTGCCCCCCTCCACGTCGATGCCGAGCACCTCGGTCTGCTGGTGGATCTCGACGCCGCGCTGGTCGGCGCCGCGGCCGTAGCCCCAGGCCACCGCGTCGTGGCGGGCCACCGAGCCCGGCGCGTGGTACAGGGCGCCGAGGATGGGCGCGTGGCCGCTGCAGGTGATGTCGATCATCGGGGCGGCTTCCTTCACCACCTCCGGGCCAACCACTTCGGAGGCCACGCCGTAGTGCTTGTTCACCTCGGCGCGCCAGCGCATGGTGCGCAGCGCGGCGTCGGTGTGGGCCAGGGTGAAGTGGCCGCGGTTGGCGTAGAACAGGTTGAGATCGAAGTCTTCCGACAGGTCCTGCCACAGGCGCACCGACTCGTCGTAGAACTGCACGCCCTCGGGGGTGAGGTAGTTGGAGCGGATGATCGTCGTGTTGCGGCCGGTGTTGCCGCCGCCGATGTAGCCCTTCTCGAGCACGCACACATTGGTGATGCCGTGCTCGCGGGCCAGGTAGTAGGCCGCCGCCAGGCCGTGCCCGCCACCGCCGATGATCACCACGTCGTAGCTCGGCTTGAGCTCGGCGTGGGGGGTGAACATCCGCGGCTCGGGATGTTTCTTGTTGAGCGCAAAGCGCAGGAGACGCCAGGGCATGGTGGATTCCTCAGTCTCGGTTCGGGGGTGCCGGGTTGCGCTGCGCTAGCCCGGCCTGCCTCTTGGTTATGTAGGTCGGGTCAGCCCGCAGGGCGTAACCCGACGGTGCAGATCAGCGGAACACCACCGTCTTGTTGCCATGCACCAGCACGCGGTCTTCCAGGTGGTAGCGCAGGCCACGGGCGAGCACGGCCTTCTCGATGTCCTTGCCGTAGCGCACGAGGTCGTCCGGGGCGTCGGAGTGATCCACGCGGATCACGTCCTGCTCGATGATCGGGCCCTGATCCAGCTCGCTGGTCACGTAGTGGCAGGTGGCGCCGATCAGCTTCACGCCGCGCGTGTAGGCCTGGTGATAGGGCTTGGCGCCCACGAAGCTGGGCAGGAAGCTGTGATGGATGTTGATGATCTGGCCGGGGTAGTTGGCGCACAGCTCGGGCGACAGGATCTGCATGTAGCGGGCCAGCACCATCACGTCGCCCTCGGCTTCCTTGAAGAGCTGCTCGACCTTGGCGTAGGCGGCGGGCTTGTTGTCGGGCGTCACCGGCACGTGGTGGAAGGGGATGCCGTGCCATTCCACGAAGCCGCGGAAGGTCTCGTGGTTGGAGATCACGCAGGGGATGTCGATGTCCAGGTCGCCCGACTGCCAGCGGGCAAACAGGTCGTACAGGCAGTGCTCCTGCTTGGAGACCAGGATCACCACGCGCTTCTTGCGCGCGCTGTCGCTGATCGACCAGTCCATGTCGAACTCGCGGGCGATGGGAGCGAACTTCTCCTTGAACTCACCCAGGCCGAACGGAAGGGTGTCGGCCAGGATTTCCTGACGCATGAAGAAACGGCCGGCCTCGGCGTCGGCGTGGTGGTTGGCCTCGGTGATCCAGCCCTTGTTCTGGGCCAGGAATCCGCTTACCGCGGCGACGATGCCCACGCGATCCGGGCATGAGAGGGAGAGGGTGTAACGACGATTCGACGACATGTTCGCTGCTCCGCTGAAAAATTCATACAACGAATTATTTTTGAACATAGTGCATCTTTGATAACTGTGTGTCAACTATTTTTCTCAGCAGGAAACATATGGCGTGTGCAATAATCGCCCCAGCCTGTTGAGGGGAAAAAACCATGACCGAAAACCAAGACTCCGCCAGCCTCGAACGCTATCTGGGCAACACCATCCGGGATCTGCGCCAGAAGCACGGACTGACCATCGCCGACGTCGCCACCCTGGCCGGCATCAGCCGCGGCATGCTGTCCAAGATCGAGAACGCCCAGACCGCCACCAGCCTCGACACCCTGTCACGGCTCGCCAACGCCCTCGGGGTGTCCATCTCCACCCTGTTCCGCGGCTACGACGTGCGCGACGGCAGCGCCCAGCTGGTGAAGGACGGCGAGGGGATGGAGGTCGTGCGCCGCGGCACCAAGAAGGGCCACACCTATCACCTGCTCGCCTACGACCAGGGCCCGACCAAGGTCTTCGAGCCCTTCCTCATCACCATCGACCACGCCTCCGAAACCTTCCCGATCTTCGAGCACCCGGGCACCGAGTTCATCTTCATGCTCGAAGGCGAGATCGAGTACCGCCACGGCCAGAACACCTATGTGATGAAGCCGGGCGACGCCCTCACCTTTCGGGGCGATGTGCCCCACGGGCCCGAAAAGCTCAACCAGGTGCCGATCAAGTTCCTGTCGATCCTGATGTACCCGTCGGGCGGCGACGACTGATCCATTGCCCGACGCGCTGACGAACCGGGACGCCCTTGGGCGTCCCGAAGTCGTTGCAGGCGCCCGTCGATCAGAGGTGGTAGGCCGATTCGCCGTGGGCGGAGTGATCCAGACCCTCGCGCTCCTCGTCCTCGCTCACCCGCAGGCCGATGGTCAGGTCGATCAGCTTGAAGCCCACGTAGGACACCACCGCCGACCACACCACCGCCGTCCCCACGCCCCAGGCCTGGGCGATCAGCGGCGCGCTCATGTCGTAGGGCGCGACGGCGTTGGCCACGTAGTCATACACGCCCGTGCCGCCCAGCTCCGGCGCGGCGAACACGCCGGTGAGCAGCGCCCCGAGGATGCCGCCCAGGCCATGCACGCCGAACACGTCGAGGGTGTCATCCACACCCAGCAAGCGCTTGAGGCCATTGACGCCCCAATAGCACACCACGCCGCCCAGCAGGCCCATCACGATGGCGCCCATCGGGCCGACCAGGCCGCAGGCCGGGGTGATCACCACCAGGCCAGCAATGGCACCGGACACCGCGCCCAGCATCGACGGCTTGCCCTTGAAGAGCGCTTCGACCACCGTCCAGGACACCGTTGCCGCGCAGGTGGCGACCAGCGTGTTGAAGAAGGCCAGACCCGCCGTGGCGCCCGCTTCCAGCGACGAACCCACGTTGAAGCCGAACCAGCCCACGAACAGCAGCGACGCACCGACCATGGTCATGGTGAGGCTGTGGGGCGCCATCGACTCGCGGCGATAGCCCAGCCGCGGGCCGATCATGAAGGCGCCGGTCAGCGCGGCCACGCCGGCGTTGATATGCACCACCGTGCCGCCCGCGAAATCCAGCGCACCCTTGCCGAACAGGAAGCCCGCCACCTCGCCCGCCTTCTCCGCCGCCGCCGCCGAGGTGTAGGCATCCGGGCCAGCCCAGTACCACACCATGTGAGCCATCGGGATGTAGGAGAAGGTGAACCAGATCACCATGAAGATCAGCACCGCCGAGAACTTGATGCGCTCGGCGAAGCCGCCGATGATCAGCGCCGGTGTGATCGCCGCGAAGGTCAGCTCGAAGGCGGCGAAGATGTACTCGGGCAGCACCACGCCCTTGCTGAAGGTGGCCACCACCGATTCCGGCGTCACGCCCTTCATGAACAGCTTGTCGAAACCACCGATGAAGGCGTTGCCGTCGGTGAAGGCCAGGCTGTAGCCATACACCGCCCACAACACGCCGAGCAGGCAGAACACCACCAGCGTCTGCATGAGCACCGACAGCATGTTCTTGGCACGCACCATGCCACCGTAGAACAGCCCGAGACCCGGCGCGGCCATCATCACCACCATCATCGTGGCGGTGATCAGCCAGGCCGTGTCGCCCTTGTTGGGCACCGGCGCCGCCGCGGCCGCCTGGGCCGCCGCATCCGCCACCGCCGCGGCAGCAGGAGCCGCGTCCTCGGCAAGGCCGGGCACGGCAAACAGCATCCCCAGCAAGGGGGATGCACTGATGAGCAAACGTTTCATCGTCTTCTCTCCTTACAGGGCTTCGTTGCCGGACTCGCCGGTACGGATGCGGATGGCTTTTTCCAGATCGAAGACGAAGATCTTTCCGTCGCCGATCTTGCCGGTGGATGCGGATTTTTCGATGGCGGCGATGGCGTCCTCCACCCGCTCGTCGGGCACCGCCATCTCCAGCTTCACCTTGGGCAGGAAATCCACCACGTACTCAGCCCCCCGGTAGAGTTCCGTGTGTCCCCGCTGACGGCCGAAGCCCTTCACCTCGGTGACGGTGAGACCGTGCACACCCACCACATTGAGGGCCTCGCGGACCTCGTCGAGCTTGAAGGGCTTGATGATTGCGCTAATGAGCTTCATGGCTGCGACCTCCACAAAGCGGCGCCGCGGCGCACGGTACGACTGATCTCTGCTGGCGTTGCATGGCTGTACCTCCATTGCATTAAGTGAATAAATTATTCACTACATGAAGCACGAGACGTGCCACGGCACCACAGCCTGATTTGCCTGGATTTAACTACAACGAAACAAAGATTAATGCACCACAACACAGCGCACGACTGCTGCGACGCACCAAAGCGGGACGAAAAGTGCGGGGAAAGGGGCGCAGCCAAGCGCGACACCACGCTCGCCGTCAGCCCGAGGGCGGGTGCCTGCCGGCATCGCGCCGGGTGAGGGAAGACAGCACCCAAGCAGGGCGGGCAGACAAAGCCGCCACCGCTGCCGGCTCGCGAAGGGCAGCGTCACGCGACGCCCGGATGATCGTCTTGCGGATGAAGAAATCCGGCTCCGGGACCAGGCTCAGGGCGTCGCAGGACAGCCGGCCTTATCCAGGGTCGGTCGGCCTTCGGCGTGCCCGCAAAGGTGGCAATCGACGCAAAAAAGGCCGGAACCCTTGATTTTGCTGGGTTTGCCGGCCTGATTCGGACTACTTTGGAACATCTCATGGTGCCTTGGGCGAGACTCGAACTCGCACGGCTTTCGCCACTACCCCCTCAAGATAGCGTGTCTACCAATTTCACCACCAAGGCACTGCAACCACCTTTTTGACAAGGTGTGCAGAAGGGGCCGCAGTATAGCCCACCATTAAGCCGAGTCAAGCGCTTTCTCCGCAGCGGACCGCCACGCCGGAAGCAATGCGCTGTGATACCGTGGTGATGCGCGGAGCGCGGCGCTGCTCATTCCGCCTCCACCCGACCGACGAGGCCTTTCGTATGACCGAGCAGCACGCCCCGTTCCCCGAAACCGCCGCCGGCAAACCGCCGCTGGCGGTTTCGCCGCAGCATGTGCTTGTGCGCGGGCAGGTGCTCCATTTCCTATCCGACCCGGGTCCAGCCGAAACGCCAGCCAGCTGGGCTTACTTCGACGACGGCGCCCTGTGGGTGACGGACGGCCACATCGCCGCAGTCGGACAGTGGGCCGACGTCACCGCGGCCCTGCCGCCCGGGGTACGCGAATCCGCCACCTTCCACGACCACCAGGGCCGCCTCGTGCTGCCGGGCTTCGTGGACACCCACCTGCACTACGCCCAGGCCGGGATCATCGGTGCCTACGGTTGCCAGCTGCTCGACTGGCTGAACGATTACACCTTTCCCGCCGAAGCGCGGCTGGCCGATCTTTCCGAGGCCGAGCGGGCCGCTGCCTTCGTGGTGGAACGCCTGCTTGCCCACGGCACGACCACGGCATCGGTGTTCGGCACCGTGCACGCCCACTCCGCCGATGCCTTCTTCGCGGTGGCGGAGGCCCGCCAGCTGCGCATGCTGTGCGGCAAGGTGCTGATGGACCGCAACTGCCCCGACATGCTGCGCGACACCGCCGAATCGGGCATCCGCGACAGCCTCGACCTGATCGGCCGCTGGCACGGCCGCGGGCGCCTGCGCTACAGCCTCACGCCCCGCTTCGCGCCCACCTCGACGCCGGAACAGCTACACCTCACCGGCGAACTGTTTGCCAGCCAGCCCAATCTGCACCTGCAGACCCATCTGGCCGAAAACCGGGGAGAGATCGCCTGGGTGGCCGAACTCTTTCCGGATCGGCGCAGCTACCTGGACGTCTACGCCCATTTCGGGCTTCTCGGCCCACAGGCCATCCACGCCCACTGCATCCACCTGACGGACGACGAACGCCGGGCGATGGCCGCCACGGGCACCAGTGCGGCCTTCTGCCCCAGCGCCAACCTCTTTCTGGGTAGCGGCTTCTTCGACCACGCCATAAGCCTGAACGCCGGCCTGCGTGTCGGCCTTGCCACCGACATCGGTGCCGGCACGGGCTTCAGCCTGCTCGCCACCCTGCGCGACGCCTACTTCGCAAGCCAGACCCACGGCAACCCGCTGGGCGGGCTGCGGGGTTTTTACCTCGCCACCCTAGGCGGGGCCCGGGCGCTTTACCTGGACGAATTCATCGGCAGCTTCGCGCCCGGCCGCGAGGCGGATTTCGTGGTCCTCGACTGGGCCGCCACGCCGGAACTCGCATGGCGGATGGAACGCACCACCACCCTGGCTGAGCGGCTGTTCGCGCTGATGATCCTTGGCGACCCTCGCTGCGTGGTGGCCACCCATGTGCTGGGCGAGGTGGCCTGGCAGCGCAGCTGACTTGCTTCAGGCCGGCAGCGGCAGCGTCTCCTTCGGGTTGGGGCCGTATTCGTTGGTGCCCGGCTGGCTGTCCTTCACCATGAAGAACAGCAAGATGAGGGGGCCGATCAGCGGAATCAGCGTGATCAGCATCCACCAACCCGACTTGCCGGTATCGTGCAGCCGGCGCACCGACAGGGCGAGGCTCGGGACGAAGACAATCAGCGTGTAGAGGCCAGACACCACGTCGGTCAGCCGGCCCTCCCCGCCGCCGACCAGCCCGGCCAGCATGCCCAGCCCAAGGGCAATCAGCAGATTGAAGAGGGTGAACATCCAGTATTCCTTGCGCGGCGAACGCCCCTTGAACTCGGCGAACTTCCGGAAAGCCAGCAGATACCACTCCATCCTGTCACCTCACGCGGAAAAATAGGCGGATTGCCTCTGAACGACGATAGCATGGACCGCGCCACCTCTGCGGCGTACCGATGCGTTCCACCCCTTCACAGGGGGCGGCGAGCAGACTACCTTCCAGGTTTGCCCGCCCTGCTGCAACCATGTCGCCGTCCCTCCGCGCCCTTTCGTCCCGCAACTACCGCCTGTACTTTGCCGGCCAGATCATCTCGCTGGCCGGCACCTGGATGCAGCAGATCGCCATGGTGTGGCTGGCCTACCGGCTCACCGGCTCGGCCTTCGTGCTGGGAATGGTCGGCTTCGCCAGCCAGATCCCGATTCTCGTGCTGGGTGCCTTCGGCGGGGTGATGACCGACCGCTTCGACCGGCGCCGGCTGCTCCTGGTCACCCAGGCCTTATCGATGATCCAGGCACTGCTTCTGGCGCTGCTCGCATGGATCGACGCTGCCACACCCGCGCACCTCGTGATGCTGGCCTTCGGACTGGGCTGCATCAATGCCCTGGACGTGCCGGCGCGGCAGTCCATCGTGGTGCAGCTGGTCAACGATCCGGACGATCTGCCCAACGCCATCGCCCTCAACTCTTTCATGATGCACGCCACCCGCTTTGTCGGCCCGGCCCTGGCCGGCTGGGTGGTGGCCACCACCGGCGAGGCGGTGTGCTTCCTGCTCAATGCGGCGTCGTATCTGGCCGTGCTGCTTGCCCTCCGGGCGATCCGCCTGCCTGTCGATCCCGGCCGCAGGGCCGCGGCGCCCCCGCTCCAGGCGCTGCGGGAGGGGCTCGCCTACTGCGCGGGCAACGAGGCGATCCGCTCGTCGCTGCGCCTGATTGCCAGCCTGAGCCTGCTGGCCACGCCCTACACGGTGCTGATGCCGCTCTTCGCGAAGGAGATCTTCGGCGGCGACGCCCGCCTGTTCGGCCTGCTGATGGGCTGCGCGGGTGCAGGCGCGCTATCGGGTGCGGTGCTGCTGGCGCGCCGCACCGACACTGCCGGCCTCACCGCCCTGGTCGGCCGCGCCGCCCCGGCAGCCGGCATCGCCCTGGCCGGCTTCGCGCTCTCGAGCAGCCTGTGGCTCAGCGTGCCGATCCTGGTCGTGCTGGGTTTTTCGATCCTGCTCTGCGTGGCAGGCAGCAACACGCTGATCCAGACCGCCGTGGACAACGACTTCCGCGGCCGGGTGATGGCGCTGTTCACGATGGCCTTCCTGGGCCTCGCGCCCATCGGCAGCTTTGTGGTGGGCAGCGCCGCCCACGCTTTCGGGGTACGCCCGACCCTGGCGGTGTGCGGGCTGGCGAGCTGCGTGGCCGGGCTCGTCTACCGGCGCAGTCAGCGGGCCACAGCGGTGGCCGCGTAGGTTGACCGCTCAGGTCGCTGCGTCGTCGCCCTTGGCCTCGCGAAGCTCATCCTCGTCGAGGAGCGAGGTGTCGCCCAGCAGCGTCATCACGTTCGGGCCCCGCCACATGCCCGCCTCACGCAGCACGGGCAGTTCCTTCAGCCCGGGCCGGACGTGCTCGAGCCAGAGCACGCCCATCAGACAGCCGTCATGGGCTTCGCTGAGCAGATCACGCAGGTTGCTCTCGCCACGCTCGACCAGTGCCCGCAGCCGCACCACGAAGGGCCGCAGCTGGGCCACGCTCAACATGTGGCCACGGATCTCGTCGATGTCCACGTCGTCGTCGTTCTCGAAAACGAGCCGCTCGCGCTTGATGACCTCGGCGGCCTTCAGGATGAAGACTTCGTCGCGCGGATAGAAGGGCGTGCCTTCGGGAAGTTCGGTCTCGTCGTAGTCGTCGAGGATCGCGAACTTCTCTTCGAGGATGGCCACGGCACGCTCGATGGCCTGCAGATCGCTCTGGCTGAAGTCAAAGGTGGAACGGTAATCATAGTCGTCGTTCATGGCCGGTTCCTGCTCGGTTCGGGTTAGGGTCGTGCGCCGTAGACGGATTCTAGACCGCCATTCGCCATGTGCATATTCCGGCGCATCTGGCAGATGAGCGCTGCCGCGGCAACGCCCGACCGCCTGCAGCGATCCGCTATCATGGCCACCCCGCTCGCCCCCGCGCTCGCCATGTCCGCCTCCACCTGCCGCGTGCTGTCGCTCATCCCCCCGATGACGCAGCTCAACACGCCTTACCCGTCCACCGCCTACCTCACCGGCTTCCTGCGTTCGCGGGGCGTGGACGCGCGGCAGGACGACCTGGCGCTGAAGCTGGTGCTCGAACTCTTCTCCCCGGCCGGCCTCGACGCCCTGCGGGATCGCACCCGGGCGATACCCGCGAAGAAGCGCCCGCCCGCGCTGCAATCCTTCGACGCCCAGTTCGACCGCTACCGCGCCACCGTCGGCCCGGTGCTGGGCTTTCTGCAGGGGCGCGACCCGACCCTCGCCCACCGCATCGCCAGCCGCACCTTCCTGCCCGAAGGCCCGCGTTTTTCATCGCTGGACGTGTATTACGACCCGGACGGCGGCGATCCCCTCGCCTGGGCCTTCGGCGCCCTGGGCGTGCAAGATAAAGCCCGGCATCTCGCCACGCTCTACCTCAACGACCTCGCCGACGTGCTGCGCGAGGCCGCCGACCCGCGCTTTGAGTTCGTCCGCTACGCCGAATCCCTGGCGATGGCCCAGCCCACCTTCGCGCCGCTGGCCGCCGCGCTGGCCGCGCCGCCCACGCTGGTGGACGAAACCCTCGCCCGCCTCGCGCTGGATGCCGTCGCCCGCCACCAGCCTCAGGTCGTGCTGCTGTCTGTGCCCTTCCCCGGCTCGGTGTACGCAGCCTTCCGCATCGCCCAGACCATCAAGGCCGCCCACCCGGAGATCGTCACCGTGCTGGGCGGCGGCTTCGTGAATACCGAACTCCGCGAACTTACCGAACCGCGGGTCTTCGATTACTTCGATTACGTGACGCTGGACGACGGCGAGCGCCCGCTCCTCGCGCTGCTGGCGCACCTCGACGGCAAGCGCGGCAAGTCACGCCTGGTCCGCACCTATATCCGTGAAGAAGGCCAGGTGCGCTACATCAACCTCGCCGAACCCGACATCCCCTTCGCCGAGGTCGGCACGCCCACCTGGGACGGCCTGCCGCTGGATGGCTACCTGTCCATCCTCGACATGCTCAATCCCATGCACCGGCTGTGGTCCGACGGGCGCTGGAACAAGCTCACCGTGGCCCACGGCTGCTACTGGAAGAAATGCAGTTTCTGCGACGTGAGCCTCGACTACATCGGCCGCTACGACGCCGCCAGCGCCGAAGTCCTCGTCGATCGCATCGAGGCCGTGCTGGCCGAGACGGGCCAGACCGGCTTCCACTTCGTGGACGAAGCCGCCCCGCCCAAGATGCTCAAGGCCCTGGCCGACGAGCTCGCCAAACGCAATCGCAGCATCAGCTGGTGGGGCAACATCCGCTTCGAGAAGTCCTTCACCCCCGAGCTCTGCCAGCAGCTCGCCGACAGCGGCTGCATCGCCATCTCGGGCGGGCTGGAGGTCGCCTCCGACCGCCTGCTCACGCTGATGAAGAAAGGCGTGTCGGTGGATCAGGTGGCGCGCGTCACCAAGGGTTTCTCCGACGCCGGCATCCTGGTGCACGCCTACCTGATGTACGGCTTCCCCACGCAAACTGTACAGGACACGGTGGATGCGCTGGAGTACGTCCGCCAGCTCTTCGACGCCGGCTGCATCCAGTCCGGCTTCTTCCACCGCTTCGTGTGCACCGTGCACTCGCCGGTGGGCCAGAACCCCGCCGAATACGGCGTGAAGCTCAAGCCCCTGCCACCCATCAGCTTCGCCAAGAACGACGTCGGCTTCATCGACCCCACCGGCGTGGACCACGACGCCCTCGGCGTGGCCCTCAACAAGGCCCTCTACAACTACATGCACGGCATCGGCCTCGACGAGGACGTGCGTCGCTGGTTCGACACCAAGGTGCCCAAACCCCGCGTCCCACGCAACT
The DNA here is from genome assembly GCA_041917255.1 of Zoogloea sp. Lineage (GTDB taxonomy): Bacteria > Pseudomonadota > Gammaproteobacteria > Burkholderiales > Rhodocyclaceae > Zoogloea. Next base: position 19,707 of record JAYRYA010000013.1, read on the forward strand.
TCATCGCCCGCGCGCTGGGCTATTGATCCACTGCAATCGCCATGAAAATCAACCTCATCCCCCTCGGCACGCGCTTCGAATACGAAGGCGAGATCTACACCAAGACCGGCCCGATGACCGCCGCCTCCGAAAAAGGCGGCCAGCGCATGATCCCGCGCTACGCGGTGCTGCGCCCCGTCGGCGAGATTCCGCCCGCCCCGCCCCCCGCCCCGGGCCGGCCGGTGGACGCCGACAAGGTCCGCGCCGCCTTCGATACCTACCACGCCGTGGCGCTGCGCCTCGCCGACGACTTCTCCCGGGCAGACCTGGAAACCGCGCGGCAGAAGTTCCTGGCGACGCTGGACGGGTGAAGACTGGCGTCGGCAGGGTGTGAGGTGCGTTGGTCCTCCCACCCCACGCGCAGACTGCACCAAGCCAGACCCTGCGTGCTGCGCCCTTGTGGTGGGCGCTGCCGCAGGCTTCCATGCCCATCGCGCTACCAGCGGCAGCGTGCCGGGCCCGCGCCGAGAATCCGCCCTGTCCAACGTCCACCGGGTCGTGAAGACGTTCTCTGCCACATCTTCACAAGCCAATGTAGTATTCATCGCGACTTCCCGGCGCCGTTTCAGACTGCGCTTCAGCAGTTCGATCCCAGCCCTTCAATGCCGGGTGGCAAGCCCTGCGGGCGGGCGGAGTCAATCCTCCTGTAATCAGTCAGCCGGCTCCCAACGACAGGTTCTTCCATGTTCAAACAGCTTCTTCGTCTGCTTCTACTTATCCCCGCCCTGTCTTACGCACAAGGTGCGTTGATTCCCAGTGAAGCCCGCAAGGCGGAGACGACCATGGCCGAATGGCTTTCACACCCTGCAGAGTTCGGCGTAAAGCCAAAACGCACCACATACCTTGCTTCGGTCGAAACAAAACTTGCGGGTGAGCCGCACCCCATCCCTGTTCACGTCATCGAATATGTCATGCCGGATGGCACCTACGGTCGTGGCTTCGTCAATCCTGTCACCTGGTCATTCATCGGCCCGCTCCCCTACAGCGAGCTGTCAAACACCCAACTTGTCACGGCTTATTCCGGCTGGTTGTGGCTCTTCTCCGCCCTCAACAACGGTCGGGCCGAATCGACCTTCAAACCGCAAACGTTGCCTGCGCTTCTGGCGGAGCTTCAGCGCGAGGGCGTGTCAGAAGTATCAGTGAATGGCAAGTATCGGGTGAGTACCTCCGAGTTCTTCGAATTCACCGGTGTCAGAGATGGCCGCCGCATCAAGGGTGCAGGCTCTGCAGGATCGAAACTCATGCTCGAAGACTCCGCGCCACTGGCGTCTTTGCCGCTTGTCTATACGTATCTCGGGATGATCATGCGTGGAGAAATCCAGTGATCCATCCACCCCGTGACCTCGAGTCCCGGGGCCCGACAAAGCACATCCCTGTGCCCCTCCCGGCGAGTCGATCCCTCCAACTGGAAGGACCGACGCAAGCCGGCTCTCTTATGTTGCCCCCTCCCGGCGCTCCCCTTGATGCGATAATCCGCCCTTTCCCATGATCGGCGTGCCGGCCTGCGGCTGCCGTTTGCGCTCATGCACGTCTTACTGCCGGACCATCCCACCCGTCGCGCCGCGCCCGTCGGCGCCACCCCGCGCCCGAAGGCCGCCCGATGACGATGGACATTTCCAGCACCAGTGGCCGGGTTCGCGCCTGGTTCGACATGCACCTGGTGGATCACGGCGCAATCCGCGCCATCTACAACAACTTCTACGACCTGGGCGGCGGCATGTACCGCTCCAGCCAGCCCAGCCCGGCGCAGATCCGCAAGTACGTCCGCAAGTACGGCCTCAAGAGCATCATCAACCTGCGCGGCGCCCACGGCTATGGCTCCTACGCCCTCGAAAAGGAAGCCTGCGACGAGGCCGGCATCGCGCTGTACGACGTGAAGCTCTACTCCCGCACGCCACCGGAGATCGAGGAAGTCCACGCGATGGACGAACTGTTCAAAAAAATTGAATACCCAGCGCTGCTTCATTGCAAATCCGGAGCAGACCGCGCCGGCCTCGGGGCCGCGCTTTACCGCATCCTGCACCTGGGCCACCGGGTCGAAGACGCCATGAGCGAACTCGGCTGGAAGTACGGCCACTTCAAGCAGGCCAAGACTGGCGTGCTGGATTTCTTCTTCGCCACCTACGTGGCCCGCAACGCCCAGTCGCCGATCAGCTTCCTCGACTGGGTCGATACGGAATACAACCGCCTCGAACTGCACGCCCGCTTCCGTGAGGAAGGCTGGGCCAGCCTGATCGTGGACAAGGTGCTGCACCGGGAATGAACGAATCCTTCCAGCTTTACCGCCGCCTGCTCGGCTCGGTGCGGCCCTACTCGCGGGTGGTGCTGCTGTCGATCCTCGCGATGGTCGCCGCGGCGTCCCTCGAGCCCGTGCTGCCGGGCCTGCTCAAGCCGCTGGTGGACGAGAGCCTCATCAAGAAGAACAGCGTGGCCCAGTGGCAGGTGCCGCTGTTCCTGATGCTCGCCTTCCTGGCCAAGGGCATTGCCGAATACGCCGCCAACGTATCGAGCCAGTGGATCGCCAACAAGGCCATCAACGACCTGCGCCAGCAGGTGTTCCGCCACCAGATGCACCTGCCGATCCCGGTGCACCAGGCCGAAGCCGGCGGGCGCATGCTGTCGCGCATCCTCTACGACATTCCGCAGGTGGGCGCGGCGCTCTCCAACGCGTGGATCATCGTGGTGCGCGACACGCTCATCATCATCGGCCTCACCGGCTACCTGATCTACACCGCCTGGGAGCTGACCCTCGTCATCGTCGCCATCGCGCCGATCGTGGCGTGGCTGATCCGCGTGGCGAGCCGCAAGCTGCGCGGCTCCAACCGCGAGATGCAGGAAACCGCCGGGCGCCTCACCGGCACGGTCGAGGAAACCCTCGGCGGCGTGCGCGAGATCAAGCTCTTCGGCACCCACGACCACGAAGACGCCCGCTTCGCCGACATCTCCGAACAGCTCCGCAAGCAGACCATGCACACCGTGCGCGTGTCGGCGATCAACGTGCCGCTGGTGCAGGTGCTGGCCGCCGCCGCGGTGGCCACCGTGATCTGGACGGCCACGTCCCTGTCGGCCCAGGACAAGTTGAGCCCCGGCGAGTTCGTCTCCTTCGTCACCGCCATGTCGATGCTGTTCGAGCCGATCCGCCGCCTGACCAACATCAACGCGGTGATCCAGCGCGGCCTGGCCGGCGCCCAGAGCATCTTCGAACTCCTCGACACCCCGGTCGAGGTCGATACCGCCACCGGCAGCTTCCCCCGCGCCACCGGCGCGCTGCGCTTCGAGCACATCAGCTTCCGCTACCCCGGCCAGACCGACTACGCCCTGCGCGACTTCGACCTGGACATCCCGCCCGGCCAGACCATTGCCCTGGTGGGCGCCTCCGGCAGCGGCAAGAGCACCCTGGTCAATCTGGTCGCCCGCTTCTACGACATTGACGAAGGCCGCATCCTGCTCGACGGCACGCCCCTCGCCAGCCTGCCCCTGGCCCACCTGCGCCAGCAGCTCGGCTGGGTCGGCCAGCAGGTGGTGCTGTTCGACGACAGCGTGGCCGCCAACATCGCCTACGGCCGGCCCGACGTGCCCGAGGCCGAGATCATCAAGGCCGCCCGCGCCGCCCACGCGATGGAGTTCATCGACAAGCTGCCCGACGGCCTTGCCACCCGCGTTGGCGCCAACGGCAGCCAGCTCTCCGGCGGCCAGCGCCAGCGCATCGCCATCGCCCGGGCTTTCCTGCGGGATTCACCGATCCTGCTGCTGGACGAAGCCACCTCGGCCCTCGACAACGAATCCGAACGCGCCGTGAAGGACGCGCTCGTCGAGCTGCGTCGCAACCGTACCGTGATCGTCATCGCCCACCGCCTGTCCACCATCCGCGACGCCGACCGCATCGTGGTGATGGAGCGCGGGCGCATCGTCGAGTCCGGTACCCACGACAGCCTGGTCGCCGCTGGCGGCGCCTACGCCCGGCTGCTCGCCAGCGGCGAGGCCCACGACATTCCGGAGGCCTGAACCCATGAGCGATCGCGTCGCCCTCTACTTCGTCGCATCGCCGCTGCAGTATCTGGCGGCGCGGCGCATCGCCGAAAACTTCGAGCCCGGCGCCCGTCAGGTGCTGGTGTGCTACAAGCGGGGCGTCACCCCGATCATCAAGCAGACCGACTGGGACGCCGCCAGCTACATGCCCTGGCCCCGCTGGGAACCCCTGCCCGGCCCCTTCGGCCGCCTGCGCCGCCAGCGTGAGAACATCCGGCTGGTGGCCGATCTGGTCGGCCAGTGCAAGGTGCTGCACATCCACAGCGCGGTGTTCGACACCGAGGCGATCAACTACTTCCTGCGCGCCCTGCCACCCCGCTGCGGCGCCAGCGAGATGCACGCCCGCATCCTGCCCGACGGCATCATCAGCATCCGCCGCTACCCGCTCACCCTCGCCAAACGCATCCTCCAGTGCGTGCGCAAGCTGCGCCAGCTGGTGGCGCCCGAGCTCGATTACTGGTGCTTCTCGGGCGACCGCATCGGCTCCGACGCACCCTTCTGCGACCGCGTGTACGTGCTGCCCGGCCTGCCCCACGAATACCCGGCCGCCAAGGCGGTGGTGCTGCCGCCCCTGGTCGAGCCCGACCCAACCCGCGTTGTTGCCGGCGACGAGCCCACCGCCCTGCTGATCGGCCAGCCGCTGGAGGGCGCCGGACTGATGAAGGGCACCGACCGGGATGCGGTCAGCGCGGAGATCCGCGCCTGGCTCCGCGAACAGGGCATCACCCGCATCTTTTACAAGGGCCACCCGAAGGACCCATCGCGGGAGCTCAACGAGCCGGATTACGAAGTCGTCAATCTGGACGAACCGCTCGAAGTCCACCTCGCCCGCACGCCCTACAACGCCGTGGTGGGGGTGCGCTCCAGCGCCCTGCTGTTCGCCCGCCAGACCGCCCCGGCCAGCACGAAGGTGGTGGCCTTCGGGTGGGACCGGGTTCGCTTCAAGTCCGCCGACGAGAAACGCCAGATGCTGGATGCCTTCCGCACCACCGGGGTCGATGTCCATGGCGCCTGAAAGCCGGCCGGCGCCCTTCACCCGGCCGGCGCCCGCGCCCGCAGTCCGCCGCCCCTACCTCGTCTTCATGCGCGTGGGCGCCACCGACCTGCTGCCCGACTGGCTCACCGCAGAGCCGGAGCGCAACTGGGATCTGTTCGTCAGCGGCTATCTCCCCCGCGAACCCCATCCGGCTGCCATCGCCACCGTGACCGGCGGTTACAACAAGCTCGCCCACTTCCGGGAATGCGTGCAGTCCGGCGCGCTGGATCTGTCCGACTACCGCTACGTGCTGCTCGCCGACGACGATCTGGCGGTCACCGCCGGCAGCATCTCGGATTTCTTCGCGACCACCGAACGCCTCGGCCTCAGCGTATCGCACCCCGCCCAGGACTGGTCCGGCTACTGGTCGCACCGCATCATGCTGCGCAACCCGATGGCCGAATGGCGCGAGACCAACTTCGTCGAGGTGATGTGTCCGTGCTTCGAGACCGGCTTCCTGACCCGCCACCTGGACGCCATCCCGATCACCCGCAGCACCTGGGGCAGCGACCACGCGTACTGCCACCTGGCCCACGCGGCCGGCGGCAAGGTCGGCATCGTCGACACTGCGGTGATCCGCCACACCAAACCAATCCAGGCTAGCGGTGCCTTCTACCGCAAGCTCGCCGCCGACGGCATCGATCCAGGGGTGGAGCTCGAGACCGTCCTCGTCGATCTGCCCCCGGCCTATCGCGACCACCGGGTGCTCGGCATCCACGTGCGACGCGGCCCGCTGGCGCTCCTGCGCCAGGCGGCCGCCCGCATCACCGAAAAACACAAGCGCCGGATCATGAAGCTGTGTGGCCACCACCAGCGCCACGAAGACTGAAAACACACCATGAAGATCTTCGTCGTCAACCTGGAGCGCGCGGCCGACCGTCGCGTGGCCATCCTCCGGCACCTGGGCGAACTCGGGCTCGAGGCCGAGATCCTGCCGGCCGTCGAAGGTGTGAAGGTAGACCGCGCCACCCTCGGGCCCGACGCCGAGCCGGGCCTCTCCAACGGCGAGGTGGGCTGTTACCTCAGCCACGTGCGATTCTGGCAGATCGTCGTCGAACGCCGCCTTCCCCACGCCATCGTCCTCGAGGACGACGTGGTGTGCAGCCCGACGATGATGCGCGTCGCCCGCGACGCCGCCGCCCTGATGCCGCCCTTTGACGCCGTGCGCCTGTCGGCCCTTCAACCGATCCGCGGCATTCCCGTCGCCACGCTGTCGGGCGGCGAGCAGCTCATCCTCCCCACCAAGCACCCCAGCGGCACCCAGGGCTACGTGGTCAGCCTGGAGGGCGCCCGCCGCCTGCTGGCCGCGGTCTCTGTGCCCAGGAGCCCCATCGACGACACCCTCGACCGCTACTGGAAGTTCGGGCTGTGCGTGCCCGTGGTGTTGCCCAGCGTGGTTGTCGAGGATGCCAGCATCGCCAGCAGCATCGGCGCGCGCTTCGGTGGCAAGGCATCCGACAGCGTCGCCCGCCGCGTGACCCGTCACTTCGCCCGGGTCGCCGAGGCCGAGCGCCGCAAGATCAGCGTGTTCCTGATGGCCCGCCGACTGAAGGCAAAACTGCAAGCCCGCAGCTAGGGGCATGTCCATACGATGCGCTTCCGGAATACCCTGGCCCGCCTGCAGGCCAACATCCCCACCATCAACGCCACCCTGTTCGCCTGCCTGTTCTTCGTCCTGCCGGCCCATGTAGCGCCGGCCTACTCGATCAGCGGGCTGATCCTGCTGCTATCGGTGATCGAGGGACGCCTTGCCGAAAAATGGGCGCGGCTCAAAAGCGACCCGCTGTTCTGGATCTTCCAGGCCTTCTTCTGGATCACGCCCCTGTCGCTGCTGTGGACCGACGACCTGCAGTCCGGCCTGCGGATGGTCGGGCGCTACGCCTTCTTCCTCATCTCGCCGCTCTACCTGACTGTCGCCCGCCGCGAGCTTGCCCCGCGCTGCATCGCCGCTTTCCTGGCCGGCTGCGCCGTGGCCGAGGCGCTCGCCTGGTACAACTGGCTGGAGATGACCTACTTCCCCGAATGGCCGCGAGGCATCCGGGTCAGCAAGGAAGACACCGACACCGCACCCTTCGTCGACCACATCCTGTACGCCCCGGTGCTCGCCTGGGCAGGCTATCTGGCGCTGCGCGAGGCCGTCGTCGCGGCGGGCTGGCGGCGGGCGGGCTTCGCCCTCCTTGCCCTCCTCACCGTCGGCAACCTGATCTTCTCCACGGGCCGCACCGGCCAGCTGGTCTTCCTCGTCCTCGTTGCGTTGCTCGTGTTCCAGCACTTCTCCCGCCACCCGCTGCGGGCCGCGCTCGCGGCGCTCAGTCTTTCCGCCGGCCTCGCCGTGCTCGCCTACCAGGGCAGCACACAGATCGCCGCCCAGGTGGACGAAACCCTCGCCGACATCAGCCAGCGTCACGCCAACCCCGACACCGCCACCGCCCAGCGCCTGAGATTTCTCACCAACAGCCTGCGCCTTGCCGCCGAGAACCCGCTCATCGGCGTCGGCGCCGGCGACTTTTATGCGGCGTATGTCGACGTCAACCAACGCTACACGCCCGCCCTCACCACCACCAACAACCCCCACAACCAGTACCTCTTCACCGTCACCACCACCGGGATCACGGGCGGCATCGCGCTGCTGCTGACCTTCTTCCCGCCCATCCTGTGGCGCCGACGGGGTGACGAACTGGCGCCCCTGCGCGTCGCGCTGGTGATCTTCATCGCGGTATGCAGCCTTTTCGAGGACTACCTGTGGCGCTCCAACACCTCGCTGCTGTACGTGCTCTTTGCAGTGCTGCTGTTGGGCCGGCAAAGCCTCGGGCCGCCTGCGGACGGCCGACAAGCCGCGCCGATTCGGGCAGAATAGATCGCCTCCTCCATTCCGAACACCGACCATGAACATGGGCGCCGACGGCGAAATCCTCAACGACGCTCCAGGCGTACCCTTCCTCACCTGCGGCTTCTTCACCGACGGCTACGCCGCCGAAGCGGCACAGCTACGCGAATCCCTCGACCGCACCGGCACCCCGTACTTCCTCAAACGCTTCGCCAGTCGCGGCTACTGGGAGGCCAACACGCGCATCAAGCCCGAGTTCCTGCTCGACTGCCTGCGCCGCTTTCCCGGCCGCGACGTGGTGTATCTCGACGCCGACTCGGTCGTCCGTTCGCCCCTCAAGCTGTTCTTCGATTTCGATGCCGACCTGGGCGTGTTCATCGCCCCCGCCGACGCCGGGATGACCCACCGCTACCTCACCGGCACGCTCTACCTGCGCAACACCCCGGCTGTGCACGCCTTCGTCGAAGACTGGATCGCCGCCCAGGACGGCATGGTGCTGGGCGTCGATCAGGACAGCTTCACCGCCGCCGTCGAACGCCACCCGGCACTCAGGATCGGCCCGCTGCCCGAAAGCTACGTGAAGATCTTCGACCGCGGCAGCGAGACCCCGGTGATCGAACACTTCCAGGCCAGCCGGCAGCGGGTCAAGCTCCAGCGCACCATGAAGAAGACCCGCAATGTGGTCCTTGGCGTCGTATTGCTTGCCGCCCTGGCGTGGCTTGTCACTCGTTGGTGGTAGTCAGCCTCGGGCAGCCTGGAAGGATGAAAGAAAGTGTTAATTTGGTCTGAACGTCGTGACATTTCCCTGCACGGCGCCGACCATCCCGCAACAAAAATCCGGCATGATTCGCGCCCGGGCGTGAAATCCCTTCAAGAATGAGCCGAGTCCACATCCTGATGTATCACCAGGTTGGTGATTTTCCGAAACGTATGCCCAGTCATCGGGGGCAATACTGCCATCGCCCGCGCTTTTCCGCCCAGATGGCCATGCTCAAGCGTTTCGGCTATTCGGTGGTGAGCATGGACGCCGCGGTGGCCGGTCTGCGGGGCCAGGCGCAGCTGCCGCCAAAGGCTGTCGTTCTCACCTTCGACGACGGCTACGTCGATTTCCTCACGTGTGCCGCGCCCGTGCTCCAGCAGTTCGGCTACCCGGCCACCGTGTACGCCGTGGCCGGCCTGCTCGGCCAGGCCTCGTCGTGGGTCGAGCCCGAAGGCCTGCGCCCTGCTGCCCTGATGAACGCAGCCCAGCTGCGCGAAGTGCAGTCCCTCGGATTCACCATCGGCTCCCACTCCGTCAGCCACCCCCGCCTTGCCCAAGTCGACACGCCCCGCATCGCCGAAGAGATGACGATCAGCAAGCGCATGCTCGAGGACACCCTCGGCACCCGGATCGACCACTTCTGCTACCCCTACGGCAGCCACGACATGCGTGCGGTGCACGCCGCCGCCGAAGCTGGCTACGTCACCGGCACCACCTGCGTGCGGGCCGTCGCCACCCCCGCCGACGATCTCCTCACTTTGCCCCGCAAGCCCGTCTCCCAGGGCAACACCGCCCTCGGCGTGCTCTGGAAGCTCGTCGCCAGAAACACCCCGCGCCACCCACCGATCCGCCGCGGCTAACCGCCTGCCGGCGAAACCACTGCGACTTGCGGCACAATAGCGCTCTTTGCGCCGCCCGGTTTTCGCCCATGATCTTCCGCCCCCGCTCCCAGCCCTGCCGCCCGACGGCCCCGGGAGTCGCCGCGTGAAGCGCATCCTCATTGTCCGCAGCTCGGCCATCGGCGACGTGGTCTTTGCCTCGGCGCTGCCCGCCGCCATCAAGCGCAGCCACCCGGACGCCCACGTCGCCTGGCTGGTCGAACCCGGCATCCACGAACTCCTGCTCACCGATCCGGCCATCGACGAAGTCATCACCTGGAGCAAGGCCGAGTGGGTCAAGCTCTGGAAGAGCGGGCAAAAGCTCGAACTCGCCCGCCGCGTGCTGGCCCTGCGGCGCGAACTCCATGCCCGCAACTTCGATGTCGCCCTTGACCTGCAGGGCCTGCTGAAGAGCGGCTTCATCACCTGGCTTTCGGGCGCAAAACGCCGTGTCGGCCTCGGCTCGAAGGAAGGCAGCCAGCTGCTGATGACCGAGGTCATCCCCCGCGGCGGCGACATCCACCGCATCGGCTCCGAATACCAGTTCCTCGCCCAGCACCTGGGCGCGGACGCCGGCAACTTCCTGCCCACGCTCCACGTCGCCCCCGCGGCCGATGCCTCCGTGCAGGCCAAGCTCGCCACCCAAGGACTGGAAACCGGCCGCTACGCGGTGTTCGCCCCCTTCACCACCCGCCCCCAGAAACACTGGTTCGAGGACGCCTGGCAGGCGCTCGCGCCCCAGCTCATCACCGCCACCGGCCTCACCCCGGTGATCCTCGGCGGCCCGGCCGATGCCGAGGCCGCCGCCCGCATCGCCGCAGCCGACCCGCGCATCGTCAACCTCGCCGGCCAGACCCGCCTGCCCGAAGCCGTCGCCGTCATCGCCCGTTCGGCGCTGGTGATCGGCGTGGACACCGGCCTCACCCACATGGGCACCGCGCTGGCCCGGCCCACGGTGGCGATCTTCGGCTCCACCTGCCCCTACACCGACACCGGCCGGCCCACCGGCAGCGTGATCTGGCTGGGGCTGGAGTGCTCGCCCTGCATGCGCCGCCCCACCTGTGGCGGAAAGTTCACCTGCCTGCGTGACATCACCCCGACGATGGTCATCGAACGCGCCCAGGCCATGCTGGCCGTCGGAGGCGTACGATGAAGATCCTCCACGTGGAAGCCGGCAAGTTTTTGTACGGCGGTGCACGTCAGGTGCAATACATCGTCGAGGGCCTCGCCGCCCGCGGCATCGACAACCTGCTCGCCTGCCCCACCGGCAGCGACACCGCCCGCCAGCATCCCGCCGGCGTGCGCGTGGTGCCCATGAAGATGGGCGGCGATGGTGACCCGGGCATGGTGCTGCGCCTCGCGCGCCTGATCCGCGCCGAAAAGCCCGACCTCGTGCACCTCCACAGCCGCCGCGGCGCTGACACCTGGGGCGGCCTCTCGGCAAAGCTCGCCGGCGTGCCCTGCGTGCTGTCGCGGCGGGTGGACAACCCCGAATCCCGCCTCGCGGTGGCGATCAAGTACCGGCTCTACGACCACGTGATCACCATCTCCGAGGGCATACGCCAGGTGCTGTTGTCCGAAGGCCTCCCCCCGGGCAAGGTCACCTGCGTGAGGAGCGCTGTGGACGCCACGCCCTACCTCGCGCCGGTCGATGCCGCCACCTTCCGCGCCGAGTTCGGCCTGCCCTCCGATGCGCTGGTGGCCGGCGTGGTGGCACAGATGATCCCGCGCAAGGGCCACCGCTACCTGCTCTCCGTGCTGCCGGGCCTGCTCGAAAAGCACCCGCAGCTGGTGGTGCTGATCTTTGGCCAGGGCCCGCTGGAGGCCGAACTGCGCGCCGAGGTGCAGAGCCGAGGGCTCGACGCCGCGGTGCGCTTCGCCGGCTTCCGCCATGATCTGCCGCGCTGGCTGGGCGGGCTTGATCTGCTGGTGCATCCGGCCGACATGGAAGGACTGGGCGTATCGCTGCTGCAGGCTTCGGCCGCGGCCGTGCCCATCGTCACCACCCGCGCCGGCGGGCTGCCCGAGGCCGTGCTGGAAGGCGTCACCGGTTTGCTGATCGAGCCCGGCAACGAAACCCAGCTCGCCGCCGCCATTGACCGCCTCGCCGCCGACCCGGCCCTCCGCGCGCGATTCGGCGCCGCCGGCCGGGCACGCATCCTGGCCGAGTTCTCCATCGACGCGATGGTGGCGGGCAACCTCGCCGTCTATCGCCAGGTGCTCCAGCCATGAAGATCGTCACCGTGCTGCACAGCCTGCGCAGCGGCGGCGCCGAGCGCCACGCCCTGCAGCTCATGCGCGGCCTGCGGGCGCGGGGCCACGAGGCGCTGTTCGCCGGCTCGATGAACGGCTGGCTCGGCCAGCAGCTCAGCGCCGACGGCTTTGGCGGGATCAACCTGCCGATGGTGGGCATCTACGATCTGCCGTCAGTCATCCGCCTGGCGCTGTACGCCCGCCGCGAAAAGGCCGATCTGATCCACGGCCACCTCACCCGCGGCGCCCTGTACACCGGCTTCGCCGCCCGGCTGGCCGGCGTGCCCAACGTGGCCACCGCCCACTCCGACAACGCCGGCAAGCACTTCGGCCGGGCCGACCGGATCATCGCCGTGTCGGGCGCCGTGGCGCGCTTTCTCGAGCGCGAGGGCTACGACCCGACGCGCATCCGGGTCGTCCATCATGGCATCGCCGACATCGCCGCCACCCTGCCCGCCGACGTGCGCCGCGCGACCCGCGCCGCGCTGGGCCTTGCCGACGACGAGCCATGCCTGCTGATGGCCGCCCGCATCGTCACCGCCAAGGGCCACGACACCGCCCTCAAGGCGCTGGCTCGCATCAAGGATCGGCGCTGGACGCTGCTCCTCGCCGGCGACCACCACGGCGATCTGGGCCCGCAGATCCAGGCCCTCGCGACGGAACTGGGCATTGCCGAGCGGGTCCGCTTTCTGGGCCTGCGCGAAGACGTGCCGGCCCTGCTGGCGGCCGCCGACATGCTGCTGGCGCCATCGCGGCGGGAAGCCCTGTCCCTGACCCTGCTCGAAGCCTCGGCCTGCGCCCTGCCCATCGTCGCCAGCACCGTCGGCGGCATCGGCGAGGTGGTCGAGCACGGCGCGAGCGGCCTGCTGGTGCCGCCCGACGACGTGCCGGCCCTTGCCGACGCCATCGCCCAGCTGCTGGCCTCGCCTCAGCGACGGGCAGCCCTGGGCGCTCGCGCGCGGCAGCGTTTCGAATCCGGCTTCACGGAGAATGCGATGTTCGACGGAACCCTGGCGGCCTACCGCGAGGCCTGCAGCCGATGATCCAGATCCTCATGTACCACCGGGTCGGGCACTTTCCCGGCCGGGTGAAGGCCCACGGCGCGCTGTACTGCCATCTGCCGCGCTTTCGCGCCCAGATGACGCTGTTTCGGGTGCTCGGCTACACCGTCATCAGCCTGGACGACGCGGTGGCCGGCCTGCGCGGCGACAAGGCGCTGCCGCCGCGCCCGCTGGTGCTCACCTTCGACGACGCCTACGTGGATTTCCTGGACAACGCCGCGCCGGTGCTGCAGGCCCACGGCTACCCGGCCACGGTGTATGCGGTGAGCAGCCTGATCGGCAGCACGTCGCTGTGGGATGCGGGCGTCGGCCCCGAGCCGGCGCCGCTGATGGACGCGGCGCAACTGCGCGAGGTGCGCGACATGGGCTTCACCATCGGTTCGCACTCCAAGAGCCACCTGCGCCTTGCCCAGCAGGACGAAGCCTGCATCGCCCGCGAGATGAGCGACAGCAAGTCGGCGCTCGAAGACCTGCTCGGCCATCGCATCGACCACTTCTGCTACCCCTATGGCAGCCACGACCTGCGCAGCATGGATGCCGCGGCAGCGGCCGGTTACCTCTCCGGCACCACCTGCGAGCGGGCCGCCGCCACCCCGTCGAACGACCTGCTGGCCCTGCCGCGCAAGGCGGTCTCGCGGGGCGACGACGTGTTCGGCGTCGCCTGGAAGCTGCTCACCAAGAACGCGCCCAAGCGCCCACTGCTGCACCGCGCCGGCTGAGAGCACTACTCAGGGCAGGAACACCGGATCGGCGAACACCAGCGTGCCATCGGCACGCATCATCAGGTTGTCGGGGTTGAGGATGTCGGGCTGGACGGGATAGCCCTCGATGAAGTCCGACAGCCGCGCCACGGCCTCGACGAGGCTGGCGGGCATTTCGGATGGGGGAGCCTGGGCAATGTGATAAAGCGCCAGCCTGCCGCGATTGACGCCCATGTTGGCCCACTTCTCGCAGCCTTCCCAGTAGGCGGCGGCGAGCAGCCGGGCGAGGCTCGCCGCCTCACCCGTCACGGGCTGAAGGCGCTCGACCTCGACAAGCCGGAACGAATAGCCGTTGCTGGCCTTGCCGACGACGCCGTGATCGGCGAACACGCGAGGAAAATGAATGCCGGTGGGACGGTCGTCCGCGGCGAGGTAGAAGTAGTCGGCAGGGGAGCTGACCACCTTGAACACGCGCTCGCCGTCACCGGCGTCGAGCACGATCGAGAATTCCCCCCGCCCGATCTCGAACAGACCATCGAGCAGGGGGTGAGCCGGGACCGGATCTGGAAGGCGCTTGAGCGCTCTCCCGGGCTCCGGCAGTACGGCAGGCGGGTCGATCATCGCGGATCGACGGGGGTCATCCGATGATGTTGTAGCCAGCATCCACGAAGTGTACGCCGCCCGACATGTTCCGGCCAGCGTCGGAGACGAGGAACGCAGTGAGCGCGCCAATGTCTTCCGGGGTGACGAGACGGTGCAGCGGCGAACGATCCACCGCAGCGGCCATCAGGCCGTCGAAACCGGCGATGCCGGAGGCGGCACGGGTCATCAGCGGGCCCGGGGAGATGGCGTTGACGCGGATGTTCTTGGGGCCCAGCTCGAAGGCCATGTAGCGGGTGGCAGCTTCCAGGGCCGCCTTGCACAGGCCCATCACGCCGTAGTTGGCGATGACCTTCTCGCTGCCCAGGTAGGTCATGGTGATCAGCGATCCGCCGCCGGCCTTCTCGAGGAGCGGCTCGGCCTTGCGGGCCAGGCGCACGAAGGAGTGGGTGGACACGTCCATCGCCATCGCAAAGCCGTCCGGCGAGGTGTCGACCACGCGGCCGTGGAGGTCGTCGCGCTTGGCGAAGGCCATGCTGTGGATGGCGAAGTCGAGCTTGCCGTGCTTTGCGTCGATCTGGGCAAAGACTTCGTCCATGGTCTCGGGCTTGGTCACGTCGAGCAGCAGCACATCCTCGATACCCAGGCGGCTGACGATCGGCTCGATGAACGCGAGGGTCTTCTCGTTCTGGTAGGTGATGATGACCTTGGCGCCCGCTTCGATGCACGCTTCGGCAACACCAGTGGAGATGGACTTTTCGTTGGCAATACCGGTGATGAGACCCACCTTGCCTTCGAGATTGATGATCGGGTTCATAAAAACCTCCATGGGGTTCGATAAAAAATTACTGCACTGCAACAATTGCAGACCTTAGAATGGTCTACGAATACTGTTACGTGCAAACTTTTTTGATAACGGCAGGATTCCACCTTTCCTCAATCCAAATGTTGCGTCGCATCAAACAATGGCCGAAAACCTCCACAGCTCGGGTGTGATCCCGGTCTATGTCTTCCTCGATTTCGACGGGGTCACGCATCCCTGGCGCGAGGCGGAGGACTTTCGCTGTCTGCCGGTGCTCGAAGCCGTGCTGCGCGACTACCCCGAGACGCGAGTGGTGATCGCATCCGACTGGCGCACGCTGTTCTCGCTGCCCAAGCTGCGGTCGCGCTTTTCACCGGACATCCAGCCGCGGGTGATCGACACCACCCCGGCGATCTTCCCGCGCAACCCCAACGAGCTCTACGGCCTGCGCGAGCGGGAAGCCCGCCAGTGGCTGGCTGCCAAGGCGCCCACCGCGTCGTGGCTGGCCATCGACGATGCGCCGGGCAACTGGCCGACGCGGACGCGGCTGGTGCTCACCGATTTCAAGCAGGGATTCACGGAAGAAGACGCCGGGCGGATGCGCCGGCTGCTGGATGCCTTCCGCGCCGGCGAGTGCGAGGCGCCCGAGACCACGCCGGCCTGAGCGGCGACACAGCACAAAACAGGGCGACTCCGGTCGCCCTTTTGCGTTGGCCGGATCAGAACTGCCGCGCGAGGGGCGATTCGTCCATCAGGGCGATCTGCTCGCGCAGCGCGAGGATCATGTCCTGCCAGTAGCGCGGGGTGTCGAACCAGCTGAACGCCGCCGGGAAGGCGGGATCGTCCCAGCGCCGGGCGATCCAGCCGGCGTAGTGGATGAGGCGCAGGGTGCGCAGGGCTTCCACCAGATGCAGGCTGGCCGGGTCGAAATCGGCGAACTGCTCGTAGCCTTCAAGCACATGATCGAGCTGGCGGGCCATCGCCTGGGCGTCGCCGGAGAGCAGCATCCACAGATCCTGCACCGCCGGGCCGCTGCGGGCGTCGTCGAAATCCACGAAATGCGGGCCGGCGTCGGTCCACAGCACATTGCCGCCGTGTACGTCGCCGTGGAGGCGGATCATCGGTTGCTCACCGGCCCGCTCGAAGCAGCGGCGCACGCCACCCAGCGCCTGATCCACCACCGACAGCCAGGTGCCCCTCAGCTCGGGCGGGAGGAAGGGCGAAGCGAGGAGTTCGTCGCGCGGTGCTTCGCCGAAGCTTTGGATCGTCAGTGCCGGCCGATGCGCGAAGGGCTTTTTCGCGCCGATGGCGTGGATGCGGCCAAGGAAGCGGCCCAGCCAGCCGAGCACTGCCGGGTCGTCCAGCTCGGGCGCACGGCCACCACGGCGGGGGAACAGCGCCACCCGGAAGCCTTCGTAGTGGTGAAGCGTGGCGCCGCCCACCGCCAGGGCCGGGACCGCGGGGATCTCGGCCTCGGCGAGTTCGGCGAGGAAGGCGTGCTCTTCGAGGATCGCTTCGTCGCTCCACCGCCCGGGGCGGTAGAACTTGGCAATCAGCGGCTGGGCGTCTTCGATGCCGACCTGATAGACGCGGTTCTCGTAGCTGTTGAGGGTGAGCAGGCGGCCATCGCAGACGAGGCCGCTGGCCTCGACCGCGGACAACACGAAATCCGGTGTCAGCGGTCCGAAGGGCGCCGTCACTCCTTGCTTTCCTCGCGCACGTAGGGCTCGTGGAGCTTGACCGGCGCGGTCTTGGCGGCGTGGCGGGCGCGCATGCGCAGGTTGAGCATTTCAACCAGCACCGAGAAGGCCATCGCCGAGTAGATGTAGCCCTTGGGCACGTGATGGCCGAAGGCGTCGGCCATCAGTACCACGCCGATCACCATAAGGAAGGAGAGCGCCAGCATCTTGACGGTGGGGTGGCGCGAGACGAACTCGCTGATCGGGCCGGAGGCAATCATCATCAGGCCGACCGAAGCGATCACCGCGGCGATCATCACCTGCAGGTTGTTGACCATGCCGATGGCGGTGATGATCGAATCGAGGGAGAACACGATGTCGATCACGATGATCTGCATGATCACCGCACCGAAGGTGGCCTTGACGGCGCTGGAGCTTTCGCCCTCCTCGCCTTCCATCAGCTGGTGCACCTCCTGGGTGCTCTTCCACACCAGGAACAGGCCACCGGCCAGGAGAATCAGGTCACGACCGGAGAAGCCGTGCTCGAGCACCGTGACCAGCGGCTCGGTGAGCCCGGCCAGCCAGGACAGGACCATCAGCAGTCCGATGCGCATGAACATCGCCAGGAACAGCCCGAGCCGGCGGGCGAAGGCGCGCTTCTCCTTGGGCAGCTTGTCCACCAGGATGGAGATGAAGATCACGTTGTCGATACCCAGCACCAGCTCGAGGGCGGTCAGGGTGAAGAAGGCGATCAGCAATTGCGGGTCGGTCAGGAATTCCATGTTTACATTGAGGGTTGTTGCGGGATGCGCGCCCGCGTCGGCGAGCACGCGAGGCGCATGGTCGCACGAAACGGGGCGGCTTGAGGACGCCGACGCGTGAGGATTTTCAGTCTGCCGGCTGCCAAGGCAGGCAGCGGCGTCTAGTGGCGTGTGGCGTAGGCGCGCATCCAGCGCTGCATCCGCGCGGCGGGCATGGGCCGCGCGATGCCGTGGCCCTGGACCAGATGACAACCGAGCTTGAGCAAGGCCTGACGGTGGCGCGGGGTCTCGACGCCTTCGGCAATCACCTCCCGCCGGAAGGCGGTGGCGAGGCCGATCATGCTCTGCACGGTGGCAAGGTCATCCTCGTCGTCGAGCATGTTGTGGATGATCGAGCGGTCGATCTTGATGCTGCGCACCGGCAGCTTGCGCAGGCTGCTCATGGCGCCGAAGCCGGTACCGAAGTCGTCGATGGCGAAGCTGACGCCCAGGTCGTTGCAGGCCGCCATGATCCGGGCGATGCCGGAGAGGTCGGTCATCGTGGTGGATTCGAGCACTTCGAGCTGCAGCAGGCCGGGGTCGAGCTCGGGGTGGGCTTCGAGCACCGAGCGCAGATGGGGGACGAAATCAGGGTGCGCCAGGTGGCGGGCCGAGATGTTGACGCTCATCCGCGTGGCCAGGCCGGCCGCGCGCCAGGTGTCGAGCTGGGCCACGGCAGTGGCGAGCACCCACTTGCCCAGGTCGATCTCGCAGCGGGATTCGCTCACCGTGGGCAGGAATTCGGCGGGCAGGCGCAGGCCGAGCTCCGGGTGTTTCCAGCGGATCAGCGCCTCGACGCCGGACAAGGTGTTGGTGAGGGCATCGACCTTGGGCTGGTAGTGGAGCTCCAGCTCGCCCCCGGAGAGGGCCGATTCGACGCGGATCTGGGCGTCCCGGTGGGCACGCAGGCGGCGGTCGCGCTCGGGGTCGAAGAGGTGGAAACGGTTGCGGCCGGCGCGCTTGGCCAGATACATGGCCTGGTCGGCGTGGGCCAGCAGCACCTCGGGATCGGAGCCATCCAGCGGACACAGGGTGACGCCGATGCTGGCGGTGACGCTCAGTTCACGGCCGTCGACGGTGATCGGGGCGGAGATGCTGGCGAGCAGGCGGGCAAACACCTGCTCGCATTCATCGGCGTGCTCGAGGCCGTTGTAGATCAGCGCGAACTCGTCGCCGCCCATCCGCGCCACGGTGTCGCCGGCGCGGGTGGAGGCCTGCAGGCGGCGGGCGATCTCCACCAGCAGGCGGTCGCCCACGTGGTGGCCGAGGCTGTCATTGACCGGCTTGAAGCCGTCGAGGTCGAGATAGGCGACGGCCGCCAGGGTGCCGTTGCGCTCGGCCTGGGCCAGGGACATGCGCATCCGGTCGGCCAGCAGGCTGCGGTTGGGCAGCTGGGTGAGCACGTCGTGGTAGGCGAGGTGCTCGAGCTGGCGCTGGTTCTCCTTCATGTCGGTGATGTCGGTGAACAGGCCAACATAATGGGTGGTCTGGCCGGCTTCGTTGCGCACCGCCGAGATGTTGCCGAGCTGGGCGTAGAACTCCCCGTTCTTCTTGCGGCTCCAGGTTTCGCCCTGCCACACGCCGTCGCGCAGCAGGTCGGCCCACATGGCGTCGTAGTAGGCCGCGTCGTGCAGGCCGGAGCGCAGCAGGCGGCTGTGCTGGCCGATGACCTCGTCGCGGGTGTAGCCGGTGAGGGTGCAGAAGCTGTCGTTCACCTCGAGGATGCGGGCATCCGGGTCGGTGATGATGATGCTCTCGTGGGCGTGGCGGAACACGCTGGCGGTGAGGCGCAGGTAGTCTTCGGCAGCCACCCGGGCGGTGACGTCGTTGAGGGTGCCGGAGGTGCCCACGAGAGTGTTGTCGGCATCGACGATGGCGCGGGCGTACAGATCCAGCCAGCGGAAGCTGCCGTCGCGGCACTTCACCCGCAGGGTGGCGCTGCAGTGGTCCTGGGCGCGCTCGACCAGCGGCTTGAGGGCTTCGCGGCGGGCGTCCTGGTCGTCCGGGTGCAGGAAGTCGAGGAAGCTGTGGCCGATGGATTCATCCACAGGATGGCCGGTGATCTCGGCCCACGCGGGGTTGAGGAGCTGCCAGCGGCCGCGGGCATCGGTCTGGAAGATGACCTCGCGCACGCTGTCGAAGACCTGCTGGTAGCGGATCTGGCTTTCCAGCAGGGCCTGGGTGGTGCTGCGCATGGCGCTGATGTCGGCGATGCTGCCCACCATCCGCCGCGGGCGGCCGTCCTGATCGTAATCCACCACGTCGCCGCGGTCGCGCACCCACAGCCAGTGGCCGTCGGCGTGAGAAAGGCGGTATTCGGCCACGTAGGTGCCGCCGCCGTCGAGGCAGGCGCTCACCGCCCTGTCCACCCGCTCCCGATCTTCGGGATGGATCAGGGCCTGCAGGTCGGACTGAGTGTGGTTGAGCCAGCGATCGTCGAGGCCCAGCATCGTGCACCAGTGCCGGTTGTGGCTGAAGCGACCGGTGACGAGGTTGTAATCCCAGATGCCTTCGCCGATGGTGGCCAGCACATCGGCGAGCTTCTTGCGGCTGCGCTGGGCGGAGCGCTGCTCGCGCACCCGCTCGCTCACGTCGTAGGCCAAACCCACGGTACCGACGACCAGCCCGTCGGGGCTGCGTGCCGGCGCCTTGTAGGTTTCGAACCAGACCGCCGCCTCGCCGTCGACCCGGTCAACCCGGCTGACGGGCTGGCCGTCGCGCATCACCTGGGCGTCTTCGGCACGCTCGGCATCGGCAACGGACCGGGGAAAGAGTTCGAGATCGGTCTTGCCGATCACCGCCTGGGGCATGGCCTGCCCGCAAAATTCGGCAAAACTGCGATTGACGATGAGGTAGCGCCCGTCGCGCCCCTTCAGCCACATGCGCAGGGGAAGACCGTTGATCAGGGCTGCCGCGCCTACGGCGCCACCGCCGGCGTCGGCGGCGCTTTCAGCCAGCGTCAGCTCGGAGATGGGTGTCTGGGCCGCCAGGCCCGCCTGGAGGGCGCGCAGCACCGTGTGGGCGCCGAGGTAACGCTGTCCCGGCCCGTCCTCCCCCACCGCCACGGAATCGAGGCCTTGGGTGAGCAGGCAGGAGAGGGCGTCGAGCAGACTGCTGTCGGGGGACAGCCGTCCGGCAGCGCAGTTCTGCATATCCCGGGAGGCGTGATCTAACGTCATGCTGATTTATCAATTTTTCCAGTTTCCACGATGGTGCATCGGACCGCCTGGATTGCCAAGGCAGGAAGTCCCACACCAAGGCGACGGATATCACGGCAACACCGGATTCCAGACCGGAAAAGTGACTTATCACCGCAGGACGACGCATCAGCCCTCCCGACCGTCGCTGCGGCGGCTGAGGTAGATCGGCACCAGCCGGCTCGCCCACGGCACGAAGACGATCAACCAGCCGACGCCGGCCATCACCAGCAGCAGCGTCTGCGCGGCCGGGAACATGTCGGCCAGCACCCGCAGCAGCGCCACCCCGTGCAGGCCGAGGGTGAGGCGCCAGGTCAGGGCGTCGGCCACCAGCGGGCGCCCTGAATGGCCCAGGGTGACGCGGGACACCATCGCCAGGGTCATTGTCGCGAAGTAGCCCACCGCCAGCGCGTGCAGGGGTGCAAGGCCCAGCACCTCGACGCCCGCCAGATGCAGCACGCCCTGCACTCCGGCCAGCAGCCAGGCGATGCCCAGCCATAGGAAACCGATGTGCAGCATCGCCAGCAGGCGCACCTCGAAGCTGCGCGGCAGCTGCCACTTCCAGCTCAGCCACAGGGCCGTGCCAGCGCCGAGCAGGTCGGTCGGCGCAGCCCAGGCGGCCAGCCCGATCATATCCAGCAGGCCGTGAAACGCCGTCACCCCGAGCAGCACGCGCAGCGTCCAGTCTGGCCGCACCACCTCATAGCGGGGCAGCGCCGAGCTGGAGAAGAAGGGAATCATCCGGTGGCTGACCACCATGAAGAGCGGCGCCAGCAACCCATACACGCCGATCGACAGGCCGACCCGCGCCGCCAGCGGCGCCCCCGTCGCGGCAAAGACGACCCACGCCACCAGCCCCATCACGCCAGCTGCCAGTGCCAGCCAGGCCGTACCCGCGTGCAGCCGCGGTTTGCCTTCCCGGAAAGCGACCGGATGGAGCACTGCAAGCGCCATGCCCCAGCCCGCCAGCACCAGTGCCAACCCGAGCACGCGCAGCCACGCGGTGTCGATCAAGAGGCCCAGATCGAACAGCAGCCAGCCCGACACAAGCCCCAGCCACGGCCACCGCGCTGCGCTGCCCGGCGTATCGGCCATGCCCTGCCAGCGGGGCATGGCGGTCATCAGGAAGCCGAACACGAAGAAGGGAAACACCCCGTAGGCCGCCCACAGCCCATGCACCCAGCCCGGTGGCCACGGCAACGCGGGACCGGCCATGGCACCGGTGCGGGCAAGGAGCTCCCACACCCACGGCAGGAAGGCCAGCACGCTCTGTACTGCCCCGGCAAGGAACATCGGCCTGTGCGGTGCAGCGAACAGGATCGCCGCACGGAATGCCGGCGCGGGCGGAACCGGCGGCGGCGCAGCGGGCCGGGGCTGGAGCTGGATGGGTTTTTGCATGTTTGATGAGTCAAAAAGTCAGCAAATGGCTGTGAAGCCGGCTGTGAGGCGGGCGCCCGGGGTTAGAATCGAAAGGGTGAAGTCGCCCACGTTGAAAGCCTGCCCATGAGTACCGACAAGATTGACATCCCCGGCTTGCTCAGCCGGATGCCCCTGTTCAGCGCCCTGTCCCCCGAAGACCTCGCCCACATGGCGGCCGCCACACGGGAGAAGCGTCTGCAGAAAGGCGAGCGCTTGTTCCAGCGGGGCGAATCCCCGAAAGGCTTCTTCCTGGTCGTGTGGGGGCAGATCAAGCTGGCCTTCACCTCTGCCCAGGGCAACGAGAAGGTCGTCGAGATCCTCGGGCCGCTCCAGAGCTTTGGCGAGGCAGTGATGTTCCTCGACCAGCCCTATCCGGTGCTCGGCGAGGCGCTCTCCGACAGCCTGCTGCTGCACATTGGCTCGAACGCGGTGTTCGACCAGATCGAGCAGGATCCTCACTTTGCCCGCAAGCTGCTGGCGGGCATGTCGATCCGCCTGCACTCGATGGTCCGCGACGTGGAATCCTACGCCCTGCGCTCGTCCACCCAGCGGGTCATCGGCTACCTGCTGCAGCTGGCCGAAAGCGCCCCCTCCGCGCCCGGCGGGCGTCACGAGGTGGAACTGCCGACCAGCAAGCAGGTGATCGCCTCGCGCCTCAGCCTGACCCCCGAAACGCTCTCGCGCATCTTCCACGAACTGTCGGAAGGCGGGCTGATCTCGGTGCACGGCAAACACATCGTGATCCACGATGCCGCCAAGCTGGCCCTCCACGACTGAAGATCCGCCTCAGACTGCGGCCGCGTGGCGGATGTGGACGTGGAACTCTCCGCCTTCCGTGGACTCGGTGCGGTGAGTGTAGCCATTGCGCCGCAGGATGTCGTACAGCGGCCCTGGTTCGCGGTAAAGCATCAGGAGCACCTCACCGTCCGGCGGCATCGTGTCGAGCGCCTCGAGGGTCAGGTTGAGGGGTTCGGGCGGCATCAGACCGCGGGCGTCGACGATGATGGGCGTGGTGTTGTCAGTCATGGCATGCTCGGGAAAAAATGGGCAGAAACGCCGCAAAGGCCTTCAGATTGTCTCAATCGCCCCGGGTCAACCTTGAGCACGGTCAAGCCGCTCAACGGTTGGCGTGCCACAGGTCTCATACGAAAACCCGGATTGGGTGATAAATTCGCGGCCATGCTGAATGAGACTGAATCGTGAAGGAAGGCTCCGCCCTGCTCGCCGCCCTGGCCCTGGCGGCGGGAATCGCTTATTGGTCCGACCACTTCCGCACGGAAGGCTGGAAATCCGCTCCCAACGCTGAGAGCCCCTTCCCCCACCAGCAGACCACTACCCACTCGCCCAGCCCGGAGCCGCCACCTGCCGCCCCGGAACGCCTGGAAGTCCACACCGCCAGTGATGCCACCGACAAGACCGCCGTGTGTGCCGAACTGCAGGAGGTGATCGAGGGCGTGGATGCCGCACTCCTCCATCCCCAATCGCCCGGCTCGGCCGAACAACTCCTCAACCGCCGCCGGATCTACGTGGAAAAGCGCATGGCGCTGGGCTGCTGACCCTCCGGTCCCGATGTCTGCATGATGAAGGAAAGCTCGATCCTGCTCGTCGCCTTGCTGCTCACCGCCGCGATGGCGTGGTGGTCGGCCGAACATCCGCAGACACCGGCAACCCCCACCGACGCGCCGACGCCCGCCCCCATGCCGCCTCCAGCACCGGCGCCGGCCATCCCGACACCATCCGCGGCGGCACCGCTACCTCAGCCTGCTGCCCGGGCGGACCAAGCCTATCGTTGCCTGCGAGGCGGCACGCCGACCTTCTCGGACCGCCCCTGCGCGCCGGGCGAAGCGCAGGAGATCATCACCCTGCGCACGCCGTCGCCGGGCACGCCCACCGCGAGCTATCAGGAGCAATATGAACGCCTGGTGGCCAGCCGACCTGTCGTGCCGACACCCCGGCCATTACCCCGGCAGCATGACGAGGCCGACCGGAAGGCCGCCGAATGCGCGCATTGGCTGACGGTGATCCACGACATCGACACGAGCATGCGCCAGCCCCAGAGCGGCCCGATGATGGATCACCTCTCCGCGCGCCGGCGCGCAGCCCACGACCGTCGTTTCACGCTGGGCTGCTGACGACCCCCGCGGCGCTCAGTGGCTGGTGCCTTCCGAACGCTGGATCTTGTTGAAGAGGTTGTACTTGCCGATGGGCTTGCTGGCCGGCAGGCGCTTGATCTCCTTGAAGGTGTTGGCATCGAGGAAGATCAGCGCGCCGTCCTTCTCCATCAGGCTGGCGATCACGTAGCGCCCGTAGCGGTCGAACTCCACGTGGGCGAAGGTCTTGCCCGGCTCGGGGCGGATCTGGGCCACCACCTTCATCTGCTGCTTGTCCACCACCTGCAGGGTGTCCTTCGCCGTCGGGCTCATCATCGAATCGACCCACGCGTAGGGGCTGTTCTCGTGGCTACGCAGGAAGAAACCCGGGCCCAGCGTGGGGATCGTCGCCAGCGTCTGCCAGTTCTGCATGTCGATCACGCTCACCTGGGCGTCCTTCAGGTTGGTGCTCGCCACCACCCGGCGCCCGTCGCGCAGCCAGGAGATGCCCGAGCCCAGGTGCGGCATGCCAGGCAGATCGAGCGCGGCGATGGGGCGGCGCACGTCGAGGTTGACCACCTGCCCTCGCCCCTCGCGGCTGGCGCCGACCAGGTTGGCGTAGTCCTGGGTGAAGAAGAAGTCGTCCAGCGGCACGTCGAGCACGGTGCGGCGCGGGTTGAGATAGCCCGGCGTGGCGATGGCCTCACCCATCTTGTAGTCGTGTACGTAGCCATCGTGGAAGGGCTTGGCGGCCGGGTCGTACGACACCTCCCAGATCTCCGGCAGATCCTTCAGACCGACGATGAAACTCTTGCGCGGCGCGGCGTCGTAGACCGCCGAGATGCGCGAGGCGGCATCACCCTTGAGGTTGTGCCCGTCGATCACCTTGAGCAGCTTGAGGTCGGCGTCGAAGATCACCAGATTGCCCGGCAGGTAGTTGGCCACCGCCACAAAGCGCCCGTCGGACGACACCGCCGCGTTGCGGGTGTTGATGCCGGCGCGCACCTCGGCGACGACCTTCAGGTTCCAGATGTCGAATTTGCTCACCCAGCCATCCCGCGATGCGAAGAACACATAGCGGCCGTCAGGGGTGAACTTGGGCCCGCCGTGCAGGGCGTAGCGCGACGGGAAGCGGAAGATGCGCTCCATGCGGTCGCCGTCGAGCACGCTGACGTGGTGGTCGCCGGCCTCGACAACGATGAACAGGTTCATCGGATCGGCCTTGGCCACGTCGCCCTGGCGCGCGTCCGGCAGGCTGCCGGGCGGATAGGGCTCGGTGCGCGAGGCGCGGATGTCCGCCTCGCTCCAGCTGGGCGCGGGGCTCACCGGCGAGTAGATCCAGCCCGCCAGGGCCTCGATCTCGTCGGGCTGCAGCGTCTGGCCGAAGGCCGGCATCTGGGTGGCGGCGCGGCCTTCCCGGATGGTGGCCAGGGCGTCCTTGCGCTTGAGACGCTCCAGGCTCTCGGGCAGCAGCGCCGGGCCCATGCCGCCCAGACGGCCGGCGCCGTGGCAGGCAAGACAGTGCTGATTGTAGAGCGCGGGGGCGTCGGCAGCAGCGCTGGCGCCGGCGAAAGCCAGGGTGGCGAGGGCGAGGATGGAGAGCAGGCGTTTCATCGCACGGTTCCGGTTTCAGGTGGGGCACGGTGGGGCGGATCAGGTGGCCGGCTGCAGGCGCACCCACGGCTTCACCGCCAGCCGCGCTGCGTCGTCGGCCACGCCGATCTCGGCGTTGTCGAGGTAGCAGCCCGGGTCTTCCTGCCAGGGATCGCCGGTGAGCTGCTGGGCGCGCACCCGGGTGTTGCCGTTGCACATGGTCAGGTAGCAGCACTCGGCACAGCGCCCGGTCACCGGCCGCGGCGACTGCTTGAGGCCGGCCATCAGCGGGTCGGACACATCCGTCCAGATGTCACCGAACTTGCGCTCACGCACATTGCCGAGGGTGTGGTGCCACCACATGGTGTCGGGGTGCACGTTGCCCAAGTTGTCGATGTTGGCGACGTTGATACCGCTGGAGTTGCCGCCCCACTGCGTCAGCTTGGCCTCGATGTGGGCGGCGCGCTCGGGGAAGCGACGGCGTACCCACTGCAGGAAGAACGGGCCGTCGGCGTCGTTGTTGCCAGTGGTGAAATCCCGGGTGAGGCCGCGCTCCTCATAGCGCCAGGCGGTCTCGAAGAGCAGCTCCATCGCGTCGCGGGTGAGGACGTGGCGGGCGTCGTCGGCGCGGTTCTTGTTGCCGCGGCCGGCGTAATTGAGGTGCGAGAAGTAGAAGCGGTCGATGCCTTCGTCCTCGACCAGCTGCAGTACGCCGGGCAGATCGGACGCGTTGTCCTGGGTCATGGTGTAGCGCACGCCCACCTTCACGCCCAGCTCGCGGCAACGGCGCAGGCCGGCCAGCGAGCGGTCGAAAGCGCCATCGAGGCGGCGGAACTTGTCGTGGGTTTCGCGGATGCCGTCGAGG
This sequence comes from Zoogloea sp., assembly GCA_041917255.1. Lineage (GTDB taxonomy): Bacteria > Pseudomonadota > Gammaproteobacteria > Burkholderiales > Rhodocyclaceae > Zoogloea. The sequence goes on from JAYRYA010000013.1 coordinate 46,336, forward strand.
CTCACGCCCACGTAGTCGAAGTCGGCCTCGGAGATGCGCTCGATGTTGCTGTCGTCGATCAGGGTGCCGTTGGACGACAGGCCCACGTAAAAGCCCATCGCCTTGGCGCGGCCGGCGATCTCGAAGATGTCGGGGCGCAGCAGCGGCTCGCCGCCGGAGAGGATCAGCACCGGCACCCTAAAGGCCTTGAGGTCGTCCATGGTGCGGAAGATCTCGTCGGTGGAGAGCTCACCGGCGAAATCCTTGTCGGCCGAGATCGAGTAGCAGTGCTTGCAGGTGAGGTTGCAGCGGCGGATCAGGTTCCAGATCACCACCGGGCCCGGCGGGTTGCGCTTTGGCCCGATCGGCGTGGGCGCCGCGATTTCACGGAGATAGGCGGAGATGCGGAACATGACGGCAGCCTCTGAAAGGGATGGCCCGATTGTCACCGCCGCCCGGGCGCCATGACCTTGACGGGTATCAACGGCGGGGCGCTGATCGCACTGCAGACGGGCTCCAGCGCCGCGTTTTGTTAGCGTGGATCAAAGCGCGTCCGGCTGGCGGGGGTACGCTGCCGATATCCGATAAAAACACTCAACTACTCCAGCACCAGGCCATGGCCAAGAAGTTTCCCCTGCACCCGAAGCACCCCGAGCGCATCTGCTGGGGCTGCGACAAGTATTGCCCGACGGACACGCTCGCCTGCGGCAATGGATCGGGCCGCACGCTGCACCCGGCCGAGATGCTGGGCGAAGACTGGTACACCTTCGGCGACTGGGGCCTCGACATCGACCCCGAGACCGACAGCGTGCCGCCAACCCGCGACGAAACCTGAGCCGGCCGTTCCGGCGCTACTTCGCGCCCCAGGGCATCACCGGCACCGTCGAGATGCTGTTGGCCGGCGCACCGTCAATCAGCTTGCGGCTGATGGCCAGATACACCAGCGTGTTGTTGGCCTTGTCGAACATCCGCACGATGCGGGTTTCCTTGAACACCAGCGAGGTGTCCTCCGAGAACACCACCTCGTTCTCGGGCAGCTTGGCGGGCAGGGTGATCGGGCCGGTCTGGCGGCAGGCCAGGGAAAACTGGGACGGGTCCTGGGCGAGGCCCAGACTGCCCGACACGCCGCCGGTGCGGGCCTGGCTCACGTGGCAGGTCACGCCGGGCACTTTGGCGTCGTGGAAGGCCTCGACGCACACCTTGTGGTTGGCGCCGATGAGTTTCCAGGTGGTCGTCACGCAGCCCACCTCGTCGGCGGCGGCGTGGGTGGCGGCAAGGCCGAGGACGAGCGTGGCAAGGGCTTTGCGGTAACGCATCAGGGGCTTCCTTTCTGACAGAATGGGGCACATCCGGTTGCCCGGACGGCATCCGGGCCACGCTACCACATTCCGCTCCCCAATCATGGCCATCGTTCATCCCGCAGGCTGGCGCGAGCTGGCTGCCACCGGCGCCGCCCAGCGCGAGATCGAGACCCTCGCCCAGCTCGCCGAGGGCCTCTCCGACGATTACACGATCTTCCACGGCGTGCACTGGACCCGCATCCACCAGGGCCGCCACGCCATCGTCGGCGAGATCGACTTCGCCATCGTCGGTCCCACTGGCAAGCTGCTGCTGATCGAGCAGAAATCCGGCTTCCTGGCCGAGACACCCGGCGGCCTCGTCAAACGCTACGGCCAGAAAGACAAGCAGGTGGCGATGCAGCTCGCCCGCAACGTCGACGCCCTCACCAACCGGCTGCGAGCCGTGTGCGGCAGCGATCCCATCGAGGTGGACGCCCTGCTCTTCTGCCCCGACTACACCGTGCGCTCGCCCGGCACCGCCGGCATCGACCCGGCGCGCATCGTCGACGCCACCCGGCGCCAGTATCTGCTCGAGGTGATCCGCGCCATCCTGCCCGCCAGCGGCCCGCGGCTCATCAACCGGGCCAGGGTGGAGCGTTTCCTGGGCGACGTGCTGGAGCTGGTGCCCGAGGTGCACGCCATCGTCGGCGAGGCCCACGCCCTGTACACCCGGCTCGCCGGCGGGCTGGCCGACTGGGCGCGGCGGATCGACTTCACGCCCTTCCGCCTGCGCGTGGTGGGCACCGCCGGATCGGGCAAGACCCAGCTGGCGATGGCCGCCTACCGGGACGCCCTGGCCGCCGGAAGGCGCCCGATGTACGTCTGCTACAACCGCCCGCTGGCCGACCACATCGCGCTGATCGCCCCGCCCGGCGGCATCGTCGTCACCTACCACCAGCTCGCCGACCGCCTGCTGCGGGCCCGCGGCGAAGCGCCGGACTTCACCCGGCCGGATGCCTTCGCCCGCCTCGAAGCCGCCCTCGACAGCCTCCAGCCCGCCGATGCCGAGCAGGTGGACGAGCTCATCATCGACGAAGGCCAGGATTTCCAGGCCGGCTGGGCCCGCAACCTGCTGCGCTTCCTGCGCCCCGGCGGCCGCGCCTGGTGGCTCGAAGACCCGCTGCAGAACCTCTACGCCCGCCCGCCGGTGGATCTGCCCGGCTGGGTGACGCTCCACGCCGACACCAACTACCGCAGCCCGCGAGACATCCTCGCCAGCCTCAACCAGCTGCTGCCCGGCCGGCCGGTGGAAGCCGGCAGCCCGGTGTCGGGTGCCGAGGTGGAGATCCTCAGCTACGCCGGCCCGGACGACCTTGCCGCCGCCTCGACCCGCGCGCTCACCCGCGCCGTCGGGCTCGGCTTCAAGCGGCCCCACATCGCCCTCGTCACCTACCGGGGCCGCGAGCATTCGCGCCTCACGCCGCTCACCCGGCTCGGCAACTTCCCCCTCAGGGCGCCCACCGGCCGCTACGACCTGCTCGGCAACCCGATCCTCACCGACGGCGACGTCCTCATCGACTCGGTGCACCGCTTCAAGGGCCGCGCCGCGCCCTGCGTGATCCTGACCGAGATCGACTTCGCCACCCTCGACGACGCCGCCATCCGGCGCCTCTTCGTGGGCGCCACCCGCGCCACCCTCAAGCTGATCCTGGTGGCCACCGAAAGCGCCGCAGCGGTACTGCGCGAGCGCCTTCTGCCCGCACCCTGATCTTCTCCCGGAGCCCCGCATGCCACCCGCAACCACCCACTGCTTCACCTACGGCTCGCTGATGTGCGAGGACATCATGGGCGCCGTGTGCGCCGCCCGCGCGCCCTTTGTTGCCGCCACCCTCAACGGCTTCCGACGCGCGCCGGTGATCGGAGAGGAGTACCCCGGCATGGTGCCTGCCCCCGGCGAGCGGGTGGAGGGCGTGCTCTACCTCGATCTGCCGGAGTCCGCCTGGGCGCGCCTCGATACCTTCGAAGGCATCGAATACAGCCGCGAGCAGGTAAGCGTGCGCACCGCTGACGGCCGCTCTCTCGCCGCCTGGACCTACGTCTTCAAGCCCGAGTGCGCCAGCCGGCTTGGCCCCGGTGAATGGGATTTCCAGCGCTTCCTCGCCTCCGGCAAGGCCCGTTTCACTGCGCAATTCATGGGCTTCGACGAATCCACCGGCCCATGAAAAACGGCGGCCGAAAGGCCGCCGTACGGTTGAGCCGGGGCTGACTCAGCCGCGCAAACGGCGCGCACCCAGGCAGCCGAGTCCGCTCAACATCAGCGCCAGGGTGCCGGGTTCCGGCACGGTGCCGCCGCCCGGATTGGTCGGATCGACCACCGGCGCAAACTCGCTGTTGAACACCCACCGCCGGATGTCGTGGTCGGCCGTCGCCGCGCCGGTGCCGGAGGTGAAGCCGACGAAGGCGTTGGTCGTGCCAAGCACCGACACCAGATCGACGGTGTAGCTCATCAGCGGTGCGGCCGGGCGGGTGTCGTTGAGGGCCAGACGCACCTCGAGGCTGTCGGTCACGCCGTTGTAATCCACCCAGGCGTGGAAGATGCTGCCGCTGTCGAGCTGGGCCGGCAGGCTGTCGGCGCGCGCCACCGAGCATACGCTGCCAGCAAGGTTGATGCCGGCGTGGTTGCCGTGGTTGCCGTCGCACGGGCCGTTGTCCCAGTTGTCGAACTCGACGCCCACGCTGTTGGCGAGGCCGTCGTAACCGATCCCGCCACCCCCGCCACCGGCCGTGTTGGCCACTGTCTGCACGGTGAACACGATGCCGTCGGCGCCGCCAGCGCCCTGGTTGGTGAACTGGAACTCGAAGTAGCTCGAGAACGACGCGTCCGAAGCCAGCGAGATGGCGTTGGTCAGGAAGGCGCTGCCCGACTGGCCGTAATTGTTGGTGAGGCGCAGCACCCGCTCGTCGCCGGCATTGGGGCCGACCACACCCATGCCGCCCGTATCGATGGTAGCCGTGACGCCGTTCAGCGTGAAATCCGAAAGACTGTTGAAGTTCTGCATGTTCACCAGCAGCGCATGGGCTGGCGCCGCGGCAAACATCGCGCCGGCGACGCCCAGCGCGCCGGTAAATTGGCGCAGGCACGCGCCCGCAGACTTCCGAGATTCAGTTTTTCTCAACATGGAAACCCTCCCAATGCGGTCAGATGTGCGCTCGCCAGCCCCCACCCAGCGATTTCCCACCCGAGGCATAAGCCATGCCAAGAAAAATCCGATGCCGCTGTCCTGCCATCCGGCGGTGTGTACCCGAAATGGTCAAGAACATTGCGTTGTGCGCCTCACGGCCCAAATACCGCAACCGCGCCCGTTTTAGGTATTTATAAAATCAACGATTTGAAAAAATCGTCAGGCGCCCGCGCAGGGCGCCTCCGGGTAGCCTCCGGACAAAAGAAAACCGTCAGGTGTTAAAAAATCCGACACCTGACGGCACTGTCGATTGACGCCGGTGGCCCGGCCGACAGTCAGATCACCGCCTCCTTGTCCTCGCCCCCGAGCACCTCCAGCAGCGCCGGGATCATGCGCGCCAGTTCTCCGCTCATCAGGGCAAAATCGGCCTCCATCTGCATGTCGGCGGCGTCGGCCTGCTTCTCGGCCTCTTCCTTGATGACGTCGAGGAAGGCGACGCGCTTGATCTCCATCTTCTCGGTCAGCACAAAGCTCACCCGGTCGTCGAAGGTCAGCGCGAGACGCGTCGGCAGCTTGCCAGCGGCCAGGTGATCCTGCACGTCCTTGCCATCGAGCGCGTGGCGCACGTAGCGCACCGCGGCCTTCTCGTCGGTGACGGCGCGCAGCTCGCAGTCCAGGTCGATGGTGAAGTTGCCGCTGGCCTCGTTGGCGGCCAGCCAGCCGGTCATCACCGACACCGGCGACAGCTTGGTCTTGACCATCTTCACCGGCAGCTCGTCGAGGGTGTCGCGCAGGGCTTCGAGGACTTCCTCGGCGCGGGCCGGGCTGGCGGCGTCGATGATGAGCCAGCCGCCCGCCGGGTCGATCCACGCGAACACGCGGCGGCGGCGGGTGAAGGCGCGGGGCAGAAGCTCCTGGAGCACGGCCTCCTTGATCTCCTTCATCTGCTTGCGACCGGGCTTGTAGCCCTGCTGGGCCTCGATCATCTCGGCCTTGTCGGCGGCCACGTCATTGACGACGGACGAAGGTAGCAGCTTCTGCTCGACGGCCAGCGAGACGAGGAAATGGCCCTTCACCGGCAGCACGAAGCGGTCGTCCTTGGTGGGCGAGCTCCAGCCGCGGCTCGCCATGTCCTGGCTGCCGCAGGGCTGGAAGGGGCGGGCGGAGAGCTTTTCCTGCAGCGTGTCGGCGGTGAGCGCCCAGTTTTCGGGGAGACGGTAGATCTGGAGGTTGCGGAACCACATGGCGGGTACATCCGTGCTGATGGAAAAGAGGCGGCATTGTAGCGGCTCGGAGACGAGGGGGAAGGGGCCGAGACCCCGGGAGGGTTGACACTCTGAATTTCAGAGTTATAGACTCTGAATCACAGAGTAAAACCCCACGGAATATCCAGCCATGGCCGACCCGATCACTCGCCAGCTCGACAGCATCCAGTCCATGCTCACCCGCGGCCAGCGCAACCTGCGCATGGAACGCCACAGCCTGATCCTGTGGGGCCTCGCTGGCGCCGGGCTGTTTTCGGCCAGCGACCTGGTGTTCACCGCCGAGCAGATCCCCGACACCAACGCCCGCGCGGTGGCCTGGCTGCTGCTACTCGCCGCGGTGCTGGGCGGCACCGGCTTTGCCGACTGGCACCTGACCCGCCGTGTAAAGGCCGCGCGGGACGAGACCTGGTCCTTCATCCACCGCCAGGTGGTCAAGCTGCTGTGGCTCCTGATGGCCGTCGGCACGCTGTTCACCTTCGCCACCTTCTTCTATGGCGGCAGCTACATGCTGTGCACCGTGTGGCTGGTGATGATCGGGCTGGCGCTATACGTCCACGGCCTGTTCTCGGAAGAGGTGCTCGAATGGACCGGCGGCATCATCATCGCCATCGGCGTGGCCGGGCTTGCCGCCCGGCTGCCCTTCGAGACCATGAAATGGATCGCCGCGGCGGTGTTCGGCATCGGCCTGCCGCTGCTGTCGCTGCTGCTCGACCACGGTCGCGCGCGGCCTTTCGTGGTCCGCCTCGGTCAGGCTGCCGGATGGACGGTAGTGGTCCTGGCCGCGCCGCTGGCTGCCCATCGCCTTGCCGCGGCCAATCTGCCGCCCGAGCTGCCGGTCACCGCCCTGTCCGACTACCGGGCTGGCACCGCGCCGGCCGGCGAGACCATTGTCCGCCTGCCCGCCGGACAGGCAGTGCCGGTGAAGATTGCGGTGTCGGGCGACCTGTTCCGCCCGGCGCCGGACGCCATCCTGCCCCTCACCCTCGACCGCCCGGTGGACATCCTGCTGCGCGACGGCGCCCCCACCGGCGACCTGCGCCTGCCCGGCGAACCGTGGCAGCTCGCCCGCGAAACCCGCTGGATTTCCATCCCGTGGATCCGCGCCCGCCTCGACCCTGCCACCGGTCCGGTGGTGGAGTCGGCGCTGGTGGTGGATTTCCACGGTCATCCGCGCAACTGATCCCTTTCCCCACCCAGGAGCACGACCATGATCCTTCGCACCCTCAGCATCCTTGCCGCCTGCGCGCTGACCGCCTGCGCCGGCATTCCCCCCGGCGGCGACGAGATGGCCCGTCTGCCGGTTGTGCGCTTCGGCGACACGCCGCCCGCCGGCCAGCCCTTCATCCTGCTCTACCCCGCCGGCACCCCGCTGCCTGTAGAGACGCGCATCCACGGCAGCCTGCTGCAGGACGAAGCCCGCGGCATGCTCACCGTACGCACGAAGCAGGATCTCTACACGTACAAGCAGTGGGCCAGCCTTGACGGCAAGACCTGGAAGGCCGGCAATCAGGTGGTCGGCGGGCACTTCGAGATCGCCGTGCCGGGCGAGAAGGACGGGCGTAATCCTGGCTCGATGCGTGCAGAATTCAACCTGAAGTAAACGCCGGGGCCGCCAGCCCCACGCGCCCTGCCAAATGAGAAACTGAAACAAGCCAACCGACGCCCGCCGCAAGGCGGGCCGCCCCATGGACACCCTCGACCCGCTCCTCCACCAGCCCCTGCGCACCCAGATCGCCGCCTTTCTCGCCGGCAGCGAGGAGGCCAGCTTTTCCGAACTCAAGCGCAACCTGCAGGTTTCCGACGGCAACCTCGAATCGCACCTCAAGAAGCTGATCGCCGCCAACTACGTGAGCCTGCGCCGTAGCGACGGTCCCGGCCGCGCCCAGACCAGCTACAGCCTCACGCCCACCGGCCTTGCCGCGTTGCAGCGCTACATCCAGACCTTGCAGAAGCTGCTGCCCCTGGGGGCAGCCCCGACCACCGGGCCGGCCGACGGGGCGCTGGCCGGTTCCTGAGCCGCCCGCTCAGCCCTCGGGCTGCGCTGGCCAGACGTTCTCGGCCAGCACCGTCTCGATGGGCATGCGCTCGGCCCAGTGTTCCATCTCCAGCATCGGGCGTGGATAAAACTGCTCCACGTGGCCGATGCACAGGATCGCCACCGGGCGGGCGCCCTCCGGCATGCCCAGCAGCGCGGCGAGTTCGACCGGATCGAAGATCGACACCCAGCCCAGGCCGATGCCCTCGGCGCGGGCCGCCAGCCACATGTTCTGGATCGCGCAGGCCACCGAGGCCAGGTCCATCTCGGGCAGGGTGCGACGCCCGAAGACGTGCTTCTCGCGGCCGTCCGCCAGCGCCACCACGATCACCTCGCCGGCGTCCAGCAGGCCTTCCACCTTCAGCCGCATGAAGTCGTCCTCGCGCTCGCCCAGGGCCTTGGCGGTGGCGCGCCGTTCGACTTCGACAAGCTCGTGCATCCGCTCGCGCAAGGCGCGGTCGGTGATGCGGACGAAGCGCCAGGGCTGCATGTAACCCACGCTGGGGGCGTGGTGGGCGGCCCACAGCAGGCGCTTGAGCAGGGCCGGATCGACCGGGTCCGGGCGGAAGTGGCGCATGTCGCGCCGCTCGGCGATGGCCCGGTAAACGCCGGCGATCTCCGGCTCGGTGAAGCGATGGGATGGGGTGTCGGCCATGATGGATGCGGTGTCTGGCGAAGGCGCCGAGTTTACTCGTCGAGGAGGAAGACGCGGACCTTCTTGCCCTTGATCTTGCCGTTGGCGAGGCGCTTCAGGGCCTGGCGGGCGATGCCGCGCTCGACGGCCACGTAGGTGGATTGGTCATTCACGTTGATCTTGCCCACCTGGCTGGCGGCAAAGCCGGCCTCGCCGGTGAGGGCGCCGAGCACGTCGCCGGGGCGGATCTTCTCCTTGCGCCCGCCCAGGATCTGCAGCGTGACCATCGGCGGCTGGGGCACGGGCTGGTCTTCGGCGTGCAGATCGGCGATGGATTCCCACACCGGCTCGAAGCCGTTGGTCCTGGCGATGTTGGCGACACGGTTCTTCTCGTTGGGGCCGACGAGGCTGAGGGCCCAGCCGTCCCGGTCGGCGCGGCCGGTGCGGCCGATGCGATGCACGTGCACCTCCGGGTCGGGCGTCACATCCACGTTGATGACGGCCTCCAGCCCGGCCACGTCGAGGCCGCGGGCCGCGACGTCGGTGGCCACCAGCACCGAGCAGCTGCGGTTGGCAAACTGCACCATCACCTGATCCCGGTCGCGCTGGTCGAGCTCGCCATGCAGCGCCAGCACATGAAAGCCCTGGGCGTGGAGCACGTCGATGAGATCGCGACACTGCTGCTTGGTGTTGCAGAAGGCCAGGGTGCTTTCGGGGCGGTAGTGGCGCAGCAGCAGGCCGACGGCGGCAAGACGCTGGTCCGGCGCGACCTCGAAGAAGCGCTGGCGGATCTTGTCGGCCTCGTGCTGCTCGGGCAGCGCGATCTCCTGGGGCTGGCGCATGAACTGGCGGGCCAGATTGACCACACCTTCCGGGTAGGTGGCCGAGAACAGCAGGGTCTGGCGGTGTTTCGGGCAGGCCTTGGCGACGTAGGCGATATCGTCGAAGAAACCCATGTCGAGCATCCGGTCGGCTTCGTCGAGGACCAGCGTGGCTAGTGCGTCGAGCTGCAGGCTGCCGCGGGAAATGTGATCCATCAGCCGGCCGGGCGTGCCCACCACCACGTGGGCGCCGTGGGCGAGGCTGTCGGCCTGGTGGCGGATCGGCGAGCCGCCGCAGAGGGTGAGGATCTTGATGTTGTCTTCGGCGCGGGCGAGGCGACGCAGCTCCTGCCCGACCTGCTCGGCCAGCTCGCGGGTGGGGCACAGCACCAGCGCCTGCACCGCAAAGCGCCGCGCATCGAGGCGCTGCAGCAGCGGCAGGCCGAAGGCCGCCGTCTTGCCGCTGCCGGTCTTGGCCTGGGCGATGAGATCGTGCCCCGCCAGCGCCACAGGCAGGCTGGCGGCCTGGATCGGCGTCATCGTGTGATAGCCGAGACGGGCCAGGTTGGCGAGCACCGGCGGCGGCAGCCCGAGGGATTCGAAGGGCCCTGCGGCGATGGCGGCGGGGGGCGGAATAACGGTGGGTTCAGCGCCGGAAGCGTCGTCCGGCGGCGGGAGGGGCGTGGAAGTCATGCCGGATTATCCCGCAAAGCGGCCCGGCACGCCCCGAAACCCGGGGTGGCCGACGCGTCAGTAGGACGAGTTGCCCACGCCCAGCCGGGCGCGCTCCCGGGCCAGACGCTGCTCCACCCGGGCCTGTTCGCGGGCTTCTTCCTCGCGCTCGCGGGCCTCCCGCTGCTGGCGCTCCCATTCGGCCTTGCGGCGGGCATCCTCTTCGGCGCGCTGCACGCTGTTGGTTATCTGATCGGCGTACTGCTTGCGCTCGGCCAGGGCCATCTCGTGGCGGCGCTCGGCCTCGCGGCGTTCGTACTCGGCGCGGCGCTCGGCCTCGGCCTGCTGGTAGGCCTCGCGGCGACGGCGCTCCTCGGTGGCCTGCCTGGCGATCTCGTCGTCGGTCAGGTCGCCGTAGATCTGCCGCCGCTCGGCCGCCGCCGCCCGGGCATGGGCAGCGCTCATGGCTTCACCGTTGTCGATCTGCGTCATCTGGCGCACGGCAAACAAGGACATCAGGATCTGCACCCCCACGCCGACCGCGAGCAGGCCGCCGATCACGGTGAGCATGGTGCGCAGGGGCGAGCGTGGCTTGACGACGCGGCGCGGCGGCAGGTCCACCGGCAGCACACCGGCAGGCGCATCCAGCCCGGGCGGCAGCTCGGGCTGGGTGGGTGCCAGGCTGGCGTCGTAGGCGGCGCGCCGGCCGGGGTCGGACAGGACCCAGCAGGCCTCCTTGACCACCTTGATCTGGTTGTCGGCATCGGTCTGGTCCATCCCGTGGGGGCCGGACTGATAGTGGTGCACCAGCCGGAGGTGGGCGGCGTGGATGTCGGCCGTGGTGGCCGTCGGCGGCAACCCGAGCAGGTCGTAAAGGGTGGTTCTGGTCTTCATGGCTGGCGTGAAGGGAAAATACGCATTCCGGGCCGATTATAGCGACGCGATGCGCGGCGACTTTACAGTCGGACCAGATTTTCCTGCCCGCCAGGGCGCGCTGAAGCTCGCCTCACGGCCGCCGGAACTCGATGCGCCGGCCGTCCTCCACGGCGCCCAGGTAGTAGGCCCCGTCGGGCGCCTTGACGATGTACGAGCACCAGTTCTCGGCCTCCCGTCGCCAGTCGATCTGGACGCAGTAGCGCCCCTCGTCGCTGATCCGCCAGGTGCCGGGCGCCGTGGCGCTGGACGAACCCGCCACGCTGCCGAACTTCTTGTTGTCGGACGAAGCCACAAACTTGCCGTCGGGCCCGTTGGTCCACTTGCGCAGGCTGCCGCCGCGGGAGACGTGGGTGACTTCGGCGCCGGGCAGCAAGGTGGCCAGCTCATCGCGGCTCAGGCGCTGACCGTCGTCGGCCAGCAGCGGCGCAGCGGCCAGCATCAGACTGGCCAGCAGCATTGCACGCGCGGATCGGGTGTTCATGATTTCTCCCATGGGTGTGACGCCCCAATTCAATATAGAACGCGGCGCCCCCGGGCGCGACGGCCGGCAACGGGAAGCTGGCGATCTACCCGGTCCCGACGGTTTGCCGGGCTGCCGCCAGCACGCCCTTCCCCAGCAGCAGGCGCCGCATGCTCGCCGCCAGCCGCAGGCCCAGCGCCTCGTCGTCCGCCCAGCCGAAGGCGTCGATCTCCGGCAGCCGCCGCCCCGTGCGCGCGTCATCGAAGAAGCTCGCGCACACGCACGCCTCGGGCCGCGTGGCCGCCGAATCGGTGCGCACCGCAAACAGATGCAGATCCTTGCCCCGGTAATAGGCATGACGCCCCAGGTCCACCAGCCGATCCCGCCCGAAGACCAGCCCGAACTCCTCCTGCGCCTCCCGCAGCGCGCACGCGATCGGCGACTCCCCCGGATCGATCAGACCCTTGGGCAGATCCCAGTGGGTACTGCCCGTGGAATGCCCGACCAGCAATTCGCCCCGTTCGTTGATGACCAGCAGACCGCAGGAGAGCAGCGTGGAAGACATGGGCAGCGCATCGGGATGGAGACAGGCGGGCATTGTGGGGGATGGCGGCGCGGGCGGGAACGGGCAGGTATCCCGCAGCTGCGCAGCTCGCATTACGGCGTCAGCAGGCCTTCAATCCAATCCCAACGCTTGTCCCGCACCATCACAAACCGGCAGCGGCCATCGGAAAGATTCGCCCACAGGCCACCGATCAACCGATCATCTTCGGCTGCATTCCAACGATCTGCGCCCTTGTACTCCACGGCCAGCACTGGCCCCGGCTGACCATCGACGCCCGGCAACTGGCAGAGGAAGTCCGGGTAGAAGCGCCCATCTGCCTTTTGCAGGAAAAACGCGCAGCCTTCACGCCGCACCAGATTGCGAACCCAGAACTCGATGCGGCCCTGCTGGGCCAGCATATCCAGCTGGCACGCACACTCGAACTCTTCCTTGCTGTCGAAATCCCCGATGCGCCCATAGAAGTGCTCGCGGAAGTCGAAGAGGCCAAAGCGACCGTCGTAGTCCCGGCTCGGTGCATAGGCCTGGGTGTGAAACTCAAAGGCGTGCTGATCGGACACCACCACCCAGTTGGCCGCCGCTTCACCGAACAGCGTCTGCTGAAAAGCCTTGCTCACCGCTTGCTTGCGGAGCGCCCTGATCCGCGCCTCCAGCAGATTGCGCAGCAGGAACTTCTGCAGATTGGCCCGCGCGAGGGAGAACCCATCGCGGTTCAGCAAATCGGCCAGCCACGCCGCCACGAAGGCCTGCTTGCTGGCATGGGTCAGCGACGGCTCTGGCAGATTCCGGCAAAGCCACGTGGCGAGGCGTAGTGCATCCCAATGTTCCGGCTGATAGACCAGCCCCAGATCGCGCTGCAGCTCGGGCAGGAAGCGCGACACGATGTGTCCGCTGCCATCCACGTCGATCTCGCCGCCTTCCGACACCTTCAAGCCCGCGCCCAGAACGGACAGATCGTCCACCGTCGGCGCAGCGTCGTAGGGCGAAAGTTCCCACGGATACTCCAGCACCTCCGGGTCGTCGAACAGATGCAACTCACCCTGTACACGCAGCGCCAGCTGTGGCACCCGGAAGCGTTCCCCCAACTCTGCCGGCGTCTGGAAAAACTCGATAGCGGTCGTGCGGCTCACCTCGGCGGCCTCCACGATAGCCTGGGCCGCCGACTCCGAACTGACCGACGTCTTCAGCACCTCCGCCTCGTCCTCGGTGAGGGGCGTGCTGATCGTCAGCGTATTGAGCTTGCCGTCCCAACTCACCTTGTCCCGCACCGCTTTGGGCACGGCCTTCAGGTTGGGCTTTTCCGACAAGGGCACGACCACCGGCTTCACCACGACGCGTCCGCCATAGCCCTCCAGATCGAGCCGCGACTGCTCGACCCGAGCGGCGGTCACAAAGGCGGCCACCTCGCGCCGCTCAAAGCCGGCGCCGGCCACCAGGCGGTCTCGCAGCGCGCCAGCCGTCTCGGCAAAATTGCGCGACACCACAAACGCGTAGGACTGATTCAGCGCCTTCGCCTGTCGGTGGCTCGCCCCCGGCTGACGCAAGACGCGCCCCAGCAATTGCTCGACCGCCGTCGCCGACGACAGCGACGCCATGCTCACCAGAATGTAGGCAAACGGGCAATCCCAGCCCTCGGCCAGCGCCTTCTGGGTGATGACGAACTTCACCGGGCAGGCGGGATCGGCGATGCCAAGCCCGAAGTCGACGTCGATCTGCTCCAGCCCCTTCTCCTCACCGGTGGCCACCACAATCTCGTCGGGCGGAATACCGTGATTGGTGATCAGTTCGTTCCGCACCCGCTCGTAATCCAGCGTCTCGACGCCAGCGCGGCGCGGCTCGGACTGGATCAGCACCAGCGGTCGCAGATAGGCGGCGCCCCCTCGGCGCTCCTCGTCGGCCAACTGCTGCAACGCCTCCCGGCGGCCGATGGCGTCGGCCAGGCATTGTTGCCAGTTGGGCTCGGTCTCCAGCACCACCGGCAACTTGATCATCTCCTCGCCCTTCAGCTCGGCGGCCGACACGCTGTGCAGCACGTTGCTGGGCGTGCGCTCCATGTCCGGGGTCGCGGTCAGCTCCATCACCCCGCTGGGGCGAAAGCGCGCCAGCATGTCGAAGGCCAGCTCGGTGCGGCTGTTGTGGGCCTCGTCCACCACCACAAAGGGCCGGCGCAGCCGCAGCACGTTGGCCAGCGAATACGGCACCGTGCGTTCGCCGCCCTCGCCGTCACAAAGCAACGCATCGCGCTGATCGGGCGACAGGTTGTCGAAGTGATGCATCAGCGCCCCGCTGCTCTGATACACCTTGCGGCATTCTTCCTCTTCCACCTGGAAGGCCTGCCGTGTCGCCACGATCACCGTGGTCGACGTATCCAGCGTGGCGCGGGTGACGCTCTTCGCCTCCTCCAGATCCATCACCGTGATCGGGCCGGCCTCGCGCAGGGCGAGGTGGTACGGGTGATGGCGATCCTTCAGCGCCTTGATCGTCTGCTCGCGGATCGGCTTGCTCGGCACCAGCCACAACACCACGCAATGTTCGCTGCGCAGCAGGTGGGTATTGACCAGCGCCACGCTCTTGGCCGCCAGCCAGGTCTTGCCGCCGCCGGTGGGCACCCGCAGGCAGAAATACGGCATGTCGGCCGGAAATCCCGCCAGCGGGTTGTACGGATTACCGCGCCCCCACAGCCGCTCGGTGGTGGCGGTAAAGGCAATCGACGCCGACGGCAGCTCGTGGCAGGCCTTGAAATAGGCCTCCACGCTTTCCAGCACCTGCTGCTGGTAGATCTTGGCGTCAAACGCGGTCATGGGGTTTTTCCGTAGGGCGCGGTGGATTCCTGCACACCGGGCGTGCCGGCATCCGGGCGGATCGTCTCGATCACGCCGCGGCGGCTCACCACGATGGCGGTGCCGGTCTGGCGGGCAAGCTCCCGCGCGCGCTGGGCGGCGCGCTGCAGGGCCTGGGACGACAGGCGCAGATCGGCGTCGCGGGCGTTCTCGATGGGTTGCTTGTTCATGGCTTCTCGCTCCAGTCCAGCAGCAGCGGGGTGCTGCCGGCGTTGTCGTACAGCGCCCACGCATCGACCAGCGGGGCGTACAGGTGCTCGAAGTTGTGCAGCCCGGCTGCAAAGCGGCGGCGGATGGTGGCTTCCGGAATGTCGTGGCCGCCCTGCAGCACCCGCTGGGCCACGCGGGCGATGGCCTCTTCGGGACTGTCGAGCTTCAGGAAGATCAGCTTCACCGCATAGCCCGCCGCCTGCCAGGCCTGGATGTGGGGCGCGTAGCCGCGCCCCGACAGGGTGGTTTCAAAAGCGAAACTCTCGCCGGCGGCAAAGTGCCGGGCCAGCGCCTGCAGCATCAGCCGCCCGGCCTGAACCGCCGCGGTGTGCGGCGCAAAGGGGGCCAGGCCTGCGGCGATGAGATCGGCATTCACGAACACCGGGCAGCCTGCCTCGTTGGGCAGAAACTCCCGGGCAAAGGTGGTTTTGCCGGCCCCGTTGGGCCCGGCGATGATGATGATCTTGCGCCCCGGCTCCACGCTCACAGCTCCAGGGCGTAGGGGGTCTGCTTGAAGGTGATGCCTTCCCGGGCGGTGCGGCTGCCCAGGCGGTTGGCGGCGGCGTAGATCACCTTGGGGCCGGCGAAGGGGGGCAGCACGTCGAGCACCGGGCCGGTGAGCACGTTGCCGCCGGCCACCGACTTGTCCTTGAGGATGCCGTTGTACAGCAGATAGATGGCCCGCCCTTCATGCACGCCCAGCAGGGGGCTGTCCGCGCTGCCGGTGTAGCCGCTGCCGGTTTCGGCAAACCACACGAATTCGGCCAGCTGGGCAAAGCGTACATCGCTGCGGATCTGGCCATCGGCGTCGAACAGGGGCTCGGCAGACAGGCGACAGAACTGGAAGCCCCCGCCCAGGCCTTGAGCGGACTCGCCACCGGCCGGGGTATAGCCCTCGGCAACTTTTGAGACTCGCACCCGAGTCACTTCGCACGCAATAGCTTCGTCCATCTCTACAAGCACGAAGCGCCGACTTCCTCCGTCCTCTGCGTTTTGCTTCAAAACTGCATGTCCAGTGGTGCCTGAACCTGAAAAGCTATCCAGGACGAGGGCTGTCGGATCGTTCATCATTTGCAATATGCGTTCAATCAACTCCACAGGCTTGGGTGTATTAAACAGGTCAGCTGTGTTGAAAACATCTCGCAAAAATGCCTTCGCCTGCCGCATCGTCGGCAGCTCTGCCCAGATACTGGGATACGGCCTTCTGGGGTCTTCCGGCGCAAACTCTCGGGTGTATGGTTCCCAAACAACTTGCTCTTGGCGCTGTCGTTGCTTCCAGATCAAAGTGCCAGAGGCCTCATGGCGATCAATTCCAGACCTGCCCATTGCCCAGACAGCTTCTTCGCCATTGTCGTGAGTAGGAAAAACCTCCGTCCCATCTGGCGCACTCAGCGGGAAATACATGGTCGGCCTGTCACGCCTCAAACTGTTACGACCATTTTTCTTGAGAAGGCGATCACGGTAACGCCGCCCGTGAGAGTCTGTTCGTCCATAGGCTTCAACGATACTTGGCGCTGACATTTGAGCCAATTTGAGATGATCTTTATTGCGCGCATACGCCAAGATGTACTCATGATCGGGCGTAAGAGGCACCTTATTATCGTTAGGGCTATCAACTTTTCGCCAAATGAAAGTCGTAATGAAATTACGGGCCCCAAAAATTTCGTCCATCAACGGGCGCAAGTTACCAACCTCGTTGTCGTCGATGGACACAAAGATCGCCCCATCCTCCCGCAGGAACTGCTTCAGCAGCACCAGCCGCGGATACATCATGCACAGCCAGCGGTCGTGGCGGTCGAGGGTCTCGCCTTCCTTGCCCACCACCTCGCCCAGCCATTTGCGGATTTCGGGGCTGTTGACGTTGTCGTTGTAAACCCAGCCTTCGTTGCCGGTGTTGTACGGGGGGTCGATGTAGATGCACTTCACCTGCCCGGCGTAGCGCGGCAGCAAGGCCTTGAGGGCATGAAGGTTGTCGCCCTGCACGATGAGGTTGCCGCTGTCACGCCCTTCCCCGTCGCCGCAGGCAAACGCCGGCACCGGCTCGAGCAAGCGGAAGGGCACTTCCTTGTGGTGTTTGACGACGGCGTCCTTGCCGATCCAGTTGAGCGTGGGCATTGCGGTGATCCGTTGATTACGGGGCGCGCTGCCGCGGGGGCCGCGCCCGGGTTCGATGCGGGCATTCCGGGCCGGCGTGCGCTGCACACGGGGGCCGGGAACGAGGTCGGGAATGTATCAGGTGCACGGGCCCGACGGGGTGCGGGGCCCGCAGGATCGGGGAGCAGGGTTTTCAGTCCAACGCTGCAACCCGAACGCCTTCTGAAACCGAACGGACGTCCGGCCGCCGAGAACGACCGATCAGCACTCGATCACGAGTGATTTTCGCTTGTGATCGAATGCCAGACCGTCGTGATCAAGCCATCGCTGCCCGATCACGACGGTCGATTGCTCGATCTCGACCCTCCATTGCTCGTGATCGAGTCTTTTTTGCTCGATCACGAATCCCGATCATTCGTGATCGAGCAAATTTCACTCGTGGTCGAGCCGCAGCCGCTCGATCACGACGATAAATCACGCGTGATCGAATGGGCGGGATTCGTGGGCAGATCAGGCGGCAGGGTTGCCAGGTTTGCCACGGCGGTTGCCGAAGCGGGCGTTCATCCCTTCCCGCAGCCCGTCCAGCCCGGCGCTCTTTCCGCCCATCTTCATGTAGCCGTAGCCCTCCAGCGCGGCGTTGATGATGTCGCTGCCGAGGGCCATCTCGGTGCTGTCCACCTTTTCGAGCAGCTCGCGCAGGCGCAGGAAGCGGGGGCGCATGAGGTCGAGGTCGGTGATGTCCTGGCGCAGCTCGGCGACGCTGAAGCCGGGCGGAATGAGTTTGGGGTTGTCTTCGAGCACCACCGCGGACTGGCGGCAGAAGGCCTCGCTCTTGTCGCCCATCTTGTTGAGGTGGCGGATCTCATCGGGGGTGAGCACCACAAGGCGGGCAAACCGCGCTTCGAGGGTGTCGAGGGCCTTGTCGATGGCGGCGATGTCGTCGGCGCCGAGGTCGAGGGAGACGAGGTTCTGGGTCATGGGGGGCGGTTCTCCGGTAGCGGAAGGAAGTCGGACGCACCGGGCGTCCGGCGCGGGCCGGATTCTAGCCTCAAAATAGAGAATTAGCATAGCCTTTATGAATAATCGAGTAGGTCGGGTTACGCCCTGCGGGCTAACCCTACTCGACTTACCAGGCAGGGGATGTCGGACTGAAGTCCGACCTACAGGGCCTAAGGGGATGCAGCCGCCCGGCGCCGCTGCAAGCCGGATGAAAAATCTTTCTGCCACCCTGTCGATCCGGCCCGCCTTCGTCCGTCGTGGTGATGAAGCCGCACGCCGCGGCGCAGCGAGACAGGAGAACCCCATGCGCTTCATGATCGTCGTGAAGGCCACCGCGAAGAGCGAGGCCCAGATCACCCCGCCCGCCGACCAGGCGCTGCTGGCCGCGATGGCGGCCTACCACGAGGCGCTCGCCGGGGCCGGCGTGCTGCTCGATGGCGCCGGGCTCAAACCCAGTTCGCAAGGCTGGCGCATCCGCTACGATGGCAGTACGCGCAGCGTGATCGACGGGCCGTTTGCCGAGACCAAGGCACTCATCGCCGGCTACACCCTCATCCAGGTCCGCAGCCGCGAGGAGGCGCTGGAGTGGAGCCGGCGCTACCCCAACCCGGCGGGCGAAGGCGTCGCCACCGAGATCGAGGTGCGGCCGCTTTACGAACTGGACGACTTTGCCCCGTCCGACGCCATCGAACGCTTCAAGACCATCGGCCTGCCCGACTGAGCCGCCCCCACCCCGAGGAGACCGCCATGACCCAAGCCATCCCCCCCGGCATGACCGCCGTCACGCCCCACCTGGTGTGCCGCAACGCGGCCGCTGCCATCGAGTTCTACAAGCAGGCCTTCGGCGCGGTGGATTGCGCCCGCCTGCCCGCCCCGGACGGGCGGCTGATGCACGCCCTCATCACCATCGGCGGCGCCGCGGTGATGCTGGTGGACGAGTTCCCCGAGCAGGGCTGCCAGGGCCCGCAGGCGCTGGGCGGCTCGGCGGTGACCCTGCACCTCTATGTGGCCGACGTGGACGCCACCGTGGCCCAGGCCGTGGCGGCCGGCGCCACCGTGACCATGCCGGTGGCGGACATGTTCTGGGGCGACCGCTACGGCCGGCTCACCGACCCCTTCGGCCACCACTGGTCGGTCGCCACCCACAAGCAGGATCTCACCCCCGAGCAGATCACCGAAGGCTTCAAGGCCGCCTGCGGAGGCCAGTGACATGCCCTTCATGCTGCTGATCACCGAGCCCCGCGGCCAGCGCGCCGCCACCCCCAGCGACGAAGCCCACCGCCGCTACGACGCGATGATGGCCTTTGGCGCGGGCCTTGCCGAACGCGGCGTGCTGATCCGCGCCGAATCCCTGCGCCCCGACGAGCACGCGGTGCGCATCCGTCGCCCCGCCCCGGAAGCGGCCCTGTCGCTGGTGGACGGCCCCTTCGCCGAGGCCAAGGAGATGGTGGGCGGGTTCTACCTGCTGGATGTGGCCACCCGCGACGAAGCCGTCGCCATCGCCCAACAATGCCCGGCGGTGGATTTCGCCACCGTCGAAGTGCGCGAATGCGCGCCCTGCCACGTGCTTTAAGGAGCCCCCATGAACGACGAATCCCTCATCCGCGCCAGCCTCACCGAATGGCAGCAGGCCTTCTGCCGCAAGGACGTGGACGCCCTGATGGCCCTCTACGCGCCGGGCGCCGTGCTGTTCGACGCCATCCCGCCCTTCGTCGACGACGTGGCCGGGATGCGCGACAAGATCATCGGCTGCCTGCCCTACTTTCCCGACGACACCCGCATCGAGACGCGTAACCTCGCCGTCACCGTCGGCGCCGATCTGGCCGCCGCCCACTGCCTGTGGCACTTCACCCGGCTACCGCCGGGCCACCCGGCCGGGCGGCACTGGTTCCGCAGCTCGACGGTGTGGCAGAAGCAGCCCGATGGCCGCTGGCTGATCCTCCACGACCACTGCTCCGCCCCCTTCAACCCCTACACCGAGCGCGCCGTGCTCTCCCCCGACGCCCAGGCGGCGCTGGATGCCGCCCCCGAAAGCTGTGGCAGCGGTGCCAACCCGGTGGGCTGGTTCGAGATCTACGTGGCCGACATGGACCGGGCCAAGGCCTTCTACAGCGTCGTGTTCGGCTTTGAATTCACCCGGCTGGAAAGCCCCATCGACCTGTGGGCCTTCCCGATGCAGTCCTCCAACGCCGGCGCCAGCGGCGCGCTGGCAAGGATGGACGGCTTCGGGCCGGGCGGCGGGAGCAACGCCGTGCTGGTTTACTTCAGCTGCGCCGACTGCTCGGAACAGGCCGATCTGGCAGCCTTGAATGGCGGCGAGGTGGTCAAGCCCAAGTTCGCCATCGGCGCCTACGGCTACATCGCCATCGTGAAGGACAGCGAGGGCAACCTCATCGGCCTGCACTCGATGGCCTGACCCCGGGAGAACACCATGCGCTACTCAGGAAGCTGCCACTGCGGCAAGGTCGCCTTCGAGGTGGAAGGCGAGCTGAACGAGGTGCTCGACTGCAACTGCTCGATCTGCCAGAAGAAGGGCGGGCTGCTGTGGTTCGTGCCCCGAAGCGCGGTAAAGATGCTGACGCCCGACGCCAACCTGAAGGATTACACCTTCGGCCCGGCGCGCATCAAGCACCGCTTCTGCCCCGAATGCGGCATCCACCCGCTGGGCGAAGGCAACATGCCCGACGGCACGCCGATGACCGCCATCAACGTGCGCTGCCTGGATGGCGTCGACCTGGCCGCGCTGCCGGTGCGCCACTTCGACGGGCGTTCGATGTAACCCCTGCCAACGGAGGCCATCATGGTCGACCAGCTCTTCATCAACCTGCCGGTGGCGGATCTGCCGCGCAGCAAGGCGTTCTTCACCGCGCTGGGCTTCAGCATCAATCCCCAGTGGACCGACGACACCGCCGCCTGCGTGGTACTTGGCGAGAAGCACTGCCTGATGATCATGGTGGCGGACCGCCTCGCCACCTTCACCCCCAAGCCAGTGAGCGACGCCCACAGCACCACCGAGGTGCTCAACTGCCTGTCGCTCCCCAGCCGCCAGGCGGTGGATGTCATGGTGGCCACGGCGCTGGCCCACGGCGGCACCACCTGGAAGGCACCGGAGGACCACGGCTTCATGTACGGTCACGCCTTTGCCGACCCGGACGGCCACATCTGGGAGCTGGTCCACTTCACGCCGCCGCCGGCCCAGTGAGCGACGCCGACACCCGCCGGGCCATCGAGGCCATCTGGCATCTCGAGGCCGCCCGGGTGATCGGCCGCGCCGCGCGGCTGGTGCGCGACGTGGGCCTCGCCGAAGACATCGCCCAGGACGCGCTGGTGGCCGCCCTCGAGACCTGGCCCCGTGACGGCGTGCCCGCCAACCCTGCCGCCTGGCTGATGACCGCCACCCGCCACCGGGCGCTGGACCACCTGCGCCACGCCGCCCTCGCCGCCGGCAAGGAGGGCGAGATCGGCGCCGAACTGGATTTCCAGCACGCGGCGGCGGCCGACGACCAGCGCGAAGCCATCGACGCCCGCCTCGACGACGACATCGGCGACGACCTGCTGCGCCTCATCTTCACCGCCTGCCATCCGCTGCTGCCGCCCGACGGCCGCTCGGCGCTCACCCTGCGGGTGATGGGCGGCCTCACCACCGACGAGATCGCCCGCGCCTACCTCAAGCCCGAGGCCACCATCGCCCAGCGCATCGTCCGCGCCAAACGCACCCTGGCCGCTGCCCGGGTGCCTTTCGAGGTGCCCCGGGGCACCGAACGACAGGCGCGCCTCGCGTCGGTGCTGGAGGTGATCTACCTGATCTTCAACGAAGGCTACGTGGCCACCGCCGGGGCCGACTGGACGCGCCCCGCCCTGTGCGACGAAGCCCTGCGCCTGGGCCGCGTGCTGGCCGGACTGATGCCCGACGACAGCGAGGTGGCGGGCCTGGTGGCGCTGATGGAGATCCAGGCCTCACGCCTCGCCGCCCGGGTGGGGCCCGACGGCCAGCCGGTGCTGCTGGCCGACCAGGACCGCCGGCGCTGGGATCGCCTGCTGATCCGCCGCGGGCTGGAAGCGCTGGCCCGCGCCGAGCACCTCGCCCCCGGCCACCTGGGCCCCTACGCCCTGCAGGCCGCCATCGCCGCCTGCCACGCCCGCGCGCCGGGGGTGGAGGACACCGACTGGGCGCGCATCGTCGGCCTCTACGACGCGCTGGCGCAGCTCGTCCCGTCGCCGGTGGTGCGCCTCAACCGGGCGGTGGCCGTCGCCCGCGCCTACGGGCCCGAGGCCGCGCTGCCGCTGGTGGATGAACTCGCCAGCGAACCCGCCCTCGCCCGCTACCACCTGCGCCACGCGGTGCGCGGCGACCTCCTCGCCCAGCTCGGCCGCGGCGCGGAAGCCGCCGCGGCTTTTGAAGAAGCCGCCCGCCTCACCCACAACGCCGGCGAACGGGCGGTGATGCTGCGACGGGCGGCGGAGGCGCTGACAAGCTGAGGCCCGATCGGCCGGCGACGGCTACCCGCCCGCCGGGCCGTCTTCGGCAATCCGCCCGTCCACCAGCCGCACGATGCGGTCGCAGCGGGCGGCGAGGCGCGGGTCGTGGGTGACGATCAGGCAGGCGCAATTGGCCTGGCGGTTGAACTCGCGCAGCAGCGCGAAGATGTCGTCGGCGGTGTGGGTATCGAGGTTGCCGGTGGGCTCGTCGGCGAGGATCAGCCGCGGCTTGAGGGCCAGCGCCCGGGCAATGGCGACGCGCTGCTGCTGACCGCCGGAAAGCTGGGCCGGCTTCTTGTGGGCGTGGGCCTTGAGGCCGACCGCATCCAGCAGCTGAAGCGCAGTGGACTCGGCCTCGTCGTCGGGCCGGCCGCGGGCGATGACGGTGGGCATCATCACGTTCTCGAGCGCACTGAAGGCCGGCAGCAGGTGATGAAACTGGAACACGAAGCCGATGCTGCGCCCGCGGAGCTGGGTAATCTCGGCCTCGGAAAGCTCGGCCGTATCGCGCCCGGCGATGGACAGCCGCCCTCCGGTGGGCCGCTCCAGCAGGCCGATGATGTTGAGCAGCGTGCTCTTGCCCGAGCCGGACGGCCCGATCAGCGCGGCGAACTCGCCTTCGGCCAGCGCAAAGTCGATGCCGTGGAGCACCTCGGTCTCGACCGGCGTGCCCACGTTGTAGGCCTTGGTGAGGCCGCCGAGCTGGATGACGGGCGCGCTCGCGCTCATGACCGGATCGCCTGCACCGGGTCCATCCGCGCGGCGCGGCGGGCCGGGATCAGCGCCGAGGCGAGGCCCACCGCCGTGGCCACCACCGCCGCCATCACGATGAAGCGCGGCTCCAGCTCGGCCGAGAACAGCGGCGAGCCGTCGGCGTTGCGGTAGATGTGGGAGAACACCTTGAGCAGGGTGAAGGCCAGCACGCTGCCCACCACCGAACCCACCGCACCCACCACCGCGCCCTGGATCAGGAAGACCTGCAGGATCATCGCCCGGCTCGCGCCCATCGCCCGCAGGATGCCGATCTCCTTCTGCTTCTGCACCACGCTCACCACCAGCACGCTGGCGATGCCCAATGCGACGATGATGGTCACGAAGCTGCGGATGAGGTTGTTGGACACCGTCTGGTTGCGCAGCGCGGCGAGGAGCTGGGCGTTGGTGGTCATCCAGCTATCCACGGTGAGGCTGGTGGCGGTGCGCAGGCGCACGGCGACGGATTCGGCGTCGAAGATGTCGGCCACGGTGAGATCCAGGTTGGAGATGCCGCCGGGCAGGTCGAGCAGGCTCTGGGCCAGCGGCAGGGTGACGAACACCCAGCGCCGGTTGAGATCCTTGTTGCCGATGTCGAACACGCCGCCCACCACCAGCAGCTCGTCGCGGCCGTTGGGCAGCATCACGCGCAGCTTGTCCTCCAGCCCGATGCCCAGATCCTTGGCCAGTTCGCTGCCGATCACCGCCCGCGGGCCATCCACCGCAAAGCGGCCGGCGACCATGTATTCCTCCATGCGCACGATGCGCCGATAGCGCTCGGCGTCCACGCCCATCAGCGCCACCGATTTGTTGGCCTGCCCGCGCACTGCAAAGGCCGGCCCGGTGACCACCGGCGACACCGCGGTGACGCCCTCCATCCCCACCGCCAGCCGGGCGATGTTCTCCCACTGATCCACCGAGCGCAGGCGCTGGGCACGGGGCTCGACCACCGTGGCGTAGCCGTCGGCGTCGATGGCGCGGCGGTTGGCTTCTTCGAGCGGACGGATCACCACGTGGGCCTGGCTGCCCAGCACCCGGTCGACGATCTGGGCCTGGAGCTGGGTGATGAGCTGGGTGAGGAAGACGATCACCGCCACCCCGCCGGTGGTGCCGGCGAGGATCAGCAAGGTCTGCATCCGCCCCTCGCGCAGGAAGCGCAAGGCGACCATCGGGGCAAAGGGCAGGCGGAATTTCATCGCGCGACTTTCCGCTGGGCGGCGGGGCGCGTCACTTGGTCATGCCCTGG
Source organism: Zoogloea sp. (assembly GCA_041917255.1). Classification (GTDB taxonomy): domain Bacteria; phylum Pseudomonadota; class Gammaproteobacteria; order Burkholderiales; family Rhodocyclaceae; genus Zoogloea. Next base: position 70,780 of record JAYRYA010000013.1, read on the forward strand.
GGCACCTGCAGGCCACCGACCTTGGGCTTCCGGGGCGGGCGCACGCGCACCTTGTCGCCTTCGAGTGCGCCGGAAGCCGGCAGGATGGCCTGGTCGCCGTCGGCGAGGCCGGCGGTGATCTCCACCTGGCCGATGCCGGCGAGGCCGATGCCCACATCCACCCGGGTGGCGACGCCGTCGCGCACGGCGAGCACCCACGGGTGGGCGCCGTCGGCCTCGCGCACTGCCTCGGCAGGCAGCACGAGGGTGGAATCCTTGTGGCCGGTGACGGTTTCGACCGAGACGGTCATGTCGGGCCGCAGGAAGGCCGGCGGCTTGCCCACGCGGAAGCGGATCTCGACCGTGCCACGCTGGGGGTCCACCGCCGGGGCGAGGTAGTACAGCGCGGCGCCGAAGGGCTGGCCGGGGAAGGCGTCGGCCACGCCGCTGGCCTTCTGGCCGGGCTGCAGAAAGCGCAGGTTCTTTTCGTCGACGGTGGCGTAGATGCGCGTCTCTCCGGCGTCGGCCAGTTCGAGCAGCACCTTGCCGGCGGCGGCAACATCGCCCGGCTCGGCCTTGCGGGTGAGCACGGTGCCGGCCGTGGGTGCGGTGAGGGTGAGCAGCGCGGCGCGGGCCCTTGCGTTGGCGAGCTGGGCACGGGCCTGCTCGACGCGCGCCCGGGCAGCCTCGCGCTCGGTGCCGCCCGGCGCCTGGGCAGCCAGCTGGGCGCGGGCGGCATCCACGGCGGTGGCGGCATTGGCGGCGTTGCGCAGGGCGTCGTCGACCTTCGATTGGGCGTAGAAGCCCTGGGCCACCAGGCTGCGGGCGCGCTCGGCCTCGGCCCGGGCCACCTTGAGGTTGGCTTCAGCCTGGGCGAGCTGCTGGGCGGCTACCGGCTGGCCGAGTTTTTCCACCTGGGTGAGGCGGGCTTCGGCCTCGACGCGGGCGGCCTCGGCCTGGGCGACCAGCGCTGCGGCATCGTCGGCGCGCAGCCGGGCCAGCACCTGGCCGGGCGCCACCACGTCGCCTTCACGCACGGTGATCTCGAGCACCGTGGCGGCTATCGGGCTGCCGATGGCGATGCGGGCGGGCGTGGCGATGCGTCCGGTGGCGACCACCGACTGGGTGAGGGGCGCGGCTTTGACCACCGCCACGTCCACGTCACGCCCGCGGGGCCACAACACCGCCACGGCAATCGCGCCGGCCGCGGCCAGCGCCAGCATCAGGCCACGGGCGCTCACGCCGGCTCGGCCAGCAGCTTGTCGAGCAGGGCGTGGAGCTTGGGAAAATCCGGCGCGCCCAGGTATTTCTGGACCACCCGCCCCTGCTTGTCGATGAGGAAGGTGGTGGGCGTGAGGCGCACGCCATCAAAGCCCCGGGCAGCAGAACCGTCGGTATCGAGGGCGACCTTGAAGGGCAGGGCGTTCTTGGTGGCGTAATTTCGGACGTACTGGGGCGGATCGTAGTCCATCGCCACGGCAACGGTCTCGAAGCCCCGCGGGGCAAACCTGGTGTAGGTGTCGACCAGCTGCGGCATCTCGGCCACGCAGGTGGTGCAGGTGGTGGCCCAGAAGTTCACCAGCACCACCTTGCCGCGCAGGGCGGAGAGCGAGGTGGTCTGGCCGTCGAGGGTGGTGAAGCGCACGTCGGGGGTGGCGGGCGGGCTGCATCCGTCAAGGAAAGCAACGAGCAGCACAGGGGCAACGAGGCGCGTGATAGCCTTGAGAAACATCTTTTTATTACCGCGTTCGGCGTGAAGGAGGTTTTGCGATGCGTGCGATTCTGAGAGCTTTGGTGCTGCTTGTCATCTGTTCCCAGGCCTGGGCGCTGAGCCTGGCCGACCTGACCGACAAGGATGCCTCGGGCGGCCTCAAGGAAGCCCTCGTCCAGGGTGCCGGCAAAGCCGTTGGACAACTCGGCGCCGACGGCGGTTTCCTCAACAACCCCAAGGTGAAGATCGGCCTGCCCGACAGCCTCGCCCCGCTTGAAACCGGCCTGCGCGCCATGGGCCGTGGCAAGGATCTGGACGCGCTGATCGCCAACATGAACCGCGCTGCCGAACAGGCGGTGCCCAAGGCCAAGTCGCTGCTGGTGGATGCGGTGAAGAAGATGAGCGTCGAGGATGCCAAGAAGATCCTCTCGGGCGGCGACGACGCAGCCACCCAGTATTTCCGCGAGAAGACCTCCGCCCAGCTCACCGAATCCTTCCTGCCCACGGTACGTGAAACCACCAGCAAGCTGGCCCTGGCCGAGAAGTACAACAAGCTCGCCAGCAAGGCCGGCGCCTTTGGTCTGGGCAATGGCGACGACCTGAAGATCGAGAACTACGTGACCCGCAAGGCGCTGGACGGCCTCTACCTGATGATCGCCGAAGAAGAGAAGGCCATCCGCAAGGATCCCGTCGGCGCCGCCGGCAACCTGGCCAAGAAGGCCTTCGGCGCGCTCGGCCAGTAAGCCGCCGGGGCCATGCCCGACGCCGCGCCACCGTCGCCCGTCCGCCTGCTGCCGCTGGGCGACGCGGCGCTCACCGTCGAGTTCGGCACGGCCATCGCCGATCCGATCCACGCCCGGGTGCTGGGTTTTGCCAGCGCACTGCCAGCCTTGGCCGAGCGCCATCCGGGCATCGTCGAATGGGTGCCCACCTTCCGCTCGGTGACGATCCACGTCGACCCGGATCGGGTGGAGGTGGCGCAGCTCCAAGCCGACCTGCTGGCCCTGGCCGCCGAAGGCCGCGAGGCCACCGCCAGCGGCACCACCTGGACGCTGCCGGTGTGTTTCGACGCCGACTGCGGGCCGGATCTCGCCGACGTGGCCGCCGCCAGCGGGATGCGCCGGGAGGCGGTGATCGACCTCCTCTGCGCCACCGAATTCAAGGTTTACATGCTGGGCTTCCTGCCTGGCTTTCCTTACCTGGGCGGCCTGCCCGCGGCGCTCGAGATGCCGCGCCTCGCCACCCCGCGCCTCAAGGTGCCGGCCGGCTCGGCGGCCATCGCGGGGCGGATGGCGGCGGTTTATCCGTGGGACAGCCCCGGCGGCTGGCGCCTCGTCGGCCGCACCGCCACCCGCCTGTTCGACCCCGAGAACCCCGACCGCCCGGCCCTGCTGGCCGCGGGCGACCGGGTGCGCTGGCAGGCGGTAAGCCGGGCGGAGCTGGACGGATGACAGCGGCCCTCCACCTGGACCACCCCGGCCTCGGCGTGTCGATCCAGGACCGCGGCCGCTCGGGCCATCGCAGCATTGGCGTGCCGGTTTCCGGCGCCCTGGATCCGCTCTTCCTCGCCGCCGCCAACGCGCTGGCCGGCAATTCGCCAGACGCCGCGGGGCTGGAGGTGTTGCTCGCCGGGCCGCTGCTGCGTGCCACGGGCGGGCCCGTGCGCGTCGCGCTGGCCGGCGAAATGGACGCCCGGCTCATCGACACTGCGGGCGAACGCCGGCCGGTGGCGGCGTGGTCCTCCGTCACGCTGCAACCCGGCGAGCGGCTGCAGGTGGGCAGCCCGCGGGGCGTAGGCTACCTGGCGGTGGCGGGTGGCATCCTCACCCTGCCCCAGCTGGGCAGCCGCGCCACCTACGCCCGCGCCGGGCTGGGCCTGCTGCCCCCGTCACTACCCTGCGCCGCCTTCACCGGCGACACCCCGGAATGGGCCGCCCCGACGCCACTCTCCCACCCCGACGGGCCGATCCGGGTGATCGCCGGGCCGCAGATCGATCACTTCGACGCCGACGTGCTCAACGCCTTCGCCAGCGAAAGCTTCACCCTCACCCCCGAGCGCGACCGGATGGGCCTGCGCCTCGCCGGGCCGCGGCTGGCGCACAACGCCCGCGGCGCCGACATCGTGTCGGACGGCGTCACCCCCGGCACGATCCAGGTGCCCGCCGACGGCCGCGCCATCGTGCTGCTGGCCGACTGCCAGACGGTGGGCGGCTATCCCAAGCTGGCGGTGGTGATCCGCGCGGATCTGCCGCGCCTCGCCCATCTGCAGCCGGGTGATGCGCTGCGCTTTCGTTTCGTGGATGCCACCGAAGCCGCCACCGCCCGCGCCGACACTGCCCGACGGCTGGCAGAATGGATCGCCGCGTTGCGCCCCATGGGCACGGCCGGCAGCGACAACGCCGCGCTCCTCATCGCCAACCTGGCCGGCGCGGCGGTGCGCGGCGACGAAGACGACATCCACCCCAGAGCCTTCAACGCGAGCCCCACCTCATGACCCGCAACCTCAACCTCAACGCCGACCTCGGCGAGAGCTTCGGCGCCTGGACGACGGGCAGCGACGCCGAGCTGCTCGCGATCATCGACAGCGCCAACATCGCCTGTGGCTTTCATGCCGGCGATCCGCTGGTGATGCGCCGCACCCTGCAGCTGGCCAAGGCCGCCGGCACGGGCATCGGCGCCCATGTGGCCTTTCCCGATCTGCAAGGCTTCGGACGGCGGCCCATGACGATACCGCACACCGAGCTAGAGGCCATCATCTTGTATCAGATTGCCGCCCTCGACGGCATGGCCCGCACCGAAGGGCTGACCCTGCGCCACGTGAAGCCCCATGGCGCCCTGTCGAACATGGCCTGCGCCGACGCAGCGCTGGCGGGCACCGTCGCCAAGGCCATCAAGGCCTACAACCCGGCGCTGATCCTCCTCGCGCCCGCACTCTCGGAGCTCTACAAGGCGGGCGAGGCCGCCGGCCTGCCGGTGGTGGCCGAAATCTTTGCCGACCGCGCCTATCTGGACGACGGCAACCTGGTGCCCCGCAGCCGCCCCGACGCGATGATCCACGGCGCCGCGGCGTCCCTCGCCCACGTGTCGGCCATGCTCGATGAACAGGCGCTCATCACCGTGAGCGGCAAACGCCTGCCCACGCCCATCAGCTCGATCTGCGTGCACGGCGATGGCCCTGACGCGGTGACCACCGCCCGCCACCTGCGCGATGAGCTCGTCCGCCGCGGCTACCGGCCGACGCCCCTGTAGCGACGACCGGCGACGGGGCGTCTCAAGGATCAACCTGCCTTTCGCGGAAGGCGCACCCACAGGCCGATCAACATGCCCGCCACCAGCGGCAGGGCGGTCAGCGTGCCGGCCCCGACCGCCACCACGGCCGGGCCGGGACAGTAGCCCGCCAGCCCCCAGCCGATCCCGAACAGCGCGCTGCCCACCAGCAGCCGACGATCCACGGGCTGATGGCCCGAGGCATGGAAAGGCTCGCCGGATGCGCTGCGCCCCGCGCGTCGGCCGACGATCAGGCCAAGGCGGGCAACGCCGATTCCGCCCACCATCACCAGCGCGAGGGACGGATCCCAGGCCCCAGCCAGATCGAGAAAGCCCAGCACCTTGGCCGGGTTGCTCATGCCGGCCACAATGAGGCCAAGACCGAACAGCAGCCCGGCGACGAGCGCGCCCGCCAGCGGGACCAGCGCATTACGGCCCGATGCCGCGGGGGCGCTCACAACCCACCCCCAAGCAGATGCCGGGAAACGAACACCACCGCAAAGGCCGTGCCCATGAACACAGCCACCGCCGCCAGCGAACGCGCTGAAAGCCGGGCGAGCCCGCACACGCCGTGACCGCTGGTGCAGCCGTTGGCCAGCCGCGTGCCGACGCCGACCAGCAGCCCGGCCACGAACAGCAGACGCATCTCCGCGCCGCCGCCGGCCGCGGCAAACTCGCCGAAGCCGGGCGCAAGCCACCCCAGCACCACCGGCGCCGCCAACAGGCCGGCCACGAACGCCAGCCGCCAGCCCCGGTCGCCGGGCCGCCGGAGCAACCCGCCGAGAATCCCGCTGATGCCCGCCACGCGGCCGTTGACCAACCAAAGCAGGCTGGCCGCCAGGCCAATCAGCGCACCGCCGGCAAGGGCGCTACCCGGCGTGAAAGCCGTCCACGCGATGCTCATTCAAATCTCCATTGACCTACAGCGTCCATGAGTAGCCCACCGTCAGCACATCTTCTCGCAGGTGGTTGCTGGCCTCGCCGCCGCCGAAGCTGGCCGGAATCGACCCGTCCCCCGACACCGTGACTTTTGGCGCCCGGGTGTAGGCTGCGCTCAGTTCGCCCCCGCCCAGCCGGTAGCTGGCGCCCACGCTGTAATGGTTGCGCACCACGCCCGGCGCCAGGATGTTGATGAAGGTCTGGCTGGACGGCACCGGCTGCTGCGCCCGGCTTACCCCGGCGCGCACAGTCAGGCGCTCATCCACCGCATAAGTGGCTCCCAGCTTGACCACCGAGATGTCGTTCCAGCCGAATCCCGCGCCATTGTCGGCACCCAGCTGGCCGCCGCTGAACAGCACCGACAGCGGGTTGCCCACCGATCTGACGCTGCTGTACTCGATGCGCTGCCAGTCGGCCGCCAGGGTCAGGGCCGGCGAGGCCTGCCAGGCGACACCCACGCCGTAGGAGGCCGGAATATCGAAACCGCCCTGGCCTTCGAACAAACCCTTGTAGCGATCAAACTCGCTCATCTGGATGCGTGAAGACCAGCTCGCGCCCAGTCGCACCCCTGGTAACACCTCGCCAATCCAGCCCAGCTTGAGGCCCCAGCCGGTGGCGCTGTCGTGGCCCCGGTCGGTCACCGAGCCCGGCGCCGACGACACCGCGGCGTCATCGAAGGGCGACAGGCCCCGCGCGGCGAAGCGCTGGTAGGCGAAGGTCACTGCGGCACCAACGGCGTGCCCCGGCGCCGGCCGGTAGGCCACCGACGGGGTGACGAAGAGCTGCGCCAGGTCGATGCCGGCCTTGCCGGTTCCACCGTAGGCCGCAAACGGGTTGCGGCCATAGTCGGTGTTCATCCCGCCATTGCCATACACCGCCAGCCCCAGCGCCAGCTCGGGCGACATCTGCCGCGCGTAGCCCAGGCCGGGGATCACGAAGTTGCGCTTGCCGTTGGCCGAATAATCGCCGTCGGCGCCGTAGGCGTTGCCGTGGATCGAGGCGCCCCGGTCGGGGCGGAACAGCGACGCGTCCACATCCAGCCGATTGCCCACATAAGCCGTGCCGGCCGGGTTGGTCGCCGCGGCCAGACCGTCCTGGGGCAAGGCGATACCGACGCCAGCCACGCCCTGGCTACGCACCCCGTAACCGTGGGAGAAGTATCCATTGGTGGCTGAAGCCGCGATGGGCCAGCCCACGACGGCGATACTGGCGAGCACCGCTCGCGTTCCGAGTTTCATGGCAGATTTTTTCCTGTCCGAAGCAATGTTGGAGATCCGAAGGCGGGCGCACCAACACCGCGCCCTTGAGGCAGACCTTACCGGTGCGCCTCTGCCGGATGAACCAAAAAAACCTCAGATGTTTTGCAAGAATTCCGTTAAACGTGATCTGGCGCCGCCTTCCGACGCAGCGGCATGCCAGACTGATGAAACCTTCGACGCCGCGCGCAACCCAAGCACACAACAGCGAGCGGCTCGACCAACCCGCAGGAGATCCACAACCATGGACAATGTTTCCCACATCCCGTCATACCTGTCGGCCGAGCACCTGGGGCCCTGGGAAACCTATCTGGTGCAGATCGATCGGGTCGAGCCCCATCTGGCGCCAGCGCTGCGCCCCCTCGCGCCGCTCCTGACCCGCCCGAAGCGGGCGCTGATCGTAGACGTTCCGATCCGCCTCGACAATGGGGAGATCAGCCATTTCGAGGGCTATCGGGTCCAGCACAACCTCTCCCGCGGGCCAGGCAAGGGCGGCATCCGCTACCACCCGGACGTGACGCTGGCCGAGGTGATGGCGCTGTCGGCGTGGATGACGGTGAAGAACGCAGTGGTGAACGTGCCCTTTGGCGGGGCCAAGGGCGGTGTGCGGGTCGATCCCAAGACGCTCTCGCTGCCCGAGCTGGAGCGCCTCACCCGTCGCTACGCGAGCGAGATCAACATCCTCATCGGGCAGGACAAGGACATTCCCGCGCCGGACATCAACACCAACGAGCAGGTGATGGCGTGGATCATGGACACCTTCTCGATGAACGAGGGCAAGACGGCGATGGGCGTCGTCACCGGCAAACCCGTGAGCCTGGGCGGCAGCCTGGGGCGCAAGGATGCAACCGGGCGCGGCGTTTTCGTCACCACGGTCGAGGCCGCCCGGCGGATCGGAATGGACATCGCCGGTGCGCGGGTCGCGGTACAGGGCTTTGGCAACGTGGGTGAAGCCGCCGCCCGGCTTTTTGCCGACGCCGGTGCCAAGGTGGTCGCCGTGCAGGACTCCACCGGCTCGATCCACAATCCGGCGGGGCTGGATGTCCGCGCGGTCAAGGCCTGGCACCTCAGCCACCACGTGCTGGCGGGCGCGCCGGGCAGCGAGCCCATCGAAAACGCCGACTTCTGGGGCTTGGACGCCGACATCCTGGTGGTGGCCGCGATGGAGAACCAGATCACCGCCGCCAACGCCGGCTGCATCCGGGCCCGCATCATCACCGAAGGGGCCAATGGCCCGACCAGCCCGGAGGCCGACCTGATCCTCCAGGACAAGGGCGTGACGATCATCCCTGACGTACTGGCCAACGCTGGCGGGGTGACGGTGAGCTACTTCGAATGGGTGCAGGACATCAGCGCGTTTTTCTGGACCGAGGAGGAAATCAACGCCCGCCTCGACCGGATCATGCGCGAGGCCTTCTCCGCAGTATGGGACGCCGCCGGAGCCAAGGGGATTTCGCTGCGCACCGCGGCCTTCGTGCTCGGCTGTGAGCGCGTGCTGACCGCCCACCAGGTGCGCGGGCTGTACCCCTGAGCGGGGTGAGGATCAGCGGGTTTCGAGCTTCTTGAGGCGCTTTTCGAGGCGGGCGAGATCGTCGCGCAGCGCGGCGGTGTCGCCCGCCAAGTCTTCGAGGGCGACTTTTTTGACCACCAGCGGCTGCTCCTCGCCAAAGTATTCGACGAGGTTCTCGACCACGTTGAGGGCGGTCTTGCGGTGCCAGGCCGCCACCTCGCGGGCGGTGTTCACCGCCCGGTGGGCAACGATGTCGCCGACCAGCCGGGACAGTGCCTCCTCACCATCCCAGCGCAGCTGACGCAGCACGAAACCGAGGGCGTCGGCGAAGTCGGCATTGCCGCTGATGCGGATGTCGGCCATCAGCGCGTCAGTGCCGCCGACGGCCTTGGGCAGCGAGGCGAGCGGCAGTTCGAGGGTCACGTCGGGCTCGGGTGTGGCGGATTCGGTGAAGCAGCCGGCGCCGTCGATGCCCAGGCTGAGGGCAAACGGGCTGATCTGAAACACCGCCGTGCGGCCGGCAAAGGGTGCCAGCCGCTCCCGCGCCCAGGGCGCGTCGGCGAGCAGGTGGTTGAGGCCGGCGATGGCGGGCGAAGCAAACATCTCGTGTCCTGCCGTGAGAGGGCTCAGAGCTTGTAGCCGCGGTGCAGGGCCACGACACCGGCGGTCATGTTGAAGAATTCGACGCGGGCGAGGCCTGCGTCTTCCATCAGCGTCTTGAGGGATTCCTGATCCGGGTGCATGCGGATGCTCTCGGCGAGGTAGCGGTAGCTGTCGGCGTCGTTGGCGACCTTCTCGCCCATCAGCGGCAGCAGCTTGAACGAATAGAAGTCGTAAGCCGGGGCGAGGGGCTTCCAGACCTTGGAGAACTCCAGCACCAGCAGCCGACCGCCCGGCTTGAGGACGCGGCGCATCTCGGCGATGGCGGCATCCTTGTGGGTCATGTTGCGCAGGCCGAAGGCGACCGTGACGCAATCGAAGTGGTTGTCGGGGAAAGGCAGCTTTTCGGCGTCGCACTGGGCCACGGGCAGCAGGAAGCCCTTGTCCACCACCCGGTCACGGCCGACCGAGAGCATCGCGTGGTTGATGTCGGTGAGCCACACCTGGCCGGTGGGGCCGACCTTTTTGGCGAAGGCGAGGGACAGGTCGGCGGTGCCACCGGCCACGTCGAGCACACGGTCACCGGTACGCACGCCGGCGATCTGCACGGTGAAGGCTTTCCAGAGGCGGTGCAGGCCAAAGGACATGAGGTCGTTCATCACGTCGTAGCTGCTGGCGACGGACGAAAACACGCCGCGGACCTTGCTCGCCTTTTCGGATTCGGCCACTTGCTGGAAGCCGAAGTGGGTGGTCTTGTCGTTCATGATCGGGATCGGGAATCGGTTGGTCAGTGGTGGTGGCCGCAGCCACCGGCCTTGGGCGCGGGGGCCGGCACGGCAGCCGGGTCGCGGCTGCCGCCTTCGGTTTCGAGGCGCAGCAGGTAGGTCTGCCACAGCTCGTCGCGGCGCTCGCCCAGGTCGTAGAGGTAATCCCACGAATAGAGGCCGCTGTCGTGGCCGTCGGAGAACACCGGGCGGATCGCGTAGTTGCCCACCGGCTCGACGCGCTGGATCTCGACATCGCGCTTGCCCAGCTGCAGGACTTCCTGGCCGGGGCCGTGACCGCGCACCTCGGCGGAAGGCGAGTACACGCGCAGGAATTCGTAACTCAGCTCGAAGCGCTTGCCGTCGTCGAAGGCGACTTCCATGATGCGCGAACGCTGGTGGAGCTTGATCTCGGTGGGAAGCGGATCGTCCTTGTGCAGGCCGGCCATGGGAGGCTCCGTCATCAAAAAATGTTCAGCCTGCAATGATACGCGAAGGTGCTTCCTTCGCCTTCCCACCGGCGCCCTCCACGGCGCCGGATCACGCATTTCAGCCAGATGACCTGTCACGAAAGGGTAAACTAGCTGCAATAGACTGCGCGGCGTCACCGTGCTTTCCTCCGAGGTTTTCATGCCCGCCACGATCCTGCTCGTCGAAGACGAACCCGCCATCCAGGAACTGATCGCCGCCAACCTGATGCGTGCCGGCCACCATGTGGTGCGGGCCGGCGATGCCGAGACGGCCCAGCGTATTGTCCGCGACGCACTGCCCGACCTGATCCTCCTCGACTGGATGCTCCCCGGCATGTCCGGCGTCGAGTTTGCCAAACGTCTGCGCGCCGAGGAGCGTACCCGCAGCATCCCGCTCATCATGCTCACCGCCCGCGGCGAAGAGACCGACAAGGTGCTGGGCCTCGAATCCGGCGCCGACGACTACATCACCAAGCCCTTCTCGCCCCGCGAGCTGGTGGCGCGCATCAAGGCCGTGCTGCGCCGGCGCGCCCCGGAAACCACCGAGGACGCCGTGGATCTGGGCGGCCTGCGCCTCGACCCGGCCACCCACCGGCTGGCGGCCGGGGGCAACCCGATCACGCTCGGGCCAACCGAGTTCCGGCTGCTGCACTTTTTGATGACCCACCCGGAGCGGGTGCACTCCCGCGCTCAATTGCTCGACCAGGTGTGGGGCGATCACGTTTTCGTCGAGGAGCGCACCGTCGATGTGCACATCCGTCGCCTGCGCTGCGCCCTCGAACCGACCGGCCACGACAGCCTCGTGCAGACGGTGCGCGGCAGCGGCTACCGTTTCTCAACCCAGCAGGAAGCGGCGTCGGTGAGATAGTCGGTGACGGAGAACCATGCGGAAGGGGTGGCCGCGATCCGCCCCATCAGTTACATCCTCGTTGCCGTGCTGTCCGTGCTCGCCTTCATCGTCATCGCGGCGATGGCGGTGGGGTTCTACTTTGGTGCCGTGCCAGGGCTGCTGGTGTTTTCGGTGTTGCTTCTGGCGGCCGGCGTCTATCACATCAACAACCTGTTCAAGCTGGTGCGCTGGCTGCGCACGCCGGTGGAGCAGGCGGCCCCGCTGCCTCGCGCCTTCGGGCTGTGGGACAACGTGTTCGCCGAGGTCAATCTGCGGGCACGCACCGCCTCGCGTCGCCAGGAGCGCCTCTCGGCCGCCCTCGAACGCTTCCGCGAAGCCAGCCAGGCGATGCCCCACGGGCTGATGTTCCTGTCCGACACCAACACCATCGAGTGGGTCAATCGCCAGGGCGAGCAGCAGTTCGGGCTCGACCAGACCCGCGACCAGGGCGCGCCGGTGACCAACATCGTGCGCCAGCCCGATTTCGTCCGTTACCTGAAGGAAGGCGACTACGCCGAGCCGCTGACGGTCACCCTTGGCCGACCCACCAGCCGCACGCTGATGGTCCATGTGGTGCCCTTCAGTGAGGACATGCGCCTGCTGCTGTCTGAAGACATCACCCAGGGCCAGCGGCTGGAGGCCATGCGGCGCGATTTCGTGGCCAACGTGTCGCATGAGATGCGCACTCCGCTCACGGTGGTGATGGGCTTTCTCGAAACTCTGATCGACGGACTCGACGATCTGGAGAAGGACGACGTGCACCACTACCTGAACCTCGCCTTCGAGCAGGCCGGGCGGATGCAGCGCCTCATCCAGGATCTGCTCACCCTGTCGGCGCTGGAAAGCGGCGCACCGGTGGCCCACGAGGAGGCGGTGGACATCGTGGCGCTGCTGGAAGAGGTGTACCAGGAAGCATTGGTGGTTTCTGCCGGCCGGCACACCATCGACCTCGACTGCCCCCCAAAGTCCCACCTGCTTGGCAACGCCAAGGAGCTCTACAGCGTGTTCGCCAACCTGGCGATCAATGCGGTGCGCTACACGCCGGCCGGCGGTCACATCCGCATCGGCTGGCGCCAGCGCGGTGCGGTGGTGGACTACAGCGTCCAGGATGACGGCATCGGCATCGCGCCAGAGCACATCCCGCGTCTCACCGAACGCTTTTACCGGGTGGACCGGGGCCGCTCCCGGGAGACCGGCGGCACCGGGCTCGGGCTGGCGATCGTCAAGCATGTGCTGAACCGCCACCAGGGCGATCTGCTGATCGACAGCGAGCCGGGCCGGGGCAGCCGCTTCACCGCCAGTTTTCCGACTCGGCGGCTGGTGGATTGACACAAGAAAGGGTGAGCCGCGGCTCACCCTTTTTGTTTGGGCGCTCGCCCGGCGTCACACGTTGATGAACTCGTAGGTGGCCTGGTCGAAGTTGGTGCCGCGGGCCACCAGATTGGTGAGCCGGACCTGCCGCGAGTCTCCCTGGTTGAGCTCGATCACCCGGTCGGCATGGAACCAGCCGCCGGGCAGCACGATGGTGGCTGGGGCGCGCATGGCGGCGATCTCGGGCAGCATGAAGGCCTGGGAGAACGGCTCGTTGGCGTTGATGTTCACGCCGGTCGGGCGCACCGCCACGGTGCTGGGCAGACCCGCCAGCAGGTGGATACCGGCCATCAGCGTGCCGTCAGGCTCGTACATCAGCCAGCTTACCTGTCCGAGCAGGTACTGGCTGCCATCGCTGGGCTTGATGCCCACCAGCTGATGGTGCTCGATGCGCTGGCCCGGGTGCTTGCGCTGGATGCGGAAGCCCGACACCGAGTGATCGACCGTCTGCCAGTCGTCAAGGCCATAACCGCGGCGCAGCACTTCGGCTTCGGGGTCGATCACGTCGGGCACCTCGTCATCCACCCGGGCGCCAAAGGTGATCACGTTGATGTCGTAGCGGCTGCCGATGGTCTGGCGGCGGTTGGGTGGCGCGAATTCCTTGCCGGACACCAGCAGGCAGATGCCGTCCCAGTGGGAGCAGATCTTGTTGCCGCCCTTCTTGCTGCGACGGGGAAAACGCCGGCCAGCCGCCGACATGCCCCACGGGCGGTACAGCGACACCAGCAGGCGCGCGCAGGCGGGCTGAGAGCAATCGTCGCCGAGGCCGAGGGATGCCGGCGTGGTGCCCTGCTTGAACTCGGCGAGCATGGCCTTGATCTGGGCAGCCAGACGGTGGCCGTCGAAGCGGCGCATGCCCGGGCGGGCGCCGATCAGGGCGATGGGGCGCAGGCCGTGGTCTTCGGTGAGATCAAGGCCGTAGGCGCGGGCGTCGTCCTTCTCCCAGCTGGTCTGCATGATGCAGTAGGGCGCGAAGCGCTGGGCCCAGCGGCAGATCCAGTTGAGCTCGCGCTGGTTGCGGCCGTAGGGATTGGTGAGATCCACCAGCAGCAGGGCGATGTAGGCTTCGTCGGGGCTCTGGGCCTTCCAGGTGTTGTTGAGGGGGTCGATCACCCGGCTGTGGGTGATGCCGGCCCGCTCGGCCTCGAGGAAGGCGGCGTGCACGGCTTTCCAGGCGCCCGGGGGTTCGGCCCGGTGGGCGCGGAAGTACTCGATGATGACCTGGCCGAGATACTGGATGCGGCGCTGGGCAAGCAGCGGCCACTGGGCGCGGAACTCGTCGCCGCCGCTGCCGCTTTCGGCGAGCCGGGCGTAGGCGGTGCTGAGGGCCGTCCACAGGCGCACCACCTGGCGCAGGGTGGCGTCTTCCTGGCTGTCGGGCGGCAGCGGATGGGCCGCGTAGCGCGACGACATCTCGTGCTGGACGAAGGTGATCGTCTGCCGGGCGGATTCGAGGACTTCGAGCTGTTCTTCCGGGCCGAGGGGGCTGGCCAGCAGGCCTTCGAGCATCCGCACCAGGGTGGCGTGGCTCTCGCTCGCGTTGAGCGTGTGCAGGTTACGCAGGAGCTTTCGGTACTGCTCGACACTACGCAGATCGGGATAGTTTTGTGGGCTGTCCGCCATGGAAGGAGTCTCCGGGTTCAGCCGGCGAGATGCTCGGCAATGGCGTTGCGCACGGCGAGGGCAAGACGCGCGTCATCGACCTCCGGCGCGGGCGAGCTGCCGCCCTTGCGTTGAGCAGCGCCCCAGACGGGCTGCGGAAAATGGCGATCGTCGAGATAGCGCGGGATCAGATGCCAGTGTAGATGCGGAACCACGTTGCCGAAACTGGCGAGGTTGATCTTGTCGGGGCTGAAGCATTCCCGCAGGGCCACCTCGACGGCCATCAGAATGTTGAAGCAGTGACGCTGCTCGGGTGGCGAGAGGTCGCTCATCTCGGCGACGTGCTCGTTCCAGATCAGCCGGCAGTAGCCAGGGTAATCCGGATCGTCGATGCGGATCACACGGCAGCTGGCATCCTGCCAGAGGACGTTCTCCCGCTCGGGGAAGCACAGGGGGCAGTCTTGTGGGGCGCTGGTCGGCATGGGTGAGTGAGGGCCGCGTATTTACAGGTTATCCGGTGATTCTAGCCCGGATGGATCACAAAAGATCATCGGTGATTCCCGCATCTTTAATTTGTAAAAATTGATTTTTTCACCATATTTGACAACTGCATCACCCGCAGCTGGTGGTGCCGCGCCCGGTAAAGGCGCGGGTGTCGGCCGGGCCCGCATCTACCGGCTCGCCATCGACGAACAGCATCAGCGTGCCAGGCTCGATGGTGGTCCACGCTTCGTTGTCGGTAAGGGGCGTGGTGGCCACCACCGCCACCCGGTCGCCGGCGGTGGTCAGCTCGCTGAAATCCACCGTGATGTCCTGATCCTTCAGGTGGGCGCTGGCAAACGGCGCCTTGCGCACGATGTAGGCAAGCCGCGAGGCGCAGTGGGCGAACAGGAAAGCGCCATTGGAGAGCAGGAAGTTGAATTCGCCATGGTGGCCGATCTCGGTGGCGACCTCGCGCACAGCGCCAAACAGCACCGGCAGCGGCGGCTCGCCTGCGGGGAAGCGTGCCCGCAGGGTTTCCATCAGATGGCAGAAGGCGAGCTCGGAGTCGGTCTGACCCACCGGGCGAAATTCGCCGCGCAGATCGGGCGCGAAGCCGTTGAGGTTTCCGTTGTGGGCGAAGACCCAGTAGCGCCCCCACAGCTCGCGCTGGAAAGGGTGGGTGTTCTCCAGCGTCACGACACCTTGCGTGGCCTTGCGAATGTGGGCGATGACGTTGAGGGAGTGGATGGGGTAGCTGCGCACCAGCTCTGCCACCTTCGAGCTGCTGCTGGCCTGCGGATCGAGGAATAGCCGCACGCCACGGCCCTCGAAAAAAGCGATCCCCCACCCGTCGCGATGGACGTCGGTGAGGCCCCCTCGGGCCTGAAACCCGGCGAACGAGAAGCAGATGTCCGTCGGCGTGTTGCAGTTCATTCCAAGTAGCTGGCACATGGTGGAGATCGAGTTGGCCGCCTGACCCTTGACCCCGATGCCGGGACGCTCAGAATGGCGCCTAAACTTCCCGCACGGGGCTGCCGTAAGCGGCTTAAAACCTACGGATACAAAATGACAAGCGCTACCATAGCCGACTACGCCGACCAGATCGCTGCCGCGGGTCGCCTGCTTTCGACCGCACGGCGCATCCTCTTCATCACCGGCGCCGGGCTGTCCGCCGATTCAGGCCTGCCCACCTACCGGGGAGTGGGCGGATTGTACGAAGGCGCCCTCACCGACATCGGCCTGCCCATCGAACAGGCGCTCTCCGGCGCGATGTTTGCCAAGCGCCCCGACATCACATGGCGCTACCTGTCGCAGATCGAATCGAGTTGCCGTGGCGCCCATCCCAACGCCGGGCACTTTGCCATCGCAAGGCTGGAGGCGCTCCGCGGCGGCGTCACCGTGCTCACCCAGAACGTGGATGGCTTCCACCTCGCCGCCGGGTCGCGCAACGTCATCGAGATGCATGGCACGCTGCGCCGCCTGCGCTGCATCGACTGCAGCCGCGCCCGCCACGTGGACAACTACGCCGGGCTGGCGATCCCGCCGGAATGCCCGCACTGCGGCGGCGTGCTGCGGCCCGATGTGGTGCTGTTCGGCGAGAGCCTGCCCGATCAGGCCGTGCATCGCTTCGAGCAGGTGCTGGCCGCGGGGCCGGATCTCATCGTCTCGGTGGGCACCGGCAGCGCCTTTCCGTATATCGCCGGGCCGGTGGTGTGGGCCATCGAGAACGGAATTCCGACCATCGAGATCAACCCGGGCGGAACGCCGCTCTCCGAGCACATCCGCTTCCGCTTCCGGCTGCGCGCCGCCGAAGCCCTGCCGGCGCTCCTCGATGCCGCCGGCTACAGCCTCGACAGCGGCCTCGACACCGCCGGATAGCGGCCTGCCGGAGGTTTCGCGCTCCGCCGCATGCGCCTAGAATCGGGGGTTTCGTCCCGCATTTTCTGCTGTGGAACTCGTCCGCCTCCTCGCACAGATCGATGACGCCCTGTTGGGCGAACTGTTCTCGGCAAACGCCCTGACCCGCGCCCGCGGCTATGTAGGGCGGGTGCGCAACCTTGAGACCGCCGGCAACCAGATCCAGGCCCTCGTACAGGGCACCGAGCCCGTGCCCTACCGGGTTTCGGTGCGGGTCGACCGCAAGGAGTTCTTCGGCAAGAGCAGCATCGAACTGGCCACCCGCTGCAGCTGCCCGGTGGGTAATCGTTGCAAGCACGCGGCCGCGGTGATCCTCGCTGCCCGCCGCCCCGGCGCGCTGGTGGACCAGCCCCGCGCCGAGATCCTCAACTGGGCAAAGACACTCCGCGAGCGCGTCGACAAGGCCACGACGCCGCGCAAGGCAGCCGTCGCCAAGGAAAGCATCTTCTACCTGTGCTCGGTGTGGCACACCGGCGATGACGCCGAGTTCAGCCTGCTCAAGGCCCGCCTCGGCCCGACTGGCGAGCCGGCAGGCGCCATCGGCGAGTGGTACAACTACGAACAAGCCCTGCTCAAGCCACCCTCCTTCGTGCGCGACGAGGACATGCAGGTGTTCCGCCTGCTGCGCGAGATGAGCCGGCGCGGCGGCGGCTACGGCCGGCCAAGCCTGCGCGGTGCCGAAGGCTGCGCCCTCCTCGAAGCCGCCCTCGCCACCGGCCGTACCTGCCTGGCGCTGGACGACAGCGGCCGCATCAGCCCGATCACTGCCGGCCCGGCCCGACCAGGGCTGCTCGAATGGGCGCCGGTGGATGACGGCATGAAGGCCCGGCTGGTGGTCGACCCCACCGCTCAGCTCGTCATCCGGACCGATCCGCCCATGTACCTCGACGCCACCCGCGCTGAAGCCGGCCGCGTCGCCATCGACGGCGGCGCAGCGATTGCCGAGGTGCTGGCGCTGCCGCCTCTGTCGCCGGTCGAGCTGCCCGTGGTGGCCCGCGCCCTGGCCCAGGTCGCACCGACACTGCCCACGCCCCAGCGGCCCGATGCGGCCGCGTTGCCGCTCATCGACGTCCCCTGCCAACCACTGCTGAACCTGCAAACCCTGCATTGCTGGAGCTGGCGCAAGCACCGCGGCTACGGGGTCGACTTCGCCGGGCGCGACTACGACGTGGCCGTGCCCGGTTTTGCCTACGGCGAAACGCACTTCGAGCCCGGCTCGGTGCACGACGTGACCGCGCTGCCCGACGGCCGCGCGGTGCGCGTCAAGCGCGATCCCGCCCGCGAGGAAGCCGCCTGGCGGGCGCTGCTTGCTGCCGGCTTCCAGCCCGTCAAGCCGGCCTGGCTGGTGACCTCCGGGCCGCGCCCGGAAGGCATGCTGGGCCTGGAGAGCGAGGCCCACTGGAGCCACTTCTTCACCCTCACCGCGCCGCTGCTGCGCGAGACTGGCTGGCAGATCGACTGCCCGAAGGATTTCCGCCACCGGGTGCTGACGCCCACCGACTGGCACGTGGACATCCAGGATGCCGACACCGACGAAGGCGATGGCAACGGCTGGCTGCAGGTGTCGCTGGGCATCGAGGTGGACGGCCGGCGCATCGACCTCGCCCCCATGCTCCACGCCGTCTTCAAGCAAGACCCGCGCTGGCTCGACCGCAAGCTGCTCGAAGCCATCCCCGACGACGCCCGGGTGCTGGTGCAGCTCTTGGATGGCGAGCGCGTCGCGCTGCCGGCCGGGCGCATCAAACCCCTGGCGCGCACCCTGGTCGATCTTTTCGACAGCCCCTCGGCGAGCATCAAGATGTCGAGCTTCGACGCCCCGCGCCTGGCCGAGGCCCTGGGCGAAGGCTGGCAGGGCGACGCCCAGACGGTGCTTGACCAGATGATCGAGCGCATCCGCGGCGCTGGTCGGATCGCCGCCGTGGCACCGCCCGAAGGCTTCGCGATGGCCCTGCGCCCCTACCAGCTCGAAGGCCTTGCCTGGCTGCAGCACCTGCGCGCCCACGGCTTTGGCGGCATCCTCGCCGACGACATGGGCCTGGGCAAGACCGCCCAGACCCTCGCCCACCTGCTCACCGAAAAGCACGCCAGCCGGCTGGACAAACCCGCGCTGGTGGTGCTGCCCACGTCCCTGGTCTTCAACTGGCAGCGCGAGGCCGAACGCTTTGCGCCGCAGCTTCGCGTGCTCAACCTGCGCGGCACCGGGCGCGCCGCCAACTTCGAGAAGATCCCGGCGCACGACGTGTGCCTCACCACCTATCCGCTGCTGTGGCGCGATCGGGAGCAGCTCGCCGCCCACGCCTACCACTCGCTGATCCTCGACGAAGCCCAGACGGTCAAGAACGCCGCAAGCCAGGCCGCCCAGGTGGTGCGCACCCTGCGCGCCGAGCACCGCCTGTGCCTCACCGGCACGCCCCTCGAAAACCACCTGGGCGAACTCTGGAGCCAGTTCGACTTCCTGCTGCCGGGCTTCCTCGGCGACACCAAGGATTTCGCCGCCCGCTGGCGCACGCCCATCGAAAAGCGTGGCGACACTGTTCGCCGGGAGATCCTCGCCCGCCGCATCGCCCCCTTCATCCTGCGCCGCCGAAAGGAAGAAGTCGCCAAGGAGCTGCCGCCCAAGACCATCGTGGTGCGCAGCGTCGAACTCGAAGGCCGCCAGCGCGATCTTTACGAAACCGTGCGCGCCACCATGGACGCGCGCATCCGCGACGAGATCGCCGCCCGCGGCTACGCCCGCAGCCAGATCGTGATCCTCGACGCCCTGCTCAAGCTGCGTCAGGTGTGCTGCGACCCGCGTCTCATCCACACCGACGCCGCCGCCAAGGTCAAGGAACGCGCCAAGCTCGACCTGCTGATGGACATGCTCCCCGAGCTGGTCGAGGAAGGCCGCAAGGTGCTGCTCTTCTCGCAATTCACCACCATGCTCGGCCTCATCGCCGCCGAACTCGACGCCCGCAAGATCCAGTACGTCACCCTCACCGGCGACACCACCGACCGCGAAACCCCGGTGCGCCAGTTCCAGGACGGCCCGGTGCCGGTCTTCCTCATCAGCCTCAAGGCCGGCGGCGTCGGCCTCAACCTCACCGCCGCCGACACGGTGATCCACTTCGACCCCTGGTGGAACCCCGCCGTCGAAAACCAGGCCACCGACCGCGCCCACCGCCTCGGCCAGACGAAGGCGGTGTTCGTCTACAAACTGGTGGTCGCCGGCTCCATCGAAGAGAAGATCCTCGCCCTGCAGGAGAAAAAAGCCGACCTCGCCGCCGGCATCCTCGCCGAGGATCACGAAGGCAGCGTGAAGTTCGGCGAAGACGACATCAAGGCGCTGCTGGCGCCGTTGCCGGAGAAGGGAAAGGCCGAAGGGAAGAAGGGGAAGAAGTAGGAGAGCGGGTTAGCGCAGCATAAGCCGACAACTCTCGATCAAGCCCCCTCAAAACCGCCACGTCCCCTCCACGATATACGCATCGCTCACATGCGCCCCCGTGTGCATGTTCCAGCTTCTGGCCCATCTGAATTCAATCTCGGCGTTTTCCGACAGTTCGAAGCTCGGCCCCAGCCTTAGCTTGTGGAGGTCGTGGTCCTTGCCGGCGTCGATGGCGCGTTGGTAGCGGTAGCCGAGCATCAGTTCGACGGGGCCGATGGCGTAGCGGTAGCTGGGTTCGACGTAGTAGTAGAAGTACTTGTCGTCGCCCTGGGCGGCGTGGCCGGTGAGGGCGCGCAGGACGAGGCGGGTGTCGGGGCCGAGGGTGAAGTTGTGGCGCAGGCGGATGGCGAGCTTGCGCTCGGTGCTGCGCTCGCCACTTTCGTGTTCGTGGGCGCCTTCGATGAGGGCTTCGACCATGTGTACCCAGGGGTGGTCGAGCTTGATGCCGGGAGCGAGGGTGATGCCGCGGCTGGTCCACGCGTTACGGGCGCCGTTTTCCAGTTCGTATTCGATGCCGAGCTTGGCCTTGCCGGCTTCGTTCTCATCGGCCGGGGCGGGGGCCGGGCACAGCAGCAGGGCGAGGCTGGCGACGGCCGGGGCGAGTGCGCGCCAACCTGAGTGCAGATGCGTCATGGGTTTCCGTTTCCGGGCCGAGCTGCCCGCTGTATGTCGAACACGGCGCTGGGGCTGCCGCTACCTGATCGGGCCATTGTAAGAGGGAACGGAAACAGTGCGACCTGGATGGATCTAGTGGAGGGTTGGTTTGTCGCGTGGCGGGGCGATGGCCTCCACGTCGTCGGGACTGTCTTCCGGGCTGCGACTGCGCACACTGACAATGCGGCCTTCGCGCAGGGCTTTCAGGGCTTCTTCACGCCTTTGGCGGGCGGTCTCAAAGGCTTCCTCGATCTCGCGTTCAGCCGCCTGGGCGACAAGCATCTCTTCGTAGGCGACGGTGAGGGCGTCGATGCTGGATTGGAGTTGGGCACGCTTTTCGGGGGACATGGCCTGAAGGCGGTGGAGCAGCTCGATGTCTTCCTCGATCTGCTCGTCGGTGGGCGCCTTGATGGATTTGGGCTTGGACATTCGTCCTCCTAGGGGGGTGGAACACGACAGGTTGTGGGCTGCGCAGGCTCGGCACGGCGAACGGTGGCGCAGGTGTGCGCCATCGGCGCCGACCACACCCCGGTGGGCGGGCGAGTGGTGGTTCCCCTCGGGCTATACGGCGATACGCCGCGCACGGAAACCAAAAAAAGGCGGCGCACCGGCCGCCGTCGTCAAAAAACTGCCCCCTGCCGAGGAGTGGGAGCAGGAAGCCGGCGCGGACTCATGCGGCGTCGGGCGCGGCGCCGGAGGCGTTGCCGTTCTTGCGGACCGGGCTGCTGTGCTTGGCGTGGTCGGATTTCTTCTTGATGCCCAGCGACGCCAGCTCGTTGGAGTTGACCCCATAGATGACGCGCACCTCGTTCTTGGCGCCGAGGATGACGTTGCGCAGGGCGCGACGGCCGTCCATTACCGCGTCGCGGGCGGCAGCGAGGGCGTTCTCGGCCAGCAGCACGTCTTCTTCGGCGGCGCGCAACTCGTTGTAGGCGGCGGTGGCGGCTTCGACGCTGTGGGCGGCGTTGTGGGGGGTGTAGCCAGGGATGGCCTTGAGGGCGAGATAGGACTCGATGTCGGCTTCGGCCTGGGGCGCAGTGACTTCGGTGTCGGGCTTGATGTTGAGCATGGAGTCTCCTTCGGTGAGGGTGGGAACAGGCGGCAACGCCCTTTCGACCTAATTGTATTAAATATTTACAGGGCATGCAAACCCGCACTGGCGGGCCACCTTCGACGGCGGTGGTGGTTGGGGTGAGGGGGTGCAGACGGCCCGGGCCGGCGGCCGTCTGGCAGCGGGGTGGGCAAGCACGGCGGGCCCGCCTGGTGTGGCGGGCGGGGGGGGGCGGGGAGCGGGCGGGCCAGGGCGAAGGGGATCCGCCCCCCGCCGGGGGTGCCCCGGGGGCGCCGAAGGATGTGTTGCCGGCGGCGAAGGGGCTTCGGCGCCGCCGAACATGCTTCGTCGGGGGAAGGACATCGTTCGCCGCCGCCAAACAGGCTTCGCCGCGGGAAAGACACTGTTTGGCGCGCCCGAAGTCTCTTCGCCGCCGCCAAAGTGTGTTCGGCGGTGGCGAAGAGACTTCCGCGGGGGTAAAACGATGTTTGACGGAGAGAATCCGGCTTCGTCGGGCCGAAATCCGGTTTAAACCGTGCAGAAATGGGGTGAATTACCCCTAAGGCGTGTTTTTCAGCCCTAAGTGATGCCCGTCTCTTGCGGGCGTCGCACGTCGTGCATCAGGCTGGCAGCGACGATGGCGCACGGTGGCCAGGTTGAGGGCGATGCCGGTGGGCATCAGCGCCATGCCAGCGCCCCCACCCCGCCGTAAAGCGAGAATTCGTTAGGGTGAAGCGGGCGGACGGGCCGGGTGCTCCCGCCCTCGCGCGGATTTTCTTTTTGCGGCGGACTGCATCCGGAAGCGGTCGGGCTGCGTATCCTTCAACGGGAACGCGGAAGCCGGGCAGGCCAGCCCGCCGCGATGGCCCGCCGGGCCATGCAGGACGATCCCGCCGGCACCGGCAGGAAGGAGCACGAGGCATGATCGACGACATTCAGCCGGCCTTTGCGGCTGACGCAGCAGCCCTGAACCCGGGCTTGATGAACACCGCGGGCGAGACGACCGGCAGCGACCGCACGGATCCGTGGTCGGCGGCGCCGGACACCGCCGAGCTGGTGGCGCTGATCGCGCGCATCCAGCGGGAGGACGCGGACGCCCTGGGCGCACTCTACGACCGGACCAGCGGGGCGGTGTACGGGCTCGCCCTGCGCATCGTGCGCACACCCGCCGCCGCCGAGGAGATCGTGGAGGACGTGTTCTTCCAGATCTGGCAGCAGGCGGCGCGCTACGACCCGGCCCGCGGCCGGCCGCTGGCCTGGATGCTCACCATCGCCCGCAGCCGGGCGCTGGACCACCTGCGCCGAAGCGATCCGGCCACGCTGCACCCGGAGCCGGAGATCCTGATGCGCCCCGACGACGCCGACGAAGCCGCCCTCAATCCGCAGAACCTGCTGTCGGCGTGCCGCAATAACGCCCTGCTCCACGCCGCGCTGGCGGCCCTCGATCCGCTGCCGCGGCAGCTGCTGGCCCTGGTGTTCTTCCGCGGCCTGACCCACGAGGAAGTCGCCGGGCAGGCCGGGCTGCCCCTGGGCACCGTCAAATCCCACGTCCGCCGCGCCCTGCTCAGCCTGCGCGGCACCCTGGCCGCCACCATGGACCGGAGCCTGACCTGATCATGGACACCAAACATCTGCTCGACCCCGACGACCCGACCACCGCCAGCGAGGTGGAGGACGGACTGCTCGAATCCCTCGGTCCGGTGCCCTTCCCGCCCAAGCGCGCCGAGGCGGTGAAGCTGCGTCTGCTCGACCGCATCCGCGCCAGCCGCGAGGCCGGCAAGGACTTCATCCGCATCCGCTTCGACGAGGGCGAATGGGAGAGCCTTGTGCCGGGCGTGCGCGTCAAGCGCATGCAGGGCGATCAGCGCGCCGCGCTGCTCGAGCTGCAGCCCGGTTCAGCGATCCCCTTCCATCGCCACCATGAAGACGAAGAGTGCGTGGTGCTGCGCGGGCGGGTGGAAATGGGCGAGCTCAGCGTCGGCCCGGGGGACTACCACCTGGCCCCGTCGGGCAGCCGTCACGGCATCGTCCGCTCGGCCGGGGGTGCGCTGATCTACCTGCGCGGCACGCCCATCGGACATCCGCTGGCCCTCGCCCGGGACATGATCACCGCCCTGCTGCCGGGCGAGGATGTCGCCCCGATGACGATCCCGCGGGATGAAGGGCCGTGGGCGCATCACGCGCCGGGAGTGGAACTCAAGCTGCTGCGCGAAGAGGGCGGTCGCCGCTCGATGCTGCTGCGCCTCGAACCCGGCGCCCGAACCGACCTGGCCTTCGGGGCGACCGACGACTGCCTGCAGCTGGAGGGCGAAGTCAGTGTGGACGACGTGCTGCTACGGGCCGGCGATTTCGGACGTCCTGCAGGCGCCGGCAACCACCGGAGCGTGACAAGCGCGACCGGCGGGCTGATGTTCATGAGCTGCGCCGGCTGAGCGGTGGCGGCGACGCAAGAAATGTCGTCGCCGCCTGCATCCGGATGCCGATCAGGTGCGTAGAGAGGTTGAAGCACCCCTCAACCACCCAGGAGATCCGATCATGAGCACCCTTCTCGTTCCGGCCCGTCGCAGCTTCCTGTCCTCGTCCGGCAAAGCCACCCTCTCCGTCGCCGCCATCGCCCTGCTCGCCGGGCGCGCCGATCTCGCCTCGGCCGCCACCGGCGACGCCGCCAAGGATGTGGACATCCTCAACGTCGCCCTCGGCCTGGAGCACGAGGCCATCAACGCCTACCAGCTGGGCGCCACCAGCGGCCTGCTGCAAAAGCCGGTGCTCGAC
This sequence comes from Zoogloea sp., assembly GCA_041917255.1. GTDB lineage: Bacteria > Pseudomonadota > Gammaproteobacteria > Burkholderiales > Rhodocyclaceae > Zoogloea. The sequence goes on from JAYRYA010000013.1 coordinate 95,439, forward strand.
GTGGCGGTGCTCTTCCAGTCCCACCACAAGAGCCATCGGGACGCGCTGATCGCCACCATCGAGAAGCTGGGCGGCAAGCCGGTGGCGGAGAAGTCCCTCAACGACTACGCCAAGGCCCTCAACGCCGCATCGCTGACGAGCCAGGCCGACGTGCTCAACCTGGCCGCCCGGCTGGAGATGGGGGCCACCAATGCCTACCTGAGCGTCATCCCGGCCTTCAAGGATCATAACCTGGCCCAGATCGCCGGCCGCCTGGCCGCCGACGAGACGATGCACTGGACGGCCCTCACCAGCGCGCTCGGCCGCCCGCTGCCCACCAAGGCCCTCAGCTTCGGTGCGTGATGCGCGCCGGCCACATCGCCCTGACCTGCCTGGCCGCGCTGGCCACGCAGGCCGGGGCGGAGGAACCCCTCGACGGCAGGGCGCTGTACGAAGCCCGCTGCGGCGGCTGCCACGCCCTTGAGGCAGACCGGACCGGCCCCCATCACGCCGGCGTGTTCGGCCGCAGGGCCGGTAGCGTGGCGGGGTTTGCGTATTCGCCCGCGCTGGCGGGCTCACGGATCGTCTGGAACGAAGCGACGCTGGAGCGCTGGCTGCGGGACCCGGAAGCCCTGATCCCCGGCCAGCGCATGAACGTCCGGGTGAGCGACCCGGCCGAACGCCGGGCGATCATTGGCTATCTGCGGGGGGCACGCTGAGCCCGCCCGGGTTTCACGCCACGCGATTGACCGGCTCGCCCCGGGCAAAGGCTTCGATGTTGTCGATGAGCTGGTCGGCGAGGGTCTGCATGGCCTCGCGGCTGGACCACGCCACATGGGGCGTGAGGATGAAGTTGCCTGCGTCGAGCAGGTCCGGCGCGAGGAGCGGGTTGTCCACCGGCGGCTCGGCGGTCAGCACGTCGAAGCCGGCGCCGCCGATCTGCCGGGCGCGCAGGGCGTCGGCCAGAGCGTGTTCATCCACCAGCCCACCCCGGGCGGTGTTGATGAGGAGCGCGGTGGGTTTCATCGCGGCCAGCTCGGCAGCGCCGATGAAATGCCGGGTGGCGTCGTTGAGGGGGCAATGCAGGCTGATGACATCGGCCTCGCGGATCAGCTCCTCGAAGGGCCGGTAGCCCGGGCGGCAGGTGGCGGCGCCCTTGTGCTCGCCAAACACAACCTTCATGCCGAAGGCCGCGGCGATGCGCGCCACGCCCTGCCCCAGGGTGCCGCTGCCAAAGATGCCCAGCGTCTGCCCGGCCAGATCGCGGATCGGGTAGTCGAAATAGCAGAACTGTTCGCTCTGCTGCCAGCGCCCCGCCGCTACCGAACGGTGAAACGGCGAGATCTGCCGAGCCAGCGCCAGGAGCAACGCAAACACGTGCTCGGGCACCGTCTCGCGGGCGTAGCCACGCACGTTGGAGACGACGATACCCCGCGCCCGGCAGGCGTCGAGATCCACATTGTTGTAGCCCGTGGCGGCGATGGCGACCATCTGCAACCGGGGCAGCGCATCGATGATGTCGGCCGTCAGCAGCCGCTTGTTGACCACCGCGATGGTGGCGTCCGCCAGCCGCCCGGCCACCTGGGCCTGGGAAGTGGCTTCATGCTCGGTCCAGGTGTGTTCAAAGGCCGGGCGACGCAGATCGGCGACAAGGGCGCCGGCTTCGATGGAGACGATGTGGTGCATGGTGGGCAGACCCGGATCGGCAAAGCCCTGAGCTTACCCCGCGCCGGGCAGGGGCAGAAGCGGGGTCTTCAGCAACCCGCGCCGACCTGCCTCCCTCAGAACTCCACACCCGCCTGGGCCGCGATGCCGGCCTTGAAGGCGTGCTTGGTGGCGCCCATGTCGGTGACCGTGTCGGCGACCTCCACCAGCGCATCGGGCGCGGCACGGCCGGTGACGATGACGTGCTGGTGGGCGGGGCGGGCCTGGATGTCGGCGATGACCTCGGTCACGTCGAGGTAGGCGTACTTGAGGACGATGTTCAGCTCGTCGAGGACGACGAGACCGATGGCCGGGTCGCGCAGGAAGGCGCGGGCCTGCGCCCAGCCCTCGCGAGCGCTGGCGATGTCGGCGGCGCGGTTCTGGGTGTCCCAGGTGAAACCGTCGCCCATCACATGCCAGCTCACACCGGGCTGGCGGCGGAAGAAGGCTTCCTCGCCGGTGTCCGAGCGGCCCTTCACGAACTGCACCACGCCGGCCGAAAGGCCATGGCCCAGCGCGCGGGCGAGCACGCCGAAAGCGGCGCTGGACTTGCCCTTGCCGTTGCCGGTGTTCACCAGCAGCACGCCGCGCTTGTCGGTGGCAGCAGCGATGGCGGCATCCACGACGGCCTTCTTGCGTTCCATGCGGGCCTTGTGGCGGGAGTCGAGGGTGGAATCGGTGTCGGTCATGGGCTTCTCTCGTTGGGTTTTATTGGCTTTTGTCGGTCTAACGTGCTCAAACGGGCACGAACAGCGTGTCGTCGCCGTCCGCCACCGCCCGCAGGGGGTGGCCGAAGGCGGCGGAGAGGCGCTCGACGGTGAGCACGCTGGCGGCCGGGCCGATCACGTGGCTGCCTTCACCATCGAGCAGCAGCACGTGGCTGGCGTAGCGGGCGGCGAGGTTGATGTCGTGGAGCACCATCACCACGCCGGCGCCACCACTGGCAAGGCCGCGGAAGTGTTCGAGCACTTCGACCTGATGATGCAGATCCAGGTGGGCCAGGGGTTCGTCGAGCAGGTAGAGGCGTGGCTGCTGGACGAGCAGCGCGGCGATGGCGAGGCGCTGGCGCTCGCCGCCGGACAGCGTGGGCACCTGGCGCTCGGCAAAGCCGGCAAGGCCCATGGTAGCCAGCGCGGCCAGGGCGATGGCTTCGTCCTCCTCGCCCTCCCAGTCCCAGCGGCCCAGATATGGGTGGCGGCCGACCAGGGCGGTTTCGAGCACGGTGGCGCTGAAGTAATCGGGCTGGCTCTGGGCGAGCAGGCCGCGCAGGCAGGCTTCGTGGCCGCGGGGCCAATCCGCATAGGGCTTGCCGGAGAGCAGCACGCTGCCGGCGACGGGCGCACGCAGGCCGGCGAGGGTGTGCAGCAGGGTGCTCTTGCCGGCGCCGTTGCGGCCGAGGATGACCAGGGTGTCGCCGGGCTGGAGGCTGAAATCCAGATCGCGGCATACGCGGTGGCGGCCGACTTCGACGGCCAGCGCGTCGGTGCCGAGCACCGGGGGACGGGCGTCCATCTTCATCGCGGATGCCTCGTCAGCAGAAACAGGAACACCGGCACGCCGAACAGCGCGGTGAGCACACCCACCGGCAGCTGGATGGGCGCCACCACGGTGCGGGCCGCCGTGTCGGCGGCAGTGAGCAGCACCCCGCCGGCGAGGGTGGCGGCGGGCAGCAGCAGGCGCTGGTCGTTGCCGATGGCGAGGCGCACCAGATGCGGCACGATCAGCCCCACAAAACCCACCGACCCGACGGTGGTGACCGCCACACCGGTGAGCAGCGCGCCGAGGCCATACACCAGCGCCCGCAGGCGGCCGACGCGCACGCCCAAGGCCCGGGCGGTGATCTCGCCGCGGGAGAGCAGGTTGAGCTCCCGCGCGAAGGGCAGCACCGCCACAAGGCCCAAGCCCAGCACGATGAGCGCCGGCCACGGCTGGCTGACGCTGCTGGCGTCACCCATCAGCCAGAACAGCATGCCCTTGACCCGGCCTTCCGGCGCGAGGCTCAGCATGAGCGCCACCGCCGCGCCGCAGCCGGCGGCGACGATGACGCCAGTGAGGAGGAGTCGTGTCTGCGTCCACGATCCATCGCCATGGGCGAGGCCAAACACCAGCAAGGTCGCCCCCAGCGCGCCGATGAAGGCACCGGCGTCGATCCACCCGGCGGCAGCGCCGGCCAGGATCGCCCCCAGCGCACCCACCGCCGCGCCGCCGGAGATGCCCAGCACGTAGGGGTCGGCCAGGGGGTTGCGCAGCAGCACCTGCATCAGCGCGCCGGCCAGGGCCAGCAGGCCGCCGCAGGCGAAGGCGGCCACCGCTCGAGGCAGGCGCAGGGTGCGGATGATGTCGACCTCCATCCCGCCGCCACTGCCGGTGAGGGCCGCGAGCAGATCGGCGCGGGAAACGGCTAGCGCACCGGCCGACAGCGCCCAGACAAAGGCGGCAATGGCGGCGAGGGCGAGGCCGGCGAGCACCAGCACGGCGCGCTGGCGCCCGCGGCGGCTGGCACCCGCGCGGACGGGCGGTGCGCCGGCAGGGCGATGCCTGGCCAGATGAAGCTCGTCGGCCATCGTCAGAAGGCCGCCAGCGGGCAGTGGGTGTCTCGGTTCATGTGCGTGTAGGCGACGGGCCGGGGCTTGCCCGCGGCCCGGTTGGGTTACGGGTTACTTCGGGGCGTAGCGTACGCCGAAGAAGACGTTGGCGCCGGGGGTGTTGTAGCCGAAGGCGGTCTCGTACTGTTTGTCGAGCAGGTTGTTGGCGCGACCTTCGACACTCCAGTCGGGGGTGACGGCGTACTTCACGAAGGCATTCACGAGGCCGTAGCCGCCCAGCCGGTCGCGCTCGGTGGCCAGGGCCAGGGAGCTGGTGTTGTAGCTGACCGCATCATAACGGCCGCCCACGCCCTGCAACTCGACCCCGGCGGTGATGCGCTCGATGCTGCGGCTGACCCGGACGTGGCCACTCTGCTTGGCGCGGCGCGGCAGGTTGGCGTCGGAGTCGCGGTCCTTGGCGTCGAGGAAGTCGATACCGGCTTCCAGGTCGAACCCGGCCAGCCGGGTGCCGCCGGCCAGGGACACGCCCTGCACCAGCGCCTCGCGCACGTTGGCAGGCAGGGAGCGGCCGGTGCTGGGGTTGCGGAAGGTGACGATCATGTCGGAGATGCGGTTGCGGAACACCGTGAGGCTGGCGTAGCTGCTGCCCTGCCCCCACAGCAGCCCGATCTCCTTGTTGTAGGCGTTTTCGGGCTTGAGGTCGGGGTTGCCGAAGCCGGGGTAGTACAGCTCGTTGAAGGTGGGCGCGCGGAATGCCGAGCCGATGCTGCCGGTCAGGCGCAGGCTGGGGGCAATCTGGTAGCCGTAGCCGGCGTAGCCGGTGGTCTTGCTGCCGTACTGGCTGTTGTCGTCGTGACGGGCGTTGAGCTGCAGGGTGTGGTTGCCGAAGCCGGCGGTCCAGCCGAGCAGGGCCGAGTTGACGGTGCGCCCGCCGTCGAAGGCGCCTTCGCTGAGCACCTTCTGGTGCAGGTTTTCGTAGGCGGCCATCAGGGTGCCGATGGGCAGACGGATGTCGTGCTGCCAGGCAAGCTGATCCTGGGTGGTGCGGATGGTGGAGCCGGCGGGCTTGCTGAGCATGAAGCCTTCGTAGCTATCCACCGACTGGCCGAAGCGCAGGGTGCTCGTCCAGCTGGCAGCCAGGCGATTACGGCTGTGGAGGCTCCAGATGCGCTGGGCCGAATTGTTGTAATTGTTGAAGCTGGCTTCGCCGTCGTAGAAGTTGCGGCCTTCGGTGGCGAGGAAGGTGGCGCCCAGATCGTGGCCGTCGGCGAGGCGGTAGCCCAGGTTGCCCGACACGCTGGAGTTGCGATACGGGTCGTGGTCGGGGTTGTAGCCGGTGGCCTTGCGCATCTTGGCGCTGGTGCCTTCGGTTTCGGTGTAGCCGCCGCGCAGGGCGTAGCTGAGGCGCTCGGTACCGCCGGTGACGCCGGCCGAGAGTTCCCGCGCGCCGTAGCTGCCGGCGCCGGCAAAGGCGTCGACGCGCGGTGCGCCGGCGCCCTTGCGGGTGAAGATCTGGACCACGCCGCTCATGGCGTCGGCGCCGTAGAGTGCAGAAGCGGGGCCGCGGACGATCTCGATGCGCTCGATCTGCGACAGGGGGATGTCCTGCCAGTTGGCGGTGCCGGTGGTGGCAGAGCCGACGCGCATGCCGTCGATGAGCAGGATGGTGTGGTTGGCGTTGCCGCCGCGCATGAAGACGGAGGTGCTCTTGCCCGGGCCGCCGTTGGTGGCCATCTGGATGCCGGGCTGGCGGGCGAGGAGTTCGGGCAGGCTGAAGCTGGTGCCGGACTCTTCGATGCGGGCGCGGTCGATCACGGTGACGTCGGCGATGGCCTCGTCGGCGCGCTGGGCCTGACGGGACGCAGTGACGACCACGACGGGTTGTTCGGCGTCGGCGGCCAAGCCGGTGACGGGAAAGGCAGTGGCCACGGCGAGGGCGGCGAGGGTGGGGCGGATGAAGGTCATGGAAGTCTCCCGGACCGGGCGGCGTCCCCGCCAACCCGGTGGTTTACTGGTGGAAGTACCGGGGCTGGGGGCGGGCCGGGGACGGCCAGAGACCGTCCGTGCATGCCTGCCACCACCCCGTGGCGCTTCCGCTTGAGGCAACCAAGGCCGGTATCCGGGCTTGCAGTGGGACGGCGCCGGCGAACCGGCACCGCCGCGGCGCGTCGCCTTCCCAGGCCGGGGGCCCAGTGGCGCTGTGACGCGTCGTTTCACTGCTTACCGTTGCGGGGGCAGCACAGGCATTGCGGCGCTTGCTGGAAGCACGCGCACCTGTTTCCCGTTTAACGCCTGGGCCAGCTGGCCTGGGCGCACCTTGGTCACGCTGATCGGCCAGCAGCGATGCCGCCGGCCGAGGGTTACTGCTGATGTTGAAGCTGGACCGGAATGCCGCGACTCAGCGGAAGTCGTAGCGCACCGAACCGAACAGGGTGCGGCCCTCGCCCGGGTAGTAGAAGTAATCGCTGGAGAACGACGAGTAGAAGGCGCTGGGCGCGTACTTCTGGTTGGTGGCGTTGGCGAGGCGCAGCTGCAGCGTCACCTCGCGCAGCTTCCAGTCGGCGTGCAGATCGAGGATGCCGTAGCTGTCGAGCAGCGCCTTGGTGTTGTCGAAGTCGCCCCCGATGCGGCGCTTGCCGACGTGGGTCCAAGTGGCACCGTAGCGGCCGGCGGTGGTGGCGTCGAACACCGCGCCGACCCGGTACTTGAGGTTGGGCGCGAGGGTGACGGTGTTGCCGCTGTAGGGGCCATCGACGAACTTGGCGTTCTGGGTGGTGAGGCCGGCGTTCAGCTCGAGCGTGCTCAGGGCACGCCAGCGGGCGTCGAGTTCGAGGCCTTCGCGGCGGGTGCGGTCGAAGTTCTCGTTGGCGTAGGTGATGGGGTTGTAGCCGATCTCGTCGGTGAGGCTGAGGCGGTAGATGGCGCCCTGCAGCATCAGGCCATCCACCTTGTAGCGGGCGCCGACTTCGAGGTTGGTGCCGTGCTGGGGCCGCACGTTGCCGCCGGTGAACACCGGGGCGTAGGTGAGCGGGTCGTAGCCGAACAGCTCGTCGGTGTTGGCGAAGCGGAACACCTGGCCCCAGCGCGTGAACAGCCGGGTGCTGCGGTCGAGATCCCACGCGAGGCCGGCCTCGAAGGCGTTGCGGGCGTGGGTGGCTTCGCCGTCGATGGCGTTGGCGCGGTCTTCGGCGTGCTGGCGGACAATCTGGCGGCGCCCACCCAGGGTGAGGTGCAGGTCGGAGCGGAGCGAGGTGGTGTTCTGGACGTAGAAGGCGCGGGACAGCTGGGATGAGGATTGATCCAGCGCCACGTTATCCACCGCGCCGTGGAAGACATCCAGCCCGCCGACGGTGGTGCTGGCGAGCCCGGCCAGCCCATGGCGCCACTGCAGGCGCGGGGTGAAGGCGGTGGAGTCGCGGTTGGCGATGTAGGAGGTGACGCCATAAACGGCGTTCTGACGCGAGCTGTTGTAGGTGACTTCGCCCTCGAAGGTCAGGGTGTCGGTGATGGCGTAGCGCACCCCGGGACGCAGGCGGTAGCCCTCGCGCTTCTGGTGGTCGGTGAGGCTGCGGGCGCGCGTGGGGTCGGCGTCGTAGTCGGCACGCTTGATGGAGCCGGGCAGGCCGTTGGAGTCGCCATAGGCGGCCACGTCGATGAAGACCTCGCGCTCCTCGCCGAGGATATGCCCGACGCGGCCGGAGACGGCGCGCTGGTCGCCCTGGGTGTTCTTGCGCCAGCCGTTCACGTCGGCATAGTTGGCGAAGATGTTGAAGTAGGTGGCGTCGGCGGAGCCCGCGGCGGAGACATCCACCCGGTGGTAACCGTAGCTGCCGAGCGTGAACCCGGCGCTGGCGCGGGGCGCGCCGGATTTGTCGGTGATGATGTTGATGACACCGCCCACGCTGCGGTCGCCGAACAGCACACCGCCAGTGCCGCGCATCACCTCGACGCGCTCGACGTTGTGCAGCGGGATGGCCGACCAGTCGACGCTGCTCATGTCCACCGGGTTGAGGCGCTGGCCGTCGAGGAGGATCAGGGTGTTGCTGCCGGCCGATTCGCCAAAGCCGCGCAGATCGACCACGGTGTCGATGCCCAGCGCGCCGGACAGGGGGCGTACGTCCACGCCAGCGGCCATGCCGAGCACGTCGGGCAGGCTGGCGGCACCCGAGCGGAAGATGTCGTCACGGCTGATGCGGGTGAGGCTGACGGGGGCTTTGGATGCAGCGTCGTCGAAGCGGCTGGCAGTGACGACGACTTCGGGCTGAACGTCGGCGGCGAACGCCGGCGAAGCAAGGATGCCGGCCACGGCGAGCGCGACGGCGGAACGGCGGATGGTCATTTTTATGTGTTCTCCCTGGCCCGCTGGCGTCCCCGCCGGATCGGGCAATTCATGCGTGGAAGCACGCGAGGGGAGAAACCGGGAGAGGCGCCGGAAAACACCGGCTGCGCCCGTCGCCACCACCCCGTGGCACTTCCGCTTGGTGTGTCCGAGGCCGGTATCCGGGCTCGCAGGCTGGGCGGGTGGATTCACCACCGGCCGCGGCGCGTCGCCTTCCCAGGTTGAAAAACCCAGTGGCTCATTGACGCACCGTGCACCTGCTTACCGTTGCGGGGGCAGCACAGGCATGGCGGCTTCGACGAAGGCCGCGCACCTGTTTCCCGTTTAACTCCTGGGCCGGATGGCCCGTGGAGCACCTGGAGCACTTTGTTGCCAGCAGACGCCGCCGCCAGCAAACACCCTGCGATAATACCACCAATTCAGACACTTCCGGATTTCCATGAGCTGCGAACTGATCCTCGGCGGCGCCCGTTCGGGCAAGAGCCGCCTCGCCGAAAACGAAGCCGCGGCGAGCGGGCTTGCCGTGCATGTCATCGTCACCGCCGAGGCGCTGGACGAAGAAATGGCCGCCCGCATCGCCCGCCACCAGGCCGACCGCCCGGCGGGCTGGACGGTGCACGAACATCCCCGCGGACTGGCCGACGCGCTGGCCGCGGTGGCCGCGCCGACGCGTTGCGTGGTCGTCGACTGCCTGACCCTGTGGCTGGCCAACCTCCTCGACGGCGCCGACGCGTTGCCGCCGGGTGTCGGTGCCGAGGCGCTGCCGGCCTTCGTGCAGGAGCGCGACGCACTGCTCGCGCTGATCCCGGCGCTGCCCGGCCGGGTGATCTTCGTCGCCAACGAGGTCGGCCTCGGGCTGGTGCCCGAATCGCCCCTGGGGCGCCTGTTCCGCGACGAGGCCGGGCGCCTCAACCAGGCCATCGCGGCCCGCTGCGAACGGGTCGTATTCGTCGCGGCGGGGCTGCCGCTGGTCCTCAAGCCCGGCCGCTGAGCGCCCCGCGCCGGCCCGCGCGTTCCGCGTCGACGCGGACTGTCACCGCGCCGAAATGAACTTTGCACCACAAAGGTGCACAAAAAGGCGAGCAATCCTATTTTTGGTGCATTTTTGTCTGGAGCAAAATTCATGAAGTACGCGTCGGCGAATCAATTCCTGCAACACGTGGCGGAACGCAACCCGGGCCAGCCAGAGTTCCTGCAGGCGGTCACCGAGGTCATCGAGAGCCTCTGGCCGTTCATCGAGCAGCACCCCCGCTACGCCGAGCACGGCCTGCTCGACCGCCTCGTCGAGCCCGAGCGGGCGATCCTGTTCCGCGTGTCGTGGATCGACGATCACGGCAACGTCCAGGTCAATCGCGGCTACCGCATCCAGCACAGCATGGCGATCGGGCCGTACAAGGGCGGCATCCGCTTCCACCCGTCGGTGAACCTGTCGGTGCTCAAGTTCCTGGCCTTCGAGCAGACCTTCAAGAACGCCCTCACCACGCTGCCGATGGGCGGCGGCAAGGGCGGCGCTGACTTCGACCCGAAGGGCCGCAGCGCCAACGAGGTAATGCGCTTCTGCCAGGCCTTCGTGACCGAGCTGTATCGCCACGTGGGTGCCGACACCGACGTACCGGCCGGCGACATCGGCGTGGGCGGCCGCGAGGTGGGCTTCATGGCGGGCATGTACAAGAAGCTCAGCAACCGCGCCGACTGCGTGTTCACCGGCAAGGGCCTGAGCTTCGGCGGTTCGCTGATCCGCCCGGAGGCCACCGGCTACGGCACGGTGTATTTCGCCAACGAGATGCTGCGTACCCGCGGCCGCAGCTTCGAGGGGCTGCGGGTCAGCGTGTCGGGCTCGGGCAACGTGGCTCAATACGCCGTCGAGAAGGCGATGGCGCTCGGCGCGCGGGTCGTCACCGTGTCGGATTCGAGCGGCACGATCATCGACGAGGAAGGCTTCACCCCCGAGAAGCTGGCGATTCTGATGGACGTGAAGAACCACCACTACGGCCGCGTGAGCGACTACGCCGCCCGCACCGGCGCCCGCTTCGAGCCGGGCGTGCGCCCGTGGCACGTGCCGGTGGACGTGGCCCTGCCCTGTGCCACCCAGAACGAGCTCGACGGCGACGACGCCGCGACCCTGATCCGCAACGGGGTGATCTGCGTGGCCGAGGGCGCCAACATGCCCTCCACCATCGATGCCATCCGCGCTTTCGAGGCGGCTGGCGTGCTGTACGCCCCGGGCAAGGCCAGCAACGCCGGCGGCGTGGCCACCTCGGGCCTCGAAATGAGCCAGAACGCGCTGCGCCTGGCCTGGTCGCGGGACGAGGTGGACGCGCGCCTGCTGGAGATCATGCGCGGCATCCACGCGGCCTGCGTGAAGTACGGCCAGCGCGCCGACGGCCGGGTGAGCTACGTGGACGGCGCCAACATCGCCGGCTTCGTGAAGGTCGCCGACGCGATGCTCGCCCAAGGCGTGATCTGACACGCCCCCGACGGGCGGGCGGCGGCAGACGGGGGACTCCCCGTTTGGCGTCCGGCCGCGCTAACATCCGCGGCTTCGTCCGCACCCGCCCGCCCCGCCATGACCTACGCCATCGCCCGCCCCGACCAGGGCCTCGCCGCCGCCCTCCAGCAGCGCATCGACACCAAGACCAAGCCCCTCGGCGCCCTCGGCCGGCTCGAGGCGTTGGCGAAGCAGATCGGGCTCGTCCAGCAGTCGCTGTCACCCGAACTGCGCCAGCCGCAGATGCTGGTGTTCGCGGGCGATCATGGCGCGGCCAAGGCCGGCGTGTCGGCCTACCCGCAGGACGTGACCTGGCAGATGGTCGAGAACTTCCTCGCCGGTGGCGCCGCGATCAACGTGTTTGCGCGGCAGATGGGGCTGGGCCTCACGGTGGTCGATGCGGGCGTCGCCCATGATTTCGGCGCACGCCCCGGCCTCGTCGACGCCAAGCTCGGCCACGGCACCGCCAACTATCTCGAAGCGCCAGCGATGGACGCCGCCACCCGCGACGCCGCGCTGGCCCGCGGCCGCACCCTCGCCGCCGAGCTGGCCGCCAAGGGCTGCAACGTGGTCGGCTTTGGCGAGATGGGCATCGGCAACACCGCCGCAGCGTCGCTGCTCACCCACTGCCTCACCGATGCCGACCTGCCCACGGTGATCGGCCGCGGCACCGGCCTCGACGACGCCGGCCTCGACCGCAAGCGCACCCTCCTCGCCCGCGCCGTCACCCGCGGCGGCCGCCCCACCGACCCGCTTGTGGCGCTGGCCGAGTACGGCGGCTTCGAGATCGCCATGATGGCCGGCGCCATGCTCGGCGCCGCCGAGGCAAAGATGGTGCTGCTGATCGACGGCTTCATCGTCACGAGCGCGCTGCTGGTGGCCCACGCCATCGCGCCCGAGATCCTCGACTACTGCGTGTTTGCCCACCTCTCCCACGAGGCCGGCCACGTGGTGCAGCTCGCCCACCTGGGCGCCGAGCCGCTGGTGCAGCTCGACCTGCGCCTGGGCGAAGGCACCGGCGCGGCGCTGGTCTATCCGCTGGTCAATGCAGCGGTGAACTTCCTCAACGAGATGGCCAGCTTCGAATCCGCTGGCGTGGCTGACAAGGCCTGAGTCACCGTGATCCGCACCCAACTCGAACTCTTCTTCATCGCCGTCGGCTTCTTCACCCGGCTGCCGGTGCCCGGTTGGGTGGCGTTCGCGCCCGAGAAGCTCGGTTACGCGGCCCGCTACCTGCCGCTGGTGGGCTGGCTGGTGGCGCTCGGCGGCGTGGCGGTGTATCTGCTGGCGGTTCAGGTGCTGCCGGTGGATATCGCCGTGGTGCTGGCGATGGCGGCCACCCTCCGCATCACCGGCGCCTTCCACGAAGACGGCTGGGCCGACACCTGCGATGGCCTCGGCGGCGGCTGGAGCCGCGAACAGGTGCTGGCGATCATGAAGGATTCGCGGATCGGCAGTTACGGCGCCATCGGGCTGGTGCTGATGCTCCTCGCCAAGTACCTGGCCCTCAACAACCTGGGGGCCGAAGAGGATTACCCCGTGATCGCCGGCCTGCTGGTGGCGCACCCCCTGTCGCGGCTGGTGGCGGTGGGGCTGATGGCAACCCTCGACTACACCCGGGCCGATGCCAGCTCCAAGTCCGCCCCGGCAGCCCGACGGCCCACGGCCGCCGAGGTGGGCATCGCCACCCTGGCCGGCGTGCTGCCATTGCTGCTGCTGAATCCCCGCGAGGCCCTGGCCGTGCTGGCGGTGAGCGCGGTGGTCGGCATCCAGGCCCGGCGCGTCTTCTTGCGCCGCCTCGGCGGCTACACCGGCGACTGCCTGGGCGCGGCCCAGCAGGTGGCCGAACTCGCGATCTACCTGGGAATCCTCGCCGCGTGGAGCTTTACCTGATCCGTCACCCCCGGCCTGCCGTGGCGCCGGGGGTGTGCTATGGCCAGACCGACCTGGGCCTCGCCGAATCCGCCCACACGGTGGCCGAACGCCTGCGCCCGCTGCTGCCGGCCGACTACGCCCTCTTCGCCAGCCCCCTGGCCCGCGCTCGCCTGCTCGCCGAAGCCCTCGGCACGCCCCGGCTCGACCCGCGCCTGAAAGAAATCCACTTCGGCGAGTGGGAAGGGCGCAGCTTCGACGACATCGGCCAGGCGGCCCTCGACGCGTGGGTGGCCGAACCCCTGGATTTCGCCCCCCCCAGCGGCGAATCGCCTCGCCAGATGGCCGAGCGGGCGCTGGATTTTCTCGCCGACCTGCGCGCCGCCGGGCCCGCCGCGGCGGTGGTCGTGGCCCACGGCGGGCCACTTAGGGCTCTGGCCGGCGAACTGCTCGGCCTGCCTCCCGAGCGCTGGCTGGGCCTCGACTTCGGCTGTGGCGATGTCACCCGCCTCGATCTTCACGACTGGGGCACCGTGCTGCGCTGGTTCAATCGCTAGCTGAAATATTCAATTCGCCGCTGCCATCCGCCAGCCTGTCGGCCAGGCCACGTTGTCACTGACCACCCGCCCAAGCATCCCGATCAGAAGCCAGAGCGCAAAAAGGGCCTTCAGCCCCAGACGGGCAATGGCCCTCATCAACCAACGCAGGTTGTACCCGGCGGCACACAGCACAGGGTGCAGCACATCCCCTTCAGATCCTTTGAGCCAGTTCCGCCGTAGCCCGCAGTCGTCCTTCAGGTGTCCGATCACAGGCTCGACGGCCTGGCGCCGCTTGAGCAGACGACGCGCCTTGGCGCTCAGGCTCTTGATCCGCCCCCGGTGGATGAT
>JAYRYA010000014.1:0-99543 GCA_041917255.1 Zoogloea sp.
GCATCGGCACGCGCAGGTCGGCGCGGGAGCCTTCGACGTAGATCTTGCGGGAGTTGGGCAGCGGGGCAACCGCAGCCTCGTCCACATGGGCGGATGCGGCGAGGAATTTATCGTGGGCGTTCATGAAATGTCTCCGTGGGTGTGAAGCGGTCGGAAAAGGGAACCGCCGGCCTTGTAATGGCCACGACGACCAGCAAATATCAGACCACGCCAATCAACCTGCCAAAACCGGAATTGGTTGGGGCATCTGTCTCACTTTCCTGACAGACGTCTCCATTTCGCTAATGGAATTGAGACAGGTGTCTCCCTATTTACGGGGAAATTAACCGTAATTCACCGGCCAGCCCGAAATATTTCTTCTGGCAAAGAAATTGCAATCTGTCTCCAATGCCGGTCCGCTCAGGGACACAGGCACCCGTCGCTCCGGGAAGCTATTCCGGAGCCACCTAATAAAAAAGGAGACAACCATGAAACCGATTACTGCTACCCTCCGGGGTCGAATCGACGGACGCCTTGCTGCCGCCGTCGTTCTGCCCGCACTTGCCTTTCCGGCATTCGCCGAAACCAATGTCGAGATCTACGGGATCATCGATGCGGGCCTGCTCTATCAAAGTCGCACGGACCCGAACGGCAAGAGCAAGACTTCGATGGAAACCAGCGGCCTGCGCCAGTCGATCCTGGGCTTCAAGGGCGACCGCGACCTGGGGCGCGGCCTCGAAGGCTTCTTCAATCTGGAGATCCACTACGACACCAACAACGGCCGCTTTCATGGTACCGGCGACGCGGAGGGCACCGGCACACCGTTCTTCCGGCGTCAGGCCAACCTCGGCCTGAAGGGCGACTGGGGCAGCGTGACCTTGGGCCGCCAATATGGCCCGGCGTTGCTCGCCCATATCGGCACCGAGCCCCGTGCGTTCAAGGAGCAGTTCTCCAACCTTTACGCCTGGGCCTACAACCAGTACCAGGCCACCGCAGGCGCCGTGGGCACCGACCGCAATACCAATAACGATGTGGGGATCTTCTTCAGCAATGCGATCCAGTACCGCAATACCGTCGGGCCTTTCAGCTTCGGGGTGTTGTGGTCGGCCGGCGGGCAATCGGGCAGCACTCAGAAGAACAGCGCCTGGGCGCTGGGCGGCACCTATACCGGCCCGGTGATCCTGTCGGCGTCGTATCAGGTCATCAAGGACGAACAGACCGCCAACGACAACGTACGCCACGGCGGCCTCGGCATTGCGGTGCCGTTCGGCGATTTCACCTTCAAGGCCAATTACCTCAATGCCCGCAACAACCACTCGAATGGCGTGAATGTCTCGAACGTCAATGCAATTGGCGTCGGCGTGGACTGGAAATGGCGTCCCGACAACACCGCCACGCTGGCCTATTACGACAACAAGGACCGCCTCAATTCGGGCGATCACACCCGCAACGTCGTGATCTCCAACGACTTCGCGCTGCGCAAGGACACCACCTTGTACGTCCAGACCGCTTTTGTGGATGCGGATTCGGCCGCCACGATCAAGACCAGCATCGTCGCCGCGGGTATTCCCAGCGTGGGCCATCGCTCGACGCTGCTGAATGCCGGCATCAACTTCACTTTCTGACACCGCCTGCCGGCTGAGGGCTGGAGGACGGGCGTCGCCCCCCTTCGCCCCGGTTGACCAGCCCGCTCCCTGCTCGAGGACTCTCACCATGAAACGCGCCCTGACCCCGATCTTTGCCGCCGTCTCCCTGCTCACCGCCAGCGCCGGCATGGCCGCCGACGCCAAGCCCGGTTTCGCGGACCCCGACAACTGGCCGCAGTACCACCGCTCCTCCAACGCCTGGCGTTTCAGCCCGCTCACCCAGATCAACAAGCAGAACGTGAAGAAGCTGAAGGTTGCCTGGGTGCACCAGCCTGGCAACATCACCCACGGCCTGCAGGCCACACCCATCGTGCTGGATGGCGTGCTCTACTACATTTCGGCCGACAACAACGTGTGGGCCGTGGATGCTGCCACCGGCAAGACGATCTGGCACTACACCACCAAGCTCAATCCCATCGCCAAGCAGGCCTTTTACGCCTCCGCCAGCCGCGGTGTGACCGTGGGCCGCGGCAAGGTCTTCGTTGGCACCCTCGACGGCCGTTTCCTGGCGCTCGATCAGAAGACCGGCAAGGAGCTGTGGTCAACCCAGCTCACCGACCCCAAGACCCAGTACGGCGCGCTGTTCTCGTCCCCGCCCCAGCTGGCGGGTGACGTGCTCTTCGGCGGTACCACCGGCGGCGACCAGCCCATCGCCGGCAAGATCTACGCAGTGAACGCCGACACCGGGAAACCGACCTGGACCTTCGACATCATCAAGAACGACCCGGCCAGCTGGCCCGGCGACAGCGGCAAGGTCGGCGGCGGCTCGGCGTGGATGCCGGGCACCTACGACGAAGCGTCCGACACCCTCTACATCGGCACCTCCAACGCCGCGCCGGATTACTACACCCCCGGCCGCGAAGGCGATAACAAGTACACCTCGACCCTGCTCGCCATCGACCCCAAGACCGGCAAGCTGAAGTGGCACCGTCAGGAAATCCCCCACGACAGCTGGGATTTCGACGCCGCCTACGAGGCGCTGGTGGTCAGGAAAGACGGCAAGGACGTGATTGTCCACCTCAACAAGAGCGGCTTCGTGTTCGTGATGGACAAGCAGGATGGCAGCCTGGAAAACGTCTGGCAGTTTGCCGAGAACATGAACTGGGCCAAGGGCATCGACCCAAAGACCGGCGCCCTGATCGAGCCGCGCCGGCCCCAGCCGGGCAAACGTGAGCTGCTGTGCCCCAACCTGCTCGGCGCCCGCAGCTGGAACCATGGCGCCTACAATCCCGGAACCGGGCTCTGGTATACCCACGCGATGGAGGTGTGCAATGAGGTGGTCGCGGGCAAGGACGACCCGGCCAACCTCACCGCCATCTCGTCGCTGTCGCTGGGCATCGACGAGATCAAGCTCGTGCCGCCGCCCTCCGGCAAGAAACCCGATGGCCGCCTGGATGCCCGCGATCCGCTCACCGGCAAGATCAAGTGGAGCATCCGCTACCCGCTGCCGCCGCTTTCGAGCGTGCTCACCACCGCCGGCGGTCTTGTCTTCACAGGCGATATGGAAGGCCACCTCTTTGCCTACGACGCCGACAACGGCAAGGAACTGTGGCGCTTCAACGCCGGCTCCGGTGCCCGAGGCGGCCCGGTCAGCTACGCCGTCAAGGGCAAGCAGTACATCGTGATCCCCACTGGCCTAGGCTCCCACGCGCCGGGTTTCCTGGCTGGCGCCTTCCCGCAGATCAAGGATCTGCCCGGCGGCGCGGCGCTGATCGGCTTCACCCTCGAGTAAGCGGCTCCGCAGCACAGCCACGCCGGACGCGGCTGCCGTGCTGTTCCGGGGTGCGGCGTCGAGACCTCCCCTCGCCGCACCCCATTTTTTTGGGATGAGTACAACAATGAAAATTTCGATCCATTTCCGACCGACGCTGCTGCGCGGCCTCAGCCTCCTGTGCGTCGCCACCGCAGCCGTTGCCGTGGCGCCCCCCGCCGACGACGCCAAGGCCCGCGTGGCCGCCGGCAAGAGCCGCTTCGACGCCCTTTGCGTAAGCTGCCATGGCGCCGCCGGTTCCGGCGTTGCACCCACCGGCGGCAATGCCAGCTACGGCCCGCGCCTTGCCGGGCGCGCCGATCTCGAGCCGACCCACATCCATGATCGCATCGTGCATGGCAAACACGGCGACAAAGCCATGCCGCCCTGGGGCACGGTGCTCGACGCCGACACCATCGACCAGCTCACCGCCTACGTGAAGCTGATCGCCGCAACCCAACCCAAGGCCGCCGCCCACCTGACCCTGGCGCCCTTCGACCTCGACGATCCGACCCGGATCGACGCCGGTCGTCGCCGCTTTGCCAAGACCTGCGCCGGTTACTGCCACGGGCACGAAGGCACCGGCGGACGGGCGCCCGATTTCAAAGGCCGCGGCGACGAGCTGCCGCCCGAGCTGGCCTTCGAGACCATCAGCAAAGGCCGTCAGGGCGCCGAAGTGATGCCGCCCTGGGGCGCCGCCTTCACGCCGGACCAGATCTGGGAGCTGGTGGCCTACCTCAAGCACCTGGGGCGCCAGCAGCCCTGAAGGCATCGAACCGAAAACGACGAAGGGGCCGCAAGGCCCCCTCGTCGTTTGGCGAAGACCTTTTCACCAAGCCTGTCGGTTGGGCGCCACGATCTGCAGCTTGGCGAGCTTGCGGTAGAAGGTGGCCCGCGACAGACCCGGTTCCCGGGCCGAGAGGGTCACCTGCCACTGGTTGCGACGCAGGGTTTCGAGCATGCGCTCCCGCAGGGCCAGATCCTTGGGCTTGAGCGGCGGGACGGCGGCCTCCGGCAGCGCCAGTGGCACCGACGGCAGCACCTGTTCTGCCACCGCAGCATGCCGCAGGGCGACCGGCGCCGCGCTGAACAGGTCCGGCGGAAAGGACTGGGTCATCAGCAGCGGCCCGTCGCTGATCGCACAGGCGTAACGCATCGCGTGGCGCAGCTGGCGGATGTTGCCCGGCCACGGGTGGCGCATCAGCGCCTCTCGGGTCTCGTCGGCCAGCCGAAGCGCCCGGCCCATGGCCTGAGCCTCCTCGTTCAGCACGCGGTCGATCACCGTGCCGATGTCCTCGCGCTCCCGCAGGGGCGGCAGCAGGAACACCGCGCCGTTGAGCCGGTAGTACAGATCCTCCCGGAAGCGCCCCTCGGCCACCAGCCGCGGCAGATCCTGGTGAGTGGCGCAGACGATGTGCAGGCGCACCGGCGTGGGCTGCTCGGCACCGAGCGGCAGCACCTCGCCCTCGGCGAGCACACGCAGCAGACGGCTCTGCAGCACCAGCGGCATGTCGCCGATCTCATCGAGGAACAGCGTGCCACCGTCGGACTGGATGATCTTGCCCCGCGCGCCCTTGCTGCGGGCGCCGGTGAAGGCGCCGTCCCGATAGCCGAAGAGCTCGCTCTCGATCAGGCTCTCGGGGATCGCCGCGCAGTTGAGCGCCACGAAGGGCTGCTTGTGGCGGTCGCTGGCGTCGTGGAGCGCCTTGGCAAAGGCCTCCTTGCCGGTGCCGGTTTCACCCAGCAGCATCACCGGAATGTCGCGGTTGGCAACCTTGAGGGCGCGCTGCACGTTGTTGCGCACCCGCGGATCATCGGTGGCCAGATGGCCGAAGCCCCGGGCCTCGGCAGCACTGACGGCCTCACCGCCGCTGGCGTCCGCCACCGGGCTGGCACGGTTACGCGGCCGGGCATCGGGGGCACGGAGCAAACCGAAGATGCGCGCCCCACTGCCCTGAATGCGCAGCGGGATTGCCTGCCCCGGACGCGCGTGGGCCGCGGCCAGCAGATCGGCGGCCGAGCATTCGAACAGATCGCCGATGCTCTCCGGCGCCGGGCCGCGACGCTGCAGCAGTTCCTGTCGGGCACGCCGGTTGCCACCCACGATCCGCCCCACATCGTCGAAAGCCACCAGGTAATCGGTGTGCACGTGCATCAGCTCAGGGCTGCGGCCAAGTTGCAGGATCCAGTAGCCGCGCAGGCTGTAAAAGGCAAAGGCGTCTTCGATCAGGCGCGCCTTTTCCACCACCATCTGGAAGACCAGCGTCTGGCTGTCGCGATGTTCGGGCGAATTGAGCGCCGACGCATCGAGCACCGCCAGCGGCTCGTCGTTGATCCCGAAGATCGGCGCCGAACTGCAGGTGAAGGCAATGTTGTGGGAGCGGAAATGCTCGTCCCGATGCACGAGGATGGGCTGGCGATCCACGAGACTCGTGCCCACGCCACAGGTGCCCTCTTCGGATTCCGACCAGCGGGTGCCGTCGCGAAAGCCTTCGGCGCGGAACTCGCGTTCCAGCTCGGGCACCGTGCGCAAATCCACGGTCACGCCGGTGGCGTCGGTAAGCAGCACACAGTATTTGGCTGGCCGCAGCGAATCGTAGAGGCGATCGACGCCCTCCCGCGCGATGCGCATGAAGGTATCCAGGCGCTCCCGGTGTTCGCGCAATTCCCGGGCCGTAACCACCTGCGGCAGGCTGGCCTGCCCCGGATCGACGCGGTAGTTGCTGAGGGAGCGCTCCCACGAACGCGCCAGCCGGTCGTGCACCGGCCGTGGGCTCGCGATGCCACCCCGCTCCACCACATTGACCACCCGCGCCACATGGCGGGCGATCTCTCCATGACCCCGAATCATTGTTTTTCCCCTTTGTTTATTAATAGGCAGGGATTTATATGTAGTGCTTCCTTTGGTAGCGCGAAGCGTATTCCGTTGCGTCAATTAAATCAATGCCGCAACGGCGACGAGAAATTGAGACAGGTGTCTCATTTTCAATGAGTTTTTTGGTCGCCTGTATCAACTTATGTTCCACGTCATTTTATTGCGTCGCGACATTGATGAACCATAAATCTTCAATAACGCTGATTGTCTTGGCTATTTCAATAAGTGCGCCGCAATATAAAAATCTCCTCTAATTGCTGGCACGCGAACTGCTAAATGGATTGGACCTGAATCCAAATAGCGGAGCAAACGTGAGACAAATATCGGAAGCCCCTCCCGTGATTGGCATCGTGGCCAATCCTGCGTCCGGGCACGATATCCGGCGATTGACCAGCGGGGCATCGGTTTATTCGGCAGCCGAAAAGGTCAATTGTGTCGAACGCTTGCTCGGCGCCCTCGGGGCGACGGGGGTGACCCGCGTTCTGATGATGCCCGACCGGGCCGGCATCGCCGCGCGTCTCCGCAAGGCGGTCGAACTCAACCGCCGCCGGGGCCATCCGCGTTGGCCGCAGGTGGATTTCATCGACATGCCGGTGCTCGAAGACGCCCGTGACACCGTGCGAGCCGTGCAGGCGATGCGTGCGGCGGGCGTGGCGATGATCGTCGTGCTTGGCGGCGATGGCACTCACCGGGCCGTTTCGTTAGCGTCCGGCGACATTCCGCTGGCGACGCTCTCCACCGGCACCAATAACGCCTTTCCGGCCCTGGGCGAGGCAACTGTCGTCGGGCTCGCAGCGGGCCTCGCCGTCACTGGCCGTGTCGAGCCTGTCACTGCGCACAACAAATGCCTTCGCGTCGCTCACCCGGATGGGGAGGCCATGGCCCTGGTGGACGTGGGCGTAATGCCGGCCGAGCACATCGGCGCCCGGGCGGTATGTGCGGCCAACGATGTCGACACCGTGTTTGCAGCGTTCGCCGAGCCCGATGCGATCGGCCTTTCCGCCATTGCAGCTGCCTGCGGCCCGGTGTCGCGAACGGTGCCCTTCGGGCGTTGGGTGCGCCGCGGTGCCGGCATCCGGCGGCTCGCGGCGATCTCGCCGGGGCTGGTGCAGGCGGTCGAGATCGCGGCCAGCGGCCTCATGCAGCCCGGCATCGCCTTCGAGCTCGGCGCCCAGCCGGCCATCCTGGCCCTGGACGGTGAGCCCGAGATCGTTCTCGATGGCCGCGGCCCGGCAAGCATCCACCTCGCCCTCGACGGCCCGATCACCCTTGATGTGGCGGCCACGCTGGCCGCCGCCCATGCGGCGGACGCCTTTGTGGTGTCCGCCTTCCCCGAACCCGCCCTGCGCGACGGCCAATCCGCCGCACCGGGGCCAACGGGCGCTGATCCCCTGATCGCCCCGGCCTGAATCCGGGCGGCGGACCGACCGTGCCGCCGCCGGGTGCCCTCAAAACATCCAACGACTGGAGACAACCGTGACCAAGAAACTCGACCGCGAAGACCTGCTCAAGGCCTATCGCACCATGCGCACCATCCGTGAGTTCGAAGAGCGCCTTCACACCGATTTCGCCACCGGCGAGATCCCCGGTTTCGTGCATCTGTACGCCGGCGAGGAAGCGTCGGCCACCGGCGTGTGCATGAACCTCACCGCCGAAGACCACATCGCCAGCACCCACCGCGGCCACGGCCACTGCATCGCCAAGGGCGTCGACCCGGTGGGGATGATGGCCGAGATCTGGGGCCGCACCACCGGCACCTGCAAGGGCAAGGGCGGCTCGATGCACATCGCCGATCTGTCGGTGGGCATGCTCGGCGCCAATGGCATCGTCGGCGGCGGCGGGCCGTTGGTGTGCGGCACCGCACTCGCTGCCAAGCTGCGCGGCCAGCGCCATGTGAGCGTGTGCTTCTTCGGCGACGGCGCCTCCAACCAGGGCACGATCTTCGAGGCGATGAACCTGGCCACCGTGTGGAACCTGCCGGTGATCTTCCTGGCCGAGAACAACGGCTACGCCGAAGCCACCTCGTCCAAGTTCTCGGTGGCCTGCGAAAACATCGCCGACCGCGCCCCGGCCTTCGGCATGCCGGGCGTGACGGTGGATGGCTTCGACTTCTTTGCGGTGTATGAGGCCGCCGGCGAGGCCATCGAACGCGCCCGCAACGGCGGCGGCCCGTCGCTGGTGGAGGTGAAGCTGTCCCGCTACTACGGTCACTTCGAGGGCGACCAGCAGACCTACCGCGCCCCGGGCGAAGTGCAAGCCCTGCGCGAAACCAAGGACTGCCTGATGCAGTTCGCCCGCCGCGTCACCCAGAGCGGCGCCCTCACCCAGGCCGATCTGGACACCATCGACGACGAGGTGAAGGCCCTCATCGACGGCTCCGTCGTCAAGGCCAAATCCGATCCCAAGCCAAGCGAAGCCGACCTGCTCACCGACGTATACGTGAGCTACTGAGCCGCCACCCAACGGAATTCAAAGGAGACAAACCCATCATGGCAAGAAAAATCACCTACCAGCAGGCCATCAACGAGGCCCTCGACCAGGAAATGAGCCGCGACCAGAACGTCATCGTCATGGGCGAGGACGTGGCCGGCGGCGAGGGCTCGCCCGGCGAGCAGGACGCCTGGGGCGGCGTGCTGGGCGTCACCCGCGGCCTCTACCACAAGCACCCGGGCCGCGTGATCGACACCCCGATCTCGGAATCCGGCTACGTGGGCGCAGCGGTGGGCGCGGCGTGCTGCGGCATGCGCCCGGTGGCCGAGCTGATGTTCGTGGACTTCCTCGGCGTGTGCTTCGACCAGATCTTCAACCAGGCCGCCAAGTTCCGCTACATGTTCGGCGGCAAGGCCGAGACGCCGGTGGTCATCCGCGCCATGTACGGCGCCGGCTTCCGCGCCGCGGCCCAGCATTCCCAGTGCCTCTACAACATCTTCACCCACATCCCGGGCCTGAAGGTGGTGGTGCCGTCCAACCCCTACGACGCCAAGGGCCTGCTGATCCAGTCGATCCGCGACAACGACCCGGTGATCTTCCTGGAGCACAAGGCGCTCTACACGATGGAAGGTGAGGTGCCGGAAGAGCTCTACACCGTGCCCTTCGGCGAAGCCGCCGTGGTGCGCGAAGGCAACGACGTGACCATCGTCGCCATCGGCCGCATGGTGCAGAAGGCCCAGGAGGCCGCCGCCGAGCTGCAGAAGGCCGGCGTGCAGTGCGAGATCATCGACCCGCGCACCACCTCGCCGCTGGACACCGACACCATTCTCGAAAGCGTCGAGAAGACCGGCCGCCTGATCGTGGTGGATGAATCCCATCCCCGCTGCAGCATGGCCTCCGACATCGCCGGCCTCGTCGCCGAGAACGCCTTCGCCAGCCTCAAGGCGCCGATCCGCCAGATCACCGGCCCCCACGCCCCGGTGCCCTTCAGCGACTCGCTCGAAGAGCTCTACATCCCCAGTGCCGCCAAGATCGTTGCGGCCGCCAAGTCCCTCAAGGAGTACCGCTGATGTCCGCCATTCATCCCGTCACCATGCCCAAGTGGGGCCTTTCCATGCTGGAGGGGAAGGTCAATGGCTGGCTCAAGCAGGTGGGTGATGCCATCGAGAAGGGCCAGGAGATCGTCGAGGTAGAGAGCGAGAAGATCGCCGGCGCCGTCGAGGCGGCCGAAAGCGGCGTGCTGCGCCGCACTCTCGCCAACGAGGAAGACGTGCTGCCGGTGGGCGGCCTGCTGGGCGTGATCGCCGACGCGAGCGTGTCCGATGCCGACATCGACGCCTTCGTGACCGACTACCAGTCCAACTTCAAGCCCGCCGACGGCGACGCCGAGGACCAGGGCCCGACGCCCCAGAAGATCGACGTGAATGGTCACCGCCTGCGCTATCTCAAGCGCGGCGAAGGCGGCGAGCCGATGCTGCTGATCCACGGCTTTGGCGGCGACCTCAACAACTGGCTGTTCAACCATGAGGCGCTGGCCGCCGACCGGGAGGTGTACGCGCTCGATCTGCCCGGCCACGGTGAATCCAGCAAGGACGTGGGCGAAGGCACGCTGGAGAGCCTCGCCGACACCGTGGCGGCCTTCCTGGACGCCGTCGGCGTCGATGCGGCCCATCTGGTCGGCCACTCCATGGGCGGCGCGGTGTCGCTGATGGTCGCCCAGCGCCATCCGGAGCGGGTGCGCTCCCTGTCGCTGGTGTGTTCGGCAGGCCTCGGCAGCGAGATCAACAGCGGCTACATCGACGGCTTCGTCGCTGCAGGCAGCCGCAATACGCTCAAGCCGGTGCTGGCCGATCTCTTCGCCGACAGCGGGCTGGTCACCCGCCAGCTGGTGGACGACCTGCTCAAGTACAAGCGCCTCGAAGGCGTCGGCGCGGCGCTCACCACCCTCTCCGGCAAGCTCTTCGTCGGCGGCCAGCAGGCCATGGTGATGGCCGACGCGCTGCCGGAGATCGACAAGCCGGTGCTGCTGGTGTGGGGCGAGGAAGACCGCATCATCCCGGTCGCCCACGCCAACGCGCTATCCGGCCGTTACCAGGTGGAAGTACTGCCCAATCGCGGCCACATGGTGCAGATGGAGGCCGCCAACGAGGTGAACCGGGCCATCGCCCGCTTCGTCGGCTGATCGCCCCAACCCGCGCGGGGCCCTCCGGCCCCGCGCCCAGCGGAGAGATTCCATGACCCAAGCCATCGACGGGCACGCCGGCCTGCGCGGAGCCGACAAGCTCGCCCGCATCCCGGTGAAGGTGGACAGCGCCCGCGCCTCCCCGCCCAAGCCGCCCTGGCTGCGCGCCCGCGACCCCGGCACCGCCGTGGTCAGCGCCCTGCGCGAGCGTCTGCGCAGCCACACCCTGCACACCGTCTGCGAAGAGGCCGACTGCCCCAACATCGGCGAATGCTTCACCCGTGGCACCGCCACCTTCATGATCATGGGCGGCATCTGTACCCGGCGCTGCCCTTACTGCGACGTGGCCCACGGCCGCCCGGCGGCCCTGGATGCCGACGAGCCGCGCCGCCTCGCCGATGCCGTGCGCGAGATGCGCCTGCGCTACGTGGTCATCACCTCGGTGGATCGCGACGATCTGCGCGATGGCGGTGGCGCCCACTTCGCCGCCTGCATCGACGCGGTGCGCAGCGCCGTGCCGGGTATCCGCGTCGAGGTGCTGACCCCCGACTTCCGCGGCCGCGAGGCGCTCGCCCTCGACCACCTTGCCGCCACGCCACCGGACGTCTTCAACCACAACATCGAGACGGTCGAGCGCCTCTACCGCGCCGTGCGCCCCGGCGCCGACTACCGCGGCTCGCTGTCCCTCATCGCCCGCGTGAAGCGCCAGCTGCCGGAGGTGCCCACCAAGTCCGGCCTGATGCTGGGCCTGGGCGAGACGGACGAGGAAATCCTCGCCACCCTGCGCGATCTGCGCGCCCACGGCTGCGACATCCTCACCCTCGGCCAATACCTGCGGCCCTCGTCGGCCCACCTGCCGGTGGACCGCTACGTGACACCGGAGGCCTTCGATGGCTGGCGCCGCGTCGCGCTGGGCTTGGGCTTTGTCGAGGTCGCCGCTGGCCCGCTGGTGCGCTCGTCCTACCGTGCCGACGAGCTTGCCCCCGGCATCCAGGAGGCCCGATGAACACCCTCATCTGCGTAAACGGGCGAGCGGCCGACGTGCCGTCCGGCTGGAAGGTGACCGATCTGGTGGATTCGCTCGGCTATACCGGCAAGCGGATCGCCGTGGAAGTGAATGGGCAGATCGTCCCCAAGGGGCGCTACGCCGAGACCGGGCTCTCAGGCCAGGACCGGGTCGAGATCGTCGTGGCCGTGGGAGGAGGCTAGTCATGGGCAACATGGAACCAAACTTCGGCACCGCCGCCGGGCCACTGGACACACCCTTCATGCTCGGCGGGCATGTGTTCCACTCACGGCTGCTGGTGGGCACGGGCAAGTATCGCGATTTTGCCCAGACCCGCGACGCCATCGACGCCAGTGGCGCCGAGATCGTCACGGTGGCGATCCGCCGGGTGAACATCGGCCAGGACCCGTCCGCACCCAACCTGCTCGACGCCCTCGACCCACAGCGTCACACCCTGCTGCCCAACAGCGCCGGCTGCTACACGGCGGAGGACGCCGTGCGCACCCTGCGCCTCGCCCGCGAGCTGCTTGACGGCCACGACCTCGTCAAACTCGAGGTGCTCGGCAGCCCGGACACGCTCTTTCCCAACATGCCCGAAACCCTGCGCGCCGCCGAAACCCTGGTGCGCGACGGCTTCCGGGTGATGGTGTATTGCTCCGACGATCCGGTACAGGCGCGGATACTCGAAGCCATCGGCTGTATCGCAATCATGCCGCTGGCGAGCCTCATCGGCTCGGGCATGGGCATCCTCAATCCATGGAACCTGCGCATCATCATCGACGAGGCGCGCGTGCCGGTGATCGTCGATGCGGGCGTCGGCACCGCGTCGGACGCCGCCATCGCCATGGAGCTGGGCTGCGACGGCGTGCTGATGAACACCGCCATCGCCGCCGCCGGCGACCCGGTG
This sequence comes from Zoogloea sp., assembly GCA_041917255.1. Classification (GTDB taxonomy): domain Bacteria; phylum Pseudomonadota; class Gammaproteobacteria; order Burkholderiales; family Rhodocyclaceae; genus Zoogloea. Next base: position 12,776 of record JAYRYA010000014.1, read on the forward strand.
CGCATGGCACTGGCCATGCGTCAGGGCGTGAGCGCCGGCCGCCACGCCTTCCTCGCCGGCCGCATGCCCCGTCGCGAATACCAGGGCAGCCCCAGCTCGCCGGTCGAAGGCGTGATCGGCCAGAATCCGGGTTGACCGTCAGCCGGCCACCGTTTCAGCGCCTGAAACCTCGATTCACGCCAAGAATCAAGGTTTCTTGGGCCGGAAAGACAGTTTCACGCCCTGAAAAGACGTTTCCGGCCCGCGCAACGCGGTTTCAGTCGCTGAAACTCAGTTTCACGGGCGGCAAGTTGATTTCCGGGCGGAAAGATGCCGATTCAGACGGCGACGGCGTTTCGCAGGGGACGCAGAGCGGGCGGGCGCACCACCCAAACAAAAAACGCTCCGGGAAGGAGCGTTTTTTTACTGGGAACTTGGCGGAGGCGGTGAGATTCGAACTCACGAACGGTTTCCCGTTGCCGGTTTTCAAGACCGGTGCAATCGACCACTCTGCCACACCTCCGCGGGCGCGCATTCTAGCATGAGGCGAGCGGTTGAAACTTTCAGGGGTGTCCGTTACTCTCAGACTGTGCAGGTCATCTGCGTTTATCTATCTGGAGGAATTCCATGCAACTCGACACTTACGGTCAGCAAACGCAGGTTTTGTCGCAAGGCGCGAACCGCGTATTGCGCAACACCTACATGCTGCTCGCGCTCTCGATGGTGCCGACCGTTGCCGGTGCACTGCTCGGCGTGCAAATGCAGTTCTCGTTCATGGCGGGTAGCCCGTTCATCGCCTTCGCGCTGTTCCTGGGCATCTCGTTCGCGTTCTTCTACGGCATCGAGAAGAACAAGAACAATGGCCTCGGCGTCGCCCTGCTGCTGGGCTTCACCTTCTTCATGGGCCTGATGCTGTCGCGCATCCTGCAGGTTGCCCTGGGCTTCTCCAACGGTGGCTCGATGATCGCCCTCGCAGCCGGTGGCACGGGTGCCATCTTCGTGACCCTGGCGGGTATCGCCAGCGTCACGAAGCGCGATTTCACCAACATGGGCAAGTTCCTCACCGTGGGTCTGGTGGTGCTCCTGCTGGCGATGGTTGCCAACATCTTCCTGCAGATGCCGGCGCTGCATCTGGCCATCTCGGCTGCGGTGGTGCTGCTGTTCTCGGGCTACATCCTCTACGACATCAGTAACATCGTGCAGGGCGGCGAGACCAACTACGTGACAGCCACCCTGGCGGTGTACCTGGATGTGTATAACGTCTTCGTGAGTCTGCTGAACCTGATCATGGCCTTTGGTGGCGAGCGCGACTGACATCCGTTCGCGTCGGTAACGAAAAAGGCGACCAACCGGTCGCCTTTTTCATCTGGGCTTCACCACCTCAGGGGCGCTCAAAGAGCGCGATCGATTCAACGTGGGAAGTCTGCGGAAACATGTTTGCAATGCCCGCCCCCACCAGCCGGTAACCCTTCTCGTTGGTAAGCACCGCCGTATCCCGAGCCAACGTGGCCGGGTTGCACGATACATAGACGATGCGCTTCGGCGAACATTCGCCCAGCGCCTTGACCACCGCAATCGCCCCTTCGCGAGGCGGGTCGATCAGCAGCTTGTCCAGCGGACCCAGTGCCGCCAGGCTGTCTTCGGTCGCCTCAAAGAGATTGGCGGCGTGAAACTCGCAGCGCTCGCCAAGGCCGTTGTCGGCGGCATTCTGGCCCGCCCGGCGTACCAGGGCGTCGCTGCCCTCGACACCCACCACGTAGGCGCCCAGACGGGCAATCGGCAGGCTGAAGTTGCCGAGCCCGCAGAACAGATCGGCGATCCGCTCGCCAGGCTTCGGATCAAGCAGCTGCATCGTGCGACGCATCAACACCCGGTTGATGCCCATGTTCACCTGAGTGAAGTCGGTCGGCCGAAATGCCATCGACACGCCGAACTCCGGCAAGGTGTACGCCAGCCCCGGCGCGTCCTTCGGAAACAACCTGCGTGCCGAATCCGGGCCGCTCGGCTGCACCCATACCTGGACCCCCTCCGCCTCGCCAAACGTGGCCAGCCGGGCCGTATCGGCCGCAGTGAGCGGCACGAGATGCCGAAACACCATCACCGTGATCCCCTCGCCCACGGCGATCTCGATCTGCGGCAGACGATCCGGCGCGGACATGCCGGTAATCAGCGCCCGCAGCCGCGGCACCATCGCCGATACATGGGGCGGCAGGATCGCACAACTCTCCATCGGCGCCACATAGCTGCTACGCCGCTCGTGAAAACCGATCAGCACGCCGCCCTTGCTCGGCACCATCCGAACCGACAACCGCGCCCGGTAGCGATAGCCCCAGGCTGGGCCGACAATGGCCGGGTAGAGCACATCAGGCTTCGCCCGACCGATGTGCCAGAGCGCGTTCTCCAGCACTCGCTGCTTGGCCGCCACCTGCGCGCCGGCTTCCAGGTGCTGCATGCTGCAGCCACCGCACACCCCAAAGTGAGGGCATCGCGGCTCGACCCGCTGGGCGCTGGGCGAGATCACCCGCGTGACATCCGCCACCTCGTAGTTTGGCTTGACCTTGTAGGGCGTGAATTCGACCCGCTCGCCGGGCAGTGCGCCCTCGATGAAGATCGTCTTGCCATCGACGTGAGTGACGCCGCGCCCCTCGTGATCAAGGGATTCGACATCGGCTTCGCGGGGGGCTGCTGCGTGCATGGCAATACGGTCGGAACAGGAAGGGCGCCATTTTAGCGGCGGGCACAGCCGTTGCAATCCGGCGCGTTATAATTACCGGATGACAAATACACTTCTTGGCGGCCTGTCGGTCGAGACCTTTCTCACCGAATACTGGCAAAAGAAACCGCTCCTCGTTCGCCAGGCGGTTCCCGGCTTCACCGGCGTAGTGACCAAGGACGAACTCTTCGAGCTTGCCCGTGATCCTGACGTCGAATCCCGCTACGTCACCCACACGGATACGACGTGGGAAGTCATCCACGGCCCCCAGAAGGCGTCGGACCTCAAACGCAAAAAGCAGCCCTGGACAGTGCTCGTCCAGGGGCTCAACCTCTTCTGCCCCGATGGCGACGAACTCCTGCACCGGTTCAACTTCATCCCCCAGGCTCGTCTCGACGACCTGATGGTGAGCTACGCCGTCGACGATGGTGGCGTCGGCCCCCACTTCGACAACTACGACGTGTTCCTGCTCCAGGGCATCGGCAAGCGCCGCTGGCTCATCAGCAACCAGGACGACCGCACGCTCATCGAAGACGCGCCGCTCAAGATCCTGCAGGATTTCCGTCCGGTGCATGATTGGGTGCTCGAACCTGGCGACATGCTCTACCTGCCGCCCCACTGGGCCCACAATGGCATCGCCATCGGCGAGTGCACTACCTACTCCATCGGCTTCCGATCGCCCACCGCCCAGGAGCTCGCCCAGCAGTTCCTCGGTTACCTTCAGGATACGCTCCAGCTGGACGGAATCTACGCCGACCCCGACCTCAAGCACCAGGCCCACTCGGCCCAGATCAGCGACCAGATGATCGATCGGGTTGCTGAAACATTACAGCGCATCACCTGGAATCGTGACGACGTCCGTGGCTTCCTCGGCGCCTATCTCACTGAACCCAAGCCCCATGTCTTCTTCGACTCGCCTGAAGAGCCGCTCGAACACGACGAGTTCGTTCAAATCTGCACCAAGCATGGCTACCGCCTCGACGCACGAAGTCTGCTGCTGTTTGCGGACAGCCACCTCTTCATTAATGGCGAACCGGTCCCGGTAGACGCCGACGACCTTGTCATTCTTCAGGCCCTTGCCGACAACCGCCGAATCGACACAATCAGCGGTCTGTCCGAGGAGGGCATCGCCCTAATTTACGACTGGTACTGTTGCGGATTTGCACATCCATCAAAAAATCTGATGGAGTAGTGCACTACCTTGACAAGCGTGCCTGACACGACCCAACACCTGTTGCGGCAACGCAACAACGTCTTTATTCAAGCACTTCCTTCGTGATAGCATTCGGATCAGATCGGGTCCCCCACCTGACTGCTCCTGATTTAAGCTTGTTGTACTTCATTTATCGATAAGGGAAACCAACAATGAAACAATCTCTCCTGGTTGCTGCTCTCGTTGCACTCGCTGTTTCCGCTTGCGGCAAGAAGGAAGAGCCGAAGCCCGTTGAAGCTCCGGCTGCTGCCCCCGCCGCTGCTGCCCCGGCCGCCCCGGCTGCCCCCGCCGCTGATGCCAAGCCCGCTGAAGCTGCTGCCCCCGCCGCCGCTCCGGCTGCTGATGCCAAGCCCGCTGAAGCTGCTGCCCCGGCCGCCGCTCCGGCCGCCGCTGGCTCCACCGCCGAAAACGCTGCTGCTGCTGCCGCTGCCAACGCCGAAAAGAAGTAATCTTTTCGCTGTTGAAAAAAAGCCAACCTGCGGGTTGGCTTTTTTTACGTCCACAGTCAGCCCGACCAACTCTTGCAATGGCGGCTGCAGATACAAAAACAAAACGCCGGAATCTGCCGGCGTTTTGTTTTGTAACGTTTAACCCCCCGCTTATTTCAACTGCTCGTGCAGCAGCGCAAGAATCCTGCGTGCCGATGCGGACGTGTCCGTTCCGCCCTCTCGGGTCAGTACCTGGACGGACGACGCGGCATCGGCGCCCTTCACATAGATACGGTACTGACTGCCGGACGCTACCTGCGGCTTGTCGCTGCGCCAGAACGCCAGCCGCGACAGGATGCCCTCATCTTTCTTCGACTTGACGTCGACTTCCGGATCCACGTATCGCACGTAGTAAAGCCCTTGGGCGCGATCACGGTCTTCGACGGTGAAACCCACACGATCCAGTGCGAGCCCAACCCGGCGCCACGCGCGATCAAAGCCTTCCTGAACCTCAAGCACCGCAGCACCGCCTTCGACGTTCTGCAGGCTAGCTTTCTCGGCCTTCGGCACGGCGGCAATCTGAGCCTTTGCGCGGGTTTCGTCGGCACCCAGGCGAACCATCAGGCGCTGCAGGAACTCGGCTTCGAGCTCCGGATCTGCCGGACGGGGCTGCCAGATCGTCTGGGTCTTGGCTTCGTTCGGATAGATTTCCATCATGCCGCGATGGCTGATGTAAATCTCGACCGTCCCCGGCTCGTTACCGGTTTCCAGGCGCGTGCGGTATTTGTCGCGCTCGGGCGTAGAGTAGAGGCCATCGATGACCTTGCCGAGCGTGCGTCGGATGATGTCATCCTGGATCTTGGCGCGGTTCTCGGCCCAGTCGGTTTCCATCACACCGATTTCCGGGCTATCGACGTTGAGAATAAAACCATTCTCCTGCCAGAACTCGCGGACCTGCGGCCAGAGTTTGTCGGCAGAGCCTGGCACAACCAGCCAACGCTGGGAGCCCGAGCGCTCGACACGCATCTTGTCGATGGACTGGGGCGCTACCGCAACGCCGGGCGCCACACCCGCGGCGGTGGCGGCCGCCGAGCCCGCCTGGTTGGCCCGGTCGGCGCTGTAGGCCGAATAGGTGGCGATGCCCTTCGGGCTCACATCGGGAACGGCATAGCGATCGTCTGCGGTGGGCGCAGTGAGATCAGGCGGCACCTCAAGCGTCGGGCGCTTGGCGGTGGCCGCCGCGCTCTTGTAGTCGATCTTCTTCGATTCCAGCAAGGAACCGGAGCATCCGGCAAGCGCAAAAGCGACGACAACCGTCGCACCGGAAGCCAACTTTCGGCTTTGCATTCGTAACCCTCGGGGTTGGTGAAACCAGTCCTGGTTTGACACGCTCAGATGGAGCCGTTTCAGACTTCGATGCCGGCCTGACGCATGGCTTCGCGGACGCGACCATGGAAAGGCTCGGACAACTGGGTCAGCGGGAGGCGGATCGTGTTGCCGACGAGGCCCATCTGCGCCACCGCCCACTTCACGGGGATCGGGTTGGCCTCGCAGAACAGGTCGCGATGCAGCTTGACCAGCTTGGCGTTGAGATCGCGGGCGCGCGGACCATCGCAGGCGATGGCGGCGACGCACATCTCGTGCATCAGGCGCGGCGCAACGTTGGCCGTGACCGAGATGGTGCCGTGGCCGCCGAGCATCATGAACGCCATGGCGGTCATGTCGTCGCCGGTGTAGAGGGCGAAATCTTTCGGGGCGCGAGCCACGAGGTCGCAGGCACGGTCGATGCTGCCAGTGGCATCCTTGATACCGATGATGTTCGGAATCTCGGCCAGGCGCAGGGTCGTGTCGTTGGCGAGATCGGCAACGGTGCGGCCCGGCACGTTGTAGAGAATCATCGGCAGCGGGCTGGCTTCGGCGATCGCGCGGAAGTGCTGGTACATGCCTTCCTGGGTCGGGCGGTTGTAATACGGCACGACCGACAGGCCGGCCACAGCGCCCGCCTTGCGGGAGAACTCGGTGAGCTCGATGGCTTCACGGGTGGAGTTGGCACCGGTGCCGGCAATGACCGGAATGCGACCGGATGCGTGTTCGACAGCCACGCGGATGAGTTCGCAGTGCTCCTCGACGTTGACCGTCGGCGATTCGCCAGTGGTGCCGACAACGACGATCGCGTCGGTGCCTTCCTTGATGTGGAAGTCGATCAGGCTGCGGAAACGAGGCAGATCCAGGCTGCCATCCTCGAGCATCGGCGTGACGATGGCGACAATCGAACCGGTAATCATGGGCTATCGGGAAAGAGGGAAAGTTGAATATTGTACCCAATCACCTCTGGAAGGATAGACCGGCGCAATCTGCAGTTACCAAAACAGGGCTGAGGGAGCGAAACAGCGGCGGAGCAGGAGGCTCCGCCGCCAGGCCGGCATCAGAGATCGGCTAAGGATTTGATGTGGGCGACGACGCTGCGCGCGAGGGAGGACAGCGAATACCCCCCTTCCAGCATCGACACGATGCGACGGCCGGCGGTCTCGGCGGCAACCTTCTTGAGCTGCTCGGTTGCCCAGATATAGTCGGCCTCGACGAGCCCCAGCGAGCCCATGTCATCCTCGTAGTGGGCGTCGAAGCCCGCCGAGATGAAGAGCATTTCCGGGGCGTGGTTGCGCAGGGCCGGCATCCAGATGTCGGCGACGATCTCGCGGAACACGTCACCCCGCGTCCCGGCCTTGACCGGCACGTTGACCATGTTGGGCGCAGGATTGTCGGCGCCGCTGTAGGGGTAAAACGGGTGCTGGAAGATGCTGACCATCAGCACCCGCGGATCGTCCTTGAAGATATTCTCGGTGCCATTACCGTGGTGCACGTCGAAATCGATGATCGCCACGCGCTTGAGGCCGTGCGCTTCGAGCGCATGGCGGGCAGCAACGGCCACGTTATTGAAGAAGCAGAAACCCATCGCCTTGTCGGCCTCGGCGTGATGACCTGGCGGCCGGATGGCGCAGAAAGCGTTCTCGACCTCACCGGAGATCACCAGATCTGTGGCAAGGATGCCGGCACCGGCGGAACGCAGCGCTGCCTTCATGGAGTTCGGGCACACTGCGGTGTCCGGGTCGAGGTGGCGAATGCCGTGCTCGGGCACGCTGGCCAGCAGCTCCTCGACATGGGGGCGAGGATGGGCGCGGGAGATCTGGTCGACGCTCGCCATCGGAGCATCGTGGAAGGCAAGGTACATGTCGAGCCCCGCCGCGATGAGACGGTCGTTGATCGCCGCCAGACGTTCAGGAGACTCCGGGTGATGCTCACCCATGTTGTGAAGCCAGCAATCGCGGTGCGTGATGAAAGCGGTACTCGTCATTAAAACTCCTCCCCTCGCGAAACCTCGCAGAAGCGCGTTGATTGTTGCGGCTGGCTGCGACGGCTTTACCACGCGGCCTATCCACTGTTGTGGAATCATTATCCACTTAACCCGTCCCCGAAAAAAGCCTCAACCATGCCGATTCACATTGCCCGTCGCCTGATCGAATCAGCCAATCACGTTATTGTTGGCAAGGACCATGCCGTGCGTCTTGCCCTGGCCTGTGTGCTCGCCCGCGGCCACCTCCTGATCGAGGACATCCCCGGTGTGGGCAAGACCACGCTTGCCCACGTACTGGCCCGGCTGCTCGGGCTGCAGTTCCAGCGCATCCAGTTCACCAGCGACATGCTCCCGGCCGACATCGTCGGGGTGTCGATCTACGATCAGCGCGATGGCAGCTTCCACTTTCACCCAGGGCCGGTGTTTGCCCAGTTGGTGCTCGCCGACGAGATCAATCGCGCCACGCCCAAGGCCCAGAGCGCACTGCTCGAGGCGATGGAGGAGCGCCAGATTAGCGCCGAAGGGCAGACCTGGCCGCTGCCCCAGCCCTTCTTCGTGATTGCCACCCAGAACCCGGCGGAGCAGGTCGGCACCTTTCCGCTGCCGGAAAGCCAGCTCGACCGCTTCCTGATGCGCCTCTCCCTGGGTTACCCGGATCGTGCGGCCGAACGCGCCCTGCTGGCTGGCGAAGACCGACGGAACCTGATCGCCCACCTGCCGGCCGAACTTGCCCCCGGTGAGCTCGACGCCCTGTTCACCGCGGCCCGGGCCATTCACGCCGGCCCGCGGCTCCTCGACTACATCCAGGCCCTCCTTGCCGAAAGCCGCGAAGGTGCCGCCTTCTCCCTTGGCATGTCGCCCCGCGCCGGCCTTGGACTACTGGCAGCGGCCCGGGCCTGGGCGCTGCTGGCCGGGCGCGACCACGTGCTCCCCGAGGACGTACAGGCGGTGCTGCCCGCCGTGGCCGGCCACCGCCTGCGGGCGGCGGACGACGCCCCCCAGCCCCCGGATGCCCTGGCACGCCGACTGATCGAAGCGGTGCCGCTGCCCTGATGTCCCGTCCGATCCGCCTCCGGGAGGGGCTCCGGCGCTGGTTGTTCCGTGTCAGCGGCCCGGAGCCGACGCCGATCCGCCTCGGCCAGCGGCGCATCTTCGTGCTACCCACGCGCTTCGGTCTGGCGGTGGGCGCAACGCTGATGGCCATGCTGCTGGCGTCGATCAACTACGGCCTGAGCCTCGGCTTCGCGCTCACTTTCCTGATCGGCAGCGTGGCCTGGATCAGCATCCACCACGCCTTTCGTAACCTCGTCGATCTCTCCATCTGCCCGGGCCGTAGGGACGCGGTCTTCTGCGGCACACCGGCACGCTTCGGACTGGTACTGCAGAACCCAACCCTGCGCCCGCGCATCAGCCTCAAGATCTGGCCAACTGGTGTCCCCAATGGCGACTCACCCTTCGATATCCCGGCTGAAGCGTCTGCAGCCCGGGAGGTTGCCGTTGCCACCCACCTCCGCGGCTGGCTTCAGCTGCCCCGGCTCACCCTCGAAACCCGTCACCCCCTCGGCCTGATCCGCGCCTGGAGCCTGCTCCAGCCCGATCAGCAATGCCTTGTCTACCCCACGCCCGAGGCGGACGCCCCGCCCCTGCCCTACGGCGACGATACCCGCCCCGGCCCTGGCGGACGCGGCCGCGGGCGCGACGACTTCTCGGGTCTGCGGCACCACCAGCCCGCCGACTCACCTCGCCACATCGCGTGGAAGGTCGTCGCCCGCGGCGGCCCCTGGCGCACCAAGGAGTTCCAAGGTGCCGGCAGCCAAGCCGTGTGGCTCGACTGGCTACACCTGCCACTGGCAATGGGCATTGAGCCCCGCCTGTCGCGCCTCACCCGGTGGGTGATGGATGCGGACGCAGCCGGCGTCGACTACGGACTGCGCCTGCCTGGCACCAACCTCGCCCCATCCCGCGGCCCCACCCATCGCCACGCCTGTCTGGCAGCACTGGCGCTATACGACCTTCCCGCCGGGGACCGGAGTGCAACCCCGTGAGCCTGCGCCCAGACCAGATCGGCTGGCTGCTGGCCACCGCGACGATCACGCTCATTCCCCATTTAGGGCATCTTCCGCCGCTCCTCGCCGGTATCGCCGCCGTGCTTGTGAGCTGGCGCGCACTCATCGCCTTCGGCGGACGCCGCTTGCCCCATCGGAACGTCCTCGCGATACTGGCAGTCGGCATCATCATCGCCGTGCTCGCCGAATATCGTCACTTCTTTGGTAAGGACCCGGGCGTGGCGCTGCTGGCGGGCCTCCTCGGGCTCAAGCTGCTCGAAACCCGTCAGATCCGTGACGGGCGTTCGGTGGTGCTGCTCAGCATCTTCCTGCAATTGGCGCAGTTCCTATACCAGCAGGATATGGCCGTCGCAGTGATGTCCTTGCTCGGGGCCCACTGTGCCGTGGCGAGCCTGCTCGCGCTGCAGAGCAGCGTGGTCGCATCGCCACGCACCCGCGCGCTCGAGTCCGGCCGGCTGCTCGTCCAGGCGCTGCCTTTGATGCTGGTGCTGTTCCTTCTCTTTCCGCGGGTTCAAGGTCCGCTGTGGGGGCTGCCAGCCGACGCCTTCAACCGTGTCGGTGGCCTCTCCGACACCATGGCCCCGGGCGATCTGGCCCGGCTTGGCGAATCCTCGGCGATCGCCTTCCGTGTCGATTTCCAGGGCGAACCGCCGCCTGCTGCACAGCGCTACTGGCGTGGCCCCGTGCTCACCCGCTTCGACGGCCACACCTGGCGCGCAGGGCTGCTGCAGCTTGCCGACCAGCCGCCCTACCAGCCCCAGGGGGCCGCCTTCGCCTACGCGATCACCCTCGAACCCCACAACCAGCTGTGGCTGCTGGCGCTCGACTTTCCCACCGCTGCCGTCGGCACGCGCATCTCCAACGACTACCAGCTCCTCGCCCGCGAGCCTGTGCAGAGTCGCCGCAGAGTTGAACTTGTCTCCTACCCCCACACGCCCGTCGGACTCGACGAGACGCCGCTCGTGCTGCGCCGTGCGCTGGATCTGCCGCCACGCTCCAACCCACGCAGTGTCGAGCTCGGCCACCAGCTACGCGCCAACGCCGGCAACCCCGCCGAAATCCCCGATCTCGCCATCGACCACTTCCGGCGCAGTGACCTGCGCTACACCCTCGACCCCCTGCCCCTCGGGCGGGACGACGTGGACAGCTTTCTGTTCGACACCCGCCAGGGCTTCTGCGAGCACTTCACGGCAGCCTTCGTGGTGGTGATGCGGGCAGCGGGTGTACCGGCGCGGGTCGTCACCGGTTATCAGGGTGGCGAGATCAATCCGGTGGATGGCACCCTGGTCGTTCGCCAGTCCGACGCCCACGCCTGGGCCGAGGTATGGCTTGCCGGGCGGGGCTGGGTAAGGGTCGATCCGACCGCCGCCAGCGCGCCCCGGCGCATCGAGAGCGGCCTTGCTGCAGCCCTGCCCGACAGCAAGCGGCTGCCCCTGCTGGTGCGCGCTGATCTGGCTTGGCTGCACGGTCTGCGCGACAGGTTCGATGCCCTCAACAACCGCTGGAATCAATGGGTTCTCGGGTACAATCCGGCCCGTCAGCGAGCCCTGCTGTCGAGCTTCGGCTTTAGCCAACCCGACTGGCATACCCTCGCTGCGCTGCTTGCCGGTGGTTGCGCAGTCGTCATGAGTGCGCTCACCCTTTGGGCGCTGCGGCGACGCTCCCCGGCCGACGCCATCGACCGAAGCTGGCACCGCTTCTGCCTGCAGCTGGCCCGTGTCGGCCTGCCCCGCCACAGCTGGGAAGGCCCTCTCGATTACGCCTGCCGGCTCACCCACGCACGCCCCGACCTTGCCGAGTCCATCTCAGCCATCGCTGCCGATTACGCCAGCCTGCGCTACGGCCCCGGCGACGCCGACCCGACCCGCCTGAAACGCTTCCACCAATCGACCAGACACTTCCGCCCGCGATGAACACTCCGACGACCCGCCCGCTCCTCGCATCGATCCTGCTTGCGGGCCTGCTGTCCCTCTTCGCCACCGCCGGCCACGCCGAGCGCTACGCTGATCGCCCCGAGGCACAGCAGTTCATCGACGAGATGAGCGAAAAACACGGCTTCGACAAGGACGCCCTCACCTACATCTTCAGGCGTGCCGAATTTCAGCCCTCGGTCATCAAGTACATCTCGCCCCCGAAAGATCCGGGCGTCCGTTCATGGCAGCGCTATCGCAGCCGCTTCATCGAACCGGTCCGCATAAAGGCCGGCCTTGCCTTCTGGAAGCGCCACGAAGCCACCATCAAGGCCGCCAGCGAGAAGTACGGCGTGCCCGAGGAGATCATCGTCGGAATCATTGGCGTCGAGACCATCTACGGGCGCAACACGGGTAGCTACCAGGCCCTGTCGGCGCTCTCCACCCTCGCCTTCGACTACCCGCGGCGCGCCGAACTGTTCCGCGGCGAACTCGAAGCGCTGCTGCTGATGGCCCGGGAACAGCACCGCGACCCACTCGACTACCAGGGCTCGTACGCTGGCGCGCTAGGTCTGCCCCAGTTCCTGCCCAGCAGCGTGCGCAACTACGCGGTGGATTTCGATGGCGACGGCCAGATCGACCTGCTCAACAGTCCGGCCGACGCCATCGGCAGCGTCGCCCGCTACATGCAGATGCACGGCTGGGAAGCCGGCTCGCCGGTCGCAATCCGCGCGACCATAGAGCCCGGCGCCAACTTGCCACCGCTCGTTGCCAACGACATCAACCCGGCGTTCGACACCGCCACGCTGGCGGGCTATGGCGTGAGGCCCGCCGACGGCAGCTCACCCACTGGAAAGGCTGCCTTCGTCGAGCTGGTGACGCCCGGTGAGGACAGCGAATACTGGCTGGGCTACCAGAACTTCTATGTGATCACCCGCTACAACCGCAGCAGCTTCTACGCGATGTCGGTGTTTCAGCTCGGTGAAGCCGTCAAGGCCGCGCGGACCGCGGCCCAGGTAAGCCGGCGCTGACGCCGGCAGGCTGTCAGGCGAAGAGTTCGAGGACTTTTTCGGGCGGGCGGCCGACTACCGCCCGATCACCGTACACCACGATGGGCCGTTCGATGAGGATAGGATGCGCAGCAAGGGCATCCAGCCATTCGGCATCGCTCAGGCTGCGGCCCTTGTAGTCGGATTTATAGATGTCCTCGCCCTTGCGGACAATGGCTTCGGCTGGCAGGCCGAGCTTGTTCAGCACTTCGGCAAGCTCCTCGCGGCTGGGCGGGTTTTTCAGGTATTCGACCACCTCAAGCTGCACACCTTTTTCTTGGAGCAGCAGGCAGGCGCTACGGCTCTTGCTGCAGCGGGCGTTGTGATAAACGCGCACGGATTCGGTCATAAGAAACGGACTTTCGGGTGATTCGGGAAGTTAAAGCAGCACGTCTTTCGAAACGCCCCGGCGCTTGATGATGCGGCGCAGCTGACCCAGGGCTTCGAGCTGGATCTGGCGAACGCGCTCACGGGTGAGCTCCAGGCTGTCGGCAAGCTCTTCGAGGGTCTGCACCTCGCACTCATCGATGCCATAGCGGTGGCGGATCACCAGCCGCTGCTTGTCGCTCAGCTGGTTGATCCATTCGCGCACCAGGGTGCCGACCTCCAGATCGTGGATCTGGACATCCGGCGTGTCAGACTCTTCGTCGGCCAGGGATTCGCCAATGGAAAGGGATGGATCGATGTCGAGGGGTGCATCCAGCGACGCAGTGTGTTCATTGAGAGCCAGGATCGCCCGCACGTCGGCCACGGGCCGGCAAAGCTCCCGCGCTACGTCCTCGATGGTCGTGTCGCCGTTGCTGGCAGCTTCGAGCTGGCGCTGGCAGCGCAGCACCTGATTGAGCTCCTTCACCACGTGCACCGGGAGGCGGATGGTGCGCGACTGGTTCATGATCGCCCGCTCGATGTTCTGGCGGATCCACCAAGTGGCGTAGGTGGAGAAGCGGAAGCCCCGTTCGGGATCGAACTTCTCGAGGGCGTGAATCAACCCGAGATTGCCCTCCTCGACCAGATCAAGAAGTGGGATGCCGCGGTTGAGATAGTGCTTGGCAATATTGACGACAAGTCGCAGGTTGCGTTCGATCATCGTCTGGCGGGCGTTGAAGTTGCCTTCCCGGACCTGCCGGGACAACGACAACTCCTCGTCTGCCGTGAGCAGCGGATTGACACCAATCTCGTTGAGGTAAAGCTGGGTGACGTCACCCAGGAAGTCGGTATCGACCGATGATACGACCGGCGCTTCAAGAAAGACCTCGACCTCCGGGGGTAGATCCGGTTCGGTGTTATCCATCTCCTCCGGCACTGCCGAATCGAACATGACGCCCTCACTGTCACTTTGGGGAGAAACACCGACAGGCCCTGCACCGCTCCTGTCGTCCGTCCGGTATCCACCCAAAAACCGGCAAGGGTGAAATCCGGCGTCTATAGTCGTACTAGCCCTACTCTACCCTGCTTTCCCCAAGGACCGCCAGAATCAGCGGGGAGGGAGGTATTTTCCCGGATCCACTGGCTTGCCTTGCCGTCGGATCTCAAAATGCAGTTTGGGCCGATCGCTGTCGGTATCGCCGAGTTCGGCGATCTTCTGCCCCTTGGTGACGGCCTGCCCTTCCTTGACCAGCAGATTCTGGTTGTGGGCGTAGGCGCTGAGGAAGCTGTTGTCGTGCTTGACGATCACCAGTTTGCCATATCCGCGCAAGCCCGTGCCGGCATACACCACACGACCTCCGGCGGCGGCCAGGACAGGGTCTCCCGGCTTGCCGGCGATATCGACCCCCTTGCTGGAGGTGTCGTTGAAACCTGCAATGATTTTGCCGGAAGTCGGCCATGCCCAGTCAATTTTTTCACCATTCGCCGGCTCAACCTTGGTCTCCGGCTTGGGTTCGGGTCTGGCTTCGGATTTGACCTCGGGTTTCGGCTCAGATTTCGTTTCGGGCTTGGGGTCGATCCTGGTTGCCACGACCGGCGGCGCTTCGGGTTTCTGAGCCTGCGTCCAGGCTTGCTCGGTGTAGGGGACCTTGCCCCCCCTGGGCTCACGGCGCAGCCCGTCGACCGGGGCGCTGGCGACAGCGGGCACGCCTGTGGCCGCCGGCACACCGGCAGCGGGCGTTACCGGACGCACCTCGACACCCGAGCTGGTGGAGATCGGCTTTGCCACCGCGCCGGATTCGGGCGGACGGATGCGCAGCTCCTGCCCCACCTCGATCAGGTTGGGGTTTTCGAGACCGCTCCAGGCGGCAACGTCGCGGTAATTCTGGCCATGATCAAGGGCGATGCGGATCAGGGTATCGCCCGGCTTGACGATGTAGTAGCCCGGACGGGCCACCCGCGGCGGGGGCGCCGGCTGGTCGGACGACGACGAGGTGGCCGATGAACCCGGACGGGTACGATCGGAGACAGGCGCCGGCGCCTTCGAAGCGCAGCCCGCCATCACCAGGGCGACGGCAAGCGCTGCAGGAACACGGGCAAGGGCGAGGCGGGACAACATCATGCGTTCGGTTCAGTCATTCAGTGCCAGGCAGCAGCGGTACGAAGCGCACTGCACTCAGGCGTGTTTCTCGGAGGCCTCGGGACGTGCGCTCGATGAGCACCAGACTCTGGTCGCCCGCACCCACGGGCAGGATCAGCCGGCCGCCGTCGGCAAGCTGCTCGGTGAGGGCCGGCGGCACCTTGGGCGCTGCGGCGGCAACGATGATCGTGTCGAAGGGCGCGGCTTCCTTCAGGCCGACGCTACCGTCGGCATGTTTCAGGCGGACGTTGGGCAGGCGCAGGTGACGCAGATTGTTGCGCGCCCGATCAAGAAGCAGGCGCAGCCGCTCGACGGAATACACCTCGGTCGCCACCTGCGACAAGACCGCGGCCTGGTAGCCGCAGCCGGTTCCGACCTCGAGCGTCTTGCCGAGTTCACGACCGGCGCGCAGCAGTTCGATCATCCGCGCCACCACGAAGGGCTGAGAGATCGTCTGCTGGAGCCCGAGGGGCAGCGCGGTGTCTTCGTAGGCGCGAGTCGCCAGGGCTTCCTCGACAAACAGATGGCGCGGCACCGCCATCATGGCCGCCAGCACCTTCTCGTCACGCACCCCCTGCTCGCGCAGGCGCTCGACCATCCGCGCACGAGCGCGCTGGGCTGTCTGGAGGGCCGTTCGCAAGACCTCGCTGGTCATTTGCCCAGCCAGTCGCGAATGCCGGCAACCTGCCCGTAATGGGTCAGATCGATCTGAAGCGGAGTGACTGACACGTAGCCGTTGGCCACGGCGTGAAAGTCGGTGCCCTCGCCGGCGTCCTGGGCGCTGCCGGCGGCGCCAACCCAGTAAACGGTTTCGTTGCGCGGGGTGAGCGACTTGATCGTCGGCTCGGCCTTGTGGCGCTTGCCGAGACGCGTCACCTGAATCCCCTTGATCTGGTCGTAGGGAAGATCGGGGACATTGACGTTGAGCAGCGTGGGCTGGCGCACCGGATCGCGCTGGAAGCGCTCGACCAGTTCGCGGGCGATGCGCCCCGCCGCGCTGAAATCCGACGCACCCTTCGCCACCAGCGAGATGGCGATGGCCGGCACTCCGAGCAGGAAGCCTTCAGTGGCCGCGGCAACGGTGCCCGAGTAGATGGTGTCGTCACCCATGTTGGCGCCGTGGTTGATGCCCGACACGACCATGTCCGGCAGCTCGTCGAGCATGCCGGTGACGGCAAGATGCACGCAGTCGGTGGGCGTGCCATTCACGTAGTGAAAGCCACTCGCCGCCTTGCGCAGGGATAGCGGACGATCAAGGGTCAGGGAGTTGCTGGCGCCGCTGCGGTCGCGCTCCGGGGCCACCACATCGATCTTGCCGACCTCGGAAAGGGCCGCGGCAAGCGCCTGCAGGCCAGGGGCGAAATAACCGTCGTCGTTACTGAGCAGAATGCGCATGGAGGAACCGGAGTCAGGCTTGGCAGGATGGATGCAGGCTCGCCAGACCCGTATCCCGAACAGAAGGAAGCCCGGGTAGACGGCAGCGCGCGGCAGACCTTGAACAGTCCTTGAGTTTAGCAGAGTCGGCTTGGCACCTGCTAGGCGCCCGCGCCCGGTCATGTCGGATCAATGGGCGGGAACCGACACCTCGCAACCGACGACAAAATCAGGGGGCCACGAAAATAAATGCGTCCGATGCTGTAATTTCCGCTGTGCTGGCGCGTCTACCCGACCACACCCAACACCGAGAGCCCATCATGCTGATCCGTCGCCCCGACGACTTCCTGCCGTCCGAGATCACCGATCCGGCGGTGTATCTCGCCCGCCGCCGCTTCATGGCCCAGACTGGCACGCTGGCCCTGGCTTCCGCCCTGCCACTCGCGTCGAACGCCGCCGGACTCGGCCCGATCACAGCCAGCGCCCTGAGCACCTCCGAGCCCACTACCTCGCGTCGCGCCGTCACCACCTACAACAATTTTTACGAACTGGGTACCGACAAGGCCGACCCGGCCGAGAACACCTTCCGCCTCAAGCCTGCGCCGTGGACGCTTCGCGCCGAGGGGTTGGTCAACAAGCCCCGTAGCTTCAGCATCGACGAACTCATCAAGCTCGTTCCGCTGGAAGAGCGCATCTACCGGATGCGCTGCGTGGAAGGCTGGTCGATGGTGATTCCTTGGGTAGGCTTTCCCCTGGCCGCGCTGCTCAAGCAGGTCGATCCCCAGGGCAGCGCCAAGTACGTGGAGTTCGTCAGCCACTACGACAAGGCCACCATGACCCGAGGCGTGCTCGACTGGCCCTACCTCGAAGGCCTGCGCCTAGACGAGGCCCGCCATCCTCTCACCCTAATGGCAGTGGGCTTGTTCGGCGAGGTGCTGCCGGTCCAGAATGGCGCGCCGATCCGGCTGGTCGTGCCCTGGAAATACGGCTTCAAAGGCGGCAAGTCGATCGTCGCGATCCGCCTCGTCGAAAAGCAGCCGCTCACCGCCTGGATGAAGGCCGGCCCGTCGGAATACGGCTTCTACGCCAACGTGAATCCGGAGGTCGACCACCCCCGCTGGAGCCAGGCCACCGAACGCCGGATCGGCGAGTTCACCAAGCGCAAGACACTCATGTTCAACGGCTACGCCGACCAGGTCGCTTCGCTTTACAGCGGCATGGACCTGCGCCGCTTCTTCTGATCCCCAAGAATGATGAATCCCGGCAAAACCCAACTCTCGGCCATCAAGGTGGCGCTCTTCGCCGCCTGCCTGCTGCCGGCCTTCCTACTGTGGCGCGGTGTCGAGCTCGACACCCTGGGCGCCAACCCGATCGAGGCCATCACCCGCGGCACCGGCGACTGGACGCTGCGCTTCCTGCTCATCACCCTCGCCGTCACACCGCTGCGCAAGCTTACGGGCTGGCACTGGGTGGTGCGCCTGCGCCGCATGCTCGGGCTGTTCGCCTTTGCGTACGGCGCAGCACATCTGATCACTTACCTGTGGCTGGACCAGTTCTTTGACTGGAATGCGATCGCCAAGGACATCCTGAAACGCCCGTTCATCACTGTGGGCTTCGCCGCGCTGATGCTGATGGTGCCCCTCGCCGCCACGTCCACCAACGCCGCGATCCGGCGGCTCGGCGGACGGCGCTGGCAGGCGCTGCACCGGACCATCTATCCGATCGCCGTGCTGGGCTGCGTGCACTACTGGTGGCTGGTCAAGAAGGACATCACCGAGCCGCTGATCTACACGGCCATCACCGCCGGACTGCTCGGTATCCGCGCCTGGTGGCGTGAGCAGGAGCGGCGCAAGCAGCTCGCTGGCGGCTATCTGCCCCAGCCGCCAAAGCTGACGGGCAAGGTGATCCGGATCTTCGCAAAGTAAGCTGACCGTATAGAATGCTCGCCCCGGCCGAGAGGCCTTCATTCGGCGCCGTACCGTCATGCGTTTTCAAGGCAGGCTCACCCAGTGGAACGACGCCAAGGGCTTCGGTTTCATCACGCCCAACGGCGGCGGAGGCCGCGTCTTCGTCCACGCAAGATCGTTCCGCGCGGGTGGGCGCCGGCCTGAAGAGAACGATTTGCTGACGTACGAACTGGGCGTCGACGGCAAGGGCCGCCCCCGGGCCGAAGAGGTCGACTTTGTCGGCCGCTCCCGCCAGGCTGTCCGCCCCACGCAGGCAGACAGCAAAGCGGCACCGCTGGCTGCGCTTGTTTTCAGCGCGCTGCTGATTGGCGCAACCTTCAAGGGCTTCGCGCCCCGCGTGATGCTGGGGTTTTACGCAGGCGCCAGCACGCTGGCCTTTCTGCTCTACTGGATGGACAAGCGCGCCGCGCTCACCGACGCGTGGCGCACGCCGGAAAACACCCTCCACCTGTGTGCGCTGGTTGGCGGCTGGCCGGGCGCGGTGGTGGCCCAGCAGGTGCTGCGCCACAAGACGCGCAAGGAATCCTTCCGGGCGGTGTTCTGGATGACGGTGCTGCTCAATTGCGCTGCCGTCGGCTGGCTGCTCGCGGCCCCTGGCGCGGCCACGCTCCGCGCCGGGTTCGGTATCGGGCAGGGCTGACGCGCCGTCAGGCCTTCGGGCGGATGGCCGACTTGGGACGGAAGGCCTTCACCACCGCATCACGGGTCTCGATGTACGGCCCGCCGATGAGGTCGACACAGTACGGCACCGACGCAAATATGCCGTGCACCTTCGGGTTGCCGTCGTCGTCCTTCAGGCCTTCGAGCGTCTCGGCGATGGCCTTGGGCTGGCCGGGCAGGTTGATGATGAGACTGCTGCCGCGGATCACTGCCACCTGCCGCGACAGGATCGCGGTGGGCACAAAGGCCAGGCTCACCTGACGCATCTGCTCGCCAAAGCCGGGCATCACCTTGTGGGCCACCGCGAGGGTGGCTTCCGGCGTGACATCGCGCAGGGCCGGGCCGGTCCCGCCAGTGGTGAGCACCAGATGGCACCCGGCCACGTCGCACAGCTCGATCAGCGTCGCCTCGATGGTCGGCTGGTCGTCGGCGATCAGGCGGGCGACCGGCTCCCACGGAGTGGTGAGCGCCTTGTCGAGCCAGTCCTGCAGGGCAGGGATACCCTTGTCTTCGTAGATGCCACCCGAGGCCCGGTCGCTGATGGACACCAGGCCGATCTTCACTTTGTCACTCATTCCTCGTCTCCGGCTTCTTCGTCAAACCCGGCCGCGTCGACGCCGCCCTCTTCAAGCTCGCGCAGCACACGGAAAAGCTCGCGGTAAGCCCGCGGCGGCTTGTTCTGCTCCTTCTCCTTGAGCGCATTGCGACGCAGCACGCGCAGCTGCTGCAGATCCACGCCCGGATGGGCTTCGGCGATGCGGTGAAGGGTCTTCTCATCTTCGAGGAGCTTGGTGCGGAGGGCTTCAAGGCGATGCATCTTGGCGGTCTCGACCGCCGACACACCCTTGAAGGCATCCAGCGCGGCGCGGATAGGCTCCGGGTCGACGCTACGCATCAGCTTGCCGATGTACTGCAGCTGGCGGCGCTTGGCCTCGTGGGCAGTGAAGCGCTGGTAATCCTTTACCGCGTCGCGCAGGTCTTCGTCGATGGGCACCTTGGCCAGGCGCTCCTTGCCGAGTTCAGCCAGTTCGCGGCCGAGATCCTGCAGGGCGGCACTGTCGCGCTTGAGCTGCGACTTGCTGGGGCCGTCGAATTCTTCGTCTGGGTTGTATTTGTGCTTGGCCATCTGGGGGGTGAAAAAGGCGCGGGAAGGGTAAGATTATAGCCTTTAGCCTCAGCCCCTCCCGCAAAGCCATGGCCGACAACCGTTTCAGCTTCAGTCAGGACAACCTCAAGACCATCGCCGAAGACATCCTCAAGTTCGCCAGAAAGCGCGGCGCGACCGCCTGCGAGGTGGATGTTTCGGAAGGGTTCGGCCAGTCTGTCACCGTCCGCCGCGACGAGGTGGACACCATCGAATACAACCGCGACAAGGGCGTCGGCGTCACCATCTACGACGGCCAGAAGCGCGGCTACGCCAGCACCTCCGATTTCTCGAAGGACGCCCTCAAGGCCACGGTGGACGCAGCGGTGTCCATCGCCCGCTTCACTGCGCCCGACGCCGCGTCCGGCCTGCCCGACGAGGCCCTGCTGGCAAAGCACTTCCCCGATTTCGACCTGTATCACCCCTGGAATATCTCCACTGAAGACGCCATCGAACTTGCCAGCCGCTGCGAGCGTGCCGCCTTTGCGGTGAGCCCGGAGATCCGCAATTCCGATGGCGCCAGCGTGTCGATGCAGGAATCCCATTTCATCTCCGCCAACAGCCTCGGCTTCATGGGCGGATACGCCAGCTCACGCCATTTCCTGTCGTGCTCGGTGATCGCCGGCGAGGGCGACGACATGCAGCGCGATGACTGGTACACCACCAAGCGCGATCCGGCCGAACTGGCCGACGCCGAGGAGATCGGCACTTTCGCTGCCCGCCGCGCCCTGGCCCGCCTGGGCGCACGGCAGATTCCCACCTGCGAGGTGCCGGTGCTGTTCGAGGCGCCACTGGCTGCCGGACTGATCGGCGCCTTCGTACATGCAGTGAGCGGCGGTGCCCTGTACCGCAAGTCGAGCTTCCTGCTCGACAGCCTGGGCAAGCAGGTCTTCCCCAGCCACATCCAGATTTCCGAACGCCCGCACCTGGCCAAGGCCTTCGCCAGCAGCCCCTTCGACGATGACGGCGTGGCCACACAGGACCGCGAGGTCATCATCGACGGCGTGCTGCAGGGCTACTTCCTCAGCACCTACTCGGCCCGCAAGCTGGGCATGCAGACCACCGGCAACGCCGGCGGCAGCCACAACCTGCTGGTCAAACCCGGCCAGTACGACCTCGACGGTCTCGTCAAGCAGATGGACCGCGGCCTGCTCGTCACCGAGTTGCTGGGCCACGGCGTCAACTACGTCACCGGGGATTACTCCCGCGGCGCAGCCGGCTTCTGGGTCGAAAACGGCAAGATCCAGTACCCCGTGCACGAGATCACCATTGCCGGCAACCTCAAGCAGATGCTGATGGGCATCCGCGAGATCGGTTCGGACGTCCTGGTGCGCGGCTCCAAACACTGCGGCTCGATCCTCGTCGACCGCATGACCGTCGCTGGCGCCTGATGCCAGCACGCAACAGCTTCGCCTGATCGCCAAACAAGAAAGAGGAGAACTCCATGGAAAGACGTTCTTTCCTGAAACAGGCCGGAGCCGGCCTAGCCGCTGGCGCTGCCGCCGCGCCGGCCCTGGCCGCGGATCTGCCCGCCATCAAGTGGCGCCTGGCTTCGGGCTTCCCGAAGACGGTCGACGCCATCTTCGGCGCTGCCGAAACGGTGGCCAAGCACGTTGCCGCGGCCACTGGCGGCAAATTCCAGATATCCCTCTTCGCCGCCGGCGAGATCGTCCCCACGCCCGGCGTACTCGACGCCGTGAAGGACGGCACCGTCGAGATGGGCCATGCCGCGTCGTACTGGTATATCGGCAAGGATCCCACGCTGGCCTTCGACACCGCGATTCCCTTCGGTCTGAACGCCCGCCAGCAGAACGCGTGGCTGATGAACGGCGGCGGCCTCGAGTTGCTGCGCGAGTTCTTCAAGGATTACAACATCTACAACATCCCCTGCGGCAACACCGGCACCCAGATGGGCGGCTGGTTCCGCAAGGAGATCAAGTCGATCGAGGACATCAAGGGCCTCAAGTTCCGCATCGGCGGCTTTGCCGGCCAGGTCCTCGCCAGGCTTGGCGTGGTGCCCCAGCAGATCCCGCCGGCCGACATCTACCCCTCCCTCGAGAAGGGCACCATTGACGCCGCCGAGTGGGTCGCTCCCTACGACGATCTCAAGCTGGGCTTCGCCAAAGTGGCCAAGTACTACTACTACCCCGGCTTCTGGGAGGGCGGCGCCCAGCTGTCTTTGTATGTCAACGCCAAGAAATTTGCCGAGCTGCCGAAGGAATACCAGGCCATCCTGGAAGACGCCTGCGCCTTTGCCAACGCCGAAATGCAGGCCCGCTACGACGCACGCAACCCCCACGCCCTCAAGCAACTCCTCGCGGCGGGCACCCAGCTCCGACCCTTCCCGAACGACGTGATGGCCGCGGCCTACAAGGTCACCTACGAGCTGTACGACGAAACCGCTGCCAAGAACCCGAAGTTCAAGAAAATCTACGACCACTGGAAGAAGTTCCGCGATGACCAGCTCCAGTGGTTCGCGGTAGCTGAAAACCGCTTCGACAACTTCATGCAGGCCACGCGCCACGGGACCGTTCCCGGCAAGAAGTGATGCGCCTTGCTGCATCCCCGGTGCGGAGCCTTCCGTCACCGGGGATCGCCCCTGAGCCTGAGCGTTGCGGCGGAGCAGCATAGGGTTTTCCTTACTGTCTCGCCCGGTAGGGCTCATGAATAATCGAAGCACCCATGTAGCAATTCAAAAAAGGAGACAACGTGGAACGTCGTTCATTTCTGAAGAAGGCCAGCGTAGGTGTCGCTGCCGGTGCGGTCGCCGCGCCCGCCCTCTCTGCCGATCTGCCCACCATCAAGTGGCGCCTCGCCTCCAGCTTCCCGAAGAGCCTCGACACCATCTTCGGCGGCGCCGACGTGGTTGCCAAGCGGGTTGCCGCAGCCACCGGTGGCAAGTTCCAGATCCAGGTATTCGCGGCGGGTGAAATCGTTCCAGGCCCAGGCGTGCTCGACGCCGTCAAGGATGGCACCGTCGAATGCGGCCACACCTGTTCCTACTACTTCATCGGCAAGGACCCCACGTTCGCGTTTGAAACTGCGGTGCCCTTCGGCCTCAACAGCCGCCAGCAGACTGCCTGGATGATGGACGGCGGCGGCCTTGAGCTGTTCCGTGAGTTCTTCAAGGACTACAACATCTACAACATCCCCTGCGGTAACACGGGCGCCCAGATGGGTGGCTGGTTCCGCAAGGAAATCAATACGGTCCAGGATCTCAACGGCCTGAAGTTCCGCTGCGGTGGCTTCGCTGGCCAGGTGCTCGCCAAACTCGGCGTGGTGCCCCAGCAGATCCCGGGCGGCGACATCTACCCGGCCCTCGAAAAAGGCACCATCGACGCCGCCGAATGGATCGGCCCCTACGACGACCAGAAGCTCGGATTCAACAAGGTTGCCAAGTACTACTACTACCCGGGTTTCTGGGAAGGCGGCCCGCAGATCGCCATGTACGTGAACCAGAAGCAGTGGGCCTCCCTGCCGAAGGAATATCAGACCATTCTGGAAGACGCCTGCCTCTACGCCCACGCCGAAATGCAGGCCCGCTACGATGCCAAGAACCCCAATGCGCTCAAGCAATTGGTTGGCTCCGGCACCCAGTTGCGGCCCTTCCCCAATGAGATCATGGCCGCCGCCTACAAGGCTGCCAACGAGCTCTACGAGGAAACCGCCGCCAAGAATGCCAAGTTCAAGAAGATCTACGATTCCTGGAAGAAATTCCGCGACGACCAGCTCCAGTGGTTTGCGGTGGCCGAGAACCGCTTCGACAACTTCATGCAGGCTGCCCGCAGCGCATCGGCAAAGGCAGGCAAGAAGTAAATCCGCCATACCGGTGACTTCGAAGGGCCGCGTTGATCGCGGCCCTTTTCGTTGGCGTAACCCGTCTCCGACAAGCGCGACTGCACCTCTGCCACCACTTACGGATAATGGCACCTAGTCCTCCCGCAACCTCCAAAGAAGAACACCTCGATGATCGCCGCCTTTGCCCTTCTCCTTGCCTGCCAGCTTGCCGGTGAAACCCTGCGGGTCGCCCTGCATTTGCCGGTACCCGGCCCGGTGCTGGGCATGGCCCTGCTGATGGCCTATCTCATCGCCCGGCGTGGCCCCGACGAAAACCTGCGCACCACCGCAGGCGGTTTGCTGCAGAACCTCTCGCTGCTCTTCGTGCCAGCGGGCACGGGCGTAATGCTCCACGCCAACCGGCTGGCTGGCGAGGCTTGGCCCATCGCCATCGCGCTGGTCGCCAGCACGATCCTGGGGCTCGCGGCGACCGGGCTCACGCTGCACTATCTAACCCGCAAACGCGCGAGCCGAGGTGCCCTGTGAACACCGAAAGCATGACCGAGATCTGGGTCTACCTCTCTGCCCAGCCACTGCTGTGGCTGACCCTCACCCTCGCCGTGTACCTGCTGGCCATCCTGCTCCACCGCAAGGCTGGCGGGCATCCGGCGGTCAATCCAGTGCTCATCTCGGTCACCGTACTCGTGAGCCTGCTGCTTGCCACCGGCACGCCCTACCAGCGCTACTTCGACGGCGCCCAGTTCGTTCACTTCCTGCTCGGCCCGACCACTGTCGCGCTCGCCGTACCGCTCCACGGCCAGCTGAAACGGCTTATGGAGATGAGCGGCCCGCTGCTGATCGCCCTGGTGGTTGGCTCGCTGGTGGCCGGCCTGTCGGCCTATGGCATCGGCGCGCTGCTCGGGGCGAGCACGCCGACGATGGTGTCGCTGGCGCCCAAGTCGGTCACCACGCCAATCGCCATGGGCATCGCCGAGCGCCTCGGCGGGCTCGCCTCGCTCACCGCGGTGTTCGTGATCCTCACCGGCATCTTCGGCGCCATCTTCGCCGACGGCATCCTGCGCCGGATGGGTGTCAAGGACGAGCCCAGCATCGGTTTCGCGCTGGGCCTCGCCTGCCACGGCATCGGCACCGCCAGAGCCTTCCAGATCAGCGAGCAGACCGGCGCCTTTGCTGCGCTGGCAATGGGCCTCAACGGACTGTTTACCGCCCTCACCCTCCCCTGGCTGCTGCCGATGGTGGCCGGGCTGTTCAAACCCTGACGCCATGCCCTAGGGGTCTGCCCTGCTTGCCCGCCCAGCAGACGACCTCGATAATCGAGGTCGTCGAATTTTTGCTGCACCGCAACCATGGACCTGCTGATCGATGTGATCCTGCGTGCCGGCCGCTCGGCAGTCGAGCTTTCCTTCTTCGTGCTGCTGCCGGTGATGATCGTCATGCTGTCGCTGATGCGCCTGCTCGAAGCCCGGGGCGTGCTCGACTGGGCTGTGGCGCGCATCGCGCCGCTGCTGCGCCCGTTCGGACTCACCGGGCTCGGCGTGTTCGCTGCCGTGCAGATCAACTTCGTCAGCTTTGCCGCGCCAGTGGCGACGCTCGCCATGATGGACCAGCGAGGCACCTCCAGCCGGCACCTGGCCGCCACTCTGGCGATGGTGATGGCCATGTCCCAGGCCAACGTGTCGATGCCGCTGGCCGCAATGGGCCTGCATTTCGGCATCGTCCTGGCCTGGTCGATGATCGGCGGGCTGGTCGCGGCCGCGGCCACCTACTACATCTTCGGTCGCCAGCTTTCAGCAACCGAGCACACCCTGGACGAGACACTTCAGCACCCCATCGCGGACAGCGCCAAAGGCATCCTCGACGTGATCAACCGGGCTGGCGCCGAGGCGTTCAAGATCGCGGTCGGCGCAATTCCGATGCTGGTGCTGTCGCTTACCGTGGTCCTGGCCCTGCGCCGGTTGGGGGCACTGGATGCACTCACCCTGTGGTTGTCGCCGGCGCTCCTCGCGGTAGGCGCCGACCCGGCCTTGATCCTGCCCACCCTCACCAAGCTGCTCGCCGGCGGCACCGCGATGATAGGCGTGCTGGACGAGATGCTACGGGCCGGCACCGCCAGCGCCGCAACGCTCAACGGCGCCAGCGCGGGGCTACTGATCCACCCGCTGGATATCCCAGGCGTAGCGGTGCTCATCTCCGCCGGGCGGCGCGTGGCAGACGTCTGGAAGCCCGCCGCCCTCGGCGCGGTGGTCGGCATCCTGGTACGCGCTGCCGGCCATCTGCTGATCGGCTGAAGCCACTGCCATGACCGCACCCGGCCCCCACCTCCAGCCCGACCCGAACCGCCAGTATCGCTACTACGAGTTCGTGATGGCCGCGTTCGTGGCAGTGTATCTGTGCTCCAACCTGATCGGGCCCGCCAAGGCGGCGCAGCTCGAACTGCCTGGATGGGGGCCGGTCACCTTCGGCGCCGGGGTGCTGTTCTTCCCCATTTCGTACATCTTTGGCGACGTGCTCACCGAGGTGTATGGCTATGCCCGTGCCCGACGGGTGATCTGGGCCGGCTTTGCCGCGATGGTCTTCGCGTCGGTGATGGCGGCGGTCATCGTGGCGCTGCCACCTGCCCCCGGCTGGGCCAACCAGCCGGCCTACGAGATCGCCTTCGGTTCCACCTGGCGGATCGTCGGCGCGTCCCTGTGCGCGTTCTTCTGCGGCGAATTCGTGAATTCCTTCGTGCTCGCCCGCATGAAAGTGAAGAGCAACGGGCGCCACCTGTGGCAGCGCACGATCGGCTCGACCATCGTCGGTGAAGGCGTGGATTCGGCGCTGTTCTACCCTATCGCCTTCTGGAACTCCGGCCTCATCCCCAACGAACTGCTGCCAGGGATCATGCTCACCCAGTTCGTCTCCAAAGTCGCCGTCGAGGTGATGTTCACCCCGCTCACCTACAGGATCGTGGCCTTTCTCAAGCGTGCCGAGAACGAAGACCACTACGACGTTGCCACCGATTTCACGCCGTTCTCGATGCGCCTTTAGGCGAGCTTTCGCAGCGCAGCATTTCACTAGGCGAAATCAACGCGACTGCGCTACCATTCGCCATCCTTGACGACCCAGCCACAAAACGCTTTGTCCACGCCAGAAACCGCGAAGAATCCGATCCAGGTCATCGAACGCATGATGAAGTTGCTCGACGTCCTCGCCGAGCATCCCGATCCGGTGCCGCTCAAGCAACTCGCCCTCGAAACCGGTCTTCACTCATCCACCGCCCATCGCATCCTGGGCGCGATGACCACCAGCGGTTTCGTCGAACGCAGCGACGCCGGCGTCTATCGCCTCGGCATTCGTCTGCTCGAACTGGGTAGTCTGGTCAAATCCCGCATCTCTTTGCGCGAAACCGCCATGTCGGCGATGCTCAAGCTCCACGCTGCAACCGGCGAGAGCGTCAACCTGGGTATCCGCGCCGGCGACGAGATCGTGTATATCGAGCGAACCTCCAGCGGCAAGTCGGCAGTGCGGGTCGTGCACATTGTCGGCGCCCGCGCGCCGCTTCACACCACCGCCACCGGCAAGTTGTTTCTCGTCGAGGATGGTGCCCAGAAGGTCAAGGACTACGCCAAGCGCACTGGCCTGCCCTCGTCCACCGCCACTTCCATCACCACCCTGCAGGGCCTTGAGAAAGAACTCGACAAGGTGCGCCGTCACGGCGTGGCGTTCGACATGGACGAAGTGGAAACCGGCGTGCGCTGCATCGCGGCAGGGATCCGTGACGACAGCGGCGAGCTGATCGCCGGACTTTCACTGTCCACGCCGTCCGAGCGCTTCGACCCGGACCGCGCCCCGCTGATCCGTGAAACCGCCAACGAGATCAGCCGCGCCTTGGGCTACGTGCCGCAGCAGCGCTGATTTTCCGGCAAGGCATCACAAAAAAGGCGCCGCAAGGCGCCTTTTTTGTGCGGCAACACGGTCAGGTCGCCGGGCCGCGGCTGTTGACTGCCACCTTATGCTGCACCGCCGCGCTCTCTAGCCAGCGCTTGACCCGCTGCGCATCCGCAACACGGGTAAAACGACCAAAGGAATCCAGCAGCACGATGATCATCGGCTTGTTGAGCAACCACGCCTGCATCACCAGACACTTGCCGGATTCGTTGATGAAGCCGGTCTTGGACACCCCGATCTGCCAGTCGGGGCTGCTCACCAGGGCGTTGGTGTTGTTGAACTGACGCTGACGACCATTGAGGGACACCACGTAGTTGGCGGTGGTGGAGAACTCGCGGATCAGCGGATAGCGTGACGCGGCGGAGACCATCTTCACCAGGTCGCGCGCGCTCGACACGTTGGCAGAATTGAGGCCGGTGCTGTCGGAGAAGCGGGTCTCGCGCAGGCCCAGCGATACCGCCTTGCGGTTCATGGCGGCCACGAAGGCGGGCAGGCCGCCTGGATAATGACGGGCCAGCGCAGAAGCGGCACGATTTTCGGACGACATCAGCGCCAAGCGCAGCATGTCCTCGCGGGTAAGATCGGTACCGACCGGCACGTGGGAGCTGCTACCCCGAAGCGTGTCCACGTCTTCCTGGGCGATGGTGAGGATCTCGCCCAGATTGAGGCGGGCATCCAGCACCACCATGGCGGTCATCAGCTTGGTGATCGAGGCGATCGGCAGCACCGCATCGGAGTTCTTCTCGAGCAGCACGTTACCGGTCGCCTGGTCGGCGATCATGAAGGCCGCCGAATGAAGCAGCGGGTTGCCCTCCTGGTCGATCTCGGGTACCGGGGCCACAAAGGCTGCACGCTGGACGACCGGTGCAGCCGCCACGAATCGGGTGTGGACGCGGCCGCGCTGGGCGACCGTCTTGCCACTGCCCCGAGCCGGCGCAGCGACTGCTGCCTTGCCGAGCTTGGCAGTCATTCCGGCCTTGGCCGTCTTTTGAGGATTGGCGACCGACTTGGCCGGTGTTGCGGCTTTCCTGGCAGACGCGTGCTGCGCAGCAGCGAAAGCATCGACCGACACCGCCGAACCAAGCGCAAATACGCTCATCAGAGCAATCAGGGAGTTGCGGATTTTCATCGTTTTCAAACCAGATCCAAACATCAGCGGAGGCTTCCCTCAGCTGCAAACAAAATCGACGCGATGAAGCTCGCACGTACGGATCGTCATCACACGATGACGAAAATCTGCCGCGGGCCACACCTCATTTTGGGCGACAAGCCGTTAACGGCAGACTTCTATTCAAAATAATGGCTTATTCTAAATTTTTGAAGTTTTTTGTGAATCTTTTTTTGTAACCGACGGACGCTCCTGCGCAACTTGAAGTGCCGCTGCACTCGAGTGCGCTGGCACCCTCAGGAACCGGGCCAGTTGCTCACGCTGGCTCATTGCATCCTGGTAGCCCAACTCCATCAGGGCGCGGGTATACCCGCGTTCGAACAAAAGGTAAGAGAGTAACACCGAGCCATTCTTTCGCGTTGCACCAATCCCGCCCAAAACCAGCCTCAAGGCTCGGGGTAGCGCGTTGCGATGGCGGGCGGCAAGATAATCGAGTCGCTGCGAAGGTGCAATCACAAAAGTTTCGATGGGCCGCAGGGCAATGCCGGCCGCTTCGCGCTGAGCCGGCGTCAGCGCGCCGACGGTGCTGTTGATCCGCTCCAGCCGCTCCAGATCCATCGACAAGCCATCCAGAAAGATGCTCGACATGGCGTGCCCCGCCACCTGCGCCGGCGAGGGATACATGTCCGTCCGCTGTCGGGCTTCCTCCGAGCGCCGCCCACCGGCAATCACCAGGATGCGGTCGGCGCCCAAGTGGATCACCGGGCTGATCGGCGCCGTCTGGCGCATTGAGCCATCGCCGAAATACTCGCGGTTGATCCGCATCGCCGGAAACACAAAAGGGATCGCGCTCGACGCCAGCAGGTGCTCGACCTTGATGTCGCTGCGCACACCGACGCGCTGGGCCCGCCGCCAGGGCTGCAGATCCTCGCGCCCCTGAAAGAAGGACAGACTCTCACCCGAGGTATAGCCGGAGGCCGTCACTGTGACAGCCTGCAGATGGCCGTCGGCGATGGCGCGGCCGATGGCGCTGAAATCCAGTTGGGCTTCGAGCAGCTCGCGTAACGGCTGGTTGTCGAGCAGCGAGCGCGGCGACTGGCGGAACAGCCAGCCGAGAAACATCGCCGAGCCCCAGCGGGTTACCGATTCGGCAATCGCCAGGGTGTCGGCCCGGTAGACGTGATGGATGCGGAAGTTGCGCCAGATGAAGGCGAGCTTCTTCACTGCCTCGTTGAAGTTGGCCGAGAACACCGCCAGCGCGACGGCATTGACTGCACCGGCCGAGGTGCCGCAGATGATCGGAAAGGGATTCTCCGCGCGCCTGCCCCACACGTCGCGGATGGCGATCAGCGCGCCGACTTGATAAGCCGCCCGCGCGCCACCGCCTGTGAGCACCAGCGCAGCCCTGCCGTCCGTCATGCCGTCACCCTCCACTCGATTGCTGTGAAGCTTAACGGCACGCGGCGGCCGGAACTGAGCCGGTCGTGCGGATCAGCGACCCGCTTCGACGACGGTGAGCGCCGTCATGTTGACGATCCGCCGCACGGTGGCGGTGGGAGTGAGGATGTGCACCGGCTTGGCCGAGCCGAGCAGGATCGGGCCGATGGTCATGCCCTCGCCCGCGGCCGTCTTGAGCAGGTTGAAGGCGATGTTGGCGGCATCCAGGGTCGGGAAGATCAGCAGGTTGGCATCTTCCTTCATCTTGGCGTTGGGGAAGATCTGCTGACGGATCGCCGAATCCAGCGCCGCATCGCCGTGCATCTCGCCTTCGACCTGCAAATCACCATGCTCGGCGTGGAGCATCACCAGCGCCTTGCGCATCTTCTCGGCGGTGGGCGAGTTGTCGGTGCCGAAGCTGGAGTGGGACAGCAGTGCGATGCGCGGCTGGATGCCGAAGCGGCGCACTTCGTCGGCAGCAAGGCGGGTCATCTCGACCACCTGCTCGGGCGTCGGGTCGTAATTGACGTAGGTATCGCACAGAAACACCGTCCGGCTGGGCAGCGCCAGCAGGTTCATGGTGTAGAAGTTGCGCACGCCCTTCTGGCGACCCAGCACGGTTTCGATGAACTTGAGGTGCAGGCCATGCATGCCGTAGGTGCCGCAGATCATCCCGTCGGCGTAGCCAAACTTGAGGAGCAGCGAGCCGAGCAGCGTGGGGCGGCGGCGCACTTCGCGCTTGGCGTAATCCACCGACACGCCCTTGCGCTCCATCAGCGAATGGTAGTGAGTCCACAACTGATCGTAGCGCGGATCGGTTTCGGGATTGACCAGTTCGAAATCCAGCTCGGGGCGCAGCCGCAGGCCAAAGCGGTCGATGTTCTCGACGACCACCTCCGGACGTCCAATGAGAACAGGCCGGCACAGCCCCTCGTCCACCACCGTCTGCACTGCACGCATCACGCGCTCGGACTCGCCCTCCGAGAAGATGATCCGCTTGGGCGAGCGCTTGGCAGCCTGGAACACCGGCTTCATCACCAGGCCGGACTGCCATACGAAGTTGTTGAGCTGCTGACGGTACGCGTCGAAGTCACCGATCGGACGGGTCGCCACGCCGGACTCCATCGCGGCGCGGGCCACTTCTGGCGCGATCTTGACGATCAGGCGCGGGTCGAAGGGCTTGGGAATGATGTACTCGGGGCCAAAGCCCGAGACGTTCTCGCCGTAGGCGGCGGCCACGATGTCGGAGGCTTCGGCGCGGGCCAGCTCGGCAATCGCCTTGACCGCGGCGAGCTTCATCTGGTCGGTGATGGTGGTGGCGCCCACATCGAGTGCGCCGCGGAAGATGAACGGGAAGCACAGCACGTTGTTCACCTGGTTCGGGTAGTCCGACCGGCCGGTGGCCATCAACGCGTCGCTGCGCACCTTTTTCACTTCTTCCGGCAGGATCTCCGGCGTCGGGTTGGCCAGCGCCATGATGAGCGGATTGACGGCCATCTTGGCGACCATCTCGGGCTTGAGCACACCGCCGGCCGACAGGCCCAGGAAGACATCCGCGCCCTCGATCACCTCACCCAGGGTGCGGGCATCGGTCACCTTGGCGTAGCGGGCCTTGATCGGGTCCATCAGTTTGGTGCGGCCTTCAAACACCACACCCTCGATGTCGGTCACCCAGATGTTGGAGACCGGCACGCCCAGCATCACCAGCAGATCCAGGCAGGCCAGCGCCGCGGCACCCGCGCCGGAGGTCACCAGCTTCACCTTTGAGAGATCCTTGCCCAGCAGATGCAGGCCGTTGAGCAGCGCGGCGCCCACCACGATGGCGGTGCCGTGCTGATCGTCGTGGAAAACCGGAATCTTCATCCGCTCGCGCAGCTTGCTCTCGATGTAGAAACACTCCGGCGCCTTGATGTCTTCAAGGTTGATGCCGCCGAAGGTGGGCTCGAGCGCGGCGATCATGTCGATCAGCTTGTCGGCGTCGGGTTCGTCGATTTCCAGGTCGAACACGTCGATACCGGCGAACTTCTTGAACAGCACGCCCTTGCCTTCCATCACCGGCTTGGCGGCCAGCGGCCCGATGTTGCCCAGGCCAAGCACCGCGGTGCCGTTGGTGACCACGCCGATCAGGTTGCTGCGCGCGGTGAGACTGGCGGCTTCGGCCGGATCTTCGACGATGGCGTCACACGCGGCGGCGACGCCCGGAGAGTAAGCCAGCGACAGATCCTGCTGGTTGGTCAGGGCCTTGGTGGGGGCGATGGAAATCTTGCCGGGGCGGGGAAGGCGGTGGTACTCGAGGGCGGCCTGACGAATGCGTTCATCCATGCTGTTGTCTCTCCTGATGTTGTTTATGGGTTCCTGCGCCCATGATGGGAGCACGAACTTGTTGAGGCTATTCGTGACATCCACAGCATTCGGGCGTGACGTGCGAATTACGTCGCCGGGCGAACCGTGGCATAATTATAGGCTAGCTTATTTAGGGTATTTCCTGATTGCCTCCATCAGGTCTAACCCGATCAAGCCAATAATACGCGCCGAGCCCTGGTGGCCAAAAGACGCGATTGCCCAGCCGGCGGACTCCCGAGCCGGCACATGAAACAACGCCATCCGTAACGTCCTGGAGAATCGTCAGATGTCTCAAAGCATTGCCGAAGCCGCCATCGCCGCCGCGCCCGACTACGTCAAAAATCAAAAACTCAAGCAGTGGGTCGCCGAGATCGCCACCCTCACCCAGCCCGACCGTGTCGTCTGGTGTGATGGCTCCGAAGAAGAATACGACCGCCTGTGCGCCGAAATGGTCGAAGCTGGGATGCTCATCAAGCTCAACCCGGAAAAGCGCAAGAACTCCTATCTCGCCTGTTCCGACCCGTCCGATGTGGCGCGCGTCGAAGACCGCACCTACATCTGCTCGGCCAACAAGGACGACGCCGGCCCCACCAACAACTGGGAAGACCCGGCCAAGATGCGCAAGACCCTGAACGAACTGTTCACGGGCTGCATGCACGGTCGCACCATGTACGTGATCCCGTTCTCCATGGGCCCGCTCGGTTCCCCGATCGCCCACATCGGCGTCGAGATCTCCGACAGCCCTTACGTGGTCACCAACATGCGCACCATGACCCGCATGGGCAAGGCCGTCTATGACGTGCTCGGCACCGATGGCGAGTTCGTGCCCTGCGTCCATACCGTTGGCGCCCCGCTGGGCCACGGCGAGAAGGATTCGTCCTGGCCGTGCAACCCGACCACCAAGTACATCGTTCACTACCCCGAAACCCGTGAGATCTGGTCCTACGGTTCCGGTTACGGCGGCAACGCGCTGCTGGGCAAGAAGTGCTTCGCCCTGCGCATCGCCTCCAACATGGCCCGTGACGAAGGCTGGCTGGCCGAACACATGCTGATCCTCGGCGTGGAGAGCCCCACCGGCGAGAAGACCTACGTCGCCGCCGCCTTCCCGTCTGCCTGTGGCAAGACCAACTTCGCGATGCTGATCCCGCCGAAGTCCTTCGATGGCTGGAAGATCTCCACCGTCGGCGACGACATCGCCTGGATCAAGCCGCGCACCGAAGCCGACGGCACCACCCGCTTCTACGCGATCAACCCGGAAGCCGGCTTCTTCGGCGTCGCCCCCGGCACCTCCGAGAAGACCAACTACAACGCCCTGGCTACCCTGAAGGAAAACATCATCTTCACCAACGTCGCGCTGACCGACGATGGCGACGTGTGGTGGGAAGGCCTGACCAAGGAAGCCCCGGCTCACCTGATCGACTGGCAGGGCAAGGACTGGACCCCGGAGCTGGCCAAGGAAACCGGCCGCAAGGCTGCGCACCCGAACTCCCGCTTCACCGCTCCGGCCAGCCAGTGCCCGTCCATCGACCCGGCCTGGGAAGATCCCGCCGGCGTGCCGATCTCCGCCTTCATCTTCGGCGGCCGTCGTGCCACCACCGTGCCGCTGGTATACCAGGCCTTCAACTGGAACTACGGCGTCTATATGGCGGCCACCCTCGGCTCCGAAACCACCGCTGCCGCCTTCGGCGCCCAGGGTGTGGTCCGTCGCGATCCGTTCGCCATGCTGCCGTTCTGCGGCTACCACATGGGCGACTACTTCAACCACTGGCTGAAGATGGGTCACACCGTCGATCAGGCCCCCGGCATCTTCTGCGTCAACTGGTTCCGCATGAACGAGAAGGGTGAGTTCATGTGGCCGGGCTTCGGCGAGAACATGCGCGTCCTGAAGTGGGTCGTGGACCGCGTCCGCGGCCGCGTCGCCGCCCAGGAAAACGCCCTCGGCTGGATGCCCCAGTACGAAGACATCGACTGGACCGGCTCCGACGTCACCAAGGAAGAGTTCAACGCCCTCGTCAAGATCGACGCGGAAGCGTGGAAGTCCGAACTGGCCGGCCACAAGGAATGGTTCGACAAGCTGTCGGATCGCCTGCCCAAGCAGTTCATGCTCAAGCGCGAACTGTTCGAGCTGGCCATGTCGGTCTAAAGCCGCCGGCAGCCGCAAGGCTGCCACTGCCGCAACAAAAAGCGCCGGGCAACCGGCGCTTTTTGTTTCTGGAGGCGGTGGCAGCGGAGCTTGCCCATCGGGCATCGACAATGCCGCGCCTCGACCCCCACCCCGCACACGCGGGAAGCCCCTCACCCGAAAAACCCACTTTTTCGCCTCATTACCGACACAATTTTGGCCTGAAAGACGGTTTTGCGCGTTGAGACGTCGATTCAGGCCGTGAATCGATGTTTTCCGGCCAGGAAAGTCAGTTTCAAGCTCTGAAACGATGTCTGCGCGCCGCGCAATGCAGTTTCAGGCGCTGAAACACTGTTTCGGGGCTGCAGACGTCGTTTCAGCGTCTGGCATCGTTGATTCAGCAGCCGCATCCAGCTTGCGCGCCGATCAACACACTGGCGACGCGACAAGCCCCTTCCTCCCCGAACGAAAGACCCATGCGGGGGCGGCCGCTCCGTATTCAGCGCGAGATGTACAACGGGCGGGCTCGGCATGACCCATGCCGCCACTCCCCACCGCCCTTCTTCTGATGCTTGATGCTCCTGACGGGCGTCAAGCAACGATGCCCGCGCTCAGTCGCCCGCCACGATGCGCTGACGCTGGTGGCCAAGGCCGGCGATGCCCAGCTCCACCATGTCGCCCACCTTGAGGAACTGGGGCGGCTTGAAGCCCATGCCGACGCCGGGCGGCGTGCCGGTGATGATGAGATCGCCGGGTTCGAGGGTCATGATGCGGCTCAGATACGCCACCACCTGGGCGCAGGAGAAGATCATCAGGCTGGTGGTGCCGGTCTGTTTGCGCACACCATTCACGTCGAGCCACAGATCGAGGTTCTGGGGATCGGGCACTTCATCCCTGGTGACCAGCCACGGCCCCACCGGGCCAAAGGTGTCGAAGCCCTTGCCCTTGCCCCACTGGCCGCCGCTGCGCTGGAGCTGCCAGTCGCGGGCGGAGACATCATTGGCCAGCACGTAGCCCGCCACATGATCGAGCGCGTCGGCCTCGGCAAGCTTGCGGGCGCGGCTGCCGATCACGATGCCCAGCTCCACCTCCCAGTCCATCTGGGTGGATTCGGGTGGATGGATGATGTCATCGTCCGGCCCGCACAGGCAGCTGGTCCACTTGGGAAAGATCACCGGTTCGACGGGCACCGGCATGTTCGACTCGACCGCGTGGTCGTGGTAGTTGAGGCCGATGGCAACGAACTTGGGCGTGCCGTTCCAGGGCACGCCGAGGCGTGGGTTGCCCGGAACCACCGGCAGGCGTGCCGGATCGACCGCTGCCAGCGCGGCCAGCGATTCCGGGGCAAGCACCTTCGGGGTGATGTCGTCGATCAGCCCGGAAAGATCGCGGAGCGTCCCGTCCGCGTCCAGCAGACCGGGCTTCTCCTGGCCCACCGGGCCGTAGCGCAGCAGTTTCATGGCGTGTCTCCTTGGTCGGGCCGTCGCGCGGCCTTGTTGTTGTCGGGGGAAGGCGGGCCGCCCTCCCCCGTATCGGCGTCAGCCCTTGACCGGGCGGACCTTGCCGGCGGCCTGCTTGGCGCGGCTGCGGGCCTCGTCGGTATCCGTGCCGTTGGCCACCACCACGCCCATCCGGCGCTTGACGAAAGCCTCGGGCTTGCCAAACAGGCGGATGTCGGTACGCGGCACGGCCAGCGCCTCGGCCACGCCCTCGAAGGCGATACCCGCCGCCTCCATACCACCATAGATCACCGCCGACGCACCCGGTTCGGTGAGGCTCACATCCACCGGCAGGCCCAGGATGGCGCGGGCGTGCAGCTCGAACTCCGAGAAGCGCTGGGAGCACAGGGTGACGAGGCCGGTGTCGTGGGGGCGCGGGCTCACCTCCGAAAACCACACCTTGTCGCCCTTTACAAAAAGCTCGACGCCAAACAGGCCGCGCCCACCCAGGTTGCCGGTGACGGCACCGGCGATCTCCCGGGCACGCTCGAGGGCCTTCGGGCTCATGGCCTGGGGTTGCCAGGATTCCACGTAATCGCCCGACACCTGCACATGGCCGATGGGGTCGCAGAAGTAGGTCTGCACCGCACCGGTCGCGTCGTTGGCGCGCACGGTAAGCAGGGTGATCTCGTAGTCGAAGTCGATGTAGCCCTCGACGATCACCCGGCCCTGATTGACGCGACCGCCGGCGGCGGCGTAGTCCCACGCCTGGTGCACGTCATCCGGCCCCTTGAGGAGCGACTGGCCCTTGCCGGACGAGGACATCACCGGCTTCACGATGCACGGGTAGCCAATGGCCGGCTGGCCGTCGCTGCCGTCGATGGCGGCCTGCAGCTCGGCCAGCGAATCCGCAAAACGGTAGGGCGAGGTGGCGAGGCCCAGCTCCTCGGCCGCCAGCCGGCGGATGCCTTCGCGGTTCATCGTGAGGCGCGCCGCGCGGGCGGTGGGGATCACCGTGGCCAGGCCCTCGGCTTCGATTGTCTCGAGCATGTCGGTGGCGATGGCCTCGATCTCCGGCACGATCAGGTGGGGCTTCTCCTGCTCCACCAGCGCCCGCAGCGCGGCGCCGTCGGTCATCGGGATCACGTGGGCGCGATGGGCCACCTGATGGCCGGGGGCGTTGGGGTAACGATCGACCGCGATGGTCTCGACGCCCAGCCGCTGCAACGCGATCAGGACTTCCTTGCCCAGCTCGCCAGCGCCGAGAAGCATCACGCGCAGGGCGGACGGGGAGAGAGGTGTACCGAATTTCATGGGACGCTCCGGATAAATGGGTGTGGGGAGAGGGCGCCGATCATAGCGCCGGGTGACGCGACCGTGTTGGATCGGCCCGGGGAGCCCGGTCGGGTACGCCGGCGCGCCCTTCATAGACTGGAGGCAAAAAAAACCGGGCAGTTGCCTGCCCGGCGAAGTTGCGAATGCTCGCATCGTCAAACCGCCGTCTCTCCGTACGGCGGCCTCGTCATGGTTTGCAGATCAGCGCCGGCTGCTGCGGTAGTGGCTCCACGAACGGGTGCCGGTGCTGCCGGTCACCGCGTAGTCGTCGGCATCCTGATGGCCAGTGGCCACGGACGGGTTGCGCACCTTGCGGGCGATCAAAGTACCGGTGGCATCCAGATAGCCCTCGACCACCAACGCCGCACCGCCGAGGGTGGTCGCGGTGACGCCGGCAAACACCGTCTGGTCGCTCCACTGGACCTTCTGGGTGGTGCTGCTGGCGGTGGTCAGCACGAAGGTCTTGGTAGTGGCATCGACGGTACCGGCGGTGCCACTGACGCTGCGCATGGTGTAGGCCGTGCTGGCCGGGCAGGCGAGCTTGCTGGCGAGCACCACGTCGGTGCCGCTCTGGGCCGTGGCGGTCACATTGACGATGGTGCCCACCGCCAGCGTCACGCCGCTGCAGCTGGCATCCACGGTGGCCGATGCCGCATCCACCGGCACGCCGCGCACCACGAAGGATTGCGGATCGGTGAGGCTCTCGATGGCACCCACCAGTCGCACGGTGGCCAGATCGCTGCTGGTGCTGGCTTGACGCACGCGGATGGCGGTGGCGGTGATGGTGCCGTCGCTGCCCACGGTGCCGGTCACCTGCACCCAGGCGCCGTTGGCCACGCTGGCGCCGGTCGGCGTGAGGGTGGCGCTGCCGATCAGGATCTTCACCCCTTCGAGCTCGAAGCTGCCGGCCGAGGTACTGTAGTTGCTCACCAGGCCGCCGAGCTGGGTGGTGCCGCTGGTGACCGTGTCGGCCAGGCTGGCATTGACCACCTTGACGCGGGACGCGGCGAGGCTGAGCGTACCGCCGCTGGTGGTGAGGGCGTTGGCCGGCCCCCACACCACCACGGTCTGGTCGTTGGCGAGGGTGGTGGACGAAGGCGACAGCGTTGCCGAAGCGTAGGAGACCGTCAGCCCGTTGATGGTGAAGGTCTTGGCGGTGGTGTCGAGGCCGGCTAGCTTGCCCATCACCCGCACCGCGGTGATCGCGCTCTGCTTGGCGATGCGGGTGGCCTCGACCACGTAGCCGCCTGCCGCGCTGTCGTACACCGCGCTGCCATGCACCTCGACGATGTCGCCGGCAGCAATGTCGGCGAAGCTGGTGTAGCCACCGCCAAAGCGCGTTACCGCACCGGCGGTGGCATCGGTGTTGGCCTTCACGGCCTGGCCGGCGACGGTGAGGCTGAGCGCGGCGGTGTCGATGCTGCCGCTGGCCACCGTGCCGATCACCGCCGCGTCGACGGTGACGACCGACGCCGATCCGCTCGCGTCGTGGGCCACGCGCACACGCTGGCCGAGTTCGAGGGCCACGGCGGAATAACTGCCATCGGCGTTCTCGACGCGGGTGGTGGCCTTGGCGTCTTCAAGCTCGATGCCATCGACGAAGACACTGCCAAAACCGGTCACCGTGCCGCTGGCCGACTGGCTGAGGGTGCTGGCCGCGCTGGTGGACGCGTTGCCACCACCCCCACCGCAGGCTGCCAGCACCAGGCTGGCAAGCAGGGCCGTCGCGGCGTGGGGGCGGGTCATCTGGAATGTCATGGAATGCTCCTGATCGGTCAATTGAGGATGCAGGCCGGGGCGGGGGATCAGTCGTCCGCCACCCGGACCTTGCTCAATCGCAACGTGCTGCTGCCTTTGTCCATCACCCCCTCAACCTCGACCTCAAGGCCGATCGGCAGACTGGCGGGGAGTTGTTCGAAATAGGTCTTGTCGTCCCACACCGCGACGATGATCTGCCCGGTGGCGCTCTCCCGCAGGCTGAGGCTGCGGGTTGCGGGGTTGATGGCAGTGAGCGCGCCCGCGTAGTCGGCGGTGGGCGAGCCCGAGAACGAGGTACTGCAAGTCACCGACGAGGCGCTGACCACCGCCCCGCTGCCGGCGGTCGTTCCGCGCACCTCAACCAACAGGTCGGTGCTGGACGACGCCATACGACACGCGTTGGCGATCACCCCGGCGCTGGCTTGAATGGCGGTGCCGCGGAGCACGAAACTCACGCTCGCGGCGGTCCAGTCGACGCCACGCATCACCCCCTTCACCTCGACGGTGCGGCCCAAGTCGCTACCGTTACCGCGCTGGCTCACCGCGCTGGCAGTCGGCGTCCCAGAGGACGAGCCAGACAGCCTGACGGTGACAAATCCCCCCCGAGCGAGGGCATCGGCATCGACGGCGACATCGTCGGCAAGCTTCACCTTCACCCCTTGCACCACCACCGTGCGGGCCACCGGATCGAAGTGGGAGGCCAGCCCGCTCACGCTCACGCTGGCGTTGCCCGCCAGATCGGCGGCCACACTGTTGGTGGCCACTCGCAGGGCGGCGACCGGCGAGGTCGACAACGCCGAACGGCTCGCCCACACCCGCACCACATCCCCTGGCGCAAGCGCAGGCAGGCTGGCGGCGCGAACCTGGGTGCCGCTGGCCGAGTTGAGGCGGATCGTCGTCCCGTCGATGGCCGTCACCACGCCGCCCAGCACCACCGGATCGAGCCGGTCGCTGCGCTTCTCGATACGCGTGGCCACCAGCACGTTGGCGGCGGCGGTGCTGTCGTAGGCCCACGCGCCGTGCACCTCCACCTCGTCGCCCGCAATCATCGCGTCGGCGCTGGCGTAGCCGTCGAGCACGGTCGGGCTGCTCTGGGTGGCGTCGGCGCTGCCGGTGACCACACGCACCCGCTGGCCCAGCACGGTGAGCACGCCATCGGCACCGGGCACCGTCGTTACCGGACCGACCAGCTGCGACTGCACCTCGATCTGCGTGGCGAGCTGCCCCGCGGCGTAGAGCACGCGAACCCGCTGACCAAGCTTGACCGCCACATTCGACTTCGTACCGTCGGCACCTTCGGCCTGGCGGGTTGCCGCGCTGTCGTCGTACTCGACGCCATCCACGATCACCGAGCCAAAACCGGTCACCGAGCCGGACGCGACGCCGCTCCCCCCGCTGCCCACGCCCGCCACGTCGAGCCCGCCTCCACCGCCACAGGCGGCGAGTAGGGCGGCGGCAACGGCCGCCAGCAGGTGGCGGGAGAGGTCAGGGAAAAGGGCTTTCATCGGGGGGAATCCTCTTGATCGGATACGCCTTCGGTGGGCGTCGCGCCTTCCATCGGCGCCGAATAACAGAACATGCCCAGGCGAATGCGCTGATTGCCGCCCGCAGGCTCGTCCTTCTCGCACAGGGGCGTGGCGGCCTTGACCATCGCCTCCAGCACGCCGCGCCACAGGCTGGTGGCGAGCAGCTCAAGCTCCCGTGCCGACTCGGCCGACAGCCCATCGGCAAACACGCTCTGCTCGAGGAATTGGCGCGAGTCGCCGCTGGTGAGGTTGTGCACGCCAGCGGCCAGGTGATCGGCCACGCTGCCGGCCACCAGGCCACGTGTTTCCTCGTGGTACGCATCCGGCACGAAGGCAGTTCGCCGCAGCGTCACGGCGCCGTCGGCTTCTTCGGCCACGCCCAGGCGGATCAACTCCTGTAGCACCGAGCGCGGGTGCATGTCGGTGGACACCGCACGCGCCAGCGCCTCGAAGGACGGCGCCGCGCCCGCCACCGGCAGGGTTTCGGGCAGATCGCCGGTGAGCCAGCGGGTCGCCACCTGGCTGGCCGGGGTCGGCTTGCCCAGGCGTGCGGTCGGATCAGGCTCGGCGAGCGTCGGCGTGAGCGCCCGCACATCCTTGCGATGCAGACCGGAGAGCAGGCTGAGGGCGGAATCCGTCGGCCGCACACCGGTGCGCTCGGCCTCGGCCACCGCCGCCTTCAGGAACACCGGCTTGAGCGCCGCAGTGAATTCCCCGTAGCCCACGCCAGAGCGCACCAGCCAGGTGGCCAGCGACTGCATGACCACCAGCGCGTGCGGCAGCACCGGCGCAGCGGCACCGGTTGGCGGCGAAGAAGGGGCTGGCGTGGTTTCATCCATGAAATTGAGTATACATGGGAAATTTTCCCATTTAAAGTGAAGTTGTTCCGAAACCGTTCTTGACAAAGATCGACCGACGAAATCGCCATCAATCCTCAGGAGAACCCCAGATGAAACTGCGCACCCTGCCCTCCCTCATCATTCTTGCCTGCGCCGCCCCCCTCGCCCAGGCAGAAGCCACCAAGTCCTACATCGTGCAGTTCAACGATTCGGCCGTTCAGGCGCCGGTGCGCAAGGCCGTGCGCGACGCCCGCCGCACCGCCGACCCCCAGGGCTGGGGCTACGTGGATGACCGGGTGATAGAGCGTACCCAGATGACAGAAAGCCGCTACGGCATCAAGGCCCAGCATGCGTACAGCAACGTCCTCAAAGGTTTTTCCGCCAAGCTCACCGAAGCCCAGGTAGTGCTGCTGAAGGCCGATCCGACCGTCCTCGCCATCGAAGAGGACAAACCCATGACCATCGACGCCCAGACAATCCCCTGGGGCATCACCACCACCCGGGCGACGCTCTCCTCCACCCTGGCCGGCAACGGTGCCGGCGCGGTGAGCGGGGTCAATGTCTACGTGATCGACACCGGCATCGCCACCCACCCGGATCTGAACCTCGTCAAGCACATCAACTTCGTGAGTGACGGCAAGAACACCGACTGCAACGGCCACGGCACCCACGTGGCCGGCACCATTGGCGCCAGGGACGACAGCGGGTCGGTGGTGGGCATGGCGCCGGGTGTTTCGCTCACCGGCGTCAAGGTGCTTGGCTGCACCGGCGCCGGAACGACATCGGGTGTCATCAAGGGCGTGGATTGGGTCACCGCCAACGCAGTCAAGCCTGCGGTCGCCAACATGAGCCTGGGCGGCGGCACCAGCACCATGCTCGACAACGCCATCATCAAGTCGGTCAACGCCGGCGTGGTGTATGCCATCGCGGCCGGCAACAGCGCCGCCGACGCCTGCACCAGTTCGCCCGCCCGCATCGGCAAGACCCTAGCCGGCGCGATTACCGTCGCCGCCACCGACAGCGCCAACGCCGAAGCCTCGTTCAGCAACTACGGCACCTGCGTGGATACCTGGGCACCGGGCGTGACCATCCTGTCCACCTACCTGAGCGGCGGCCTCGCCTACGCCTCCGGCACCTCGATGGCCAGCCCCCACGCTGCAGGTGCGGCAGCGCTATACCTCAGCCGGTACGGCAACACCGCACCGTCGGTGGTCGAGGCCGCGATCAAGAACGGCGCGGTGACACCCGGTACCGTGAGCAAGGGCGGCCAGCCCATCACCCGTCTCGACGTGCTGGGATTCTGACCGAGGGCTGTTTACCCGCCATCACCCCGCCCCGCCACCGCACGGCGGGCGGGGCGTTTCTGCTTCCAGCGGCTACAATCCGCCCCTGCCGAACAGGAAGCCCCCGATGCCCATCCACCGTCTCTCCGACCACCTCATCAACCAGATCGCCGCCGGCGAGGTCGTCGAACGCCCCGCATCGGTGCTCAAGGAAGTGCTCGAAAACGCCATGGACGCCGGCTCGACGGTGGTGGACGTGCAGCTCGAACAGGGCGGCGTGCGCCGCATCCGGGTGGCCGACGACGGCTGTGGCATTCCCAAGGACGAGCTCCCGCTGGCCCTGGAACGCCACGCCACCAGCAAGATCGCCAGCCTCGACGATCTGGAGCACGTGGGCACGATGGGCTTCCGCGGCGAAGCCCTGGCCGCCATCGCCGCCGTATCGCGGATGAGCATCACCAGCCGCTTCGAGGGCGCCAGTCACGCCTGGCGCATCGACGCCGACCCGCGCGAGCTCGCCCCCGCCGCCCTCAACCACGGTACGGTGGTTGACGTGGCCGACCTGTATTTCAACACCCCGGCGCGGCGCAAGTTTCTCAAGAGCGAAGGCACCGAGTTTGCCCATTGCGATGACGTGTTCCGCCGCGTCGCGCTGGCCCGCCCCGACGTGGCGATGCAGCTCACCCACAACGGGCGGGTGAGCCTGCGCCTCGCCGCCGGCCGCCGGGAGGCCCGCGTCCGCGCGCTGCTGGGGGACGATTTCGTCGTAGCCGCCCGCAGCATCGAGGCCGAGTCGAGCCTGCTGCGCCTCTCCGGCTTCGCCAGCCTGCCAGCCTATTCGCGCAGCAGCCGCGACGCCCAGTTCTTCTACGTGAACGGCCGCTTCGTGCGCGACAAGCTGGTCACCCACGCCATCCGCGAGGCCTACGCCGACATCCTCCACGGCAGCCGTCACCCGGCCTACGTGCTCTTCCTGGATCTCGACCCGTTCGGCGTGGATGTGAACGTCCACCCGGCAAAGATCGAGGTGCGCTTCCGGGATTCCCGCGCGGTGCATCAGTTCGTCTACCACGCCGTAAGCCGGGCGCTGGCGGCCTCCGGCGCCGCCCAG
This sequence comes from Zoogloea sp., assembly GCA_041917255.1. Lineage (GTDB taxonomy): Bacteria > Pseudomonadota > Gammaproteobacteria > Burkholderiales > Rhodocyclaceae > Zoogloea. The sequence continues at coordinate 57,166 of JAYRYA010000014.1, forward strand.
GCCGGCGAATCCGCCGCCACCGGCGACATCGCGCGAGCCCAGCCCACGGCTGCAGCGCAGACCGCTCATCACTTCCCGCCTCCCCAGCAGGGCCGGCTGGCGATGGAGCCCGCATCCCGCGCCTACTTCGACTTCGCTGCCTCGGCCCGCCCCGCCGACGCCCCGGCTCCCGGCTTTGCCGCCACCGCGTTCGCCCCGCGCTCCGGCCCGGCCGCGTCGCCCGCGCCAGCGCCGATGCCTGCCGGCGACCTCGCCCCGCCCCTCGGCTACGCGGTGGCCCAACTCCACGGCGTGTACATCCTGGCCCAGAACGAAACCGGCCTCATCGTCGTGGACATGCACGCTGCCCACGAACGCATCCTCTACGAGCGCCTCAAGACCGTGCTCGACGGCACGCCCGGCGTCCAGCGACTGCTGATCCCTGCCGTGTTCGGTGTCGGCACCAAGGACATGGCTACTGCGGAGGAGCACGCCGAGTTGCTTGAGCGCATGGGCTTCGAGATCGGCCCCGCCGGCCCCACCGAGCTCGCCGTGCGCAGCGTGCCCGCCCTCCTCGCCCGCGCCCCGGTGGCCGAGTTGCTGCGGGCGCTGCTCGTCGAGCTGCGCGACTTCCCGGCCACCGAGGTCATCACCGCCCGCCGCAACGAGCTCCTCGCCACCATGGCCTGCCACGGCGCGGTGCGCGCCAACCGCAACCTCACCCTGCCCGAGATGAACGCCCTGCTGCGCGAGATGGAAGCAACCGAACGCGCCGATCAGTGCAATCATGGTCGCCCGACCTGGACCCAGCTCTCCATGACCGAACTGGATAAAATGTTCCTGCGGGGACGCTGATCGCAGCCTTCGAACAACACATTGCCGACCACGCTTCCGGAGAAATCGATGACGAACTTTGCCTTTCGCGGATACCTGGGCTCCCAGACCAATCAACCACTGATTGATTTCGGAACCCTAGCGCGTCAGCGCTCACCCGTTACCGGCGCTATGACGGACTGCAGGCACGCAGGAAACACGATTCGCTTTGACCAATCCATTCCAGTTGGAAAAACCAAGCGCGACCCTGGTTTCAATTTCGACGGAACAATTGCCGACGATATGAAGAGCGGTGATGAACCGGCGGTGTCTGCGTCGCTGAAAAACGATCCGATTTTCAAGGAGACTGATGATCAGTTGGCGGAACGACTCAGTAGTCTCCTGTCGTGGCTATCGGTTGGCGAAATGAAAACGGTGGCAAACGAAATGCTTCGCCGTTTTCGCTCCGGTAGTGGGAAGAGTTACGAGAATGAAATATTGAATCGTGAAGTGCAGAAAAACCCTGCTTTCCGCGAGTACCACAATAGATTTATCAACAACCTCGATAGCGCGCTCAAGCGAAACCATTACGACCCTAACGGAATCATCCCAGCGATTTCAATGAGCTTACTCAATTTCTCGCGCTTTAATGACAAATGGCAAGGCCTCGGCATCACTATTCATCAAGTTTGGAGTGCGAATGCATGGGTCACCGACTTTTCGGTGAACTGCGGTACGCTCGACTGGTCTTGCAACATTCACTATGCGCTTTATGATCACTTTGGGCTCGATTGGGCAGACATCGAAAAGTTCGGTAACGCCTGGGGCGTAGGCGACGCCTTCAAGGCTTGGTTCATACTCCAGCATTACCGCTCGGCAAAGCCCTTTTTCACCAAAATCCACGTGACTGAAAACGTCAATCACCGGTTCAGCTCATGAAGACGCAAATCGCAAGTCTTCTTTTGTTACTGGCGACGTGTGTGGGCTGCGGACCATTGGAACAGGATGGTGTGAAAGCTTCGCGGCCGGTTCAATTGCGCCCGTTATCGCCCTTTACTCAATATTTCGATGTCCAGACGACCGGCAAAGGGAGAAACACCTATTACTACGTGGAGCCACCGTCACACATCGACGCTGCGTTCCGTCACCGCTTGCGCAGCGCAGTTGAAGCGGCGGAGAAAACGGAGGGAAACCAATACATATCCCTTCATTCAATTTACGTCTATCGGGCTACCAGCGATATCGGCAAGCAATTCACCGGATCCGCCGACATTCTGCGGGGACAACACGCCAAGCAGCTTTTAAGCTTCGCCCGCTGGTCCGGCGAACAACTCGACATCTTTTACATTATCGACGATGGAGCAGTGGTCTTCGATCTACTCGAAGACAAACCGGTCTCTCCAAGCTGGGAATTCAAGTAGACCTCTTCCAAGTCGGCGCGCGATTCAACACACTTCCAGGCTTGCCCTTCCCGTCACGTAAGCCGACACTTCGGCCTAGCGCTATTCTTTTCAACCGTGAAACTCGAACGCATCCTCCAGAATCAGGGCTTCGGCAGCCGCCGTCAGTGCCGGCAGCTCGTCGAGCTTGGCGAAGTCCGCATCAACGGCGAAGTCGTCGATGACCCGGGCGCCGAAATCCCCACCGCCGGCCTCGTCTATGAGATCGAGGGCGAAGCCTGGACTTACCGCGAGAAGACCTACCTCGCCCTCTACAAGCCGGCCGGCTTCGAGTGCTCCCACGAGCCCAAGCACCACCGGGGCGTGTACTCCCTGCTGCCGCACCCGCTGGTGGTGCGCAACGTGCAGAGCGTCGGCCGGCTCGATGTGGATACCACCGGCCTGCTGCTGTTCTCCGACGACGGCACCTTCATCCACAACCTGTCGTCCCCCAAGAAGCACGTACCCAAGATCTACCGCGCCGAACTGGCCGAGGATGGCACCGACGCGCTGCTCGGACGCCTCCTCGCTGGCGTCAGCCTGATTGACGAGCCGCAGCCGGTGAAGGCACTCAGCGCCCGCCTGCTCGCCCCGCGCACCCTCGAAATGTCCATTGACCTGGGCAAGTACCACGTCGTCAAACGCATGATCGCCGCCGCCGGCAACCACGTGAACACGCTCCACCGCCACGGCTTCGGTGGCCTCGCGCTGGGCGAGGGCGTCCTCGCCGGCCTGGCCGAAGGCGAATGGGTCTACCTCGAAGCGGCCGACCTCCAACAACTGCATCCCGCTGCCTGAAAGGGCCCGCCATGACCGATTCGCCCCGCCGCCGCCCGCCCCTGCCGACCACCGAAGGCACGCTCAAGCTCAAGCCGCGCGCCGCCGCGCCCGCCACTCAGAGTGCCGACGCCGATCCCACCCCGGCCAAACGTGGCGGCGGCCAGGACTGGCGCAAGCGCAGCAAGGCCTCCTACCCCGATCAGGCCAACGCCGAACCGCCCCGCCGCAGCCGCGCCGACGACGCGCGCCCGGCCCGCGACGATCGCCCCCGCGACGATCGCCCCCGCGACGATCGCCCCCCGCGCCCGGCCGGCGACCGGCCGGCGCGTCCGTTCGGCGATCGACCCGCCCGCCCTTACGGCGAACGCAGCTCTGATGACCGTGGCCAGCGTCGCGAAGGCGACCGCCCGGCCCGTTTCGGCGACGACCGCTCCCAGCGTCCCTACGGCGACAAGCCCCGCGGTTTTGGCGACCGCCCGCCCCAGCGGGACGACGACCGACCGCCCCGCCCTCAAGGCGAACGCAGCGCCGAGCGCCCCGCCGCCGACCGACCGCCGCGCCACGAGCGCAAGCCATGGACTGGCGAGCCGCGCCCCGCGCCGCAACCCTCGCCGCTGCGTGACGACGGCTCGATCCGCCTCTCCAAGCGCATGACCGAGCTGGGCCTGTGCTCCCGCCGCGAGGCCGACGAATACATCGAGAAGGGCTGGGTCCGCGTGGATGGCCGGGTGGTGAGTGAGCTAGGCTCGCGGGTGCATCCGGGCCAGGTGGTCGAGCTCGACCGCCGCGGCCAAACTGCCCAGGACCGCCGCGTCACGATCCTCCTCAACAAGCCGGTCGGCTATGTTTCCGGCCAGGCCGAAGACGGCTACCAGCCGGCCAGCGTGCTCATCACCGCCGAGAACCGCTGGGCCGAAGACCCGTCCGAGACCCGCTATCTCAACAGTCACCACCGCGGCCTCGCGCCCGCCGGCCGGCTCGACATCGACTCCATCGGCCTGCTGGTGTTCACCCAGGACGGGCGCGTCGCCCGGGCGCTGATCGGCGACGATTCGAGCATCGAGAAGGAATACCACGTGCGCGTCGAGGGCACGCTGTCGGCCGACGGGCTCAAGCTGCTCAACCACGGCTTGTCCCTGGATGGTGAGGCGCTGCGCCCGGCCAAAGTCAGCTGGCTCAACGAAGATCAGCTGCGCTTCGTGCTGCGCGAAGGCAAGAAGCGTCAGATCCGCCGGATGTGCGAACTCGTCGGACTGAAAGTCGTGGGTCTCAAGCGGGTGCGCATCGGCCGTGTGATGCTCGGTCACCTGCCCCCCGGCCAATGGCGCTACCTCGATACCGACGAATTGTTCTAGAATACCCGTATTGCATTCAACACCCCCTTCATGAAACTACTCGCGCGCTTCCGGCAGGCGGTCTGCTTCTCGTTATTCGGCCTGGCCGCGGCGAGCGCCTGCGCCGAAGACAAGCTCTACGAGGGCATGCTGCTGCCCGAGGACTTCGCGGGGCCGATCACCGTCAGCGTCGAACTGCGTGATCTCCACGGCGTGCTGGTCGGCCGGGTCAAGGCCAGTCCGCCGATCTCGGCGGTCGGGCAGGTCAGTTCCGGCGAGATGACGGGTGACAAGTGCGACTTCACCGTACCTTTCGCCGCCTCTACGGTGCTGCGTTTCGTCGGCACCTGCTCGACGGGCATGTTCGAGGGCCGCTACACCCAGGCAGGACGGCGGGACGCCAGCTCCCGGGGCACTTTCCGGCTGATGCGCAAGGAGCCCGAGAAAGAAGAAGACACCCGCGCGGCCCTGCGCGCGCAGATGCCCACGGGCTCCGTCACCGAGTGCATCACCGCCAACACGCGCTGCCTCGGCGCCTGCCCCAAGGGCGACTACAACACCGAGTTCCTGTGCTCTAACCGCTGCCGCACCAAGTACAAGGCCTGCAAGAAGGCGGTCAGCCCATAGCGGGTATAGCAGTTCCGCCTGGTTACTAAAGCCAGCGTCATTTGATCCGTCAATCCTGCTTGAGACCAGCAAGGCGACAAAGGAGGCGTAGTGGTCGAGGAACACAACGAAATCCTGTTCTGCGGCGAAGGCGAGAGCGATGTTGCCATCCAGCCCGGCTGGAAGGTACTGATCGTCGACGACGAGAATGATGTTCATCAGGCCACCGTTTTTGCGATGCGCAACCTGCCCATTGCCGGGCGGCCCCTCGATTTCCTCCACGCCCACAGCGCCGCAGAAGCCCGCCGCATCCTTGCCAACACCACCGACATCGCGGTGATCCTCCTCGACGTGGTGATGGAGGAGGCCAATGCCGGGCTTGAGCTGGTCCGCCACATCCGCGACGAACTCGGCCAGCAGGAGATTCGCATCATCCTGCGCACTGGTCAGCCGGGCTACGCACCGGAGATGGAAGTCGTCCGCGACTACGACATCAACGACTACAAAACCAAGTCCGAACTCACCCGCATCAAGCTCTACACCACGCTCACCGCGGCGATCCGCGCGTACAGCCAGCTCCACATCATTTCGGCGAGCCGACGGGGTCTCGACCTCATCGTCCAGGGCAGCGCCCGCCTGATGGCCGAGCGGGGAATCAGCGAATTCGCCGCCGGTGTCATCACGCAGATCACCGGCCTCCTGGGTCTGCCCCCGGAAGGCCTGATCATCACCCGCCGCCAGAACAGCGGGCCGATCAACCCGGCCAGCCTGCGGGTCGTGGCGGCGGCCGGGCGTTACATGGGCCTGACCAACCAGTCCCTCGACCGGCTCGCCGACGACGAGGTGCGCAACATGCTCGTCAGGAGCCTGGTCGACGAGACCAGCCTGTTCAACGGCACGCGCACCGTGCTGCTCGTCGGCAGCCGCTCCGGCATGATGATGGCGGCTTACCTCGATACGGTGCAATCCCTCGCCGACACTGACCAGCAGCTCATCAACGTGTTCTGTACCAACATGGCGGTGTGCCTCGACAATCTCGACCTACTCGCCCAACTCAACGCGTCCGCCTTCGTCGACCCGCAACTTGGCCTGCCCAACCGCACCCGGCTGGTCCAGGAAATCGACCACCGCCGCCGCCAACCTGGTGGAGACGAGTTGCTGATCCTCCTCAACCTCGACCACTTCTCCGAGACCAACGAAGCCCTCGGCCACCCCTACGGCGACCGCATTCTGCGCGCCGTGGCCGATCGCCTCACCGAACACTGCGACCGCCGGGTAATGGTGGCCCGCGTGCATGGCGACACCTTCGGCCTGCTCGGCCCGCGTGCCCAACTCAAGCCCGAGTCCGTCGCCGCACTCTTTCACGAGCCCTTCGAGATCGACCTTACGGAACAGATGATCTCTGCCAGCCAGGGCTGCGTGATGCTCGCCGACGTCCCCGGCGACGGTGCCGACACCGTCAAGAACGCCAGCATCGCCCTCAAGCGCGCCAAGGCCAGCGGGCTGGGGAGTTACTGTTTCTACGATCGGGAAATGGGCACCGAGGTGCAGGAACGCGTGCGCCTGTTGCGCAACCTGCGCAGCGCCGTCCAGCATGACCGGCTCTTCCTGAGCTTCCAGCCCCAGATCAACCTCGCCAGCGGCCGTGTCGTCGGTGCGGAGGCGCTGCTGCGCTGGAAGGCCGATAACGGCGAACTGATCCCGCCCGACCGCTTCATCGCCATTGCCGAATACTCCGGGCTGATCGTCGACATCGGCCAATGGGTGCTCCGCAACGCCTGCCACCGGCAGGTCGCCCTCACCCAGGCCGGCTTCGCTGGTTTCCGGATGGCGGTCAATATCTCCCTCGCCCAGTTCCGCCATCCGCAATTCATCCCAACGCTCAGCGGCGCCATTGCAGACAGCGGCGTCGAGCCAACCCTGCTCGAACTGGAAATCACCGAATCCATGGCGATGCTGGAACCCGATTACATCACCAGCGTCATCCGCGAGGTGAAAGCCCTAGGGGTCAGCGTGGCGCTGGATGACTTCGGCACCGGCTTCTCGTCCCTGTCCTATCTCCAGCAGCTTGATGTCGACCGACTGAAGATCGACCGAAGCTTCATCCGCAGCATGCAGACGACCTCCGAAACCACCGGCAGCATCGCCCAGACCGTCATCCAGCTCGGCCGCAACCTCGACCTCAGCGTGATCGCCGAAGGGGTCGAGACGACAGCGCAGGCCAACGCGCTGCGCCAGCTCGGCTGCGACGAGGCTCAGGGATTCCTCTTTGCGCGGCCAATGGAAAGCACCGAACTGAGCGCCTGGCTTGCCGGGCTGCAAGGCGGCGGCGTGCCCGCTTTTTAGGGCGTGCCCGTGCGCTTCCTGCTCATCCCCATCACCGCCGCGCTCGCTCTTCTTGGCAGCCTGATTCCTGCGGCGCAGGCCGGCAACATCGTCCGCCTTGCCGCCATCGAGCGGGAACCCTACGCGGGCACCGCTCTTCCCGATCAGGGTTACGTTCCCGAAGTGGCCAGGGCTGCCTTCGCGCGCAGTGGCTATGAGGTCCAGACCACCTTCTACCCCCCGGACCGAGCCCGCCACATGGCCGAAGCCGGCGAGGTGGACGGATGGATGCCAGCTCATCCCGATCCCGCCCTGAAGGCCGAATTCAGCCTCTCCGCGCCCCTTCCCGGCGACCAGCTGGGCTTGCTCAAACGCAAGGGTTCGCCTGTCCATCTGTCCGCCGATGCCGCCCGCCGCCCCGCTGCGGCCCTCGAAACCCTGGCCGACCAGCGCTTCGGGATCACCCGCAGCAGCCTCTCCGGGCCCGCCGTGGCAGCCGTTGCCCCGCTGCACACCGAACGCGTTGCGCTGGATCTGCAGAACCTCGACAAGCTCGCCAACGGCCGGGTCGATCTGGTGCTGATCGACAAATACCTCGCCGCCGACCTGATGGCCCTGCAACGCCCGCAGTACATCGGCAAACTCGAATTCCTGAGCCCGGTGCTGTTCCCCAGCAGCTTCCACCTGGCGTTTCCCGTCAGCAGCCCGCGCCACGCCGAATTGCAGAAGGCCTTCGACACCGGCCTGAAAGCGCTCGAAAAGGACGGCAGCCTGGGCCGCATCCTCGCCCGCCATGGGCTTTCGGTACCCGCCAGCCCCAAGGGCAAGGGCGTCCGCATCACCATCGGCACCGTCAACAACCCGGACATGCAGATCATGCAACGCCTGTCCCGACAGTTTGAACGGACTCATCCGGGGATCGAGCTCGAATGGCGGGTGCTGGAAGAGAACATCCTGCGTCGTCGCACCCTCAGCGATCTCGCCATCGCCGATGGTCAGTTCGACGTGATCACCCTCGGCCCGAGCGAAATCCAGACCTGGCGCAATGGCTGGCTGACCCCGATCACCGACCTGCCGGCCAGCTACGATCTCGACGACATCCTGCCCAACGTGCGCCAGCAGCTCACCGTCGGCGACAAGCTCTACGCCCTGCCCTTCTACGCCGAAAGCTCGATGACCTACTACCGGGTCGATCTGTTCCGCCAGGCCGGGCTGGTGATGCCGGCGCGGCCCACCATCAAGGAAATCCAGCACTTCGCCCGCCAGCTCCACCGCCCAGAGCTGCAGCAGTACGGCATCTGCCTGCGCGGCCGGCCCGGCTGGGGCGAAAACATGGCCACAGTCAGCACCCTGGCCAACACCTTTGGTGGGCGTTGGTTCCGCCCCGACTGGACGCCGGAAATCGATTCACCCGAATGGATCCGGGCCGTCGGCTGGTATCTCGACACGCTCCGCCGCTACGGACCGCCCAATCCCGAACGCAACGGCTTCAACGAAAACCTGCGCCTCTTCGCCGACGGCCACTGCGCCATCTGGATCGACGCCACGGTCGCTGCCGGCAGCCTCTACAACCCCAAGGAATCGAAGGTTGCCGGGGTGCTGGGCTTTGCCTCGGCGCCCGTCGCCGTCACCGTGCGGGGCGCCCACTGGCTATGGACCTGGGCGCTGGCCATCCCCGCCTCCACCACCAAACGGCAAGCTGCGCTGGACTTCATCACCTGGGCCACGTCAAAGGATTACATCCGCCTCGTGGCCGCCGAGCAGGGCTGGGTCACCGCACCGCCGGGCACCCGCAACTCCACCTACGAAAACCCGGCCTACAAGGCCGCCGCGCCTTTCTCGGGCTTCGTGCTGGAAGCCCTCGCCACCGCCGACCCCCGTAACCCAACGCTTCGCCCCGTGCCCTACACCGGCATCCAGGTATTGTCGATTCCCGAATACCCGGCCATCGGCAATCTCGTCGGGCAAGAGATCGCCCAGGCCCTGGCCCGCAACGAGAACGCCGAACAGGTACTGCGCCGGGCCCAGATCCGGACGGTGAAGCAGATGCGCGATTCCGGCTACCTGCACTGATACCGCCCCTCGGCCCTCAGCCCGTCGGACGCTCCGGTGCATGCAGGGGCATCGTCACACGAAACTCCGCACCCTGACCGGGCTCGCTCTGCACCTCGATGGTTCCGCCAAGCAGCCCCATCACGATGTTGCGGGCGATGTGCAGCCCCAACCCCGACCCGCCCTGACCCAGCTTCGTCGTGAAGAAGGGCTCGAACAGCCGCCGCCGCACGTCCGGCGCAATACCGACCCCATCGTCCCGCAGCACCAGCAGCGCGTGGTCGTCCTGACGACGGACGCTGATGGTCACACACCCCGTCGGCTGGCCGACAAAGGCATGGGTCAAGGCATTGAGCAGCAGATTGGTCACCACCTGCCCGATGGGGCCGGGGTAGCTGTCCATGCCCACCTCATCCAGATCGGTTTCGATACGATAAGGCGTGTGATTGAAGCGCGGCCGTACCATGATCAACACCTCGTTCACCACCTCGGCCAGATCGAACTGCCGGCGCACGTCGGAGGTCTGGTCCACCGCAAGTTGCTTGAGGCCACGCACCAGATCGGCGGCCTTGGTCACATTGCGGTGGAGGATGTCCTGACCTTCGCGGGCTTCGACGAGATGCTGATCCAGATCGGAGCGTCGCAGGGTGTTGGACGCCACCCGCCGCTCCATATTGGCAAGCTGATCCTCCAGGGTCGTCACCACCGTCATTGCATTGCCCAGCGGCGTGTTGAGCTCATGGGCGACGCCCGCCACCAGACTACCCAGCGACGCCAGCTTCTCCGCCTCGATCAACCCGCTCTGGGTGCGCTTCAGGGTCTCCATGGCAGTGCGCAGCTCGTCGTTGGCCCGGGACAGCGCCGCGGTCCGCTCGCCCACCCGCAACTCCAGCAGCGCCGACTGGGCGGTGAGCTCCCGGTTCTTGGTCTGCAGATCCTCGAAGGCGCCCAGCAGGGCCACCCGCATGCGCTCCAGCGCGCTCGCCACGCCTCCCAGCTGGTCGTTGCGCAGAGGCCGGATCTCGCCGCTCAGGTCGCCGGTGGACAGGCGCCCGGCGGCATCCGCCAGCGCCTCCATCGGCAGGAAAAGCCGCCGTTGCAGAAAGGCCATGATGAACACGCCGCCCAAGGCCAGCATCGAAACCGTGACCGCCATCGTCCGGCGCACCGCATCGCCGACCCTCTCCAGATATGGGGCGATGCTCATCGCCACCACCACGTTGCCGATCACCTGGCCGTTGGCTTCGATGTCCTCCTCGTGCCGCACCGTCACCCTGGTATCCGCCGCGCCGGCCAGTGCGTACTCGACAAAGGGCTGGGTGGCGGTCCGGTCGAACACCACCACCGAGACAATCCGCGGGTCATCGGCCACCATCGCCCGGACGATGCCGTCGGCGCTGTCCCGGGCGTAATCCCAGAGCTGTCCCTGCATGGTGAGCGCCAGCACCCGCGTCGTGCTGGCGAGGTCCCGGGCCAGATCGGCGCGGGCCCGCTCCTCGGCCAGCAGGCGCTCGATGGCATAGGTGGTGGCGCCCGTCGCCATCAATCCGAGCAGCACCGCCAGCAGCGTGATCCAGCGCACCCGCGCCAGCAGCAGACGGCCCCGGTAACGCAGGGAGATCCGGGGTTCGAAAGGGGTTTCAGTCATGGTTCATCCAATCATCCTACCCAGCGAGACTAGCACGCGCGCCCCATCCGACACACCCAGGCTCCGCCCGGAAGCTCATGATATAGTTCGAGGTTTTCCCGAATCCGCCAGGGCCACGATCATGGAAGCAGAACGCCTCAACGCCATCTCCAACAAGCTCGCCGACCTGAAGGCCCGGGAGCTCGAACTTCGGAGGTATCTTTGACTACGACAACAAGGCTGAAAAGCTGATCGAAGTCAGCAAGCAACTCGAAGACCCCGACATCTGGAACGACGCCGCCAGGGCCCAGGAACTCGGCAAGGAAAAGAAAACCCTCGAAGGCGTGGTGCTGACCCTCGACACCATCGAGCAGGGCATCGCCGACGGCAAGGATCTGTTCGAACTCGCGTCCATGGAAGACGACGAGGACACCATGCAGGCCGTCGAGGCCGACGTGGCCGCCGTCGAAGCCAGCGTGGGCGAACTCGAATTCCGCCGCATGTTCAACAACCCGATGGACGGCAACGCCTGCTTCATCGAAATCCAGGCCGGCGCCGGCGGCACCGAGGCCCAGGACTGGGCCGGCATGCTCGAACGCATGTACCTGCGCTACTGCGAACGCAAGGGCTTCCAGGTCGAGCTGCTCGAAGAATCCGAAGGCGAAGTGGCCGGCATCAAGAGCGCCACCATCAAGGTCGGCGGCGAATACGCCTACGGCTTCCTGCGCACCGAGACCGGCATCCACCGCCTCGTCCGCAAGAGCCCGTTCGACTCGAATGCCCGCCGCCACACCAGCTTCACCTCGGTGTTCGTGTTCCCGGAGGTCGACGACTCCATCGAGATCGAGATCAACCCGGCAGACGTGCGCACCGACACCTACCGCGCTTCCGGCGCCGGCGGTCAGCACATCAACAAGACCGACTCGGCAGTGCGTCTCACCCACATCCCGTCGGGCATCGTCGTGCAGTGCCAGAACGACCGCTCCCAGCACCGTAACAAGGACGAAGCCTGGTCCATGCTGCGTGCCCGCCTGTACGAGCTGGAGCTGCGCAAGCGCCAGAGCGAGCAGCAGAAGCTCGAAGACGCCAAGAGCGACATCGGCTGGGGCCATCAGATCCGCTCCTACGTGCTGGATCAGTCGCGCATCAAGGATCTGCGCACCAACTACGAAGTGGGCAACACCCAGGGCGTGCTCGACGGCGACCTGGACGGTTTCATCCAGGCCAGCCTCAAGCAGGGCGTGTAAGCCTGCCGAGGGATGCGGGGCGACGGCGCGCCGCATCCCGATCTCGGCCCCCTCACTCCTCACCCGATTTCCATCGCCATGTCCCGTCTGCTCGCCTGGCTAGGCGTCGTTTTCCTGTTGGTGGTGGGCTCCGCGCTCTTCCTCGTCAGCCGGGCCCTTGAAGACCAGCCGCTGGTTGCTGCCAGCGACGAAGTCTCGGCCGCCGCAATCAGCCGCGCCCGGGACATCCTGCGGCGCAACGATCCGCGCCGGCTCGCCCCCGATACCACCCGCGAAGTGCGCCTCGCCGGCAGTGATCTCGAAGCCCTGCTCGACTTTGCCGCCCGCCGCGGCATCCGTGGCGCGGCCAGCCTCGACCTGCGCCAGGGCGGCGCCGACGTGCGCTACACCGCCACCCTGCCGCGCCTGCTGGCCGATCTCGGCATAGGGCGCTTCGTGAACGTCGAAGCCAGCCTCGGCGCCAGCGGCGGCAGCCAGATCGACATCGAGCAGGTGCGGGTCGGCCGCATTCCGCTGCCCGGCGCGCTCTTCGAAGCACTGCTGGCCCAGTACATCCGCCACACCGATCTCGCCCCCGATATCGCGCTGCTGAAGAAGACCGTCTCGAAGGTTGCCATCACGCCGTCGAACGTCACGCTCACCTACGTCTGGCAGCCCGAACTCCTCGACACCGCCCGCAACCTCGCCCTCAGCCCGGCCGACCAGCAGCGCCTCGCCGCTGCCCAGCGCCTGCTCGTCGATACGCTCGCCCACACCTCACCGGGCAGCCGCAAGGTCGCCCTGGCCGATGTGCTCGGCCCGCTGCTCCAGCAAGCGGGCAAGCAGCCCGGCGCCGATCGCGCCCAGGCCTACCGGGACGTGCTGCTGGTGACTGCCCTGCATCTTTCAGGGCGCAACATCGGCCTGCTGATCCCTGACGCCGCCCGCTGGCCCAGGCCCCGAACCGTCACCCTCACCCTGCGCGAGCGCGGTGATCTGGCCCAACACTTCGTGATCTCCGCCGCCATCGCCGCCCAGGCCGGCGAGCCCCTCGCCAAGGCCATCGGCCTCGACAAGGAGATCGACGACGCCCAGCGCGGCAGCGGCTTCTCCTTTGTCGACCTCGCCGCCGACCGGGCCGGCACCCGCCTCGGCCAGCTGGCTGCCCGAAGCCCCGAGCGCCTCGCCGCCGCGGTCGCCGCCGGCCTCACCGACGCCGCCCTGCTGCCGCCCATCGACGGGCTGGCCGAGCACATGATGGCCGACGAGTTCCAGCGCCGTTTTGGCGGCCCCGAAGCGCCTGCCTACAAGCAGATGAGCGACGAGATCGACCGCCGCATCGCCACCCTGGCCCTCTTCCGCTGACGCCAGGCACCTCCATGTCCGACGTCCGCCCCGACGCCCACCTTCACGACTTCCTCGCCCCCGGCGTCGCCGCCGACGACGTGCCCGAGCTCGCCCCGCTGCTCCACGCGCGGCCGCTGCTGGCCGCCTTCAGCACCCTCTTCCATGGCAGCGAGGCCGAGGTGCTGATGCGCCTGATGGTGCTGCGCGAGATCGGCCGCGAGAGCGAATCCCCCCGCTGGAGCCCGGATCAGCTCCGCCAGCGCTTCGCCTTCCTCGACCCGGTCAAGCTCGAAACCGCCCTGCGCCGCCTGCGCGGCAACGGCCTGCTGGAGATCGGCGAGGACAACCTCTACGCCCTCTCCGACATCGGCCGTAACGCCGTGGCTGCCATCGGCATGCTGGTCAGCTTCAGCGCCGAGGACGACCTGGAGCTGGGCTTCCTCACCGCCCAGCTGGCCGGCCTGCAGGCGGTCGGCAGCATCACCCCGGAAGCCCTGGGCCACCTGCTCGGCAAGCTCAATGATCTCGCCTGGCACTTCGAGGACGCCATCGCCTCGGGCTCCGAGTTCCGCATCGCCGACGCCCGCCGCAAGCTCTCCGCCAACATGCGCTGGATCGAGAAAGGCACGGCCGTGTTGCGCGAACTGCTGGCCGACCCGGAGGTGCCCTTCGACCTCGCCCGCGTCGCCCAGCGCATCGGCCTCGCCCAGTCGCGCCTCGCCCGGGTCGATGCCGCCTTCCAGCGCGCGCTCAACAAGATCGAGGCCCAGCGCGTCACCCTCGGCGGCTCGGGCATCTCGTCCAGCGACGTGGCCCGCTGGCTGCGCAGCCGCGACGCCCGGCGCCTCGCCGCCATCGTCGAAGGCGCCCTCACGCCAGCGCCGGAGCTCGTCCTCCTGGCCGGCGGTCATGAAATCCTCGACCGGGCCGAGCTGGCCCTCTCCGAGGAAGCCCGCCAGATCGAGGCCGACACCGCCCTGCCGCCCCCCGAAGACACCCCCGCCAATCGCGCCCCCGAGGCCGAAGACCTGCGCCTCCTGCAGCATTTCAGCCAGCGCCTCGCCAAACTGGCCGAGCCCGGCGCCGAGCCGACCAGCCTAGCTCGGCTGGTGGCGGGCGGCGGCTTCCCTGCCTCCAGCTACCGCCTGTCGCTGCTCGCCCTGCTGGCCGACGGCGGCGATGGCGAATCCGGGAATGCCGGCCCCACCGACGGCCCCATCGGCGATTTCATGCGCCTGCCGCTGGACGTGCTGTTCGAGGCCGGCTTGGTCAAGGTCGGCGAAGACGAGATCGCCCGCATGTCCGCCGGCCTGGTCGGCGCCCGCGGCAGCCTGCCTGCCCCCGAAGCCATCCCGGTCCTCGCCGACCCCGACGAACCCCACGCCCCCCAAGCCTGATGGAACAACAGATCCGGACCCTCACCGCACGCCTGCTGGCCAGCCGCAGCCTGCCGCGCACCGATCCGCTGGTGCGCCGCGCGCTGGTGGACGAAGCCTTCCGGGTGGATCTCGACGCCCGCCTCTCGGCCGTCGGCCTGCAGCTCATCGACAACCCCTACGCCGCCCATGTGGCCGTGGCCCTGGCCGACGACGTGCACGAGCCCGTCTTCGGCGCCAGCCGCGAATACGCCGCCAGCAACGTCGGCCTCACCCGTGACCAGCTCGCCCTGCTGGTGGTCATCTGGGCGCTCATCGTGCTGCCCAAGCGCGAACGCCAGATCAACCGCCAGAAGCTGGCCGACGACGGCCAGGGCGACATGTTCGGCAAGGACGCGCCCCTCGCCCACGGCGAGGAAGTCGCCGGCGCCATCGCAGAAGCCTCGCTGCTCGCCGACTTCGCCCCGGTGCTGGGCCACAAGACCTACGTCCAGGGCAAGCTGCTGTCGCGCCTCGCCCAGCTCGGGTTCATCGAACGCCGTGGCGGCATGATCCACGAAGGCCCGCTCCTCGACGTGCTGCTCGACTACCGCCTCATGGCCGACCGCATCATCGATGGCACCCTCGGCGACGTGCTCTCCGAAGCCGGCCACCCGCCGCCCGCGCACGACGCCTTTAGTGCCAGCGGGGCCGACGCGGACTTCGACCCCGACGAACCGACCGACGACTGAGCACCCATGTTCCACATCAAGCAACTCGAACTGGTCCACTGGGATTACTGGCGCCGCTTCAACCTGCCGCTGGACGCTCAGATCATCACCATCGTCGGCCCCAACGGCTCCGGCAAGACCACCTTGCTCGACGCCCTGCGCACGCTCTTCGGCCTGCGCTGCTCCGGCAAGCGCGATTTCCGCCGCTACGTGCGCCGCGCCAACCGCAGCTTCGCGTGGATCCGCGCGGTGGTCGCCAACCGCCCGGGCAGCACCGGCAAGCGGCCGTTCTTCCCATGCCTGAAGGACGAGGTCACCCTCGCCTGCCGCATCCGCCGCGCTGGCGGCGACTGGACGCGCGACTACGCCATCGCCGACGGCGACGTGCCCATCGAGGCGCTGGAAGCCAATGAGGATAAAGCCGTCGAGTGGGTCGGCTACCGCGACTACCAGAGCCGCCTCGCCTGGGGCGGCCTCACCCCGGCCATCGCCAAGGTGCTGGCGCTCGAGCAGGGCGACACCGACAAGCTCTGCGAATACTCGCCCAAGGCGCTGCTGGAGCTCGTCTTCGACGTGTTCGGCGACAAGGAAGTCCTCGACAATTACGACCTCGCCCGCGAGGAGCAGAACAACGCCGAACGCGAGCTCGCCGCCCTGGGCCTCGACCTCGACCGCCTGCGCGCCCAGGCCGAAGCGAAGCGCCTCGAGGCCGACCGCTTCCTCGAATGGAAGCAGCTCGACGACGAAGCCAAAGCCCTCGCCGCCGAGATCGTCCCGCGCCTCGAAGCCACCGAACTCGCCCGCGACATCGGCCACGCCCGCAACGACATCGCCCGCGACAAGGACGACCAGCACCGCTGCGGCCTCGAACTCGCCGACCTGCAATCGCGCATCGCTGGCGTCGAAGCCGAAAAGGCCGCTGCCGAAGCCGAGCGCAAGGCCGCCCGCAGCGCCGACCTCGAAGCCGAGAAAGCCCACCTCGCCGCCCACGACGAAGTGCGCGACGCCGAGAAGCTGCTGGCCGAACGAAGCAGCCTGCGCGCCCGCCTCGCCCGCGAAGCCGGCGACGCCG
The DNA here is from genome assembly GCA_041917255.1 of Zoogloea sp. Lineage (GTDB taxonomy): Bacteria > Pseudomonadota > Gammaproteobacteria > Burkholderiales > Rhodocyclaceae > Zoogloea. The sequence goes on from JAYRYA010000014.1 coordinate 73,852, forward strand.
CGGTCGACCTGGAAGCCGCCTACGCCAAGGCCGACGCCCGCCTGCTCCAACTGCAGCGCCAGGAGCGCGAGGCCATCGCCGCCTTCGAGGAGCGCACCAACCAGCTCCGCGCCACCCGGGATTCCCGCGGCTCGCCGGGCGACCCGGAAGTCAGCCGCTTCCGAACCCGCCTCAAGGAAGCCGGCATCCCCCACCACGCGCTGTCCGAGATCGTCGAGGTCACCGACCCGGCCTGGCAGGGCGCCCTCGAAGCGGTGCTGCGCCCCTACCGCCACGTGCTGCTGCTGGAGCGCGAGCAGGACCGCCACGCTGCCTGGAGCCTGGGCGAGCAGGAGCGCTTCCGCCACTTCATCGTGCCGGAACTGAAACCGGCACCACCTGCCACCCGCGGCTCGCTGGCCGAAGTCATCCGCTTCGCCGACGCCGTACCCCGCTGGCTCGCCGACCTCCTCAACCGCATCCAGCGCGTCGAAGACGCCGACGCCGCCCGCAACCTGCCCCGCGAGACCGAGTGGATCACCCGCGACGGCTACCACCGGGAGCGCCGCGGCGCCCGGCACCTGGGCAAGCCGCCCGAGTTCCACTTCGGCGAACTCGCCCGCGCCGCCCGCCTCAAGCAGCTGGACGCCGACATGCACAGCATCGACGCCCGCCTGCGCGAGATCCGCCCCCAGCTCGACGCCGCCAAGGAAGAAGCCGACGCCCTGCGCGCCCGCCTCCACGGCATCGAGGCCGCCCAGCTGCTGGCCGCCCGCGCCGAAGCCTTCGACGCCGCCGAGGCTGCCCTGCCCGCCGCCAAGGCCCGCCTCACCGCCGCCATCGCCGACCGCGCCGAGGCCAAGGGCCAAGTGGATGCCATCGACCAGCGCCTGCGCGGCATCGACATCGAGGTGGATCGCCGCAAGCGCGAAATCGCCGGACTCTCCCGCCGCCAGAAGGAGCTCACCGACGCCGCCGCCCCGCGCCGCGCCGAACAGGCCCGCCGCATCCTGCGCTTGCGCCGGCTGCGCCGGGGCATGCCTGCCGACTGGCGCAACGCCCGGCAGAACGCCCTGCTCGCCGAGAAATACGGCGACGCCCGCGGTGCCCGGGCCGACCTCGAACGCCTGCGCCAGCGCCTGACTGACGGCGACTGGATCACCGACGACACCGTGCTCACCCTCGCCGGCCGCCTGCGCGCCGACGTCACCGAGCGCGAAACCCAATACCAGGAGCGCGAGCGCCACTGCAACGCCGCCCGCCACATCACCACCGAGGCCCGCGCCGCCTACATCGCCAAGCTGCGCGCCACCGTGCGCCAGTATGGCAAGAACCTGCGCGCCCTCGGTGAGCTGGCCAACGTGGATGTGGACTGCCCGATCCCCCACCTCGAAAACGACGACCGGGCGCTGTCCGCCGCCGGCCTCGAGGTGCGCTTCGACTTCGACCGCAAGGGCGCCGTCGGCCTCAACGACGGCGAGGCCTCCGGCGGCCAGCAGGTGATGAAATCCCTGATCCTGCTGATCGCCCTCCTGATGGACGAAGCCCGCCCAGGCGGCTTCGTGTTCATCGACGAGCCCTTCGCCCACCTCGACATTGCCAACATCGACCGGGTCGGCAGCTTCCTGCGCGCCACCCGTGCCCAGTACCTCATCACCACCCCGGTCACCCACAACGCCAACGTCTTCGCCCCGGCCCAGCTCACCCTGGTCACCCGCAAGAAGAAACCCGGCGACGACTGGGCCCCACCCATCGGGCTGATCCAGCGTCAGCTGTAGTGCGTCGCGCCAGGACAGGACGATTGGATTGCCCATGCAAGCAACTAAAGACGCTTCGGTGCCACGGCTGCAGGTGAAGTTTGGCGCCGCTGACGTGAGCGTGGCGGACACGACCGCAACAGGTGAGCACCGCGTGCAAAGCCTGCCTTTCAGCATCACCACGCTGACCGAGCGATACCTGCGGCACACGCCGCCCACGCCGCTGGAACTGGAACTGGCCATCGAAGAGATCGAGCCGGCCATCATGGCGCTGGGGCTCCAACTGCCGGCCGGCACGGTGCTTGTCCTGGGCGGCCCGGAGGCCCACCGACTCGATCTGCCCGCCGGGGGCCAGCATCGCGATGAGGTGGAGCATTTGTTCCAGCGCCTCGCCGCCATCTCGCTCGGACGCCCCGCGAAGAGCGAACGGCTCCCCGACGATCCGCAGTTCTTTGCGGCAGCCCTGCTGCTGCGCGAACTCATGCATCACCTCGGGGTTGAGCGGGTGGTGACCGATGCCACCACCGCGCCCGTGCAAGGTCAGGGCAATGCGAAGACGGTCACCCCGGCTGGGCCGGAACCCTTGAAGAAGGCCGACACATAGCCCGAAACGGCGGCCACGTACTGCTTGCGCCCGACCGCGTAGGTCACGACACCGCCGGCCAACTCGCCGCCGGTGTTGAAGCGGTAAAGCACCTTGCCGTTCGTCGCGTCGAGGGCCAGGAAATCGCGATTGAAGTCGCCGGTAAACAGCACATTGCCAGCCGTGGAGGTCACCGCAGCGAGCATCGGCGTGTTGGAGGCGTAGCGCCAGCGGACCTTGCCGGTGGAGGCTTCGAGGGCCGTCAACCAACCCTTCGCCTTCTCGAACGGGTCCATCACGATGCTGCCGCCGTAATAGTGCTCTTCCTGCTTGAACGTCGGGGTGCCGGCCTCCTTCTTGAAGGTCGTGCACCAATCGACAGCAGGCACGAACAAGGTGTTCGTGAGCGGGCTATAGGCCGAACCGTTCCACTCCTGGCCGCCCAGCAGACCCGGACAGGAGCGGACGCCTTCAACAGTCAGTGGAACATCGACGTTCTCATGGGTGGTGAAGGGCACCGTGTAGAGCACCTCATGGCTGTCGCGGTCGATGAGCCGCAGCAAGCCGTCCTTGCCGCTCGCCACGATGAGATTGCGCTGCTTTCCGGCCGCAGTGGCCGAGAAGAGCGGGCCCGCGTGGGTCAGATCCCAATCACGCACATCGTGGGGCACGGCCTGGTGGTACCACAGCATCTTCCCCGAACGCACATCGACGGCGAGCAGCGAGTTCGTGTAGAGGTTGTCGCCAGGGCGCGCATCGCCATAGAAATCGGGCGCCGGATTGCCGACCGCGACGTAGAGCACACCCGCCTTCGCGTCAAGGGTGATCGGTGTCCACAGGCTGCCGCCGCCAGTCTTGAGGGCCTCGGGGTTCTTCCAGGTTTCGGCGCCGGGCTGCCCCGCATCGGGGATGAAGGGCAGGCGCCAGCGTTCGCTGCCGTCTGCCAGGCTGAACGCGCCGACCCAGCCCTTTTGGCCGAAGTCGGCACCCGCCGGACCGTAGATCACCATATCCTCGAAGATGAGCGGCGGCATGCTGAGATACTGCTGTCCCTTCGAGCTGGCGATCGACCGGCTCCAGGCAAGTTTGCCATCGGCCGCATTCACGGCAATCAGGTAGCCATCCGCCGTCCCGCGGATCACCTTGCCGTCCTTGATCGCCACGCCACGGTTGGTGGGGGACAACTCGTTGCCCTTCGGCTCCCAGGTGTATTTCCAGCGTTCGCGACAGGTGGCGGCGTCGATGGCAACGATGGAGCGGGCGATGGAGAGATACATCACCCCGTCGTACACCAGCGGGTTGGTCTGCGCCGGGCCGGCATCGCCCGACCGGTACATGCACACGGCCTGCAACTTGGCCGCGTTGCTGCGGTTGATCTGTTTGAGCCCCGAATAACGCTGGCCGCTGTAATCGTGCGTTGCGTAGAGCCAGTTCGTGGCGTCCGCACTGGCGTTGTTCAGCTCGGCGGTGGTCGGACCGGATGCTGCCGCGCCGACACCGCCCCATGCCACGATGAACGCGGCACCGACGAGTGAGGACAAAAGGGAGCGCTGCATGAAAGTTCTCTCCAATGATTTGACGGGTTTTCACCTTCGCCACGCTTGGCACGCGCGTCCAAATCGGCAATGCTGCGCGCTTGTGGCGAGGGTGGGACTCAGTTTAAGAACCCTCGCAACCCGCTAACAAGTAGGTACCGATTGGTAACTACCGCTGCTTTTCCAGGCCGATCAACGTGAATTCCCCTCGCCGCCCTTCGCCGCCACCGGATTGCCCGCTGGAGCGTTACCTGCACATTGTCTCTGGCGCCTGGGTGCCAAGAATCCTCTGGAATCTGCGCTTTGGCCCGCGTCGCTTCGGGGATTTGCGGCGCGATCTGGGCTCGATCTCCACCAAGGTGCTCACCGCCAAGTTGCGCGCCCTTGAAGAAGAACGGATGGTCGTCCGCACCGAGATCCCGATTTCCGAACGGCAGCGGCAGGTGGATTACGCGCTCACCGACCGTGGCCTGGCCTTCGAACCGGTGTTCGCGGCGATGGAGCAGGCGTCCCGCAGGCTGACCGAACTCGACCTGCTCGAAGCCCCTGTGGCCGCCGCAACCGCCTGAAGCACATGCAGGTTTAGTTTCGGACTGATGTGACGTTAATGCCGGGACACCAGCACTGACCACGTTACGCATGCCGTCTCCACCGGTCACTTCCGTCTCCTCGCCTCGCCTGCTCGAGTTGCTCGCAGGCGCCGAGGTCTTGTCGCGGACGCGAGATCTGCGGGCAATCTTCCGTGCGGCCACCGAATGTGCCACCTGCTTCATGGAAGGCAGTTTCGGATTGCTGTTTGCCGTGCGATTCACGCCACCGGATCACACTGTCGGTCTGCTGGGCTGCTGCGTGTCCGACGGCACCGACACTTACTGGGACGACGTCTGCGACGGCAAATCCTGGCTACCCGTCGATCCGCTGCTGGGCAGCTGCCTCGAGACGGATTTCGGCCACGCCATGCACCAGGAAGGCGACATGTGGCGCCTCGCCTTCGCCATCGGCGCCCTCGGCCAGGCCCGCTGGGTGCTTGAGATCCACACCCGCACCCCGCCCCGCGACGCTGACTGCATCGCGCTCACCCTGTTCCTGCGCTGCTTCGAGAACCAGCAGCTGCAGTGGGAATACGCCAACCTCGACACCCTCACCCGGCTCCTCAACCGCAAGACCTTCGACGACGATTTCGAACGCCTGATCGCCGCCGCCGAGCTTGCCGAGCAGGCCCGCAACGCTCCCCAGGAGCGCCGCGAGCAGGATCAGGCCATCCCCCAGCCGTGCTGGCTTGGCGTGGTGGATATCGACCACTTCAAGAAGATCAACGACAACTTCGGCCACCTCTTCGGCGACGAGGTGCTGCTGCGCGTCGCCGACCTGATGCGCCAGAGCTTCCGCAGCAACGACAAGCTGTTCCGCTTTGGCGGCGAAGAGTTTGTGGTCATGCTGCGCAACGTCGCCGAGGATCACGTCCATAGCGTCTTCGACCGCTTCCGACGCGCGGTGGAGCACTACGATTTCCCCCGTGTCGGCCACGTCGCCTGCTCGGTGGGTTTCTCGCGGATCGACCCGCGCCTGTCGCCCGCCGAACTCCTCGGCCGGGCCGATGAAGCGCTCTACTATTCGAAGGGGCACGGCCGCAATCAGGTCAATGGCTTCGACGAACTCATCATGAGCGGCAAACTCCGCATCGTCACCCCGGCCGGTCAGGCCCAGATCCAGTCGGACATCGACGAAATCTTCCTGTAGGACCGCGCCAGTCGGCGTCTTGAACCCGTCCGCCCACGACGGGCGGGCCTGAATGTGTCAGAATTCAGGGCTTTGCGGCGTTTTGCGATGTTGCCGCACCCGATTCCGTTGATTGAAGAGCCCAAAATGTCCGACCAGACCAACACGCCCGCCCAGGACGAAAACCACCTGATCGCCGAACGCCGTCAGAAGCTCGCCGAATGGCGCGCCACCGGCCGCGCGTATCCGAACGATTTCTCCCGGGAGAACACCGCCGGCAAACTCGACGAAGTCTACGGCGAGAAAACCGCCGAGGAACTCGACGCGCTGCCTGTCGACGTCAAGGTCGCCGGTCGCATCATGCTCAAGCGCGTGATGGGCAAGGCCAGCTTCATCACCATCCAGGATCTGTCCGGCCGCATCCAGCTCTACGTCACCCGCGACGGCGTCGGCGAAGACGTGTACGCCGACTTCAAGCACTGGGACATCGGCGACATCGTCGGCACCGTCGGCACCCTGTTCCGCACCAAGACCGGCGAATTGTCGATCAAGTCGTCCGAACTGCGCCTGCTCACCAAGAGCCTGCGCCCGCTGCCCGACAAGTTCCACGGCCTTACCGACACCGAAACCAAGTACCGCCAGCGCTACGTCGACCTCATCATGAGCGACGAATCCCGCCACACCTTCGTGGCCCGCAGCCGTCTGGTCCAGTCGATCCGCAACTACATGACGACCCACGGCTTCCTCGAAGTCGAAACGCCGATGATGCACCCCATCCCCGGCGGCGCCTCGGCCAAGCCTTTCGTCACCCACCACAACGCGCTCGACATGCAGCAGTTCCTGCGCATCGCGCCTGAGCTCTACCTCAAGCGTCTGGTGGTCGGCGGTTTCGAGAAGGTCTTCGAGGTCAATCGCAACTTCCGCAACGAAGGCCTCTCGCCGCGCCACAACCCCGAATTCACGATGATGGAGTTCTACGAGGCCTACGCGAACTACCGCACCCTCATGGACTTCACCGAAGGCCTGCTGCGCCACGCCGCCCGCGAGGCGCTGGGCACCGAAGTCTTCACCTACCAGGGTCGCCAGCTCGACCTGTCCAAGCCCTTCCACCGCCTGACCATCGTCGAAGCCATCCGCAAGCACCACCCCGGCTTCACCGATGCCCAGCTGGCCGATGCCGAATGGCTCAAGCAGAAGATCAAGGATTTCGGCGAGAAGGTGAAGCCGGGCGGCCTCGGCAGCCTGCAGCTGCAACTCTTCGAAGCCTGCGCCGAAGCCGACACCTGGGAGCCCACCTTCATCATCGACTACCCGGTTGAGGTCAGCCCGCTGGCCCGCGCCTCCGACACCAACCCGGACATCACCGAGCGCTTCGAGCTCTTCATCGTCGGCCGCGAGATCGCCAACGGCTTCTCCGAGCTGAATGACCCCGAAGACCAGGCCGCCCGATTCCAGGCCCAGGCTCAGGCCAAGGATGCCGGCGACGAGGAAGCCATGTACTACGACGCCGATTACATCCGCGCCCTCGAGTACGGCCTGCCCCCCACCGGCGGCTGCGGCATCGGCATCGACCGGCTGGTCATGCTGCTCACCGACAGCCCGGCGATCCGCGATGTCATCCTGTTCCCGCAGATGCGTCCCGAGTCCGAATAGGCCACCATCGACACCCCGCCCGCCCGGCTCCGGCCCGGCGGGTTTTTTCTACCGCTGCGGGCGTGATACAGGGAACGAATGTCACACAATCGCCGCCCGAATACCCCGCAGCCCTGCTATGTTTCCGCCGTTGCCTTTTCGATCTGTCGCCATTATTCCCGTCACTCCATGACCGAACTGAAGTCCTACGATTTACCTGAGCTGGAAGCGCTCGCCGAGCAGATCAAGCTCGAAATCGCCAAACGGGAAAGGGAAGAGGAAGAGCAGGCGCGTCGCACCGCCGAGGAAGCCGAAGTAGCCGCCCGCGCCGCCGCCGAGAGGGCGATCCAGGAGGCCGCCGAGGCCGAACGCAAGGCCAAGGAAGAAGCCGAGCAGGCCGCCCGCGCCCGCGAAGCCGAGACGAAGATCCGCTACATGCACCCGTCCAACCGGGCCCTCACCTGGTCGGGCGCCGGCCCCACGCCAGACTGGGTCCATGCCTGGCTGGTCACCGGGGGCACGCTATACGCACTCGAAGTCGCCGCCGAAAAGCTCGCGCCGCGGCCGATCCCGGAAAGCCTGCGCCCCCGCTAGCCCCCTGGCGCACCGGATCGACGCCTCGGCAACCAAACAAAAACGGCAACAATGAGCCAATCATTGTTGCCGTTTTTGCTACGAATCGCCCCCGGCTACCACTTGCCGAGTTGCTTCAGCCTGTCCCGCAGGCCGAACACCGGATACCCCAGCGCATAGGCACGCTCGGCGTGGGTCTTGGCCTCGTCGTATTTTTTCAAGTCGAAGTAGGTCTGGGCGAGGAAGTGCTCGGCGTCAGGGTAATCGCTTTCCTTGTTGTCCTCGTACTTCTTCAGCACCTTCAAGGCCTCCTCGGGGCGACGTTCGCCGAGCAGAGCTTCGGCCAGCGCCAGGTAGGACTCCCGACGCTGGGGCTGCAGCGAGATGGCCTCGGTCCACACCTTCGCCGCATCGGCTTTCTTGCGGTGACCATACAGCGCGCGGCCCAGGTTGGCGCTCACATAGGAGAACATCGGCGCGTTACCGCTCATCTGCTGGTACGAGTAATTGAACTGTCTCACTGCGGCATCGTAGTTCTCGCCGCCACGCTTGGCGCGGCTAAGATGGATCAGGCCAAAACAGAAGTGGTGGGCACCTGGGATGCCCGACGCATTCCGCGCACCCCCTGAGGTCTTGGCGCCCTCCGTTGCCGAGCCACGCAGTTCGAAGGGCACCCGATGGATGTAGATTGAACCGAGGATAGCCGGTCGGCAGAAATCCGGCAGCGCGTACCATTCGACAGGCGTCATCGTGATGTCGGACGCCTCGGCCGGCGCCGCCGACAGACCGAACAGGGCGCCCGTGCAAAGGGCAAGCAGGAAGAGAGCCTTATTTGTGCGAAGCATGTTCAATTCGTTCTGCGTGGCCGGATGCCAGTCCGGCAGCGATGGAGGTTGATCGTGGGCCTGCCCCGGATCGGAGCGCAGTGGGCGAGGTACGATCATACACATCGCCCCCTTCAGCCGCCATGACGAAAGCCTCAGCCGGACAGCAGCAGGCCGCCACCCACGGAATCAGCCCCCGACGCGCCGGACCGTACCCGAAAGGCCGTCCACCTCAACCTCGTCGCCATCCTGCAGCGCATCCAGGATACCCGGCAGATTGACCACCGCCGGCAACGCAAACTCCCGCGCCACGATCGCCCCGTGGGACAGATAGCCGCCCGTCTCCACCACCAGACCGCCGGCCTTCAGGAAGAGCGGTGTCCAGCCCGGATCGGTGGAAGGCGCGACGAGAATCTCGCCCGGCAGCAGCCGCCCGCCTTCGTCCGGGTGGCGCAGCAACCGCGCCCGCCCGCGCGCCGCGCCGGTGCCGGTGGCGACTCCGCGCCAGGCATCCCGCCCATCCTGCGGCACCGCGGACGGCATGTCACCGGGGCGCAATCCGCCTTCCGGTGCCACGCTCAGCCACTCCACCGGCGTCACCGCCTGCCACGCCTCAAGCTGTTCGGCCCGCATCGCCACCCGCGCCCGCACACCGGCTGCCGGAATCCGTCCGGCACAGGCCCGCTCCGCTTCGGCGGGCAGCAGCAGAAAGATGTCGTCCGGCCGGGCCAGCATGCCGTCCCGAACCATGTGCCCGGCGATCGCCAGCCAGAGCCGGCGTCCTGCCGCCAGCAGCGCAATCAGCCCGCTGCGCGCCGCCTCGCGCTGGTTGCATTCCCGATTGGCTGAACGCACCACCTGCGCCAGCAGCGGCCGACGCCACCACGGCAGGTCGCGCCGGATGCGCTGCCAGGCCGCTTGGGCGGCGGCACGCTGGCGCGCGCGCAGGGCATCGGCATCGACATCGCCGAGCGCCGGCAGCTGCTCGAGCACCCGCTCGGGCGCCTCGTCCCAGCGCGGGTTGCGCAGGTAGGTTTCGTAGGGACCACGGTGACCGTATTCATCGAGAAAGGCCTTGAAGGCCGCGGCGAAGGCCGGATCGTCCAGCGGCCGCTCAAGCCCGCGGGCCAGCCGCGCCAGATCCAGCAGGGCATAGCCCTGCACCGCCGTCACGCTCGGCTCGCCACCGGCCAGGAGCCCGGCCCCGATGGCGGCGCCTTCGCCCGGAAACTGCTTTTCCATGCTGTCCAGCAGCATGGTCAGGCTGGCACTCCCCGCGCCCTGCAGAAAATGCATCCCTTCGGCCTCGCGGCTCAGCCGGGTCACCCGCGCCAGCTCACGGAACAGAGCTTCCCGGTCAGCCGGTATCGGCATGCCGCGAATCTCCCGCGACAGCACGTGCATCGACGCCACCTCCGTCAGCCCGCGCCGCCGCAGGGCGGGCGCCCGACGCAGGTAGCGCAGCGTGTTGCCCAGGTGACGCAGTCGCTCCCGCCATCCGGGCGGCGGCACCGAGATGCACGGTTGATGGCCGCCCATCATGGCGTTGAAGTGCGCCGGCAGCAGCCCGATGGCGTCCCGCGCCTCCCACTGCAGGATCGATGCCTCCAGATACAGCCGCCCGTCGAACAGCCCGGCGCGCTGGACGCCGGGCAGAAGCTGCTGGCCAGCCAGTCGCCAGCCCGGCTCCAGGAGGTCGTTGACGCCCCGCCGCGAGAAGGCCCAGTCCATTGGTGAGAGCGGCTCGGGCGTCACCTCGCAGGTGTTGCCGCGGGTCCAGATCGCCGCCATGCCCCGCAGCGCCGGATAAGTGTAGTGAGGTCGACGCGTGACCCGCCGCGCCTGAGTCAGCCAGAAATCCGCGCCGTCCCATACCCACTCCAGATCGTAGAACGGCGCGACAAAATCGAGGGCCACCGCCGCATCCCGCAGCAACGCTGCCAGCGCCTCGGCCTGGCCGGCGGTGAGCACATCCAACCCCGCCTTGGCCGGCGCTACCACCACCCGAGTCGTGCCGCCCGCCGGCCCCGGCACGCTCATCGTGCCCTTGGTGCCCCGGCGCTGCGCGATCACCCGCCAGATGTCCGCACGATCTTCGGCGAAGACGTACTCGTCGCCATCGGTCTCGCCGCCCACCAGCGTCTCGCCCAGCCCCCAGTGGGCGTGCACGACCATCCGGTCCTCCCGGCCACTGATCGGATCGCACGTAAAGGCGATGCCCGATGCCCGGGCGTCCAGCAACGGCATCACCACCACCGCCATCTCAGGTTCGCCGGCCAGCCCCAGGCGCGTGCGATAGGCCGCCGCCGTCGGCGTATCCAGCGACGCCCACACCTCGCCCACCGCGGCCAGCAGCGCGGCAACGCCCCGCACGTTCAGGCACGAGCGATAGATACCCGCGAACGAGGCGGTCGCCGCATCCTCGCCGACCGCCGACGAGCGCACGGCCAGCGGCACATCCAGCCAGCCGCGCCTGACGAGTTCGGCGTGGAGAGTCGGCGCCAGCGCTTCGTCGCACCGCCCTCGCTGCCGGCTCCAGGCCGCCGGCAGCACGAAGAAATCCGGCACCGGCAGACCATAGCGCACCAGCAGCCCCAGCTGCTGCCCCTTGCCGCCTACGACGCCCGGCAGCGCGTCCGCCGCCGCTGCGGCATCGATCGGTTGCATCCCCCCTTCCGGCTTCATGACCGTGCCCCCATGCCGGTGCACGCCAGTTCGAGCATGCCCGCCAGCTCCGCCTCCAGCGACAGACCGTCCTCGGTCAGCCAACGCAGCAAGGTCGCCAGATGGGTGAACTGCAGATAGCCGGCCAACAACGCAGCCGGGATGTCGTCGCGGAACGTGCCGGCGGTCTGCCCCTGGGCAATCAGCTCGGTGAAGATGCGATCCATCCCGCTGCGCTCGCGCTTGTCGCTGGTGAGCTGCGGGTCGGCCAGACGGAAGCGCACGTAGGGAAGCAGGTAAGCCCGGCGGCGCTCGCACCAGCGCGCCTGCAGCCGGAAGAAGCACGCCAGCCGCGCCGGCCCCGGCGCGGCCGCCGCCATCTCGGGCTGGATCTCGGGCCACACGGCATGGAGCTCCCGGTGGAAGCGATGCCGCAGCAGCGCCTCCTTCACCGGAAAGTGCTTGTAGAGCGTGCCCTTGGCCACGTCGGCAGCCTCGGCGATGCGCTCCATCGTCACCCCGTCGAAGCCCTCGGCCTCGAACAGCGCCCAGGCGGTGTCTGCCAGGTGGTCGAGCTGTTGCTGCCGCTTTCGTTCGCGGCGGCCGGGTTCGGCAGGGTGGACATCCATCATGGCTTAAACCCGCACGCTGCCAGCGGCCGCCCGATCATCTGATGCGTGCACTCGAACATGCTGACCTCCATAGCTAAACGACGAATAAAACTATACGTCGTTCACTATTCTTGAACAAGGCATGTTCAAGCGCCCCAAAAGCAAAAAGGCCCGGGCTTGCGCCAGGGCCTTTTTGGATATCGGGGTGGTGGAGGGGGAAGGATTCGAACCTTCGAAGGCAGTGCCGTCAGATTTACAGTCTGATCCCTTTGACCGCTCGGGAACCCCTCCACGGGGTGCTGCAGAAGAAAAAAGCCCCGACGTTTCAGGGCTTTCTTCAGAAATTGTGGTGGACCGAATGAGGATCGAACTCACGACCTCCGCATTGCGAACGCGGCGCTCTCCCAGCTGAGCTATCGGCCCACGTAAGCCCTGCATTATAGCGGCGGTTTTTTCGGCTGAGAAGCCCCTTTTGATCGGCGTGCCTGCTCAGGTTTCGTCATCTTCACCGGAGCCCACCGCCGCGCGGCCGAGGCGGTCGACGACGGCGGACCATTCCGGGCTGGCCGGCGGGGCTTCGACGAGGATGCGGCCGCAGCCGGCGGCGTCGAGATCGCGCAGCGCGGCGTAGAGATCGTGGCCGTAGGCGGCGGCGTCCGGTGCAGCGGCAATCCAGCGCACGCCGGCTGGCAGGTGCTCCGGGCGTGCCATGCGGCCGAGCACGGCATCGCCCGGCCGGAGAGCCGCCAGCAGATCGGCGCCAACAACGAGTTCGAGTGGCGTGCGCGGCGCGTAATGGGCGGCGAGTGCGCCGGAAACCCGGGGCGCGGCATCACCGCCCTGCCCCGCTTCGTCCTCGCCGCGCTGGCGGGGGCGACGACCGATGATGCGGGCGATGTCGTCCACGCCGATGGCACCGGGACGCAGGATCACCGGCACATCACGGGAGAGATCAAGAATGGTGGATTCGAGGCCGACCTGACAGGGGCCGCCGTCGAGGATCAGCGGCACGCGATCACCCAGCTCTTCGCGCACATGGGCTGCGGTGGTCGGGCTGATGCGACCGAAGCGGTTGGCAGACGGCGCCGCGATGCCCCCACCGAAGGCGTGCAGCAACGCCAGCGCGACCGGGTGGTCAGGCACGCGCAGGCCGACGGTATCCTGCCCGCCGGTGACGAGATCCGGCACGTCTTCCTGCTTCTTCAGGATCATCGTCAGCGGGCCGGGCCAGAAGGCTCGGGCGAGCGCGATGGCGTCCTTTGGGATCGCCCGCGCCCACTCGGTCAGCCGCTCGGCATCCGGCAGATGGACGATCAGGGGGTGGTCCGACGGGCGGCCCTTGGCGGCAAAGATCTTTGCGCAGGCGTCGGGGTTCATCGCATCCGCGCCGAGGCCATAGACGGTCTCGGTAGGCAGGGCGACCAGGTCGCCCCGGCGGAGCAGCGCGACGGCCTGCTGGATGTCGTTCATGTGGCCGGCAGGATCACTCGCCCCGCACGCCGATGGCAGCGCGGGCGGCCAGGGCCTTGGCGAGCACGTCGGCGGCGTCGCTGCCGACCACCGTAAAGTGGCCCATCTTGCGGCCGTGGCGGGCGTGGTGCTTGGCGTACAGGTGCAGCTTGAGGCCGGGCACGGCGTGGAGAATGGACCAGTCGGGCTCGCGGTAGCGGCCATGGGGCTCGCCGCCCTCGTACCACTGCTCGCCAAGCAGATTGACCATCACCGAGGCGCTGTGCTGGGTGGTGTCGCCCAGCGGCAGGCCGCACAGGGCGCGCACCTGCTGCTCGTACTGGCTGGAAACGCACGCGTCGATGGTATGGTGACCGCTGTTGTGGGGGCGCGGCGCCATCTCGTTGACGACCAGCTCGCCACGACTCACGAAGAACTCGACCGCCAGCGTGCCGATGAAGCCGAGCCGCTCGGCGATGCGCTCGGCGTACTCCTGGGCCGAGTCGCGCAGACAGCCGCTGGCGCGGGCCGGGGCGATGGACACATCGAGGATGCCGCGCGTGTGCTGGTTCTCGACAGTGGGGAAGCACCTGACCTTGCCATTCTCGTCGCGGGCGAGCACCACCGAGACTTCGTAGTCCAGCGAGAGCATCTGCTCCAGCACGCAGGCTTCGTGCTTGAACTGGCGGAAGGCGTGCAGCGCCTCGGTGGCATTGGCGACGCGGGCCTGGCCCTTGCCGTCGTAGCCGAAGCGGGCCACCTTGAGGATGGCGGGGTAAAGGCTGGACGTGGCGGCGGCGATGTCAGCTTCCGACTGGATCACCGCGAACGGGCCGTGAGGCAGGCCGTTGTCGCGCAGGAAGGACTTTTCGGCGATGCGGTTCTGGCATACCGCCACGGCCGACGCGCCGGGGCGCACCGGGATGAACTTGGCGAGATACTCCAGCGTTTCGGCCGGCACGTTCTCGAACTCGGTGGTCACCGCAGCGCAGGCGTCGGCCAGAGTGTCGAGGGCGGCGAAGTCGTCGTAGCCGGCCTGCAGGTGGCGGTCGGCGATGAGCCCGGCCGGGCTGTGGGGGTCGGGGTCGAGCACCCAGACCTTGTAGCCCATTTCGTGGGCCGCGGCGACGAAGAAGCGGCCAAGCTGGCCGCCGCCGAGCATGCCGAGGGTGGCGGGCGGGAGGATCATCGCGTCAATCCTGAGATCAGATCGGGTCGAGGGTCATGGCCAGCACGCTGGCGGTCTGCTCGGCACGGAAGGCGTCGAGCTTGTCGGCCAGGTCTGCGTCGGTGGCGGCCAGCAGCGACACGGCGAAGAGGCCCGCATTGGCAGCGCCCGCTTCGCCGATGGCGAACGTGGCCACCGGGATGCCCTTGGGCATCTGGACGATGGAGAGCAGGGAATCCTTGCCCGACAGGGCCTTGGACTGCACTGGCACGCCCAGCACCGGCAGCGTCGTCTTGGCGGCGATCATGCCCGGCAGGTGGGCGGCACCGCCGGCACCGGCGATGATCGCGCGGATGCCACGGCCGCGGGCCGCTTCGGCGTACTCGAACATCAGATCGGGGGTGCGGTGGGCGGAAACGACACGCGCCTCGAAGGGCACGCCGAACTCCTTGAGCACCTTGGCCGCGGCCTGCATCGTGGGCCAGTCGGAGTTGGAGCCCATGACGATGCCGACGACGGGATTTTGAGCGTTCATGGGTCAGCCTTTCCGGGCAACGCGGGTTGCCGACTCGACGGTATTGGCGAGCAGCATGGTGATGGTCATGGGGCCGACGCCGCCGGGAACCGGGGTGATGGCGCCGGCAACCTGCTTTGCGGATTCAAAATCCACGTCGCCGCACAGCTTGCCTGCATCCGGCCCGTCCTGCAGGCGGTTGATGCCCACGTCGATGACCGTGGCGCCCGACTTGACCATGTCGCCGGTGACGAACTTGGGCTTGCCGATCGCGGCCACGAGGATGTCGGCGCGGCGGGTGTGGAAGTTGAGGTCACGGGTGCCCGAGTGGCACACGGTGACGGTGGCGCCGGCGGCGGTGAGCAGCATCGCCATCGGCTTGCCGACGATGTTGGAGCGGCCGATCACCACGGCCTCGGCGCCGCGCAGGGGCACGTCGATGCTCTTGAGCATCTCCATCACACCGTTGGGCGTGCACGGCACGAAGGCTTCCTGCCCTTGCGACAGACGACCGACGTTCTCGGCATGGAAACCATCCACGTCCTTCTCGACGTCGATGGCCTCGAGGACTTCCTTTTCGTCGAACTGCTTCGGCAGCGGCAGCTGCACCAGAATGCCGTGCACCGCAGGATCGGCGTTGAGTTCGGCGATCTTGCCCAGCACGTCGGCCGGGGCGGCATCCTGCGGATATTCGAACTTGAGGGACTTGATGCCGGCCTTCTCGCAGCCCGCCACCTTGTTGCGCACGTAAACGGCAGACGCCGGATCGCCGCCCACCAGGATCACCGCCAGACAAGGCTGGGTGCCTTTTGCGGTCAGTTCAGCCGCCTTCGCGGCGAGTTCTCCGCGGAGCTTCGCGGAAAGCGCGTTGCCATCGATGATGCGAGCGGTCATGCCTGCGCCCCTCAAGAAAAACCTGAGAGTCTACCACGACTTAGCCGCGTTTCACGCAAGCCGGTGGCGCGGCCGGAGCGCCTGCACACACCTGGCGCCCCGTCCCCAAAACGCTATCGGCTCGACGCGCCTTCGATGGCCATGACACTCTGGACCAGCTCGGCCAGGGATTGCGCACCCATCTTCTCCATCACGCGGGCGCGATGGACTTCCACCGTCTTGATACTGATTCCGAGCACATCGGCGATCTGTTTGTTCAGCTTTCCGACGATGATGAGATCGAGCACCTCGCGCTCGCGCTGGGTGAGCTGGTCGAGCCGGCGGGAAACCTCTGCGTCCTGGCGGCGCCGGTCGCGGCTCTCGCGCTCCTTGGCGAGGCACTGGCTTACCAGGTGCAGCAGGTCGTTGTCGTTGAAGGGCTTCTCGATGAAATCGACGGCGCCTTTCTTGAGCGCCGCCACCGCCATCGGCACGTCGCCGTGGCCGGTGATGAAGATGACCGGCAGGGTGCAGTACTGGGCGCGCAGGCGCTCGTGGAGCTCCAGCCCGCTCATGCCCGGCATGCGCACATCCAGCAGCAGGCAGCCGTTGAACTCGGGCCGCCAGCGGCGCAGGAAGTCCTCGGCCGACGGGAACGCGGCCACCTTGAAACCCTGGGATTCGAGCAGCCAGACGAGGGAATCCCGCAGGGCTTCATCGTCATCCACCAGGTAGATGATTTGTTCAGGCGTCGATTCGGGCGCTTTCAAGGGGAGTCTCCAAAGGCAGGGTGAAGCGGAAGATACATCCTCCGACGGGGTTCGCGTCCACCCACAGGCGGCCATCGTGGAATTCGATGATCGAGCGGCAGATGTTGAGGCCCATGCCCATGCCCTCGGCCTTGGTGGTGTAGAAGGGCGAGAACAGTTTTTCGCGGGCTTCGTCGGAGAGGCCGCGACCCCGGTCGGCCACCGACACCTCGACCAGATTGTGCTCGGCCAGCCGTGCCGACACGGTGAGCACACGCTCCTCGGCGGGTGTCTCGCGCATGGCCTCGATACCGTTCTTGACGAGGTTGAGCACCACCTGCTCGATCATCACGGTGTCGGCAAACACCGGCGGCAGATCGGCGGGGATCTGGCTTACCACCTGGGCAACGTAACGCCGGGCGTCGATCTCCACAAAGCCGATGGCGTCCTCGACGATGTCGGATAGCGCCACGGAATGCCGCCGCGGCTCGCTCTTCTTCACGAACTCGCGCACCCGGCGGATGATCCGCCCGGCCCGCTCGGCCTGGGCGCTGGCCTTCTGCATCGCGGTGAGGATGTCCTCCTGGCGGTAATCGCCCGACTGCAGGCGATTGACGCAGCCCATCGAATAATTGGCAATCGCCGCCAGGGGCTGGTTGAGCTCGTGGGCCAGCGTGGACGCCATCTCGCCCATGGTGATGAGGCGCGAGGTGCGCTGCAGGCGTTCCTGCTGGGCGCGGTTCTCTTCCTCGACGCGCTTCTTGTCGGTGATGTCGGTGGCGATCGCCATCCGCACCACGCGGCCATCCACCCAGCGGGTGGCGCGCTCTCGGATGTGATACCAGCGGCCGGAGAGCCCGTTCTGCAGCTCGCCGTCGTAGAGCTCGCGGGGCACCTGCTGGGGCGACAGGCGGCGCGGGTCCACGTCGTACCAGTTGGTGTCGGGCGGCGTGGGCAGGCCGTAGATGCCGACCCGCTGGCCCACCGCGTCGAAGCCGTAGATGCTCTTGAAGGCGCGGTTGGCGAAGAGGATCTCGTCGTTGGCGGCGTCGGCCACGTACACCGCCGCGTCGAGGCCGTCGAGAATCGCCACGAAGCGCTCGTGGGCGGCTTCCAGCTGGGCGCGCACGCGCTTGGGCTCCGTGATGTCGGTGATCGAGGCCATCCAGCCCGTCTGCCGCCCGTCCCCGTCGATCAGCGGGGACAGGTAGAAGCGCGCATCCATGCTCTCGCCGTTCTTGCGCTGCACGCGCATCTCGAAGCCGGTGGAAGGCGCGTTGCCGCTGAGGGTGAGCTCCAGATTGTGCTGCAGGGCCTCGATCTCGTCGGGCGGCCAGTAAACAAAGGGCGGGCAGGTGCCCACCAGTTCTTCCCGCGACCAGCCGGTCATTCGGCAGAAGGCGGGGTTCACGTAGGTGATGCGGCCGGTCAGGTCGATGGCCCGCAGCCCGGTGATGAGGGATTCCTCCATCGACTGGCGGAAGGCGTACTCGTGGTGCAGCGCCTCCTCCGCCGCCTTGCGCCCGGTGATGTCGTGGGCGACGGCGTACATCAGTTTTTCCTCGGGCACCGAGTTGATGCTCCAGGCCAGCCAGCGGTAGCTGCCATCGGCACAGCGGCAGCGGTTCTCGAAGGCTTCCGGCGTGCCGGCCGCCAGGCTGCGCAGGCGCACCACGGTGTCCGCCACGTCGTCCGGATGGATGTAGTCGAGCAGCGACTGGCCCGGCAAGGCCTCAGGCGCATGGCCCAGGATGCGCTCAAAGGCCGGGTTGCAGCGCCGGAAGACCCCGTCGTGGGCCAGCACCGCCAGCATGTCGAGGGACAGGTTGAAGAGCCGGTCGCGCTCCTTCTCCACCTTCACCCGACGCAGCATGTGGGCCCGCAGCGCCCACAGGCTCCACAGCACGAAGAACGACAGCCCGACGATCACCGCAATCGGAAAGCCCTTCGGCAGATCGCTCTCCACCCGGTAGGCCGTGGCCTGCAGCGCCAGCCCGTTGCCCGGCGGGTCCAGCGGCACCGAGAACTCGAGGCTCTCGTCCAGCGCCCGCAGGGTGGAATTGGCCGCCAGCAGCTCGCCCTTGGCGTTGGTGAAGGACAGCCGGTATTTCTCGCCGAACCAGCTGGGCACCAGGTGCGCCACCATCCGCTCGATGGAATACACCGCGATGATCGCCCCCAGCGGCTGGCGCCCCTGCAGCACCGGCAGGTACACCTCCAGCACCGCCATGTTGCGGCCATTCACGTAGGCCTCGCCGTACACCGGCCGACCCAGCTCGCGGGATCGCGCGAGCACCGCCACCTGCACCTGCGACAGCCCGTCGCCCACCAGCCAGTCGGTGGTGTCGAAGGGCGCCGTCCATTTCACCCGCTGGTCGCCGGTGACCCACACCACATTCACCAACTCGGGGTTGTTGGCGATGTGCTGGTTGGCGCGCACCTGAAAGCCGTCGCCATCCAGCGTGCCGGCGGCCAGTTCCCGCGCCAGCTGGCCCAGGAATTCCTCGGTGCCTTGCATGTGCAGGCGCATGGTCTGCTCGGCCCACTGCACGTCCCGCGCCATCGCCGCCCGAGCGGTCTCGCTCTCCTGGCGCTGGAGCACCCACACCAGCACCAGCATCGCCAGTGCAAAGATCAGGACGGCAAAGTTGGGCGCCGACCAGTACCAGTTGGCAGGCACCCGGGTCGGCGGCATCTTGGGGGAAGGATTCGTGTTCGACATGTCCCGCGCATCGTCGCCGGGGTGGCGGAAAAGGCGCATCGGGGGTTTCCCTAATCAGACGGGGCCGGATTGATTCGCCGCGGCGCGAGCGGCGGGCCTTAGGGAGAAGCGGAAGCCAAGGTAGTAGTTGCGCCAGCCGCGAGGCCTGACGTAGCGGCAGGCCGCACGCAGCTCACGCGAAGAACTGATCCACGACCCGCCGCGCACGGCGCGCGGGGCGTCGCCCTCAGGGCCTCGCGGGTCCACTTGCAGCGCACCGTCGTACGCCCGTCGCCCGTCCGCGCACCACTCCCACACATTGCCGTGCATCTGGTACAGGCCCCACGCATTTGGAGCATAACTCTTGACTGGCACCGTCCTGTGTCGGTACACGCCCGGCGAACCTTTGCCGTAGCTTTCCGTGATGTTGTAGTTGGCTTGATCCGGGGCAATCCCATCGCCCCAGTTGAACGCTGTCTCGCTACCTGCACGGCAGGCGTATTCCCATTCCGCTTCCGTCGGTAAATCCGCCTTCACCCCCGGAAGATGTTTTTCCACCTCTCGCAGAAAACCCTGTACGTCGGCCCAGGTCACCTGCTCCACCGGGTTTTGCGGGTTGTCCTTGAACTCACTCGGGTTACTCCCCTTCACCGACTGCCACGATAACTGGCTGCACGCCGTCTCTGCCAGCCAATAACCTTCGGTTAGACGGACGAACTGCCTCGGGCCTTCGCTACCATAACGCCCTGACTCGTCTTCCGACGAGCCCATCCAGAACTCCCCCGGCGGAATCCAGCGGAAACGCTGGCTCACGCCACTGAAGCGGGCATCTCCATACAAACCGTACTCATCCACCCCGAGGCCGCTGTTACCTTGCCAGGTCCGGCTCGGCGCGTCCCACGCCAGCCGGCGCACCAGCCCCAGCCAATCCACCGGTACGAATGCCCCCTTGGCGTCCTGCGACACGGTATCGGCCCACCACGGCTTGGGCGGCAACTGCAAAAGCGGTTGGGGCGCTTTGGGAACGATGGGCGTCGGCGCAGGTGGCGGCACCCGCGTTCGGGCCACCACCTCAGCCGCGCTGCGCCGCACAATCACGGGTTTGCTCGCCGGAGGGGCCGTACCTGCATCGACCCCACGCAAGCGCGCGATCAAGGCCGCAAAATTGGTCTGACGATGCACTGCCTCGCTCAAGGCGTTGATGTCCGCCAAGGTGACCAACGGCCCAAGCACGTGATGAAAAATCCTCGAGTACGCCTTCAGGTCATCCAGCGACTCCTCGGCAAGTACCGAATCCGTCGCGTCCAGTTCGGCCTTCAGCGCCCAGTAACGCGACTCCCACGACGCGCGGATCCGGTTGCGCCAGGAGGGCTTTGAAATCGGCAACCCATCCAGCAGGATCGGGTAAACCCGCTCGCGGAAATCGCCAAGCTGCGCCATCTCGATCAGCTCGTACATGCAGTAGGGCGACTCCACGTACTGCGGGCTGAGCACGACCACCACCTGCTCGGCGGCCGCGATCTCGTCCATGAACGCCCGGATCGACTCGCCATAACCCACCCGGCGCACGTCCCGCACCAGCTCCACGCCCTGCCCCGCCAGCGCCGTTTCCAGCGCGGCGACCACGCCCGAATCCTCCTCCGCCTTCCAGGCGTAGGAGACATAAACCTTCAGCGCCACGATGTGCCCTTTCCCCTCATGCCCCGATCATCGCCAACCGGGCGCGGCGACGCAAGCCATGCCGCAGCGCAGCTAGGGGTTGTCCCGCATTTGACCCGGCAAGGAGGCGGGCGTAGCGTTGAATGCTGACTGCACGGTCGGCCAAAAACACAATCAGAACGAAAAACAGGACAGCGGAGACACCCTTGCTTCGATTCGTACGTGCAGCGGCCTGTGCCGCGCTGGGTTTGCTCGCGGCCGGCGTGGCGGCGGTGGAGCCGATCCGCATCGGCGTGACCGGGCCTTTCACCGGCGGGTCGAGCCCGATGGGGGTGGCGATGCGCGACGGCATCCGCCTCGCGGCCAGCGAGATCAACGACGCCGGCGGGATTCTCGGCCGGCCGATCCGGCTGGTGGAGCGTGACGACGAGGCCCGCCCCGAGCGCGGTGCGCAGATCGCCCAGGAGCTCATCAACCACGAGAAGATCGTCGCCGGCCTGGGCATCGTGAACACCGGCGTGGCGCTCGCCAGCCAGCGTTTCTACCAGCAGGCCCATGTGCCGATGATCACCTCGGTGGCCACCGGCTCGATTGTCACCAAGCAGTTCCTGCCGCCCCAGTACCCGGACAACTACATTTTCCGCGTCTCCGCGCCCGATACGCTCCAGGCGGCGATGATCGTCGAGGAGGCCGTGCAGCGGCAGCATCTGCGCAAGCTGGCGATCTTCCACGACAGCACCAACTATGGCCAGCTCGGCCGGGAAGATCTGGAGCGCGCGCTGGAGCGCTACGGCATCAAGGCCGTGGCCATCGAGCGCTTCAACATCCGCGACACCGACATGACGCCTCAGCTTGCCCGCGCCAGGGCGGCCAGCGCAGAGGGCATCCTCACCTACGGGCTGGGGCCGGAGCTGGCCCACGTGGCCAATGGCATGGTGCGCCTGGGCTGGAAGGTGCCGCTGGTGGGCAGCTGGGCGCTGGCCATGTCGAACTTCATCGACAGCGCGGGCCCCAACGCCGAAGGCACCCGGATGCCTCAGACCTTCATCCAGGAAAGCGATACACCCCGCAGGCGCCAGTTTGTCGAAAAGTATCGAAACACCTATGGCATCGACCGCCTGCCGGTGGCGCCCGCCGCGGCCCAGGGCTATGACTCGATGCAACTGCTCGCCGCGGCGATGCGCCAGGCCCGCAGCACCGACGGGCCGCGCCTCAAGGATGCCCTCGAATCGCTCAAGGAGCGGGTGGAAGGCATCGTGATGGTATATGATCGCCCTTTCTCCAAGACCGACCACGAGTCAATCGATTCGACCCGTTCGCTGGTCATGGGGGAAGTTCGTAACAGACAAGTGGTCTTCGCATACGACGAAGACCGTAAGCGGGACGCGCAGTCCAAATGATCCCGCCGCGGAACAATCATTTCCGCAAACGGCCGGGGGTTTTCTCCCTCCCTCCCTCGCCCCCGGCCGTTTTTTTGCCTATCCCCGTCGAACGAAAACTCGCCGGCCGGAGCCTTCTGGCCCGGTCGGCGCTTGCTTTGGGTTTTCCGTATCGCAGCAGAGCCGGATGGGATAGCACCGCCACCACCAGACCTCGAAAAAGACCCTCGAACCCCGTGCGAATTGTGGTCGACCCTATTGCACATCGCGGGATTTGATTTTATATTGCGAAAAATTCGGACCGCGATCCGGTCCTGCTCCGGTTTGTAGTGAAAGCACGTTGCCGTTACCCACGGCAGCAACCCACAACCCGCAAGTCATGAGGAGACAAAACCATGGCCGCGAACACGCAAGAGATCCGGGCTGACATCGACGCCCAGGAAACCAAGGAATGGCTGGACGCCCTCGAAGGCGTCGTCGCGCAGGAAGGCACCGACCGTGCCCACTTCCTGATCGAAAAGCTGATCGAAGCCGGTCGTGAGGAAGGGATCGACATCCCCTACTCCGCCAACACCCAGTACATCAACACCATTCCGGCCGACCAGCAGCCCAAGTACCCGGGCGATCCGGACATGGAGATCAAGCTCCACTCCTACATCCGCTGGAACGCCATGGCCATGGTGGTGCGCGCCAACAAGCACACCAACGTCGGCGGCCACATTGCCTCCTTCGCCTCTGCCGCTGCGCTCTACGACGTGGGCTTCTCCCACTTCTGGAAGAGCATCAACCACGAGACCGGCGGCGACCTGATCTATTTCCAGGGTCACTCGGTGCCGGGTGTGTATTCCCGCGCCTACATGCTGGGCCGTCTGACCGATGAGCAGATGGACAGCTTCCGCCAGGAATCGGAAGGTCAGGGCATCTCCTCCTACCCGCACCCGTGGCTGATGCCGGATTTCTGGCAGTTCCCCACCGTGTCGATGGGCCTCGGCCCCCTGTGCGCGATCTACTCCGCGCGCTTCATGAAGTACCTCGCCAGCCGCGGCCTGATCGACGCCGCCAAGGCCGAGCAGCGCAAGGTCTGGGCCTTCCTGGGCGACGGCGAGACCGACGAGGTCGAATCCCTCGGCGCCATCGGCATGGCCGGCCGCGAGAAGCTCGACAACCTGATCTTCGTCATCAACTGCAACCTGCAGCGCCTCGACGGCCCGGTGCGTGGCAACGGCAAGATCATCCAGGAACTCGAAGCCGAGTTCCGCGGCGCCGGCTGGAACGTCATCAAGCTGATCTGGGGCACCCACTGGGACGCCCTGTTTGCCCGCGACAAGAAGGGCATCCTGAAGAAGCGGATGATGGAGCTGTGCGACGGCGAATATCAGACCTTCAAGGCCAAGAACGGCGCCTACGTCCGCGAGAACTTCTTCAACACCCCGGAACTCAAGGCCCTGGTGGCCGACTGGACCGACGACGAGGTGTGGAACCTCAACCGCGGCGGCCACGACATCTTCAAGATCTTCACCGCCTACAACGCCGCCGTCACCCACAAGGGCGCCCCGACCCTGATCCTCGCCAAGACCATCAAGGGCTTCGGCATGGGTCAGTCCGGCGAGGCGATGAACATCTCCCACCAGCAGAAGAAGCTCGACATCGATTCGATCCGCCGCTTCCGCGACCGCTTCGGCATCCCGGTGCCCGACGACAAGCTGGCCGAGCTGCCCTACCTGCGCTTCCCTGAAGATTCGCCCGAATACCAGTACATGAAGCAACGCCGGATGGATCTGGGCGGCTTCCTGCCCCAGCGCCGCCGCAAGGCCGACGCCCTGGAGGTGCCGGGCCTCGACACCTTCGGCGCGCTGCTCAAGGCGTCCGGCGAAGGCCGCGAGCTGTCCACCACGATGGCCATCGTGCGCATCATGAACACCCTGCTGAAGGACAAGCAGATCGGCAAGAACATCGTCCCCATCGTGCCGGACGAATCCCGCACCTTCGGCATGGAAGGCATGTTCCGCCAGTACGGCATCTGGAACCAGCAAGGCCAGAACTACGTTCCCGAAGACCATGACCAGCTCATGTTCTACAAGGAAAGCCAGACCGGCCAGGTGCTGCAGGAAGGCATCAACGAAGCCGGCGCCATGGCCGACTGGATCGCTGCCGGCACTGCCTACAGCGTGCACGGCGTGCAGATGGTGCCGTTCTATATCTTCTATTCCATGTTCGGCCTGCAGCGCACCATGGACTTGTGCTGGGCGGCTGCCGACCAGCGCACCCGCGGTTTCCTGATCGGCGGTACCGCCGGCCGCACCACGCTGAACGGCGAAGGCCTGCAGCACGAGGACGGCCACAGCCAGCTGCTGGCCAACATGATCCCCAACTGCATCAGCTACGATCCGACCTTCCAGTACGAAGTCGCCGTGATCGTTCAGGACGGCATGCGCCGCATGTTCGCCGAGCAGGAAGACGTCTACTACTACCTCACCGTGATGAACGAGAACTACGAGCACCCGGAAATGCCCGCCGGTGCCGAAGCCGACATCATCAAGGGGATGTACGCCTTCAAGAAGGGTGGCGCGGGCGACCTGCGCGTCCAGCTGCTGGGCTCCGGCACAATCTTCAACGAAGTCATCGCCGCCGCCGACCTGCTCAAGAACGACTGGGGTGTCGAGGCCGACATCTGGGGCTGCCCGAGCTTCAACGAACTGGCCCGCGACGGCCAGGACGCCGCCCGCTGGAACCTGCTGCATCCGCTGGAAGCGCCGAAGAAGAGCCACGTCGAGCAGAAACTCGAAGGCGCCGTCGGCCCGGTGATCGCCGCCACCGACTACATCAAGCTCTTCTCCGAGCAGATCCGCCCCTTCGTCAAGAACACCTACGTCACGCTGGGCACCGACGGTTTCGGCCGTTCCGACACCCGCGAGAAGCTGCGCCACTTCTTCGAAGTGGATCGCCACTGGGTCACCCTGGCTGCGCTCAAGGCGCTGGCCGACGAAGGCAGGATCGATCGCGACAAGGTCGCCGCTGCGCTGGTCAAGTACAACCTTGACCCGTCCAAGCCGAACCCCATGTCCGTCTGATCGAGAGGAGCGCAAACATGAGCCAACTCATCGAAGTAAAGGTGCCGGACATTGGCGATTTCGACCAGGTTCCGGTGATCGAGCTGTTCGTCAAGGTCGGTGACACCATCAAGGTGGACGACGCCATCGCGACCCTGGAATCCGACAAGGCCACGATGGACGTCCCGTCCTCCGCCGCCGGCATCGTCAAGGAAGTGCTGGTTGGCCTGGGCGACAAGGTTGCCGAAGGCACCGTGCTGATCAAGGTCGAAG
>JAYRYA010000015.1:0-94009 GCA_041917255.1 Zoogloea sp.
GGTATCGATGAGGTCTACGGAGAGGTCAAGCCGGCCGACAAACTTGCGCTCGTGGAGAGGTTTCAGCGCGAAGGACATGTCGTGGCGATGGCCGGTGACGGCATCAACGACGCACCGGCCCTCGCCAGGGCGGATGTCGGCATCGCCATGGGTACCGGGACCGATGTGGCTATGAACAGTGCCCAACTGACCCTCGTCAAAGGCGACCTGCGAGGCATTGCCCGTGCCCGTGCGCTGTCGGTTGCCACGGTTCGCAACATGCGGCAGAACCTGGCTTTCGCGTTTCTCTACAACGCCCTTGGTATCCCGATAGCAGCCGGCGCCCTCTATCCGGCGTATGGGCTGGTTCTCTCGCCGATGATCGCCGCCCTGGCGATGAGTTTTTCGTCTGCCAGTGTGGTGGGTAATGCATTACGCCTCAGGAAGGCAGAAACGGACACACAGACTTCCTGAGTTTTCAAGCTGAGCATGACCTTGCAGCCGTTCGTGTGGTTAAGGACTACACACCACTCACTTGATCGCGAATGTACCCGGTGCACCCTGCCATCCATCGTATCAAGGCGCTTTCGTCGGCAATGGGCGTGGAATGATGCGGGGCTTCACGCTCCCAGCCTGCGGCCATCGCAAAGTGAAATTTCTTGAGATCCAGACTGGGTTCTGAATTGGTCGGTTCCGGAGCCAACCAGGGGGCCAGCTTGGCTGCTGGTATCCAGGGGGCCTGATCACCGGGCTGATTCAGTGGAGCGGTATCGTCATCACCTTTGTCAATGTTCCAGTGGGGTTGAGCATGCAGACGTGCCGCCTCCCTTGGGTCCCACTCGGCTCTGAAACGTAACGCAGAAGCGTTCGGTGCTGGTCCGGTATAGAGCTTGAGACTGACATGGGTCAGGTAATGCATTCCTGCATCCCAACTGTAGTCAACTGCAACTTCCAGGAAGACGCCATCCTGTCCCTTGGGCTCTCTGATGACCAGCAATGGCATTCGGCCATCGTCATCACGGGTGATCAATGGCTTGCATGCAATCCGCAGGCTCGGTCCCCGTGGGGTTGAGACTTGATGCGCATAGGGGGTCTGGACCCCCAACTGATTGCCGACTGCAATGGCCATCTGGCGCCCAAGGGCTTCTATCTTTGCGACAGGAAAACCGGGCAACGCGTTTGCTGATGCAAGCTTTTGTCTGTCACGGCGGCGGCTCATTTTGTTGTAGTAGCGGAGATGGAAAACAAATCCTCGGTCAGTCGATCTCGAAGCTCCTTGCTGTAGGACTCCCCGCGACTGATGGCCACCCCGATCAGCGCGAGTGCATCGATTTGCTCACTTAGGGCTTCATTTTTGAGGTCGACGAATGGCATTTTGCTCATATAGCGCGCAGAGAGATTGAACTGACCGCCTGCCAGATTGTTCGATATCGCGGCGATCAGTCGCGACACCGTTGCGGAACTGAGTACCGCAACAGCCGCCAACCCCGTTTTTTCGTTGATAACGGTGCTACCGCTGGGAGTCCAGGCATAGCCTTGGACAACCACATATTCACCCGTGGCATCCCAGGCGAACGATCCCGCATTTCCGAAGTAGGTCGACACGATCTTGGGCGTGAATCGCTCATGCACGGCTCGCTTACGCGTCAAGTGCCACCAGGAGGCCTCATCGATACCGGTACGGCGTCGGAGTGCCGACTTGTTGGGCTCCAGATACTCACGCACATAATGGGGAAGCAGCTCGAACAGTTTCTCTTCCGAATCCAGTACGGGGATGGACGCTCCGTAAGGATAGAAAACCCAGTGCCCATCATGAATACGACCATCGCGAATGGACGCGTTAATGATGGCTTTTCGGAAGAATTTACGCTCTGTGCGTGGAAGCCGCTTGAACTCGTCATCGTCCAGCACAAAGGCTTCGTTCAGGCCGGTGATCGTCCCTTGGTTGATCGAATACTGAGAAGACAGCCGGGGTAAAGGCTTGTACTGACGAAGTAGTTTCGTAGACGCAAGCGGACGTGGAGCCCAGCCCGACGTCCCTTCGCAGACTTCGGAGTAAATGCTGTAATCCCCATGATCAATCTCGATCAGGCCATCACTGGGCGTCCAGTCCAGACTGCGCAAGGTCCGTAGGGCGCGATCCGATGCGCCGCTGGTGTGGTCTGCCCAAACCATCAAGGTTGGACAGGGAGACTCACTGACTTCGGCCTGCCGACGCCCTACATAGAGGGAGGCATCAACGGTTGCCTGATCGAAAATCGATTGATTTCCCAGACGCACGACCACTTGCTTGAACGCCAGGGCGTCAAGGCGTTCTCGCAAAGGTTCGGCTGACTTTCCATCAAGCAGGGAGGCAGGCAAGACGGCTCCCATCATGCCCTGCGGGGCAAGACTCTCGACACCTTTGGTCAAGAAGGCAAACGCGAGATCCGGCCGAGACTGGGCAAGTGTTCCCAAGGACTCTGTTAGCAACTCTCTGGCCGATACCGAAAGCGAACGCCATGAAGCGTAAGGGGGGTTCATCAAGCAGATATCCACCTGCTGCGGCCAATCGGTGCTGAGCGCATCGCATTGTTCAATCTCTACCGTCACACGCCCCTCCCAGCCTCGGGTCTCATGAGCGAGCGCAAAGCGCGCCATCAGGATAGCGGGCAGAGAAACATCAAACCCGACGATGCGCAGTGCGCCCCGATAGTTGTGCAGTGACAACTGCCGGATGCTTTCACGGAGAAACTCACCACTGCCACATGCGGGGTCAATTAGCGTGAGTTGCGGCCGGGCCAGCAATTCCGGCGTCAGGCACTGCTCTACCAACGTGCGCACCAGAGGTGTCGGCGTGAAATAGGCCCCGCTGGAACGGGAGGTCGATCCCAGCGAAATCAGTTCGCCCTCATCCAGCAAGCTCATCTGGGGGGAGAGCATGACCAGATTGTGCGCTTCCTGAAAGATGCGCCCCATGGCGTGGCGCAACACCAGTGACAGGCGGGGCCGCTTGTCCGTTCCTTTGGGGGACAGCAGATCGGCCATGATGCGCTCACGCGTGGAGCTTCCGACACGAGACCAAGAGGCTTCGCAGCGCGCTTGATCAGCCCAATGCATGGTATGCACGGTCTCATCAGAGGCTTGCTGCAATGCAAAGAGAAAAGCCTCCAAGCCAGCAGAGCCATCCGGCAGCGTTGATCGAATGCGGTTGTAAATGCCTAGGGCGTGCGCAACCACCGACAGCTCTCGCGGCGCTCTCGCTGTTTCCAGGTAGTGTTGAAAAGCTTTGAGGTTGTTCACCACATCGGCGACGGACGATCGCATGGGTTCCGACTGGTCCCAACGCAGAACTTCGACACCGGAGGTATCCACGCGAACGTAGTGATCCACGTCGGCAGACCAAGCCACCTCACGCTGTTCGCCGCGTGCGGTCTCCTCGCCTCTGATGTCCAGGCAGAAATTGCCCTTGGCGCCATTAAGCATGACGAAACGTTGCTCTGTCGCATCCTCGCGCAGGGGTACGGGGAGGTATCCCAGCGTTCGACGCCAATCACTGACTTGTAGTAACTCCATCATGGTTTATGCCTGTTTTTGTTTTGGTGGAGATCCAATTGCAGTGGGACCCAAGGCGAGCGACATTTGTGCCGCCTCGTCATCTCCGAGCGAATCTAAAATTCGGGCGCGTAATTCCCGTGCCAAGTCCGGCAAGGACAACTCGATCCGAACGCCTCCAGCCGATTTTTCAGATGAGTTGCCTGGGACGACAGCCATGCGCGCCACATCAACGTATACGGTGTGATCATCCCCACTCAACAGCAGCACGGACGACTTGCAGGCCTCAAAAAGGGCCACTGCAATCGGTTCCAGCTTGCTGACATCCACCCCTAACTGTTCAACCAAGCGCTTGGTCACGAGCAGGACCAGCACCTCGGAAAAGGTGTAGCAAGGCCCATAGCCACGCCGTCCGGCCAATGCCGAATAGGTGCGCTTCCAGTAACGCAAGGTCTGTTCATTCACTTTCAAAACAGTCCGGACTTGGTGTGGGGATAGCTTCATGGTCAGATTAAACTGTTGTTGACAACAGTTTAATCTGACCATGAAGGAAGTACAAGGCATAAGGCACCGAATTTGATGGACTTTTCACCTTGTAGGCGTCTGGCTCAAGGTCACACTTGGCAACACGAGGCTCGCCGCTTACTAGGTTTGCCGTTGCGGGAATCCGGAGGGCCAATCACACCTTCCTGACATTTCAAGGACAGGGATGTAATGGCTGCGTCACCCCTTTGTCAGCCGCCGGATCGCACACTGATTCTGTGGACTCACAAAGGAGGTGACACCATGAAACGCAGTCTAGGTACGACACTCGCCGGTGTGGCGCTGATCCTTACGTTAGGCGCCTGCTCATCGACTCCCCCCGTGGCGGAGATGCCCGAGTTCATCTCCAGTGCGTCGACGGCATCGGACCATCAGCGCATTGCGGACTACTTCGCGAAAAAAGCAGCTGGTTATGAGGCCGAAGCCAAGCAACACGAAAAAATGGTAACCGCGTACTCGGGGCGTCCGAAAGGCGATGTCGGGATGTGGGCGTCCCACTGCGGCGCTTTGAAAGCGAAGCTCAAGGAAGCGGCCCAGGAGGCCCGAGCACTGGAAAAGGGGCATCGCGACCTGGCGGAGAGCCTTGGCAAATAAGTCATCGCCGAGCCGGCGTGAGTCTCGTGCGGTTCGGCTCAAACAGGGGGACATCATGCAAGAAGCGAACGAAGACCTGAGAGCGCGTCTTCAAGCCAATCTCGACGTAGCGGCTGGACTCTGCCGCCTGGGCTTCACCTACGGCGAGCAGGTGACGACATTGACCACCGAGACGATGCACAAGTGGGTGCATCAGTCTGACCACGACCCCAAAGTGCTGTTGCAGGGAGACGTTGCGGGTTTCACCGCGGCAAGCGGCCGGATTGCGGTGGACCACTGGTCGGCACTGCTTTCGTGCACGCTGGAATTTCAGAAGGCGCTCCTGGCGGCACTTCCTAAGCGCTAGCAGCATAGCGGTCAGGAGAAATCTGACAGGAATGTAATCACCGGGTCATGTCTCTGACGGTTCCAGAAGCACAAACTGGCCTTGTCGGACCCGCCCGCCGGCATCTCGAATCTTCTGGATACCCTTTTTGGAGAAGCTGTCATGAAACTCAATTCTTTTCTCTCGACCGCACTGATTGCCACCGTTGCGGCTCTGTCTTTTGGCGCTCAGGCTGCGGATGCCGACAAGGTACCCGCCGAGCAAACCGAAAAGACCACGCCGAAGAAGGTGAAGCCCCACTCCCACATGACGGAAAAGACCGGTATCCCGGCGTCGGCGCCTGAGGCTACGGCGGAAAAGGCGGCACCGGCCAAGGACGCAAAGCGTCACAGCCACCAGCGGGACGCAAAGTAGACGCAGTCATTCAGAGGCCCCGTGAAGGGGCCTCGGTGTTTTGAACATGAAAACCCCAACCCACGATGAACACGGGAGCCGTTGTTCTTGCCGCATCCTGGCTGAGACCGTCGGCTGCAAGCCCGAGGCCATTGCCTTTTCCTTTTGCCAGGCGGTGTTGATGAAGCGCTGGATCGTGGAGTGCAACCACGGCTGTATGGACAAGGCGCCCGCTTCAAAGCTCAGTAGCAAATGGCACGAGACCGGACCGATCGATCCGGTGAAGGCCATCCTGATCATGAACGAACAGGAGTAAGTTGCCATGCCACCCGTCACCGGAATTGGAAGTCCTGGGCCAGTTCAGCCAACCTCGGACGCTGGACACAGTGGCCACACCATTTCGGGGAGTGGCACTTCTTCTTTTGCCACCGCTCTTTCACAGGTCATGGGCAGAACGACCAGCACGGCCCTGTCGGGGACGCCCAGTCCCGCATCCAGTACGGGTGGCGCACAGAGTTCGGCACAACGCGATGCATGGCCCTCGCTGGGAGATGGCTTCCAACCCCGTCACATTCCATTGGTGGGATCGGGGCACCCGAGCCATGATTTTCAGCAACTCGCCTTGGGGTTGAGGGCCTATCGTCAGCAAATCATCGCGTCAAATATCGCCAACGCCGATACCCCCGGTTACAAGGCCGTCGACATCGATTTCCAGGAAGCACTACGTAACGCCCAGGCGGCGGCGAATGTGCCTCCTGTATCCCTGACCACGACCTCGGGGGGGCACTTGTCAGGACAAAGCACCGGCACCCAGCCTCCCATCCCACTGAAATACCATGTCCCCAGCCAAGGCAGTATCGATGGGAACACGGTCGAAATGGATGTCGAGCGGGCCAAGTTCGCGGAGAACACGGTGATGCACCAGTTTGCAATGGACCGGGTGAGTGGGCACTTCAAACACGAAATCGAAATGCTCCAGAGCCTGAAGTGAAAAGCTGACATGAGCCGCCCGTTGCCAGAAACCCCTGGCCAGTTGCACGGGATGCTGACCATCAGGCTTGGGTTGGCTGCGACCGTGGTTGCGCTGATTGCCGGTGGTGTTGCTTATTTCGTTGAAACCTACCGGGCGGAACAGGCTGCACTGGAGCAGGCCACCCGCAGCGCCCGCCATTTCGCCACGCCTGCGATGCAGATGATTGTTAGCGCCGGCCGGCCTGACGGTCATGACGAACTGGAGCGCTTGCTGGACAAAAGTCGTTTTGTCGGGCTGCAGGTCTTTGATGGTGATGGCGATCAGGTTTACGAGAACTGGGGGAGTAGCGCCGTTTCGCTGATAGACGTGCTCCGTGCCCAAGCCTTGAAGCGTCCCGAGCGACATCAGATCCACCGCACCTGGATCGAAGTGGGTTCCGAGCATCTGATCCACGTCGTTGTCCCGATCTCCGGTAGCGATGGCCGTCTTGTTGGGTATGTGAGGACCGTCAGCCGGCTCGATGCGGAAACTGTCCAAGCTCAGCGGGATCAGGTTCGCACGGGGGCGCTTACCGCTGTCGGCGCCGTGGTGGCGACAGCGTTTGTCCTGTATCCCCTGATGCTGGCCATGCTGCGACGCTCAACGGACTTGTCTCGTTCCTTGCTGGACTCCAACCTGTCGCTAATCCGCTCCCTGGGAAACGCCGTGGCCAAGAAGGATTCCGGTACCGATGCCCACAACTATCGGGTCACGCTCTACGCGATCGGTTTGGCTGAAGCACTGGGGGTATCGGCGGAGGACATCTCGCACCTGGTTGCCGGTGCCTTTCTGCACGACGTGGGCAAGATCGGGATTCCCGACAGTATCCTCCTGAAGGGGGGCTCCCTGACGCCCGCCGAACTCCAGGTCATGCAGACGCATCCGGTCCTCGGTACTGAGATCGTCACCGGAAACCCCTGGTTGCAGGAGGCTGCCGTGATCATCCGGCACCACCACGAACGTCTGGACGGAAAGGGTTACCCCGATGGTTTGCGTGGTGAGGAAATTCCCCTGATCGCCCGGATCTTCGCCGTCGTGGACGTGTTCGATGCGCTCACTTCCGAGCGCTCCTACAAGTCGCCGATGGGGCTCGACGAGGCCATGCAGATCATCCTGCACGAATCCGGAAGTCACTTTGATCCGCACATCGCGACCGCTTTCATGGATATCGCCCCTGCGTTGTACGTCACGATCACGCAGGCAGAGACGAACGAATTACGACAACGTCTGCATGAGGCGCTGTTGCGCTACTTCAAGCTGGGAGTCTTGCCGCCGGTTGTGTAGTTCACGCCAGGCGCAGGACGTGTTCGGTAGGTGCGAGTCCCGTCGAGCCTTCGGTTGGTGATACCCTGATCGATTACCTGTTTTGCCTTCCATCTTCATGCCTGAAACCACCCGTCTCTTGATTGATCGCTGGAAGCAAGACCCGAATGGAACGTACCAGTCCTGGTTCTTGTGGCCCGAACGACTGAAGAACTTCCGCTCGATCCGACGTGGAATCGGCCAGGTCATCAAGGAGATCGACGAAGGCTCGTTCGGCAACGTCTATCGAGGATCATCCCTCCAAACGGTCGTGGCCTCGATTGCCGAGCAGCGTCAGATCTTCAAGGGGGCCGATCATGCGTTCCTGTGGAAGCCCAAACTGCGGATTCCGGACATCTACGAAGACCGGGACAATCAACGCGCCTTTGGACGGCTGCTGCATGCGTGCGACTGCTGCACCAAGGAGGCCGACGTGCTCCAGGCGATCCGCACGCTCGAAGCCAAGGGCATCAAGGGCCTGGGGCCAGCCGCGGCCAACCTGCTTTACTTCATTCACCCCACGATCGTCGTCCCCTTTAATACCGCCATCGTCAAAGGCTACAACGCGCTGACCGGCGCTGCCGTCAAGCTTGGGCGTTGGGATCATTACCTTGCGATGCGGCAGGGACTCATCGAGTTCAATCAGCGCCACCGGGATCTTCTGTCCAATGATCTGGGCGCGGTTGCCGGGCTCATGTTCGATCTGGGCATGGAGCGCTATCCCTTGCCGCCCGCCGAGGGAGATGCCAAGGCAACCGATGCCTGGGCCAAGGATCTGGCCGCAGTCCGGGAGGAAACCGCCGCCTTTGCCAAGCAACTCGACAAGAATCGGGTTTCCGACGAGGGGCATACCGAAGTGCAAGGGTGGCTGAGAGACCTGGGGCTGGCCCTGGGGTTCTCGGTGTGGATTGCCAGCAACGATCAGAGTCGGCCCTATAACGGAGGGCGTCTCGCCGATGGGTGCCTCACGGTCTTGCCTCTGGCCTTGCAAAATGAAGGAGCTGACGCGGTGCGGCTCATCGATGTGATCTGGCTGGAACGAGAATCCGGTGGAGTGGTGGCGGCATTCGAGGTCGAACATACGACCTCGATCTACTCCGGCATCGTTCGGCTGCTGGATCTGGCTTTGTCCGGTGGCGCGGCCCAGCGCCATCATCTATTTCTCGTCGCTCCGGATGAACGAGAGGCCGATGTCCGGCAGCAGGTGCTGAGGCCGGCCTTCTCACAGGTTAGGGAGCTCAACATCCGCTATCTGCCGTATGGGGAGCTACGCCAGCACCGGGAAGCCATCGCCCGTTTCGGGACTGGTATCAAGCCTGTGGAGGCGATCGCCCGGGTGTTCTGAATTCGCGTCGAAATGCGCACGTGTTCGTAATCAACAACGAATCTCGTGAGCCCCCAAGCCGCTTCAGGGTGGATTGAGGGCTCCCCTGTAACTCTCATGTACTTACGGGACTACTAGCTACCGTCACCATGTCGTAGTAGCGAGTCAAGCCGCATGACCTCATCGCCATGCATGATGATCTTCCGGCCATCCTTGGCTTCCATGACGGTTTCTTTCTTCATGCGAGTCGCCCGGCCGTACTTGTCTTCCATGGCCATTTTTCCGTCCTTGAAGATATAGACCGTCGAGCCATCCTTCAGCTCGATGACCTCTCTTGCCGCGGCACGCGCCTCATCAGAAGCGAATGCACCCGTTGTACCTATGACGCTCAGCGCGGCCACGACCAACATTTTCTTTAGCATTTCTCTCTCCTTTAGGTTGTGTGCAGGTGATCCTGCACTTCTATGATGGACGTTGGCTCCTTACGGGAGCCAAACCGTCCGATGACAATTTTGTCAGCGGCTTGTTATGTTGTCGGGCCGCTTTGTTGCTGGATGAAACGTAGTTGTTGGCAGTCCCGACGAGTGTCAGGGCTTGAGTAACAGGCGCGAATGTGGTCGCGTCGGATCCACAAGCGAGTTTCGTTGGGGCTACTTGGGGGCGCCTCAGAACTCGGAAAATAAGGCACGCTAAGGCGTAGCTGCCGAGCTACGTCACGGCGCCACTACGACGTTCTTTTCTTTCCTTGTAGAGACGCAATCAGCGGACAGGAAACGTTCCCTTTCCGTGCATGGCAGGCGCACACCAGTTCAGACAGCACGGCCTCCATGCGCGCCAGGTTAGCCATTTTCTCGCGCACGTCCTTTAGCTTGTGCTCGGCCAGACTGCTGGCTTCCTCGCAATGGGCACCATCTTCCAGCCGCAGCAGCTCGGCGATCTCCTCTAGGCTGAAGCCCAACCGCTGAGCTGATTTCACGAACCGCACCCGCGTTACATCCGCCTCACCATAGCGGCGGATGCTGCCATAGGGCTTGGCCGGCTCCGGCAACAAACCCTTGCGCTGATAGAAGCGGATGGTCTCCACGTTGACCCCGGCCGCCTTGGCAAAAACGCCAATAGTCAGCTTCTCCAAATTATTTCCCATATCGCTTGACTCCGTACATAACTACGGAAGTAAGGTTACTCGATCACATTTGAATTCAAAAGGACAGGCGCATGTCTGAACCTCAAAACGGGCGCGGTGCGCTCTTCGCTGGAGGGCTGGCCGCCAGCCTCGCCTCTAGCTGCTGCCTCGGACCGCTGGTTCTGGTCGCCTTGGGATTCAGCGGGGCATGGATCGGTAGCCTGACAGTGCTGGAGCCGTATCGCCCGGTCTTCATCAGCGCAGCTTTGGTGGCGCTGTTCTTCGCTTGGCGGCGCATCTACCGGCAGGCAGCCGCCTGCAAACCAGGTGAGGTTTGCGCGATCCCCCAAGTACAGACTACTTACAAGCTCTTTTTCTGGATCGTGGCTGCACTGGTTCTTGTCGCGCTCGGATTTCCTTACGTCATGCCATTTTTCTATTAATTACAGAAGTTCTTCATGAAAAAAAAGCTCGCCTCCCTGGCCCTCGCCTCCGCCGTTACCCCCGTGTGGGCCGCCACCCAGACCGTTACGCTGTCCGTACCGGGCATGACCTGCTCCGCCTGCCCCATCACCGTCAAGAAAGCGATTTCCAAGATCGAAGGTGTCAGCAAGGTTGACGTGACCTTCAAGACACGCGAAGCGGTTGTCACGTTCGATGATGCCAAGACCAGCGTGCAAAAGCTGACCAAGGCAACCGGAGACACGGGCTATCCGTCCAGCGTCAAGCAGTGAGCCGATGAACTCGAACCTGGGACAGTCATGGGACTGATCACACGCATTGCCGACAAAGCTGGCGCGCTTGGCTGCGTTGTTTCGGCGGAGGGGGCGCACCACCTGTTTTGTAGCCCTCACCAGCTTGGGTGCGGCCATCGGGCTGGACTTTCTACAAGAATGCGAAGGGTTGTTCATCTCCAAGTTGCTGCCGCTGTTCGCAGTCGTGGCTTTGCTGGCGAATTCACTGGGCTGGCTGAGTCATCGGCGATAGCACCGCAGCCTCCCCAGTGTGGATAACAGTCGAGGCCGTAGCTAACATGAATAAATAGGAGTTGTTGCATGCCCCATCTAAAAATCACCGGCATGACCTGCGAATCGTGCGCTGCGCACGTCAAGGAAGTGCTGGAAAAAGTACCCGGCGTGCACTCGGCGCTGGTGTCCTATCCGAAGGGCACAGCGCAACTCACCATCGAGCCGGGCACGTCATTGGATGCGCTAACCACTGCCGTAGCAAGACTCGGCTACCAGGCCACGCTTGCCGATGCCCCACCCGTTTCGAAGTCCGGCGGGTCGCTCGACGAGATGCGCGGGTGGCTGGGCAGCGGCCACAAGGCGAGCGGCGATGACAATACACTGCATGTCGCCGTGATCGGTAGCGGCGGAGCCGCCATGGCGGCGGCGCTGAAGGCCGTTGAACAAGGCGCACGCGTGACCCTGATCGAACGTGGCACCATCGGTGGCACTTGCGTCAATGTGGGCTGCGTGCCGTCCAAAATCATGATTCGTGCCGCCCACATCGCCCATTTGCGTCGAGAAAGCCCCTTT
Source organism: Zoogloea sp. (assembly GCA_041917255.1). Classification (GTDB taxonomy): domain Bacteria; phylum Pseudomonadota; class Gammaproteobacteria; order Burkholderiales; family Rhodocyclaceae; genus Zoogloea. The sequence continues at coordinate 11,671 of JAYRYA010000015.1, forward strand.
GACAGCGGTATCGCAGCAACTGCACCTGTGATTGACCGCAGCAAACTACTGACCCAGCAGCAGGCTCGCGTAGACGAACTTCGGCATGCCAAGTACGAAGGCATCATGGACGGCAATTCAGCCATCAACGTTCTACGTGGTGAAGCGCGTTTCAAGGACGACCAGAGTCTTGTCGTCCGTTTGAACCAGGGTGGTGAGTGTGTCGTGACGTTCGACCGCTGCCTGGTCGCCACGGGGGCCAGTCCGGCCGTGCCGTCGATTCCAGGCCTGAAAGAGTCACCCTACTGGACTTCTACCGAGGCCTTGCTCAGCGACGCCATTCCCGAACGCCTGGCCGTGATCGGCTCGTCGGTAGTGGCGCTGGAACTGGCGCAAGCCTTTGCCCGGCTGGGCAGCAAAGTGATGATCCTGGCGCGCAGCACCTTGCTCTTCCGGGAGGACCCGGCCATCGGCAAGGCCATGACTGCCGCTTTCCGTGCCGAGGGCATAGAGGTGCGGGAGCACACGCAAGCGAGCCATGTCGCCCATGCGGACGGCGGATTCGTGCTCACCACCGGACATGGCCTCGTTGTTGCCGACAAGCTGCTGATCGCCACCGGCCGCGCACCGAACACGTGCAGCCTGACGCTGGATGCGGCGGGAGTCACAGTCAATGTGCAAGGTGCCATTGTCATCGATAAGGGCATGCGCACGAGCAACCCGAACATCTACGCGGCCGGCGACTGCACCGACCAACCTCAGTTCGTCTATGTGGCGGCAGCGGCCGGCACCCGTGCCGCAATCAACATGACGGGCGGAGACGCGGCCCTAGACCTGACCGCGATACCGGCCGTGGTGTTCACCGATCCACAAGTGGCGACCGTGGGCTACAGCGAAGCGGAAGCGCACCGCGACGGCATCGAGACCGACAGCCGACTGCTCACGCTGGACAACGTGCCGCGTGCGCTTGCCAACTTTGACACGCGCGGCTTTATCAAGCTGGTAGCCGACGCCGGCAGCGGGCGCTTGATCGGCGTGCAGGCGATCGCGCCGGAAGCAGGTGAACTGATCCAGACGGCCGCCCTGGCAATTCGTAGCCGCATGACGGTACAGGAACTGGCCGACCAGTTGTTCCCCTACCTAACGATGGTCGAGGGGCTGAAGCTCGCGGCGCAGACCTTCAACAAGGATGTGAAGCAGCTTTCCTGCTGCGCCGGGTGAGAAAAAGTAGGCGTTCGATGAACGCCTATACGGTGTCTCGACTGGCCCTTGATGTCGGGGTGAGCATGCATAACGTGCGCGACTATCTGCTGCGCGGATTAGCGTGCTTTACTTTCCGTTTTCTGAGACGACCCCTACTTGCCCTTGGTCGCTTCGTAGAGGCCGTGTCCGCCCACACCCTCTTCGTGGTTGTCCTTACCCCGGTCCAAGGTCTTTTCGGCTTCGCGCTTTTTGGCCTGGCTTTCCTTTGTCGCCGGCGGCATCTTCTTGGCTTCATGGAGTGCGTGACCGCCAACCCCCTCCATGTGGTTGTCCTTCTCCCGATCCCAGTTCTTCTGCAGATCGCGTTCCTTCTTCACATCGGCAGCCGTGGGTTTGCCTTGCTTTTGCAGTTCGTTGAGGGTGTGTCCGCCAACGCCTTCAACGTGATTGTCCTTGTCGTTGATATCTGCATGGGCAGCGCCGGCAGCGAGCAGCAGCGCGGCAAATATGGTGGAAATGAGTTTCATGATTTTCTCCTTTGGTTCGGTCATGAGTGAGCCTGCAGTTGAAGCATGCGCTACCGACCCTTACGAGACCCGAACATGGGGGTGACAATTGCGTCACCTGCATGTCAGGAACAGGAGCCTCGTCCAGACTTCCAGAGGATGGTCGCTCCCACCACCGTCCCGATCACAAAGTGAAAAAAGGGCTCCAACGCCGTTGACCTTCCCATGATGGCAAGGTCTAGCCTGCTCCTGTCACCTCAACAGGAGTTGCATCATGCGTTCTTCCACTGTCACGCTGCCCCGCCAGGCGCTATCGATCGGTATTGAGGGCATGACCTGCAGCAGTTGCGCTGCCCGCGTAGAAAAGCAGCTGGCTCGCCTGCCCGGCATTTCCAAGGCCACCGTCAGTTTCCCCACCGAATCGGCGTTGCTGGAGTCCGATTCGGTCGTTGACCTGACGACTGTGCGCCAGGCGATTGAGAAGGCGGGTTTCCATGTTCCTGAGGAAAGCCGGGTTTTGGCGATCACGGGGATGACGTGCAGCAGTTGCGCCGCGCGAGTGGAGAAGGTTCTGGCCGGGGTTCCCGGTGTCGTGAGCGCCACCGTCAACTTCGCAACTGAACAAGTGCATGTCACGCTGACCCGTGGCGTACCTACCTCGATCCTGATCAAGGCTGTCCGGAAGGCGGGTTACGATGCCGCATTGCTGACGGAGGGCTCCCCAACTGCAGCAGCACCGGTTCGCCATGGCGCCGAATGGTGGCCTGTTGCTGTTGCGGCGACCCTCTCCCTTCCGCTCGTGATTCCGATGCTGGCTGATCTGTTCGGTGCGCACTGGATGTTGCCTGGTTGGGTGCAGTTATTGTTGGCGACTCCTGTTCAATTCTGGCTGGGGCTGCGTTTCTACCGTGCAGGCTGGAAGGCACTGCGTGCCGGCAGCGGGAACATGGATCTCCTCGTGGCCCTGGGGACGACTGCGGCCTACGGACTCAGCGTATATCTCCTGGCAAAGCCGACAGGCGGTGAGATGCCCCACCTGTATTTTGAAGCTTCAGCCGTGGTGATCACGCTGGTTCTGCTGGGCAAGTGGCTTGAAACCAGGGCTAAGCGGCAAACCACCGAAGCGATCCGTGCGCTCCAGGCCCTGCGGCCTGCCGTCGCCCGCATTCGTACTGGCGACGGTGACCGGGAGATCGCCATCGATGCGGTCCACGTGGGCGATGTGGTGGTTGTGAAGCCCGGTGAGCGGATACCGGTTGATGGCCAGATCGTGGAGGGGAGCAGCCATCTGGACGAGTCCATGTTGACCGGTGAAAGCCTGCCGGTCCCCAAGCAGCCCGGAGATCGTGTCAGCGGTGGTGCAATCAATGCTGACGGCTTGCTGCTGGTGCAGACAACGGCCATCGGTACGGAAACCACTTTGGCCCGGATCATCCGGTTGGTTGAGAGTGCCCAGTCGGCCAAGGCACCCATTCAGCGCCTGGTGGACCGGGTGAGTGCGGTGTTTGTCCCGGTGGTCATGCTCATCGCGCTGCTGACCTTTGGCGGATGGTGGGCGTACGGCAGCGATGTCGAGACAGCGATTATCAACGCCGTCGCGGTGCTCGTGATTGCCTGCCCGTGTGCGCTGGGTCTTGCCACCCCCACTGCGCTCATGGCGGGAACGGGTGTGGCCGCGCGACACGGCATTCTGGTGAAGGATGCGGAGGCGCTGGAAGTGGCGCACAAGGTGACAGCCGTCGTCTTCGACAAGACCGGCACCCTGACGGAAGGCAAGCCCCAGGTCGTGGCCTTCGAAGCCGTTGGCGGCGATACTCAGCAGCTCCTCAGCCTCGCTGCCAGTCTTCAGTTGGGTAGCGAGCATCCCTTGGCGCGAGCCGTGGGCAAGGCTGCCCAGGACGCCGGACTGAGCCCGGTCAGTGCCCGGTTCGTTCAGGCCTTACCCGGACGCGGGCTGGCCGGCGAAATTGATGGAACACACTATGTTCTTGGTAATGCCCGATTGATGCATGAGCGCGGTTTCAAAATGGACCATCTTGCCGACACCGCAATGCGCCTCCAAGCCGAAGGGCGGACCATATCCTGGCTGGCATCGGAAGGTGCTCAGGCCGTGCTGGGCTTGATCGCCTTCGGCGACCGGATGAAGCCAGAAGCGCGGGCAAGTATCGATCGCCTCAAGCAGATGGGCATCAGGACTGCGCTGATTACGGGCGACAGTCGTGGCGCTGCGCATGGTGTGGCAACCGAGCTTGGAATCGATCAGTGTCTGGCTGAAGTGCTGCCGGAGGGCAAGGCGGCCGAGATCGAAACCTTGAAACGGGAAGACCACGTCGTTGCCATGGTGGGCGATGGCATCAACGATGCACCGGCATTGGCTGCCGCCGACATCGGCATCGCCATGGGAACCGGAGCGGACGTGGCCATGCACGCGGCCGGGGCGACTTTGATGCGTGGCGATCTGGCACTGGTGGCTTCGACGATCGACATCTCTCGCCGGACCTACGCCAAAATGCGGCAGAACCTGTTCTGGGCTTGCGTCTACAACGTCGTGGGCATACCCCTGGCAGCCGCGGGAATCCTGAACCCGGTCATTGCAGGTGCCGCCATGGCATTCTCAAGCGTCAGCGTGGTGTCGAACGCATTGCTGCTTCGGCGCTGGCGCCCCGTCAAACTTGGATAAGAGGAAGGCAACATGAACATCGGAGCAGTTGCCAAGGCCAGCGGTGTCTCGGCCAAGATGATCCGTCACTACGAGCAGATTGGCTTGATTGGCCACAGCCCCCGGACCGAAGCGGGCTACCGCCAGTATCAGGAGCGGGACCTGCACACGCTAAAGTTCATCCGCAGCGCCCGCGATCTCGGGTTCTCTCTGGAGCAGATTCACCAACTCCTGTCGCTCTGGTATGACGAGCAGCGCTCCAGTGCGGAGGTGAAGCAGCTTGCGGAAAGTCACTTGGGCGATCTCGATGCGCGAATTCAGGCGCTCACCACAATGCGCGACGCACTGGTGCGCTTGTCGGAGAGTTGTTGCGGTGACGATCGTCCTGACTGTCCGATTCTTGAGGGGCTTGCCGGGCACGTGCCTGCATCATCGAGCCCACCCCAGCTCTCGAAGCAGAAAGCCCAAGGCGTTTAGGGCGAACTGGGCATCCTCCTCCGTGGGAGGCCGGGTGTTGTAGCGTTTTTGCTCGTTGGGTTTTCCGCGAGAGTGAAAGCGCTGCAGCAGACGGATGGCCGAACCTGCTGCTGACGGGGGCTGGGTATTGCCGTTGCCTTGCTGTTTTTCGAACGCTTTCAACAAGTCACCCAGGTCGAGATGGTGGACGTTGTTCGGGGCATCTCCAGATGCTTCGAGCCAGTACGACAGGACCGTGGTTGTCGCGGCACGACAGAGATCGATCAAGGAGACCGGACTGGAGCGAAATGCTGCATCGGCAACCTTGTCCAGAATTGTCGTTACGTCTGGGCTTGCCTGTTTGGGAATATGGTCGTTGATCAACTCGGGCAGGCTACCAAAGGTGGAGCGGGCATGCAGCGTGATCAGCTCTTCCCCTGAAGCGATTGTTTCCACGGAGACAATCCGCCAGACAGTGGGGGCTGACTGGGTTCCCAGGACCAACTGGGCGCGCACAGGGCGAGGGAACGCCAAGCCGAAAATTCGGGCGGGGTGGTACGTATAGAGCATTCGATTCAGCCGGCCGTCCATCGACATGTTGTTGCGATCTGGAGGCTCTGCCGGATGCGGAGGAAAGTACCACGTCTGGTTCAGGGCTCCGTCCCGCCACTCGTACAGGCGACCTCGACGTACCCGAGTGACGGGATCGAACGAATCCTCCCGAAAAACCAGGTGAGCATTGTCCAACCGAGCTGAAGCGGGGAGCGTGCCCCAATCGCTGTCGCAGGTGATCAACGTGGCAATCGAGATTATCGGAGTCGGCCAGATCCCGTGCCCATAGTTGCTCACCCCCTCGAAGACTAGCCACGTGTTGTTGTCGATACCGATCATGCATGCGTCCTTAGCGTTGAGTGCGGCGCGATGCTAATGGATTCCGGAGCGCTGGTGAGTGTTCGCGCATCGTTTCAAGATCCAAGAGAGGGACGAAGGCTACTGCGGAACGGATGGCGGAGCGTGAAGCGCCAAATACGCAGGCAAGTCGCACAATGACCGCAGAAAGCGGGGATCGGGGCTTGCCAGATTCCGAGCAAGGTGGATTGCGTGCATCCCAACCCTCCTTGGCCCCAGGCAGTCTGCCTCGTAGGTATCCCCGACCATCAGCACCTCGCCCGGACTGAGTGCCAGTGACTGCCAAACTGTGCTGTAGATCCGGTGGTCCGGCTTCACAACACCCACCTCGAAACTCCATGCATACGCATCGAACTCAAAGGGTAGAAGGGACAAAACAGGGGGTGCGTACGGTTCGGCCAGATTGCTACACAATCCGAGTTGCAACCCTTGTCTTTGCAAAGCACGGAGGACCGGAACGACCTCCGGATAAAGTCGAATACTGCTGATCTCCATCGCGAGCTCGTCGGCAAGCTCATCGCACAGGGCTGGCGAGAGAGCCAATCCAAGCCACCTCGCGATGGCCCAGATGTCACCGTTCATGCTCATGATCCGCGCGGCATCATCGGGCTGTGGAGTCCTTCCGGCCTGCGCTGCGAGGCGCAAAAGCCGTGCGTATGGGCGGCGCCGATCTCCAATCTCAGCCAGCGTACCAAACACGTCGAAAATGATCGCCTTGATCATATGCAGGGAGGATTGTTCAGAAAGGGGCTTCCGTCCGCCAAGAACAGGTTGCGCCAGATCTTTGGTGTTGAACGGACCATCCAGATCTGCACCTCATTCAGATCCAGGCTTTGGGCGATCACTGGAGTGAAGTGAACTCCTTCCAGAATTCATACTCGGAGATGTCCCATGTGCCGTAAGCGCTGCAGTACTGCTTACCATCAGCGACCTCATACACGTGCGCCAACGGGTCGGACGGCTTTTTCCAGATTCGGATCAATGGCTCCATCTTCCAGTGAGCCGAACCGTTCAAAAACGGCGGGCTAACGAGTTGGATGCCGACGATTGAAACACCTTTGCTCTCCCGATCAAAAAAAGCTACCAACTCGTTCGCAGGATTGGAAATCATCACTGTTTCGGAAAAACGCCCTTCCTGTGTAGAAACAGCATAACTCACGTAAAACCATTCATTGGGCGTAGTGATACCCACCGCCCGCCAAGCATCTTTTCCAGTGCCAAGAAGGCCCGACATGAAAGGATGATGAGCTGATACGTCAGTAATAAACATTGCGATTCGAGACTTTCAGTAGCGGCGCGTGACGAATGATCGCGTTGGCCGGGTGAGGACGTTTTCCGTGAACTCAGTAGGAACTGAATATATCGGGAGGGGCAATATTGTGACGTAAACGCGGCTGACTTAAAAGCATCATTCCGAGACACTGATTCAATGCCTGTCAGCGAATCATCGTCTCGTTCACGCGCGCCAACGGCGCGTGAACTCCTTGCGATGAACATAGTTCGCCTCCGCAAGGAACGGGGATGGTCTCAGGAAGATCTCGCGTTGGAATCTGGCTTGCACCGCACCTTCGTGGCGCACGTTGAACGCCAAGTACGAAATATCTCGATCGACAACATTGAACGTCTTGCAAACGCTTTGCAGATAGATGTCCACGTCTTGCTGTTGCCATAGGGTCGGTGCCCCGTGCTCGGCAAGGGGTGGAGTGGTGTTGAGCTCAACGATCACATCCCTTGGGCCACACAGAGTGTGGTGGTCAAGTAATACCGGACACCTCGATAGGGTGCTGTACTGCGGTTTTCCGTTCATAGGCCGTGGGCGGCAGGCCTGCTTTGCAAGGGATGATCACCTTGTCGGATCCCCTGCGCACCTAACCTGGCGGTGGGGTTTATCCCAACTCAGTGGCCTTGGGATGTTGATTCACCTATCCGCTTGGAACTAAGCAAGGGAATCGTGACCGTCATAGTGATCTGGTCCACATCCCTGGCCATAGCCTGCAGTGCCTGGCTGTGCGAGTGGCTCGGGTCATCTAGGGTGGAGCGTTACCGCCTTCGGTGACGCTGCTCTACATGCGGGCTGGCATGGACACGACCCGCGCTCAGGTGATGCAGGTCTTCGGTGAGATGCGGCCCCATCACACACACATCTTGGTCATGCCCCAATATGGTTACGATGAAATCGTCGGTCAACACTCAAGTTGCCGTTCAATCGTTGACAGCTGTGATCAAAGTGATTGCTCTGGATAGCACGGGTTTCGCTGGTAAGGCTCTTTGAGAATGACTGGTCAACTTATCGGTAATCTCCAAAACGATCAGTCGGCTCGACGAGGAAACCTTGGAGGCGCAGCGCGACCAGATCCGTACCGGCGTATTCACCGCAACCCTGGCCGTACTGGCGACTGCATTCACGCTTTACCCGCTGATGCTGGCCCTGCTGCGTCGATCCATGGGACTGTCCCGCTCATTACTCGACTCGAACCTATCCCTGATTCGCTCGCTGGGCAATGCGGTGGCCAAGAAAGATTCTGGCACCGATGCCCATAACTACCGGGTCACCCTCTACGCGATCGGGCTGGCCGAGGCCCTGGGCGTCTCCTCGACGGAAATCTCGCACCTGGTGGCCGGCGCCTTCCTGCACGACGTGGGCAAGATTGGCATTCCCGACAGCATTCTCCTGAAGGGAGGTGCCTTGACTCCTGCCGAACGCCAGATCATGCAGACACATCCGATCATAGGTACGGAAATCGTCACCGGGAACCCATGGTTGCAAGAGGCCGCCGTGATCATCCGGCACCATCATGAAAGACTGGACGGCAAGGGCTATCCGGATGGCCTGCAGGGGGAGGTTATTCCACTGATCGCCAGGATCTTCGCCGTTGTGGACGTCTTCGACGCACTCACCTCGGAACGATCTTACAAATCCCCACTAGGATTTGATGAAGCCCTGCAGATCATCCTGAACGAGTCAGGCGCTCACTTTGACCCTCGGGTCGTCGACACCTTCCGGAACATCGCGCCGGCCCTCTATGTCGAGATCACCCGTGCAGATCGAATTGAACTCGAACACCGCCTGCGTGACGCGCTGTCACGATATTTCAGATTGGACCGCCTTCCTTCCCCCAGCTAGTGCGGGGCAGGTGGGGGCACGAGCACATGAATGAGGCCCGGTGCCAGCACCGGGCCTCATTCACGCTAAGCGCTAGTGACGGCAGGGCTCACTTGCCCTTGGTGGCCTCATACAGGCCATGTCCGCCGACCCCCTCCTCATGGTTGTCCTTGCCGCGATCCAGAGTCTTCTCCGCTTCACGCTTGCGCGCTTGGCTTTCCTTGGTCGCGGGAGGCATCTTCTTGAGTTCATGAACCGCATGGCCCCCGACGCCTTCCATGTGGTTATCCTTGTCCCGATCCCAGTTCTTCTGCAGCTCCCGCTCCTTCTTCACCTCTGCCGCAGTTGGCTTTCCCTTTTTCTGCAGATCGTTCAAGGCGTGGCCACCGACGCCCTCAGCGTGATTGTCCTTGTCGTTGATGTCGGCCTGAGCTGTCCCGGCGACGAGGAGCATGGCGGCAAACAGCGCGGAAATGACTTTCATGATGCTCTCCTTTTTGGTGTGCGGTTGTAAGTCCGTATGTGAAGGATGCGCTTTGGACCCTTACGGCAACCAAACACGGCCGTGACAATTCAGTCATCTTGGCGTCAGCTTCGCCGCCGTGCGCAATCACAGCTTCCCGTATTTGCCTTTGGCGGCGATACTCTGCACGATTATCCATTTAACCTATGCAAGGACTCGCGGTGGACACGACCCGCTATCTGATTGATCGCTGGAGACAGGACCTCAACGGCACTTACCAGTCCTGGTTCCTTTGGCCCGAACGCTTGAAGAACTTCCGCTCGATCAGGCGCGGGATCGGTCAAGTGATCCGGGAGATTGACGCGGGCACGTTTGGCAACGTCTATCGGGGCTCATCCCTGGAAACCGTTGTCGCCTCGATTGCGGAGCAGCGCCAGATCTTCAAGGGAGCCGATCACGCCTTCCTCTGGAAACCCAAACTACGGATTCCGGATATCTACGAAGACAGGGACAACCAGCGCGCGTTTGGCCGACTGTTGCACGCCTGCGACTGCTGCACCCGGGAGGCCGACGTGCTCCAGGCGATCCGCACCCTGGAGGCAAAGGGCATCAAAGGCCTTGGTCCCGCCGCGGCCAACCTTCTGTATTTCATCCATCCCACGATCGTCGTTCCCTTCAACACTGCCATCGTCAAAGGCTACAACGCCCTTACCGGAGCCGGCGTCAAGCTCGGTCGTTGGGACCATTACCTCGCGATGCGGCAGGGACTCATCGAGTTCAACCAACGCTATCGGGATCTCCTGTCAAACGACCTCGGGGCCGTCGCCGGACTCATGTTCGATCTTGGTATGGAGCGCTACCCCTTACCCCCCGCCGAAGGGGATGCGAAGGCAACTGATGCCTGGGAAAAAGACCTCGCCGCGGTTCGTGAGGAAACCTCCGCCTTTGCCAAGCAACTGGACAAAAACCGGGTTTCCGACGAGGGGCATACCGAAGTGCAAGGGTGGTTGAGAGACCTTGGATTGGCACTCGGTTTCTCGGTCTGGATCGCCAGCAACGACCAGAGTAGACCCTATGCCGGTGGGCGCCTTTCGGACGGGTGCCTGACGAACCTGCCGGCTGCTTTGCAGAATGACGGCGCTGAGGCGATACGCCTCATCGACGTGATCTGGCTGGAGCGTGAATCCGGTGCGGTGGTCGCAGCATTCGAGGTCGAACATACGACCTCAATCTACTCAGGGATCGTTCGCCTGCTCGATCTGGCCTTGTCCGGAGGTGGCCCGCAGCGGCACCACCTGTTCCTGGTCGCCCCAGACGACAGGGAGACGGATGTCCGGCAACAGGTACTGAGGCCCGCGTTCTCGAAGGTTCGAGAACTGAACATCCGTTACCTTCCCTACGGCGAACTACGCCAGCACCGGGAGGCCATCGCTCGATTCGGTGCGGGCATCAAGCCCGTAGAGGCGATTGCCCGGATGTTCTGAGAAACGGCGGCGCGGGGGGGGGGGGAAGCGGCCCTCACGGGCCAATGAACCCCGCGGCCTGCTTACGCTCACGACAATAAGCGGCGCACACCTGCAGCGCCATCGTTAACTCATTTCTTGCCTTTGGCTTGCGACAGCGTGCTGCCCGCTGCGGACTTCGACTGAGCACTGGTTCGACCGTCCCTCAAGACCTTCGACGCTGCAGACGCTGCGGACGCGGAAGTCTGCTTATTGGGGGCATTGGTTTGCGATAGGGCACTTCCCGCCGCCTTCTTGGAGTTGGCACCCGTCGAGTTGCTCTGGAGGGTCTTGGATGCTGCCGAAGCTGCCTTGCTGCCTGTCGTCTTCGTGTTTGCCATTGCGAATTCTCCCCATCGTCAAGAATGAAAGGAAACCGTCAACAGCATATATGACATTAGGCTTTATGTGCAATGACACGTTTCGTTCTGGCTGACAGCCTTCATGGGAAGGTATACGCCTGGGTAACGAGGAGGGGCTGTAGGTAAAACCGCTACTTGTCGTTGGGCTGAGCGCCAATGCGGCGATAACGTCACGTAGATGAGCCCCCGGGGTTCCCGACGCGGATCATCGAAAGGCCTCTTGGTGATCGGCTCGGAAGGCGAGCAGCGCGATGCAGGTAACGCCGACAGGGCCTTAACAGGTGAGGGAGCAACTGGTCTCGCCGCCGAGGGCGGATTTCTGAAATCCATGGTGACGTAGTCAAAAAAACAAAGCCCCCGGTTCCCGGAGGCTTCAGGCTTGGTCGGCCGTGGCTGCAACTGGGGCTACGGTCGTCGAATATCTGTGTCGCCCAGCGGGGCGATCAAACGGTTTGTAACCCCTTGTTTTTGTTTGATTTCAAGAGTCTTGTTCCGATTTCATGAGAATGACTTGCTTAAGTGCCGCTCCAACTCATTGTTTTTAATGGAATTCAAGACTCTTGATCTGGTTTCAAGACACTATTGTCCGGAAACACGAGCGGGGCTTACCAGTGGGTCTCCCGGTCGGGGGTGGCGGTGATCTTGTGGATGGTCAGGTCGGCGCCTTCGAATTCCTCTTCGGGGTCTAGGCGAATGCCGACCAACTGCTTGAGCATGCCATACACGATGGTGCCGCCCGCCAGCGCGATCACGATGCCGGCCACCGTGCCAGCGAGCTGGGCCACCACGCTCACCCCACCAAGCCCGCCCAGCGCGGTGGCGCCAAAGATGCCGGCCGCGATGCCACCCCAGGCACCGCACAGCCCGTGCAGGGGCCATACGCCCAGCACGTCGTCGATCTTCCAGCGATTCTGGGTGATGGTGAAGAGCTGCACGAACAGCACGCCCGCGACGGTGCCGGTGGCGAGCGCGCCGATCGGGTGCATCAGGTCCGAGCCGGCGCACACGGCCACCAGCCCGGCCAGGGGGCCATTGTGGATGAAGCCCGGGTCGTTCTTGCCCAGCACCATGGCTGCCAGGGTTCCGCCGACCATCGCCATCAGCGAGTTGAGGGCGACGAGGCCGCTCACCTTGTCGAGCGTCTGGGCGGACATCACGTTGAAGCCGAACCAGCCCACGGTGAGAATCCATGCGCCAAGGGCCAGGAAGGGGATGTTGGAGGGCGGGTGGGCTGCCACGTTGCCATCCTTGGTGTAGCGGCCGCGGCGGGCGCCGAGCAGCAGTACCGCGGGCAGGGCGATCCAGCCACCGACCGCATGGACGACCACCGAGCCGGCGAAGTCATGGAACTTGGCCCCGGCAACAGCTTCGAGCCACGGCTGGATGCCGAAGTTGTCGTTCCAGGCGATGCCTTCAAAGAAGGGATACACGAAGCCGACCAGCAGGAAGGTGGCGATGCTCTGAGGGTGGAACTTGGCCCGCTCGGCAATGCCGCCGGAGATGATCGCCGGGATGGCCGCCGCGAAGGTGAGCAGGAAGAAGAACTTCACCATTTCGTAGCCACTCTTCTGGGCCAGCACCTCGGCGCCCGAGAAGAAATTGACCCCGTAGGCCACGGTGTACCCGATGAAGAAGTAGGCGATGGCAGATACGCAGAAATCGGTCAGGATCTTGACCAGGGCATTGACCTGGTTCTTCTTGCGGACGGTGCCGACTTCGAGGAAAGCGAACCCTGCGTGCATCGCCAGCACCATGATGGCGCCGAGCAGCACGAAGAGAACATTACTGGCGTTGCTTGATTGCTCCATTTTGGGCTCCAAAATCGAAGCGAAGCACCAAGCAGGTGCTGTGCCAGTTCTGTTTTATCGAAAATTTCAATCAATTCATAAGCTTGACATTTGTCTTGCACGAAATTGTCGCACTTAAACTGTGCGTTCATGTTTATCCTGCACCAAAAATAGGCAAAAAGATGGTGCGTCGAACCCGAAACCGTGCATTCACCAGGCGTTCTCGACCGCGATGTGGCCCGGTGCCGCCAGTCGGCTTAGCCGAAAGCCACGCTCCAACAGCGCTTTGTGGGTGTCACGCACCATATCGGGGCTGCCGCAGATCATGAAGCGGGAGTCGGCATCGGTGAAGGGCAGGTCGAGGGCGGCTTCGAGCTGGCCGCCGCGGATCAGATCCGGGATGCGCGCACGAAGGGCGCCGGGCGCCGATTCGCGGGTGACCACCGGCTGATAGACGAGCTTGTGGCCGTGTTCGGCCCAAAGGGGGTGCTGGCGCAGCGCGGCGATCTCGTCCTGGTAGGCGAGGTCTTCGGCCACGCGCGCGCAGTGGACGAGGATCAGGCGCTCGAAGCGCTGCCAGGTGGTCTCGTCCTGCAGGATCGAGAGATAGGGCGCGAGGCCGGTGCCAGTGCCAAGCATCCACAGATCGCGCCCGTCCGCAAAGCGGTTGGTGGTGAAGAAGCCGTTGGCCGCCCGCTCGATCATCACGCTGTCGCCCACCCCGAGCTTTTCGAGCTGCGAGGTGAAGGCGCCATCGGGCACCACGATGGAGTAGAACTCCAGGTGCTCGTCCCAGGTGGCGGAGGTCATCGAATAGGCCCGCCAAACCGGCGCACCGTTCTCCTTATAAAGACCGAGCCGCGCAAACTGCCCCGGCACGAAGCGAAAACCGGGCTCGCGTGTCAGCCGAAACGACAGCAGGCGCGGACTCCAGCGATGCATCCACTGAATGGTGGCGATGGTGCTGCGGCTTTGTGTGTCGGCAACGTCGTCCATGGGGCGCTCCGTGGGGGGAAAGGTGGTGCCTCACGGGAAAGACTGTTGCTGGCGCCCAATCGTTCCGCTCAGGGCGTGTCGCCGGGGTTATGGCTGACGCATTACGGCAGCGGGGTGACGAGAATTGTCACTATCGGCGCCGCCTGTTCTGGCCGGTGTGGCGGATGGGGAGTGCGATGTGGCCGTCACACCCTTGATTTATATGGAATTGGTTGGAACCATCCCTTCTTGGCACGGGCCTTGCCTATAAAAGTACAGTCGGGTCTCTGGCCCGCTTCGAAATACCTATAATCTCTTGGAGATACGCACATGAAAAAGCAAAGCGGTTTCACTCTTATCGAACTCATGATCGTCGTGGCCATCATCGGTATCCTGGCTGCGATCGCTGTTCCCCAGTACCAGCAGTTCCAGCGCAAGGCCCGCTTCACTGAAGTGATCTCTGCCACCGGCGCCTTCAAGAGCGCTGTCGAGCTGTGCATCCAGAACAACAACAACGTCGCGACTGAGTGTGACGCTGGTGCGAAGGGTGACGGCTGGTCTATCCCGTCTGCTCCGTCTGCGTCCGGTCACGTTGCTTCCATCTCCATCGTTGATGGCGAGATCAAGGCCAAAGCCACTTCTACTGATGGTCTCGGCGGTGAAGAGTTGATCTACACCCCGAACCTCACCGACCCGACTAAGATTCAGTGGACGAAGTCTGGTTCGTGCAGCACTGCTTCGCCCCCGATCTGCTGATCGCCCGTTTTTTCAGATCTCCGCCTGCGGTGGTCTGACTGAGCAAGCCCGGAACGCGCGAGCCTTCCGGGCTTTGTTTTGTTATGTGGAGTGCATCGGCCATTCTGCATTCTGGCTTTCCTCTGATATTTCCGGGCTGCGGCCTATCCTCCTGATCCGGAGAACCTCCCATGGCTGCCGGATACCCGGAATTCCAGCATTCATCTCCCCCAGCGCGTTGGGCAGACGTGCTGCTGCTTGGCGTGCTGCTGATGCCCGTGTTGGCGTTGCCCCAGACCTGGGCCCACCGGGCTGCGTCCGTGGGCGTGCTGCTGGCGCTGGTGTTGATTGCCGCCGGCCTGCCGTGGCTGCGCGGGCTCGGTCGCGCGCTGGCTGTGGTGTGCCTGCTGCTGGCGCCGCCGGTGGCGTGGTACGGGCTGCGTTTTGGCGTGGTGCCGGGCGACGAACTGATGCTCACCCTGCGCATGAGCGATGCCCGCAGCGCGGTCGAGTTCCTGCACGACGTGGCCGGGCAGTGGACCACCTGGGCGGTGCTCATTCTGGAGGTGCTGGTGCTCGTGGCGCTGAAGGCCCGTCGCCGGTGGCGGGTGAGCCGTCAGTGGCGGCAGGCAGGGCTACTCGCCGGGCTGCTCTATCTGGCGTCGGGGCTCGTCCACGACAGTTTTCTGCGTAGCGGGCTGTCCCTGGCTCCCTGGGCCACGCCCGAGCTCCTGCTGCGCACCTATCCGGTGTCTCTCATCCAACCGGTGGCATTGCTGGCCTCGCCGCAGCCGACGCTGGCGGAAATCGAACCGGTCAGCGTAACCGTCGACGCCACGGCCCGCGAGCTCGCCCAGACCTATGTGCTGGTGATCGGCGAGTCGGCCCGGGCGGATCGCCTCGGCCTCAACGGCTACGCGCGGGATACGACGCCCACCCTGGGCAGTTTGCCGGGCGTGGTAAGCTTTCCCCATGTGCGCTCGGTATCCGACTGCACGCTCCATGCGGTGCCGGCCCTGCTGACCATGGCTGACGCCGCCGGTATCGCCCGACGCCGGCCCGACAAGGCCGTGCCGACCCTGTTCGATTACTTCGGCGCCGCCGGATTCTTCACCGCCTTCGTGTCGATGCACGAGCCAGCGCTGGCCGAGTCCATCAGCATCCGCACCGACCTCGCCCGCAACCTGCGCTACCTCAATCCGGATTCGCCCCTGCGGGACGACGCCCTGCTGCCCGAGCTGCGGCGCCTGCTGCTGGTGCCAAAGGCCCGCAAGTTCATTGTGCTGCAACTCATCGGCAGCCACTTCGAGTACGAGCAGCGCTACCCGGCCGATTTTGCCCTCTACCGCGGCGACGGCTCGCCGGAGAGCGAGCGTTCTGCCCGCTACGACAACAGCCTGCGCTACACCGACTGGATCCTCTCGCAAGTGATCGAAACCCTGCGCAGCCAGCAAGGCGAGGTCGTGCTCGCCTACGCCTCCGACCACGGGGAGAACCTCTACGACGACGCCCGGATGCGCTACCAGCACTGCGGCAGCGTGACCCACTTCGACACCCAGCCCGCGACGCTCTTCTGGGCCGAGCGGCTGCACAGCCCCGGGCCGTGGCAGATGCTCATCGCCAACCGCGAGCGCTACATCGGGCAGGAGATGGTCGGCGCCACCTTGCTTGATCTTGCCGGCGTGCGGGTGCCGGGCGCCGCGCTGCCCGAATCCCTTGCCGGCCCGATCCGCGAACAGCGCGTGCGCTATGTGCTCGATGGTGGCAAGCTCACGGGCTTTGCTAGGGACGGGAGTCCGGCCCCATGAATCCACGCAAGATCGCATCTCCGAACCACGACGCCCGCGCCCCTGGCGAGGCCGTGTCGCTGGTCGTCATCCACGCCATCAGCCTGCCGCCTGACCGCTTCGGCGGCAGCGGCGTCGAGGAACTGTTCACCAACCGCCTGGACCCTGCTGCTCACCCCTACTACGCAGGCATCCACCACCTGCGGGTTTCGGCCCATTACTTCATCCGGCGTACCGGCGAGTTGATCGAGTTCGTCAGCCCTGAGAAGCGCGCCTGGCACGCCGGCGTGTCGTCCTGGCGGGGGCGGGAGCGCTGCAACGACTTTTCGATCGGAATCGAGCTGGAGGGCTGCGATACCTTGCCTTTCGAGGACGTGCAGTATTCGGTGCTGGCCGCGCTGCTCGATGATCTCAGTGAGCGCTTTCCCGTCATCGAGGCCGTGGGCCACTCCGATGTGGCGCCGGGGCGCAAGACCGATCCGGGGCCCTACTTCGAGTGGTCGCGCCTGCGCCGGTACATGATGGACAGGGGCGGGCGGGTGGCCTTGCTCGACTGGCGTCGGGCGCTGTCCGAGCGCGGAGATGGGCCGATCGACCCCATGCGCTGGCCGTTTCCCCTTACCGGGCGTCCGGGGTGAGGCCGCGCCGTCCGGCGAGCTGCGTGAGGCATGCGGCGTAGCGGTCGGCGAGGAGGTCCCAGTTCCATTGGGCTGAGGAGAACGCGGCTGCCTGGGCGCGTATTCTGGTGCGGGTCGCGGAGGGTGCCCCGACGACATCGGCCAGCCGATTCAGCCACGCTTCGGGATCGGGGGCTGCGGGGTCATGCGGAATGGCGTGGATGAAGTCGGGCTGGATCGGGCCGCCGCCGGCGGTGTCGGCCGAGGTGACCACGGGCGTGCCGCAGGCGAGGGCTTCCTGAACAACGAGCGGGTAACCTTCGCCGTGGCTCGGCAGCACCAGGACGTCGGCGGCCTGATAGAGCTCGGCGAGCGCTGCGCCGCTCCTCCCGGCCCATACCCGGACCTGGGGCAGCTGCCAGTTAGTGGGGTGCAGCGCTTCCGCATCGCCCCAGCCCGCGAACCACCAGTGCCAGCCGGGCTGGCGGGCGGCAAGTTCGCGCAGGAGCCGCAGGCCTTTCTTTTCGACGAAGCGACCGACGAACAGCACCACGGGTGTGTTCTTGTCTGCGCCCAGGCGCTCTCTCAGTGCGCTGCGGATGCTATCCCCGACAGGGTGGAAGCACGCGGCGTCCACCCCGTTGGGCCAATGACTCGGTGCTGTGCGGAAATGGGTGAAGCCGGCGAACTGGCTCTGGACCTTGGCGCTGATGAAGATGACCCGGTCCGCGCTGCCCAGCATCAGACGGCCGACACTTCGGTTGAGGGCGCGCAGGATCCAGCGCAGCAGGGGATTTTCGTAGTGGATGTCGCCGATGTGCTGGGTGATCAGCACGGGCTTGCGATGGCGCCAGGCGAGCAGGCGGGCGGCGAGGGAGGATGGATAGATGAAGTCGTGCAGATGCACGACGTCGGCCTCCCGCACCGCTGCCGCGAGCGTCCGCCATCCTGCCGGGTGCCAGAGTGGCCACGGGAGCCCGAGCTTGCGCTCGCAGATGTTCCAGGCGGGCTGGGGCTCGACCCGCGCCCCGGGCAGCGCCGGAGGCGGATCGCAGTCTGCCGCCAGCCAGCGGAGCGAAACGTGGGGCGTCAGGCGACGGGCGAGCTCGTGGGCAACGATTTCCACTCCGCCGCGGTGTGCCGGAAAATAATGGGTGACGAGGAGGACGCGCGGGCGGGCGTCGGAGCTAACCGGCATCGCGGGGGCGGGCCTCCAGCAGGTAGATGGCGGAGTTGGTCTCGCGGAGGTAGGCGGGCGTGACCGCGTCTTCAAGAATCATCCTCAGGTGCATGAGCGCGCACAGCCCCGCAGCCAGCACGCGGCCGGGCAGGCCCAGCCTGGACAGCACGTGGTGGTAGGCGAATGTCCGGAACTGGGTGGTCCAGGCCAGCGGCCCGACCATTGGCGTGCTCGAGATGACGTCGAAACCGTTGGCTTCGAGCTCCCGGCGCAGGCCGTCGCAGGTCCAGCGGCGGTAATCCGTCGGGTGCGGGTGGTAGAGCCAGACTCCGTGGGTGGATAGCAGCAGGCGTCCTCCGGGCGAGAGAAGGCGGCGGCACTCGGCGAGGTAGGTCGGTACGTCCCACACGTGCTCGAGCACCTGAAACGACACCACGCAGTCGGCCACACCGTCCGGCAGGTCGAGCGCCTTGCCCGGCGCGAAGACGAGATCGATGTGAGGGGCGGGCGCGATATCGCAGGAGAGATAATGGGCGACATGGGGGGCGAAGAGCGGCCGGTAAGGGGCATCGCCGGCGCCCAGGTCGACGACGGTGCTCCCGCGGGTGAGCGTGCCATCGCCGATCAGTCGCGTGACGGCCGGCCGCAGCCCGGCGACGAGGCGGTTGAGCGTGTAAGCATCGTGGCGCCAGAAGGGGGGCTTGAGTCTGACGTGCATGGGACAGGATTCGGTGAGGTCGGGAATGGTCTGGCGGGATGAACGGTGGTGGCGATTTCTGGTGGTCGGCGGGGTCTGCTTCACGGCCAACCTGATCGTGCTGTACGTGGGAACGGACGTGCTGGGGCTGCATTATCTCGTGTCGATGCTGCTCTCCATTTTGATCGCAAACACCCTTGGCTGGTGGCTCAACCGCCGCTGGTCGTTCCGCTCGCGGGCGAGGGGGCTCGTCGCCGAATACCTCCGCTACTTCGCCGTCACGCTCACCAGTTCCTTCCTGAGCTTAATCCTGATGGCGGTGCTGGTGAGTGGCTTGCGGCTGCATTATCTGGCCGCGAGCAGCGCGATCGCCGTCGGGCTGACGCTGTTCAACTTCTTGGCCCACCGCGGCTGGAGCTTCGCGAGGCAACCGCGCGACCTGCCGCCGGAGTGAATCGCGAGTCGCCACCGCTGACGGTGAGGCGTCATGGTGTCCGGGCGTCGGCCTCCGTCGAATAGGGGCGCGGGCAGCTTGTTTGCAGGCGTTCGCCTGTCGCGTTCTCGAGCGGGACGGAGCGCCCCGCATGGATCAGGACGGCAGCAAGGCGCCCGTTGGTCTCGATGAGCCAGGTGTCGGTATTTACATAGAAGCGCCGCCGTGTGCCCGCTGCCGCCTGCTCGCTGTTGGTGCCTGCAGGCGCAAACAGCGCCGGGCAGTGTTGCTCCCATGCGGTCATGCGGCGGTCCACCTCGCGCCTGCGTGCACGCTCCACCGAATCGAGCGGTGGCGTCTCGACGATGGCGCAACTGACGAGTGCCACCCGCTTGTCCTGGGAGACCGCCGACCGGGGTGTCTGTTGGGCCTGCCAGTGAAGCGGGGGCTTGCCATGACCATCCAGGTCGATCAGCTGACAATCGGTGCGATCCAAGCGTAGAGCGTATTCGGAGAGTTGGGCATCCTGCACGTCGAGGGTGGCGGCATCGACCCCGCCGTCCGCGCCGAGCATGTCGACGCTGGCGAGGCTGCGCAGCGGAAGCTGACTGGACTGCCAGCGGGCCCGGATGGCTTGCCAGGCGATGCCGTCCGGGGCCAGCGTGTTCTGCCCGATCACGTTGCTGAAGCGCGACTCGGCGGGCAGGAAGGCCGCCAGCGCCGCGTAGCTTTGCAGCTGGAGGGACAGGTAATAGGCGGGCGTTTCCTGGAGCACTCGGGGGATCGACAGATCCATCGGCGATGGCGACCAGGGGCGGGCATCCATCCGGGTGCGGTTGAGCGTGGTGGCTGCCACGGTCTGCACGGCCAGCGGCAAGCCGACGAGGAGCATCGCCCAGACCGCCCGGCCCCGGGCAAGGCGCAGGGCGAGCCATGCGATGACGGGTCCGGTGAGCATGAGCCCCGGCACGGCATAGCGTGTGTTGCCGCTGGTATAGAGCCAGATGGGCAGGAATAGGGTGAGGAGAAGCATCACCACGCGGACGCTACGGTCTGCCTGGGCCTGCTGACGGCCCAGGATAATGCGCAGGACAAGGGCTGCGATGCCGAACACGATGAGCGTGAGCGGTCGGACGTCGGCAGCGATGGCTTCAAAACCGACCCGCTCCATCGGGTTGGCGAGGCGTACCGGGTAATACAGGACGTCCGCCAGCGTGGCTGGGCGAAAGCGGTCGGCCACGGCGTTGGCGCTCAGATACCACGGTGACTGGAAGATGCCGTTGAACAAGGGGAACACCGGGCTGCCGAACGACTGCCACAGCCACCATGCGTGCGGGCCGCCGGTGAGGAGCAGGCCGGCCGCGCCGCCAATGAGGGCCCGCCAGAGCGCCCCCGCGGCCACTCGCCCCGGCAGCCCCGCCAGCGCGGCGACGAGCATTGCACAGGCAAACACCAGCGCCGACGGCTTGAGCCCCATCGCGACACCCGCAAGCACGGCCGACAGCCAGAGCTGGCGTGACGTGGCGCGTCCTGACGTGGCAGCCTGCCGCCATCGCAGCAGCACGAACAGCGAAGCCAGGCACGGGATGCTCACGACGACATCCGTGTAACTGGTGCCGGTTTCAAGCAGGAAGGCCGGTGTGAGCCCGCCCGCCAGCACGCCCGCCACGAGGATCAGCCGGTGCAGGCGGTCGCGGAGTGGAACGAACTGGGCGCCAATGCCGTGCAGCAGCCAAAGGTTGGTGCTGTGGAGGGCAGCGACCGCAAGCGCCCCCGTCAGCGCTGGCCAGCCAGTGGCATGGATGAGGAAGTAGGGCAGATGGGGCAGTGGGTTGAGGTAGCTCTGGACGCTGGCGGCGAAGAGCTCGCCCGGCAGCCTTCCCTGCCACCATGCCAGAGCCACGTAGAGGTGATAGTTCAGGAAGTCCCAGCTCTGGTCTCTCCCGGCCCAGGCGGTCCAGATCAGGCAGGCGAGGGTGTAGCCCATCGCGCAGTAGAGATGAAAGCGGCGCATGCTGTCCGCTGGCCGGGGGGAGGCCATCGCGCAGCGCCTAGTCGGCCCTGTGCCGGGGGGTGAATTGCAGGAAGGTCAGCCAGAAACTGGCGACGATCAGCTCCATGCCGGTGATCCCGAGTGCGGTGGCCGGGATGGCTCGCCGCATGGTGTCCCTGGGGTCGAGGGCCGAAAAGCCGCCGACCTCCCAGCCGAGCAGCGTCTGCAGAGCGAGGCCGAGGGCGCACAGGATCAGCGTCGCGGCGGCCAGCAGGCCCAGCTCCAGCCGGAAGCGTGATGTCAGCCAGCGTGTGAGCCTGGACTCCGGCAGCATGCCAAGGCGGCTGCCGGTGCAGCGCATGAGCACGCCGAACAGAAGCATCTGGGTGCCGACCACGCTGGCCGCAGAAGCGTAGAGGAGTGAGTGGATGTCGAAGCCAATGCCTCCCACCACGCGCGTGCCTGGCAATAGCCAGAGGCTGCCGGCGAGCCCGCTGATGAACAGGAGCAGTCCGGGATAGAAGAAGAGCCAGCGCGGCGAGAACAACAGCATGTAGCGCAGGTGCCGCCAGCCGTCGCGCCAACTCCTCAGGTGGGGCGGGCGGTCCCGGCCGTCGGGGCGCAGCGTGGTGGGAATCTCGGTGATCGTGAGCCCTGCCATCGCCGCCTTGATGACCATCTCGCTGGCGAACTCCATGCCGGAGGTCTGCAGCGCCAGATCACGGATGGCCTGTGTACGGAATCCACGCATGCCGCAGTGGAAGTCCCGCACCGGGATGCGGAACAGGCGTCTGCCGATGAAGCTGAGCACGGGGTTGCCGAGGTAGCGGTGGAGGGGCGGCATGGCACCGGGCGCGATCCCGCCCGCGAAGCGGTTGCCCATCACGAGATCGTGCCCGTGCCTCAGGGCCATGTAGAAGGGGTCGATCGCCTCGAACGCGTAGCTGTCGTCGGCATCAGCCATGATGGTGTACCGACCTCGTGCGGCCTCGATCCCTGCGCGAAGCGCGGCGCCGTAGCCGCGGACAGGCACGTCGATGACGCGTGCCCCAGCGGCCCGGGCGATGGCTTGGGAGCCGTCGGTCGAGCCGTTGTCGGCCACCACGATCTCGTGCGGGACGCCCATCCTGGCGAGGCTGATCCGGGCTTTGGCGATGCATGCGCCAAGGGTGACGGCCTCATTCAGGCAGGGCATCAGCACCGTGATTTCGCAGGTGTCGGAGGCCGAACTGGCCCGTATGTCTGACTGGGTTTCCTGCATGGATCGGGAGACCTTGATGGGTGGAAGAGGGACGGCGCCCGGGTAAGCAGCGTGCCGGTCTGATCGGCAGGAATGACGCGGGAAGCGAGATTACAGGGAATGCCGGCAGGGCGTCAAAGTATGCCCTTCGACTTGTGTCGAGCGGGAGCCCCGGTTGTTCGGATTGACAAAAGCCAGTCGAATCAATACAATGCGTTTTGTGTGCAATGCAGCACACATTTTTTTGAGTCGTTTTTTGTAAAACGTCGGCGCAGAAACCGCCGCATGGCCGGGCATCCCAAGCCGGTCACTGACCAAAACTCTGGTCTGGTTTCAGCGTCCTTTTTTGGCACGCTGCCTGGTTGCACCAGCGTGTTTGGATCAACCCCTGGCGACCTAGTCTTTCGAGTGCCGTCGGCCGGTTTTTTTGGCTGACGAGTTGAACCCGGCCCTGCTTTTCGAGGGCTGTCGGGTGATACAAGCGGAGCATCGCTTCCCGTTTTTTCAGGGGCGATCTTTCGTGCGCGCTTGCCTGACTGTGGCCACAGAAAGGAGAGCCCATGTTCGCAACTCGTATCACGAAGTACGCACGTCACGCGGCTTCATTCATGCTTCACTTCGCCCACGGCGGTTTGCTCGTCGCTGGCCTTATCGTCACTCTTTTTGTCGCCTCGCGGATCGCCAATCACGGCGTTCAGGGTCTTTCCCTCGGTAGTCTCACGGGTGGTGCTGCCACCACGGCCGCCGTTGAAGAGATCGAGCCGGAAGTCGTGGAAGTCGCTGACACCACGGCAACCAAGCTCAGCCCCGACCTGCAGCGCGTCAAGACCTACATCGCCAAGCGCTACCAGGTCTCCGCGGTTGCAGTCGAGCCGCTGCTGGCCTCGGCCCAGCAGACTGGCCGCAGTGTCGGCGTCGACCCGCTGCTGCTGGTGGCCGTGATGGCCATCGAGTCGCGGTTCAACCCCTTTGCCGAAAGCCCGATGGGGGCTCAGGGCCTGATGCAGGTCATCCCCAAGTGGCATCCGGACAAGATCGACGTCAAGTCCGACAAGGGCGCGATGTTCGATCCGGATACCAACATCCGTGTCGGCGCCCTGGTGCTCAAGGAGTACATCCAGAGCACGGGCTCGGTCGAGCGGGCCCTCCAGCAGTACAACGGATCCAGCGATCCCACCGCGCCCTACGCCAACAAGGTGATGGCGGTGAAGGCCGCCCTGAGCCAGGCCGCCCGCGGCGGCAAGTTCTTCGGCGTCTGATCCGTTGTTTTGCAGCCTGCCGTCAGGCAGGTGCGTGTCTCTTCCTTTCTGCCGATCCCCCTCCGCGCCCCCGCAACAGGCGCCGGAGGGTGATGCGTCTGCCGCTGCCTATAGCACGCGGCGGATGCGTTCGGCGGCTTCTACCAGCCGGGCTTCGTCGGTGGTGTAGGCAATGCGCAGGTGACGCTCTGGCGCATTGTCCCCAAAGTCGATTCCCGGGGTGGTGGCCACGCCGGCTTCTTCGATGAGCCGCTGGGCGAGTTCCTCGCTGCTGGCGGCGATGTCCGAGATGTCGGCGTAGAGATAGAAGGCACCCTGGGGTTCCGTCGCAAAGCGGAAGCCGATGTCGCGAAGCGCAGGCAACAGCGCATTGCGACGGTCGGCAAACGCGTGGCGACGGGCTTCCAGGATTTCCAGCGTGCCCGGCTCGAAGGCCGCCAGTGCCGCATGCTGGGCCGGGGTCGACGGCGAGATGAAGAAGTGCTGGGCGAGCTTCTCGATGTCCCGCACGTAGCCTTCGGGCACCACCATCCAGCCAAGCCGCCAGCCGGTCATCCCGAAATACTTCGAAAAGCTGTTCACCACGAACACGTCATCGGCACGGCTGAGGGCGGTGCTCGCCTCGATGCCGTAGTTCAGGCCCTGATAGATCTCGTCCACGATCAGCACGCCGCCCTGGGCGGCTACCGTATCGCGCAGGGCGACGATCTCGTCGAGGTTGAGGAGCGTCCCGGTTGGATTGGCTGGCGAGGCAACCATCAGCCCGCGGGTGTTGGGCGTCCAGGCCGCGGCGACGTGGGCCGGCGTGGGCTGGAAGCGGGTGCTGGCATCCACCGGCAGCGCCACCGGCTTGCCCTCGAAGCTGCGCACCAGATGGCGGTTGGACGGATAGCCCGGATCGGGCAGCAGCCATTCGTCGCCCGGATCGGTGAGCACGCCCAGGGCCAGCATCAGCGCGCCGGACGCGCCGGGGGTGACGATGATGCGCTCCGGCGCCACGTCGGCGCCGAAGCGGTCGTGGTAGAAGCGGGCGATGGCCTCGCGGAGCGCGGTAAGTCCCAGGGCCGGCGTGTAATGCACGTGGCCGCTGGTGAGGAAGCGGCGGCCAGCCTCGACGATGGGGGCGGGGCTCGGGAAATCCGGCTCGCCGACCTCCAGGTGGATGATGTCGCGGCCTTCGGCGGCCAGGGCGTGGGCGCGCTTGAGGATCTCCATCACGTGGAAGGGCTGGATGTCGGCCATGCGGCGGGCGATTCGGGTCATCGCGAAGTCCTGATCTGAAGCACTGGGCAATCGGCCATTGTAGGCCAGTGCCCGCCGCCGACGCGACCCGGCGGGATCAGAACAGCGTGGTGAGACGAAGCCAGCCTTCCGGTAACACGTCGATCACCCGTGCTTCCAGCCATTTGTCGGCGCCGGTCAGGATGGCGATGCCGGCCAGGCCGATCAGCACGCCAAACATCTTCTTCATGCTGTCGCCCTGTGTGAGGACCCACCCTCGCACGCGCGTCAGGCTTGCGCGCGAAGCGTAGGCGACGGCGACGAGCGGAATGGCGGCGCCGAGGCCAAAGATCCCGAGTATCAGCGCTCCCCGGCCTGCGCCGCCCTCACTTGCGACCAGTGTCAGCGCCGATGCGAGCAGCGGGCCTGAGCACGGGCTCCACACCAGCCCGAGCACCCCGCCGAGCAGCAGCGCGCTGCCCAGAGAACCGCCGTCGAGCCGGCTCGACGCCGCATTGGCCGACGAGGCGACAGGCAGCAGCAGCCGGCTGAAACGCGCACCCAGGGCGGGCACCAGCATCACCAGTGCAAAGGCGAGGAGCAGCACGGCGCCAACGGTTCGCACGCTGTCCGGATCGATGCCCAACGCCGGCCCGAGGGCGCCGACCAGCAGGCCGATTCCGGCGAACGATGCCGCCATGCCGGCACCCATCGCCAGTGGTGCCAGCCGGTTGGACTGCATCGCACCGCCGACCACCAGCGGCAGCACCGGGAAAACGCAGGGGGAGAGGGTCGTCAAGCTGCCGGCGACGAGGCTGAGGCCGAGCTGGGGCAGGGAAAGGGCGGCATCCATGATCGTGCCCTCATTTGGCAGGCGAAAGCGCTGAGCGCAGCGCTGCACGTAGTCGGTCGGCGTCGGTCTCGCCGGCCAGGCGCGCCGTTTCGGCGGTGCCTCGCCAGACGATCAGGGTGGATTGGGTTCGCACGCCGAGCTTTTGCCGGAGGGCGCGCTCGCTGTCGTAATCTGCAACAAGCAGTGGGAGGGGCAGGCTGGCATCGGGCTTGAGGCTGTCGAAGACCTTGGCCTGGGCGCGGCAGGTGGGGCACCACGGGGCGTGGAAGTGCAGGGCGACTGGCTTGCCGGCCGACTGAGCGGCGGCGAGGGCTTCGGCGGAGTAGGGCTGGACATCCAGCGCGTGGGCGGCCAGCGGTGCCAGCAGGCAGGCCAGGGCGGTGACAAGACGAGGGGTCGGGGTGAGGCGATTCATGGCGGGCTCCGGGTGACATGCGGATGTGCATGTCGAATTGGTCGGAGCTGGCACCGGATTCTTACAGTAGCCTGGCGGATTTCAGTCGATATCCGGCCAGCCGGCGGGGCGCTGGTGCCAGTCGAGCTGACGCCGGGCAAGGTCGAAGCTCGCCAGGGTGGTGAGCGAACCACCGATCTCCGGTGCCGCGTAGCACGTCAGGCAGATGCGCTCGACACGGCACGTCAGGGCGGGCGCGCCAAAGGCATCGAGCCGCAGCTGGATGGGGGCGGTGGGCCAGGCGCCGGCATAAAGGCCTACGGTGACATGGGGCGTATAGCGTCCACCGGGCTCGTCGTGGTCGCCGGCCAGGGCGCAGCGTAGGTGGTGGATGCCGCCGGCAGGGTCGGCCACCGACAGGTAGGGCGCCGAGCTGAAGCTCGCCAGCCCGCCGATGGTCAGATCAAAAGGCGCCGGCGAGCCGGCGGTCAGTGCCGCAAGCTGGGCTGCCAGGTGAGCGGGGCTGTAGTCATCGGGCTGCTGCGGGGCAGTCGTTGGGAAGCCGCACAGGGCCAGCGTGATGTGGGGCTGGCGGCGATAGCCGTCGAGCAGAAGCCCGCCCAGATGGGCCTCGGCCCCCGCAACCGCATGGCGCACCTCGGGCAGATCCACATCCACCGCCCACAGGGCGTAATGGGGGCGGCCCAGATGCCATTCGGGAAAATCCCGGCGCACGTTGGGCAAGGTTTGCCCGGCGGCAAGGAAAGCCGCCCGGACATCGTCGAGGGTGTGATCAGGCAATGGCGTCCGGGCAGCGTTGGTGGGCTCAGCGGGTTCAGTGGGCCGACGGGAAGCGCTCGCACAGCCGGCTGCGCGGTTCGGGCAGGGTCTGGCCCTTGGCCTTGGCCCGTTCGGCCATCTCTGCGTGGTGTTCGGTGAGGTAGGCCAGGCATTCCTCCCGCGACTGCATGCCGCGCATCCGATCCCGGTGGGCCCGACGTTCGTCGGGCGTCATCAGCGCCAATCCTGGCGTGTTGCGTCGGTTTGCCCGCCACTGACAGGTGGTGGGTGGCGTGTCTTGCGCCCCTGTTGCACACGGGCCCGACCGGGCGCCTCCACCCATCCCCGGCCCGGGTTGTGCCCAGGCGAGGGTGCCGATCAGAAGACCGGCGGCGGTCAGTGCGATGCGATTCGTGAAGATGTGCATGTGTGTTCTCCTGAGCGGATGGCCTGCCGGGCAAGACGATGTGCCGACACAAGACCCACCCGGAACGAATCTTAGCCCAGCCTGGATTTGTGCTGGGGCCATGGTCGCGCGGTCATCCACGTGCAGAAGCTTGGGTCGCCAGCTTCTCGATGCAGAAGATTGCCCGTTGCACGGCAGCGTCTTCGAGGATCCGCGGCCGCTTGACGAAAAGCCAGGCGGAGTTCTTGGGGTTGATCACGCGAACCATGTTGTCGGTGATGCGCGCCGTGTTCTCCACGTACCAGCCCGGCAATGCCAGCACCGGAAACACCGGGAATGTTTCGCCCGTGGCGGCTTTCAGGTGGCGGGAGAGCCAGTCGGCCTGTCGCCGGGCCTGTTCGATGGGTGCGGTCTCGACCCAGCCGGGAAAGCTCAGGGCGGTGCCGTCGTATGCGACTTTCACCGCATCGGTGCCGCTGCCCGAAGGCGGTTTGAGGCGCGACTTGGTCTCGACGGCAAAGATGCCAGCCGGTGTGATCACCACGTGATCGATGTTGAAGTCCTTCGCGCCGATGTCGTGGACGATGCGGTTGTTGCCGGCAAGCACCTCGGAGAGTTCCTGCGCGCTAGCCTGCTCCGCGCGGACACCCTGTTTCATGCCGCGCAGGTCGGGCACCTTGCGGACAATGCGCCAGGTGAGGACCACTGTGGCAGACAGGCCCACGATCAGGTTGATCGTGTCCATGGTTTTCCAGATCCACCCGGTCTCCGGCACCAGGCGCTGAAGCATCACGACGCTCAGTATCCAGCCGATCATCGCAATCCAGGCCATCTTGGTGACGACGTCCTCAATGCCTTCTTCACGCCGGGCCTGGGTGCTGGCGCCCGGGAGGTGGCGCAGTTCGGAGGTCAGCGGATCGCGTCTCGGGCTCCGCTCGAGCCACCACAACTGGAGAAAGACTGCACCCATAAGGATGAGCATCGGGAGGGATGTGAGGAGAACGACGGCAAGGGTGATCATGACCTTCAGGTTGCGCTGGAAATGACGGGAATCTATGCCGTCGGTGCGGCAAGGGGCGAGCGTCACGAGGTGCAAGTCGTCCTTGCCGTGGAGAGGGCTGTAACCTAACCTCATAGCACGGAGACGCGTTCAGCAAGCTTTGAAGTCCGTTGACCTGTTTCTTCCTGGCCCGTCCTGGGCATCTTCCGTCATTCGTCTCCGTGTCGATCCGATCAATCAGAGGGCCTGCAGTGCCCGGCTGGCGCGCGGGTTCGTGAAGGAGGGTGATGTCATGCGCGAATATCGTCATGTGTCCCTTACGGGGGACGTTCGGCACATCTACCAACAGGCTGCGAAGAGCGAGGATGGGGAGCGCTGCATGGTGGCGCCGTGCCCGGATCTGGCCGACAAGCTGAAGAAGGAGCTGACCGCGATGCGCAGCAAGGCCAAGGATTTCATGGCCTCGTTCCAGCTGCGGGCATCCGAGCCCCGTTCGGACGGCTTCAACGATGGCCTGATCATCCCGCCGGAAGAGTTTCCACTGGGTTCGGCGCCGAGCCGCATCCGCGGTGCGGCTGCCGAGCGGGCACCGCTGCGCGGCGTGGTGCGGGTGATCGTGGTGCTGGTGGATTTCACGGACAAGCCGATGGCCCAGACGGTCGCCCACTTCGACAAGCTGTTCTTCTCGACCGGTGCGATCCCCACCAAGAGCGTGCGGGAGTACTTCACCGATGTGACCCGTGGCCTGGTGAACATCCAGGGGCAGGTGGTCGGGCCGTTCCGCATGCCGAAGACCCTCGCCCAGTATGCCCACGGCGCGTCAGGCACCGGGCCGACCCTGCCCAACGCCCGAACGATGGCGAAGGATGCGGTGCTGGCGGCCAACGCCAGCGTCAATTTCGGGCTGTATGACAACGATGGCAACGGCTACGTGGATGCCTTCATCGTCGTCCATGCCGGCGCAGGTGCCGAGGTGACCGGCAAGTCCGGCGACATCTGGTCGCACAAATGGACGCTGGATGGTGGCGCCATGAGCGTCGATGGCACCAAGGTGTATGCCTACCTGACGGTGCCCGAGGATTCGAAGATCGGCGTGTGCTGCCACGAGCTGGGCCACCTGCTGTTCGGTTTCCCGGATCTGTACGACACCGACTACACCTCGGAAGGCATCGGCAACTGGTGCCTGATGGCGGGCGGGAGTTGGGGCGGCGGCGGTAACACGCCGGTGCATCCGTCGGCCTGGTGCAAGGCCAACCAGGGCTGGGCGAGTGTGGTCAATGTGACGAGCAACGGCAGCAAGAACATCGCCGACGTGAAGGATTCCGGCGTTGTGTACCGGATGTGGAAGGGCGGCGCGGCAAGCAGCGAATACTTCCTCGTCGAGAACCGCCAGAAATCCGGCTTCGACGCGTCGCTGCCGGCGGGCGGGCTGCTGATCTGGCACGTGGACGACAGCGTGTCCAGCAACACCAACGAGGCCCATTACAAGGTGGCGCTGATGCAGGCCGACGGCCTGCGCGACATGGAACTGGACCACAACCGGGGTGATGGCGGCGATCCCTTCCCGGGCACGTCGGGCAATACCACCTTCAACAACACCTCCAACCCCAGCTCCAAGAGCTACGCAGGCGCCAACACCTGTGTGGCGGTGACCGGCATCGGCGCCTCGGCACCGGTGATGAGTGCCAACCTGCGGGTGAAGTGCACCGTCGTGAAACCGAAGAAGGAAGTGGCCATCGACAAGAGCGTGGCGCTGGACAAGACAGCGGCGAGCGAAAAGCTGGTCGAGAAGAAGATCGAGAAGGGCCCAGACAAGCCGGTGATCGACAAGTCGGCGGCCTTCGACAAGGGCACCTCCGAGAAGCTGGTGGAGGGCAAGCTCGCCGAGAAACCGGGGCTCGGTGCCCGGTCTGCCGATTTTGGCTCGCTGGAAGCGCGCATCGCCCAGCTGGAAGCCCTGCTGATGGCCGGTCAGGCGCCGCAGCCCTTCATCTCGCGGGAGCTGCGGCCGGATCTCTCGGGTAGTGCGTATTCCGAGGAGGACAACGAGGACGACCCTACCTCGGGCAGCAGCAAGCGCCTGCTGGACCGGCCGGCCGAGTAAGGTGGCCGGCGCATGTCCCCGTTTGACCGGGTAGCCCTGATCCTGGCCGGCGCCCATGACGTGTCAGCCCACGTCGTGGGCGCCGGGCTTGCTGCGCGGGGGCATCGGGTGGTGTCAGCGGGGCTGGCCGAGCTGTCGGTGGCCCGCTGGCTTCACGTGCCGGAGCGGGATGGCACGACGATTGAGCTGCCGGACGGGCGCTGCCTTGACGACAGCCGGATCGGCGTGGTGCTGCATCGTCTCGATGCCGCGCTGCCGCCGGCTTTCGCCCACGCCACCCCTGAGGACCGGGACTACGCTGCCGCAGAATTCTCGGCGCTCCTTGCCAGCTGGCTGCACGGGTTGGCGGCGCCGGTGGCCAACCTGCCGGCAGGCGAGAACGCCTGGGCGGCGTCGCTGCATCCGCTGGGCTGGCACGCGGTGGCTGCGGCCCACGGGCTGTCGGCGGGGGATTTCGTGGTGGCGTCGTCGGTGCGCGGTGGCGCGTGTGGCGGGCTCGAACGGGTAGGTGCCGGCTTTCCCAAAGGCAGCGACGTGGCAGGCTGGTATCGGCCTGGCCCTGAGGCCGGGGTGCTGACCTGGGCGTGGGTGTTCGGCCCCCGCTGTGTCGGGCTGGCGGACACGGCACTGGCGGCCCGCTGCGTGGCCTTCGTGGCGGCGCTGGGGCTGGGCTACGCGGCGCTGGGCTTTGCCGGCGACGTGCTGTGGGAAGTGGAGCCCCGGCCGTCGTTTGACGACGAGGTCGTGGCCGAGGCCTGCATCGACTGGCTGGAGGCGGCGCTGTGAGCGGGCCGGTGCTGGTGTGCGGCGTGGCCAGCGAATCGCCACTGGCGATGGCCATCGAGGCGGCCGGCCGCCTCGGCATCGACTGCCGGGTGATCGACCAGCGCAGCCTCGCCGGGCAGGACATCGAGGCGGGCGTGCGGGGCGGTCAGCTGTTTGCCCGCTGGTGGGATGGGGCGTCCGAGCTGGACCTGGCCCGCTGCGGCGGCGCCTATTCCCGGCTCGTGCCCGCCAGCCTGCTCCGCGACGCGCCCGCCGACCCGCACGGGGTGATGCATCATCATTACCTGGTCGATGCCCTCAACGCCTGGCTGGAGGCCGCGCCGATCCGCGTGGCCAACCGGATGGCCGCAGGCATGTCGAACGCATCCAAGCCCTGGCAGGCGCGGCTGATCCGCGACGCGGGCTTCGCGGTGCCGCCGTCCATCGTCACCAACGACCCGGAGACCGTGCGGGCCTTTCGCCGCCTCCATGGCGAGGTGGTGTTCAAGTCGGCCAGCGGCGTGCGCTCCATCGTCACCCGGCTGGACGACGCCCACGATGCGACGCTGGAGCGCATCCGCGCGCTGCCGACGCTCTTCCAGGCCTTCGTGCCCGGCGTGAACTACCGGGTGCATGTGGTAGGCGAAGGCGTGTTCTGTACGCGGGTCGATTCGGATGCCACCGACTACCGCTACGCCAGCCGCGAGGGGACGAGTGCCGAGATGCACCCCGACAGCCTCCCGGCCGACGTGGCCCGGCGCTGCGTGGCGCTGGCGGCGGGGATGGGGCTGGAACTCGCGGGCATCGACCTGAAGCGTCAGCCCGACGGGCAGTTCGTGTGCTTCGAGGTCAATCCGTCTCCGGCGTATAGTTGTTTCGACCGCGAATCGGCCGAAGCGGTGGCCGAGGCGCTGGTGATCCACCTTTCCGGAGGGAGCCGTCGTGGAAGTCATCGAAAACGCCACCCAGCTGAAAGCGCGCCTGCTTGATGCCGCCGAAGACCTGGCCCGGCCAGGCTGGCAGCGCCTGAACCTGGAAGTGGTCCATGCTGCTGCGGCCGGCGATCTGCCGAGCCTGATCGACGCGTCGGCAGGGACGGTGCTCAGCGCGCTGGTTCCGCCAGCCGACCGGGCGCGCATCACCGGCCTTGCCCCCGGCGCGGTCCTGCACATGCAGCTCCGCCTGCGGGCCCCCGGCGTTCACACCGTCGTCACGGGAACGCTGCAAGCGGAATGAGGTCTGCCACGACCCACGCCCACCCTTGACGACGCTTAACAATCGCATCGTGTAGCATAGGCCGCTGCTCGTATCCGGCCCGTTGCCGGGTATCTTCCCGGCTGTTTTTGTCCGGGCGCGTTCCGGAAAAGTCTCCATGTCCAGCTCGTCAAACGCTTCGTCTCCGTCCCCTCTCCCCGCATCGCCTTCCAAGAAACGTCGCCTCTGGCCCTACCTCGTGGGGTTGGCCCTGATGGCCGCGGGCGGGTGGTATGCCACGCACCGGTCCGGGTCGGACGCTGAGGGCGGCGGCAAGCCGGCGGAAGGGCGTCGCGGCGGGCCGGGTGGCCCTGGCGGACGGGGCGACCGGCCGATTCCGGTGACGCTGGAGACCATCGCCACCCGCGACGTGCGCGTGGTGGTGCCGGCGCTGGGCAGTGTGGTGCCGCGCAACCAGGTGGTGGTGCGCGCGCGGGTGGATGGCCCGCTGCTGGCGGTGAAATTTACCGAAGGCCAGCCGGTGAAGGCCGGCGAGGTGCTCGCCCTGATCGACCCGGAACCCTTCAAGGCCACGCTGGAGCAGGCCCGCGGCGCCCTCGCCCGGGACGCCGCGCTGCTCAAGAACGCCAGGATCGACCTCGAGCGCTACCGCGGCCTGCTGGCCCAGGATTCCATCGCCAAACAGCAAGTGGACACCCAGGAGGCGCTGGTGCGCCAGTACCAGGGCACCGTGCAGGCCGACGAGGCCGCGCTGAGGAGCGCCGAGCTGCAGCTCTCCTACACCACCATCAAGGCGCCGATTGCCGGCCGTGCGGGCCTGCGCACCGTCGATCCGGGCAACATCGTCAAGGCGTCGGACAGCACCGGGCTCGTCACCATCGCCCAGGTCACGCCGATCACCGCCGTCTTCGCGGTGCCGGAGGACCGCCTGCCGGCCATCATGGCGCGGGTGAAGTCCGGCGCCGGGCTGGGGGTCGAGGCCTGGGACCGGGACATGAAGCAGCGCCTCGCCGAAGGCCGGCTGCTGGCGGTGGACAGCCTCATCGACACCACCACCGGCACCGTCAAGCTGAAGGCCGAGTTCGCCAACAAGGACGGCAGCCTGTTCCCCAACCAGTTCGTCAATGTGCGACTGCTGCTCGACACCCTTACCGGCGTGGTGGCGGTGCCCACCGCCGCGCTCCAGCAGGGGGCCAAGGGGCGCTTCGTGTATCGCCTGGGCGAGGGTGGCAAGGTGGCCGCGGTGCCGGTGAAGCTCGGCGCCACGGATGCCGGGGTGGCGGTGGTCGAGGACGGCCTCGCTGCCGGCGACAAGGTGGTGGTGGATGGCCTCGACAAGCTGAAGGATGGCGCGATGGTGGAGGCCATCGACCCGAAGGCGGCGGATGCGCCGGGACGCGAGAAGAAGCGTGGCAATGGCGGCGGCCGGCCGGGGCATTGAGCGGATGGGTCACCAGTCTGTGAGGGCGAGCCGCATCGCCCGCCGTGCCGACCGGGGGCGCGCAGCATGAATCCCTCCCGCCTCTTCATCCTTCGCCCGGTGGCCACGTCGCTGCTGATGGTGGCGATCCTGCTGGCGGGCCTCGTGGCCTACCGGCTGCTGCCGATCTCGGCGCTGCCCGAGGTCGATTACCCCACCATCCAGGTCAAGACGCTGTACCCCGGCGCCAGCCCCGATGTGATGACCTCGGCCATCACCGCGCCGCTGGAGCGCCAGTTCGGCCAGATGCCGGGGCTGGACGAGATGACGTCCACCAGCTCGGGCGGGGCGTCGGTCATCACCCTGCGCTTCACTCTTTCGATGGGGCTGGACGTGGCCGAGCAGCAGGTGCAGGCGGCGATCAACGCCGCGTCCAACCTGCTGCCCACCGACCTGCCCGCGCCGCCCACCTACAGCAAGGTCAATCCGGCCGACGCGCCCATCCTCACCCTGGCGGTGAGTTCGCCCAGTCTGCCGATCACCCGCATCCACGATCTGGTGGAAAGTCGCCTCGCCCAGAAGATCGCCCAGGTGCCCGGCGTGGGCCTGGTGAGCATTGCCGGTGGGCGCCGCCCGGCGGTGCGGGTGCAGGTCAATCCCACCGCCGCCGCGGCCTATGGGCTGGGGCTGGAGGACATCCGCACGGCCATCGCCAACGCCAACGTCACCCAGGCCAAGGGCAGCTTCGACGGCCCCCAGCGTGCCTCGACCATCGACGCCAACGACCAGCTGCGTTCGGCGGATGAATACGCCAAGCTCATCGTCGCCTACAAGAACGGCAACCCCATCCGCCTTTCCGACGTGGCCACGCTGGTGGATGGCGCCGAGAACCTGCGCCTCGCCGCCTGGGCCGACCGTCAGGACGCGGTAATCATCAACGTCCAGCGTCAGCCCGGCGCCAACGTGATCGAGGTGGCCGACAAGGTGACGGCGCTGCTCCCGCAGATGACCGCCAGCCTGCCCGCGTCGCTGGACGTGCGGGTCATCAACGACCGCACCACCACCATCCGCGCCTCGGTGCACGACGTGCAGATCGAGCTGGTGCTGGCGGTGGCGCTGGTGGTGATGGTGATCTTCCTGTTCCTGCGCAGCGTGCCGGCCACCATCATCCCCAGCGTGGCGGTGCCCCTGTCCATCGTCGGCACCTTCGGGGTGATGTACCTGGCCGGCTTCAGCCTCAACAACCTCACCCTGATGGCGCTCACCATCTCCACCGGCTTCGTGGTGGACGACGCCATCGTGATGATCGAGAACATCGCCCGCTACGTGGAGGAGGGCGAATCGCCGATGGAGGCGGCGCTGAAGGGCGCGAAGCAGATCGGCTTCACCATCATCTCGCTCACCTTCTCGCTGATCGCGGTGCTGATTCCGCTGCTCTTCATGGCCGACGTGGTGGGGCGGCTGTTCCGGGAGTTCGCCATTACCATGGCCATCGCCATCCTCATCTCGGCGGTGGTGTCCCTCACCCTCACGCCGATGATGTGCGCGCGGCTCCTCAAGCACGTGCCCGAGGGCCAGCAGGGCTGGTTCTACAAAACGATGGGCGACTTCTTCGACCGGGTGATCGCCCGCTACGGGGTGATGCTCGAATGGGTGCTGGCGCGGCAGGGACTCACCCTGCTGGTGGCGCTGGGCACCCTGGCGCTCACCGTGCTGCTGTATGTCTTCGTGCCCAAGGGTTTCTTTCCGGTGCAGGACACCGGCGCGATCCAGGGCATCACCGAGGCCGACCAGTCGATCTCCTTCGGCGCCATGTCCGAGCGCCAGCAGGCGGTGGCCGAGGTGGTGCTGAAAGACCCGGCGGTGGCCGGGCTGTCATCCTTCATCGGCGTGGACGGCACCAATGCGACGCTGAACAGCGGCCGCATGCTCATCAGCCTCAAGCCCAAGGCCGAGCGTGGCGCCAGCGCGGCGGAAGTGATCCGTCGCCTGCAGCCCGAGCTGCAGAAGGTCGCTGGCATCACCCTCTACATGCAGCCGGTGCAGGATCTGTCCATCGAAGACCGGGTAAGCCGCACCCAGTATCAGTTCTCGATGATGGCGCCGGACGCCGCGCTGCTCTCCGAATGGGTGCCGAAGCTGCTCGAGCGCATGCGCGGCCTGCCCCAGCTCGCCGACGTGGCCTCGGATCTGCAGGACAAGGGCCTGCAAGCGTGGATCGAGATCGACCGGGCCAGCGCCGCGCGGCTGGGGGTGAGCACCGCCGCCATCGACGCCGCCCTCTACAACGCCTACGGCCAGCGGCTGATCTCGACCATCTTCACCCAGACCACCCAATACCGGGTGGTGCTGGAAGTGAAGCCCGAGTTCCGCGGCACGCCGGATGCCATCGCCAAGCTCTACGTGGCCGGCACCGGCGGCGCCCAGGTCCCCCTGTCGTCGGTGGTCAAGGTGAGCGAGCGCCCGGCCAGCCTGGCGGTGAATCACCTGGGGCAGTTCCCGGCGGCCACGCTGTCCTTCAACCTTGCCCCCGGCGCCGCGCTGGGCGACGCGGTGGACGCGATCCGCGCCGCCGAAGCCGAGCTGGGCATGCCGGTGAGCATCGAGACCTACTTCCAGGGCGCCGCGCTGGCCTTCCAGTCGTCCCTCACCAGCACGCTGCTGCTGATCCTCGCCGCGGTGGTCACCATGTACATCGTGCTGGGCGTGCTCTATGAGAGCTACATCCACCCGGTGACCATCCTGTCCACGCTGCCCTCCGCCGGCGTGGGCGCCTTGCTGGCCCTGCTGGTGGCCCGCACCGAGCTGGGCATCGTGGGCATCATCGGCATCGTGCTCCTGATCGGCATCGTCAAGAAGAACGCGATCATGATGATCGACTTCGCGCTGGATGCGCAGCGCAGCAGCGGCCTGGGCCCCCGCGAGGCGATCTTCCAGGCCTGCCTGCTGCGCTTCCGCCCGATCCTGATGACCACCCTCGCGGCGCTCCTGGGCGCGCTGCCGCTGATGCTGGGGAGTGGCGTCGGCTCCGAACTGCGCCAGCCCCTGGGCATCACCCTGGTCGGCGGGCTGCTGGTGAGCCAGGTGCTGACGCTGTTCACCACGCCGGTGATCTATCTGGCCTTCGACCGCCTCGCGCGGCGGGTGAAGGGGGAGGGCGCAGCGTGAGCGGAGGGCCACGCCCTGTAGGGGCGACTTCAGTCGCCCGACGCGGGGTGAATCCGTGGTCAGGCGTCTGTTGTGTGGCGCGGTCGATGACCTCTCGTTGGCCGGGACTCGCCCCGGCGGGCGACTTCCTTTCTTGCGTCGCCAAGAAAGGAAGCAAAGAAGGCGACCCGGCTTCACCGGTCATTCGCTGCGCGAATGACTCCCCTGCGCTGCTCGAAGTGGGCGGCCGGCGCGGAACTCGCCGGCTGCGCCGGCTCAGACAGCCGCGCCGGACTTCCCCGCCCACTTCTCCGCTGCTCGGCGGCTCAGACGGGCTTTCCGGAATCACCGAGCCCGGGCTGGGGCTGTGGTCAGGATTGAACGGGGGGAGAAAAGCAGATGCTCTCGGCGCGTTCGATCGCAATGGTCGCCCGCCGGGGGCGAATTCCCCGGCCAATCCCTGCTTATCGAACGCTCGGAACGAATTGACCGGCGTCACCCGTCGAGCCCACGTTGGGCGACTGAAGTCGCCCCTACAGGGGCGGCCGATGTGTGAGTCGGTCAGGGGAGGGCGCGGTCCATTCCTCACCTGGGGGAAAAGAGGGGGCGCCACCCCATGAACCTCTCCCGCCTCTTCATCTTCCGCCCCGTCGCCACCACGCTCCTCACCCTCGCCATCGCCCTGGCGGGGGCGATTGCGTTCCGGCTGCTGCCGGTGGCGCCGCTGCCGCAGGTGGAATACCCCACCATCTCCGTCTCTGCCAGCCTGCCCGGCGCGAGCCCGGAGGTGATGGCGTCGACGGTGGCCGGGCCGCTGGAGCGCATCCTCGGGCAGATCGCCGGGGTCACCGAGATGACCTCCACCAGCACCCTCGGCTCCACCCGGGTGACGCTGCAGTTCGACCTCTCCCGCAGCATCGACGGCGCCGCCCGCGAGGTGCAGGCGGCCATCAACGCGGCGCGCAGCCAGCTGCCCACCAGCCTGCCCGGCAACCCCACCTATCGCAAGGTGAACCCGGCCGACACGCCGATCATGATCCTGGCGCTCACCTCGGCCACGATGTCCCAAGGGCAGCTCTACGATGCGGCCTCCACCGTGCTCGCCCAGCGCCTGGCGCAGGTGGAGGGGGTGGGGCAGGTGAGCATCGGTGGCAGCTCGCTGCCGGCGGTGCGTGTCGAGCTGGACCCGGATCGCCTTGCCGGCAACGGGATCAACCTGGATGACGTGCGCACTGCCATCGTCGGCGCCAACGCCAACCGGCCCAAGGGCGTGCTGGAGGACGACGCCCACGCCTGGCAGGTGGGTGCCAACGATCAGGCCCGTACCGCCGACGACTACAAGCCCCTCATCGTTTCGTGGAAGAACGGCGCCGCGGTGCGCCTCGCCGATGTGGCGCGGGTGCGCGACGGGGTCGAGAACGACCGCAACTACGGGTACGCCAATGGGCGCCCGGCGGTGCTCTTGATGATCAACCGCCAGCCCGGCGCCAACATCATCGAGACGGTGGATCGGGTCAATGAACTGCTGCCGCGCCTGTCGGCCAGCATCTCGCCGGCCATCGACCTGACCGTGGTGATGGACCGCACGCCCACCATCCGCGGTTCGCTGAAGGAGGTGGAGCGCACCCTGATGATCTCGGTGGCGCTGGTGGTGATGGTGGTCTTCCTGTTCCTGAGGAGCGCTCGCGCCACGCTGATCCCCAGCGTGGTGGTGCCGGTGTCGCTGGTGGGCACCTTTGCGGTGATGTACCTGGCCGGCTACAGCCTCGACAACCTGTCGCTGATGGCGCTCACCATCGCCACCGGCTTCGTGGTGGACGACGCCATCGTGGTGCTGGAGAACATCGCCCGCCACGTGGACGAGGGCATGTCGCCGCGCCGCGCCGCGCTCAAAGGGGCGCGGGAGATCGGCTTTACCGTGGTGTCCATGAGCCTGTCGCTGATCGCCGCCTTCATCCCCATCCTCGCCATGGGCGGGCTGGTGGGGCGGCTGTTCCGGGAGTTCGCGGTGACGCTGTCGGCGGCGATCCTGGTGTCGATGGTGGTGTCGCTCACCGCCACGCCGATGATGTGCGCCCGCCTGCTGCGCCCGCGCCCGGCAGACGGCGCGCCACGCAGCCGCTTCGACCGCCTCGCCGGCGGCGCCCTCGATGCGCTGGTGGCCGGCTACCGGCGCAGCCTGGGCTGGGCGCTGGATCATCGTTGGCCGGTGCTGCTGGTGCTGGCGGCCACCATCGGTTTCAATGTTTACCTCTACAACACCATCCCGAAGGGCTTCTTCCCGCAGCAGGACACGGGCCGCCTGCGGGGCTTCGTCGAGGCCGATCAGGCGATCTCCTTCCAGGCCATGAAGGCCAAGATGGACAGCTTCCTCGCCATCGTCGGCGCCGATCCCGCGGTGGATACCGTCACCGGCTTCACCGGCGGCAGCCAGCGCAACTACGGGTCGATGTTCATCACCCTCAAGCCCATCGGCGAGCGCAAGGAGAGCGCCGACGCCATCGTCGGGCGACTCCGCAAGAAGCTCGCCCATGTGCCCGGCGCCAACCTGTACCTGAGCCCGGTGCAGGACATCCGGATCGGCGGACGCTCCAGCAACTCGGCCTACCAATTCACCCTGCAGTCCGACAGCCTGGACGAGCTGCGCCTGTGGGAGCCACGCATCCGCAACGCCATGAGCCGGCTCGACGAGATCGTGGATGTCTCCACCGACCAGCAGGACGCCGGCCCGCAGACCAGCGTGGTGATCGACCGGGACGCCGTGGCCCGCCAGGGGCTGACCATGCGCGCCGTCACCACGGCCCTCAACAACGCCTATGGCCAGCGTCAGGTGTCCACCATCTACAACCCGCTCAACCAGTATCGGGTGGTGATGGAGGCCATGCCGAGCTACCTGCAGGGGCCGGATTCCCTCGCCCAGCTCACGCTGGTGTCGCCCACCGGCGGGCTGGTGCCCCTGTCGGCCATCGCCCGCTTCGAGACCACGCTGGCGCCCCTGTCAGTCAATCACCAGGGCGGCTCGGCCGCCTCGACGATCAGCTTCGGGCTGCCCGAGGGCGGATCCATCGGCACCGCCACCGTGGCGATCAACGACGCGCTGGCCAGGATCGGCGTGCCGGTGGGCATCCGCACCAGCTTCGAGGGTTCGGCCGGCGCCTTCCAGAAATCCATGAGCACCCAGCCGCTGCTGATCCTCGCCGCGCTGGTGACGATCTACATCGTGCTGGGCATCCTCTACGAGAGCCTGATCCATCCGATCACCATCCTGTCCACCCTGCCCTCGGCCGGCGTGGGGGCGCTCCTGGCGCTGATGGCGGTGGACATGGAGTTCAGCCTGATCGCGATGATCGGGGTGATCCTGCTCATCGGCATCGTCAAGAAGAACGCCATCATGATGATCGACGTGGCCCTGGAGATCATGCACGACGAGGCCGCCAGCGCCCGCGACGCCATCCACCGCGCCTGCGTGCTGCGCTTCCGGCCGATCCTGATGACCACCCTGGCCGCGCTGTTCGGGGCGATCCCGCTGGCCATCGGCGCGGGCGACGGCGCCGAGCTGCGCCAGCCCCTGGGCATCGCCATCGTCGGCGGCCTGATCCTGAGCCAGATCCTCACGCTGTACACCACGCCGGTGGTCTTCGTGGCCCTGGCCCGGTTTGCCCGCGGAACGAAGCAATACAAGACTGGCGCCGTGATCGAACCGGTGCTGGATGGAGCACGCTGAACATGAAACGCCCGCGCATTCCCCGCATCCCCTTCCGTCGCCAGCCAGGCCCCCGGTCAGACCTGCGGGGGATGACCCTCGTCGCGGCGCTGTGTCTTTCCGCCTGTTCCATCGGCCCCGACTACGTCCGCCCGACCGTCGACACCCCCGCCGCCTTCAAGGAAGCCGGCGACTGGAAGCCCGCCGCGCCCCAGAGCCCTGCAGCCGGCGACACCTGGTGGACCGCCTTCGGCGACCCGGTGCTCGATGCGCTGCAGGCCCAGGTGGAGGTCTCCAACCAGAACCTGCGCGCCGCCGAAGCCCAGTTCCGCCAGGCCCAGGCCCTGGCCGATGCGGCCCGGGCGAGCGGGTTCCCGACCCTCAACGCCACCGCCGGTGCCACCCGCTCGGCCACCTCGGCGGCCACCGACGCGGCTGGCAGCGCGCCGCCCCGCAACAGCTTCAACCTGGGCGCCACCGCCAGCTGGGAGGCCGACGTGTGGGGCCGCATCGCCCGTAACCTCGAGGCCGCCGACCTGCGCGCCAGCGCCAGCGATGCGGACCTCGCCGCCGCGCGCCTCTCAGCCCACGCCAGCCTCGCCCAGAGCTACTTCCAGCTGCGCGCCGCGGATCGCCAGAAGCAGCTCCTCGACGCGGCGGTGGTGGCCTACGAACGCTCTCTCAGGCTCACCCGCAACCGCTACGCTGCCGGCGTGGCGGGCAAGGCCGACGTGGTCCAGGCCGAAAGCACGCTCCGCAGCGCCCGCGCCTCGGCGCTGGACGCGGCGCTCTCGCGCAGCCAGTTTGAACACGCCATCGCGGTGCTGGTGGGCAAGGCCCCAGCGGACTTCGCCATCGCCCCGGTGGAGGGGCTGCTGCCTGTGGCCATCGTGCCGGTCACGCTGCCCTCCACGCTGCTGGAACGCCGGCCCGACGTCGCCGCCGCCGAGCGCCGCGTCGCTGCCGCCAACGCCGCCATCGGTGCCGCCCAGGCCGCGCGCTTCCCGGTGCTGGGGCTCACCGCGTCGGCGGGTTTCCGCCGCTCCGACATCGCCGACCTCATCACCGCCCCCAGCCGCTATTGGTCCCTCGGCCCCACGCTGGCCGCGACGATCTTCGATGCCGGCGCCAAGAAAGCCGCGGTCGGCCAGGCCCAGGCCAGCTGGGAGCAGGCCGTCGCCACCTACCGCCAGACCGTGCTGGTGGCGTTCCAGGAGGTCGAGGACAACCTCGCCGCCGCCCGCTACCTGGAGGCCGCCGCGGCGGAGCAGGCCGCCGCCGTCGCCGCCGCCGCCGAAGCCGAGACCATCGCCGAGAACCAGTACCGCGCCGGTACCGTGAGCTACCTCAACGTGGTCACCGCCCAGGCCACCCACCTCGCCGCCCGCCGCACCGCCAACGACTTCGCCGCCCGTCGCCTGGTGGCCGCGGTGCAGCTGGCGAAGAACGCCGGGGGCGGGGTGGGCAGGCCGGTCAATCCGTGATCTTCGCCCGCTCTGTCGCCGATCACTTGAACTTTCGTCACTTTCCTTCCTCCATACTTGGAGTATGGTGCAGTGCACAACCCAATGTCTGCACGGTGATTGAAGGAGTTCGACCATGTTCAAGAAACGATGGTGGATGCGAGAGCGCGGCGAGGTGCCGGGGCTGAGCCTGGCCTTGCAGGGCGGTGGGGCCCACGGCGCCTACACCTGGGGCGTGCTCGACCGTTTGCTGGAAGACGGCCTGCCCCTCGAAGGCATCAGCGGTACCAGTGCCGGGGCGATGAACGCAGTCGCGCTGGCCCAGGGCTGGACGCAGGGTGGCGCGGAGGGCGCGCGGGAGAGCCTGTCGGCCTTCTGGGAGGCGGTGGCCGACAGTGCGCCGTTGGAACTGGAGCTTTTCCATAGCCTCAACCCGTCGGGCATGGGGTCGCTGCCGGGGCCGATGAGCATGATGCTGGGTCTGACCCATCTTTTTTCGCCCTACGAGTTCAACCCCTACGAGCTCAACCCCCTGCGCGACGTGGTGCGCGAGCAGTTCGACTTCGAGCGTATCCGCAGGGATTGCCCGCTCAAGCTGTTCATCGCCGCCACGCGGGTGAAGACGGGCAAGGTGCGCCTCTTCCGTACCGACGAGCTGACCGAGGAGGCGGTGCTGGCGTCCGCCTGTCTGCCCACCATCCACCACGCGGTGGAGATTGATGGCGAGGCTTACTGGGATGGCGGGTTCACCGCCAACCCGGGGATCTACCCGCTGATCTACGAGTGTTCCACCCCCGACATCCTGCTGGTGATCCTCAATCCGCTGGAGCGTCCCGACCCGCCGCGGTCCGCCGACGAGATTTCGGCGCGAACGATGGAGCTGGGCTTCTCGACGACCTTTCTGCGCGAGATGCGGATGATCGCCCATGCCCGCAGCTACATTGACGAGAGCCGCAGCTGGATGCCGCTGGGGCGCTTCGAGCGCAAGCTGATGAACCTGCGCTTCCACCTGAT
Source organism: Zoogloea sp. (assembly GCA_041917255.1). Taxonomy (GTDB): domain Bacteria; phylum Pseudomonadota; class Gammaproteobacteria; order Burkholderiales; family Rhodocyclaceae; genus Zoogloea. The sequence continues at coordinate 55,001 of JAYRYA010000015.1, forward strand.
CGAGGCTGAAGAGCTGCTGGAGGCCGGAAAGGGCAGCAAGATGAACGCCGCGCGCGCCTTCCTGCACGATCTGCGTGATCTGGGGCGGGCCCGGGCTGCGCGCTGGATCCGTACCCAGCGTCGCTACGTGGGGCAGCGGGCTACGGTGGATCTGAGCGAAGTGTTTGCCTGATCCGAAGCTCAGCCAAGCCGGGCCATCACCAGCGGGCTGACCAGCAGCCAGACCGCGGTAAGCAGGAGCATCGCCGCAAACGCCGTGCGCATCTGCCTTTCCGGCAGGCGATGGGCCAGGCTGACGCCCGCCGATACGGTGAGGAGCCCGCTTGCCGCCATGGGCAGGCCAAGCTGCCAATCCACCTGACCGGCACCGCCATACACCGCGAGGGCCACGATCGAGCTGGGCGCCACCAGCGCCAGCGAGAGGCTCTGGGCGACGGTCTGCCTCTGGCCGAAGAGGCCCGTGAAGATCGGCGTCGCCACCAGCCCGCCGCCCACCCCGAGCAGGCCCATGCTGCTGCCGCCCACCAGCCCGACGAGGGGCAGATAACGCGGCGGGATTCTGGGTGGCGCATCGCGCGCACCCGCCCGGCGGGTGAGCATGCGCATCGCCACGCCCAGCAGAAAGACGCTGAAGACGACCTTGAGGATGGCCGGGTCGAGGGTGTTGGCGAAGTGGGCGACGCCCCAGGTGGTGGTCATCGAGATCAGCCCGATGGTCAGCGCCTGGCGGGCTGGCACCGGGTGGCGCTGGTTGTAGCGCCACCAGCCCAACAGCAGGTTGGGCACCATCAGCACCAGCGCGGTGCCCTGGGCCATGGGCTGCGCCATGCCGTAGCCGATCACGAAGAGGGGAATCGCGATGATGCCGCCCCCGATTCCGAACAGTCCGCCGAAGTAACCCAGGCCGGCGCCCACGGCAAGGGCGGGTAGAACATCGAGCAGCATGGACGGCGATTCCGGCAGGACGGGCGTCCCATGATAGTCATCCGGTCGGTGATGTCGATGCAGGATAACCGACGGGTGTTTGCCCCGCGCGGTTTAGTTTTCTGCCTATCTACCGTAAATACGCCCTCTGACGGTGCATTTGAATGGGCCGTCCCGTTTCACGTCGCCTGCGGGAGGCGTGGTCGTTGGAACCTGCAGAGGTGTATGGGATGAATCGATTGACGATCGGCAAGCGTCTGGATTTGGATTTGGATTTGTTCTGGCGCTGGGGCTGTTCGTTGCGACAGTGGCGATCTACAACCTCTTCGAGCTACGCCAGCAGTTTGGCGAGTTTGAAAGCCAGATCGTGGCGCGGGAGCGGCTGGCCTATCGTGGTCAGGTCGAGCTGGGCAACGCCATCCACTACTTCAAGAATACGGTGCTGCGGGGTGGCGACTACCCTACCAAGTTTGCGGCCAGCATGGATGCCATCGATCGTATCGTCGAAGAATACCGCGGCGTCGGGGCGGTTGAGCCTGGCGCGGCGCGGGCGCTGGACGAGATTTCCGCCGGCAGCCGGAAGTACCGCGAGGTCATCGTCCGGGTGGTGGACATGCGCGCGGGTAGCGCCAGCATCAGCGAGATCGACAAGGCGATCAGTGGTGCCGACAAACCCATCGGGCGTGGCTTTGCTCAGCTGCTGCAGCGTGAAACGGCCGACTTCAGGACCGCCCGGAAGGCGTTCGACGCAAGCGTTGCGCAGACGATTGAGCTGGTGGGCGGGGTGACCCTCGCGATGGTGGTTGCCGGGGCGCTGGCCGCGTGGTTGATCGGCCGCAGTGTGAGCCGGCCGCTGGTGCAGGCGGTCGAGATCAGCCAGGCGATGGCGCAGGGCAATCTGCCCGAGCGGATCGAGGTGACCCGCAACGACGAGACCGGTCAGCTGCTCTTGTCCATGCAGCGCATGGTGGAGACTTTCCGTGGCTTTGCCGATGCCCAGGCCGAGAACGCCAGGCAGCACCGCAACGGGATGATTGCGCATCGCATCGATGCCGCACGCTTCCCCGGCGTGTACGGGAAGATTGCCGCTTCGACCAACGCGCTGGTCGAGGCCCACATCGCCGTCAGCCAACGGGTGGTGGATGTGGTCGAACACTACGCGGTGGGCGATCTGACGGTGGATATGGATCGCCTGCCGGGCGATCAGGCGCAGATCACCGCGGCGGTGGATGGCGTCAAGGCGTCGTTGTTGCGGGTCAATCGCCAGATTCAGTCGCTGGTGGATGCCGCGGCGAGCGGCGATTTCCATGCCCGCGGCGACGCGGACGCCTTCCAGCACGAGTTTCGCCAGATGGTGGATGGCCTGAACCGCCTGATGGCGGTGAGTGACCGGGGGCTGGGCGAGGTCGCTGGCGTGCTGGAGGCCCTGGCGGTGGGTGATCTCACGCGGCAGATCGAAGGGGAGTTCCAGGGCGCTTTTGCCGAACTGCGGGATAGTACAAACACCACCGTGCTACGCCTGCGCGAGGTGATCGGCGGCTTGCAGCGCAGCGCGACGGCAATCAACAGTGCGGCCAAGGAAATCGCGGTCGGAAACTCTGATCTGTCGCAGCGCACCGAGCAGCAGGCCGGCAGTCTTGAGGAAACCGCCAGTTCGATGGAAGAACTCAACGCCACCGTCCAGCAGAACGCCAGCAACGCCCAGCGCACCAGCGTACTGGCCAGTCAGTCGAACGAGGCCGTGGTGCACGGCGGTGAAGCGGTGCAGCGGGTGGTGGCGACGATGGCCGATATCCGCGATAGCTCCCGGAAGATCGCCGAGATCATCGGCGTGATCGACGGCATCGCTTTCCAGACCAACATCCTCGCCCTCAATGCGGCGGTCGAGGCGGCGCGGGCCGGGGAGCAGGGGCGCGGTTTTGCGGTGGTGGCCAACGAGGTCAGGGCGCTGGCCCAGCGCAGTGCGGTTGCCGCCCGGGAGATCAAGGCGCTGATCGCGGTGTCGGTGGATAAGGTCGAAGGGGGCGCCGCGCAGGTGGACGAAGCGGGTGCCGCGATGGAAGAGGTGGTGTCGGCGTTCGGGCAGGTCGCTCAACTGGTGTCCGAGATCAGTGAGGCGAGCGGTGAGCAGAGCGCGGGGATCAGCCAGGTGACGCAGGCCGTGAGCAAGATGGAGGAGGTGACCCAGCACAACGCCGCGTTGGTCGAACAGGCCTCTGCGGCGGCGCAAAGCCTGGAGCAGCAGGCGCAGGGCCTGATGGACATCGTGGCTGGCTTCCGGTTGCAATCCGGTGCGGTGGTGACGCGGGACGCAGGGCGTGGTGCGCCACCGCCAGCACAGCGGCAGCGCGCGTGATCTGCCAGCAACGCTGGATGAAACAGGAATGGGCCCGGAGTCGGGCCCATTTTCTTGATGGCTTGCCCGCGCGGGGCCCTCAGATCAGGAGGTCGTGCCGCAGCGCATCCAGCGTGGTCACGCCGCACAGGGCCATGGCGATCTCCAGCTCGTCCCGCAGCAGGCGGATCACATGGGCGACGCCCTGGGCGCCGGCGTTGGCAAGGCCAAAGATGTAAGGCCGGCCTACCAGCACCGCGCTGGCGCCCAGGGCCATCGCCTTGAGCACGTCGGTGCCCCGGCGGATGCCGCCATCCACCAGCATCGGCAGCTGGCCGGCGAGGGCGTCGGCGATGCGCGGCAGCATTTCGGCGGTGGGCGGGGCGGCGTCGAGGGTGCGCCCGCCGTGATTGGAGACGATGATGCCGCCCACCTGCAGGCGCGCGGCCTGAAGGGCGTCGTCCGGGTGGAGGATGCCCTTCAGGATCACCGGCAGGCGGGTCTGGGTCTGCAACCGCGCGATGTCGTCCCAGGTGGGGGCGATGGTGAGGAGATCGTCGAAGAGGGCACTCTGGCCAGGCTGCAGGGTGATGCCGGGGCGCGGCGGCAGGGTGGTCAGGTTGACGGCCGAGATGCCTGGCGGCAGATGGAAATTGGCACGGCGTTCGCGGTCGCGGGCGCCGTGGCAGGGCGCGTCGACGGTGAGCACCAGGGCTTCGTAGCCGGCCGCTTCGGCGCGCTGGATCAACTCCCGGTTGAAGCCGGCGTCGTGCTGGAGGTAGAGCTGCATCCACATCGGGCCGCGGTCGGCGTCGTCGCGCACGGCGCGGGCGACGGTTTCGAGGAGCAGGCTCGACTGGGTGCTGAGCACGAAACCGGCCTCCTGGGCTGAGGCGGCCACGGCGGTGGCAAGCTCGCCGTCGGGGTGGGCCATGCGCTGGTAGGCCACCGGGGCGAGGAGGATGGGGTGGGCAAGGCTGCGCCCGAGGAGTTCGACCCGCGTGTGGCCGCCGGCGGTGTGGCGCAGCACACGTGGCAGCAGGCGCAGGGCGTTCCAGGCCTGTCGGTTGGCGGCCATGCAGTGCTCGTCGGCCGCACCGCCGGCGAAGTAGGCCCAGGCGTTGTCGTCCAGCACGGTGCGGGCGAGGGCTTCGTGGTCGTCGAGCGAGATCGGTGCGGACATGGACGCAGTTTCCGGCTGGGGCGGGTTCAGGTGTCGGCCCACATGCGCAGCAGGTTGTGATACGTGCCGGTGAGGGAGACGGCATCGTCTGTATCGCCATGAGCTTCGCGCAGGCGCATCAGGGCCATGTCCAGGTCGAACAGCAGGCGGCGCTGTTCGTCGCTGCGCACCATGCTCTCGATCCACAGGAAACACGCCAGCCGGTACCCACGCGTCACCGGAGTGACCTGGTGCACGCTCGTGCCGGGGTAGAGCACCGCGTGGCCGGCGGGGAGCTTGACGCCCCGGTTGCCGTAGGTGTCCTGCACCATCAGCTCGCCGCCGTCGTATTCGTCGGGGTCGGCCAGGAACACCGTGCACGAGACGTCGGTGCGCACCCGCGCCCCTTCGGCGGTGAAGCGGATGGCGTTATCCACGTGCTCGCCGTAGTAAGGCGTGTCGCCGCCGTAGCGGTTGACCCGCGGGGTGAAGATCTTCTTGGGCAGCGCGGCGGTGAGCACCAGCGGGTTGCGCTCGATGGCGCCCAGCACCAGGGCGCGGATGCTGCGGGCGGCCACGCAGTCGTGGGGCAGCTGTTGGTTGAGCTTGACTGTGCGGGCCTGGGGGCCGGCGCTCTCCCGTCCGTCGGCCCACGGGGCGTCGTCGAGCAGACGGCGCGCTTCGCGGACTTCGTCGGCGGTGAGGAGGTCGGGAATCTGCAGGAGCATCGGCGTGGGGTGGGGAGTAGCGGGTAGTAGGGGGCAGGGGCCCGCGGCCCCTGCCGGCGCCGTCAGAACTTGAGGTTGGCGGTGAGGTAGAAGGTGCGGCCGAAACCGGGTACGTAGTGGCCGGTGTAGAACGCGTCGGCGTACAGCTTGTTGGTGATGTTGTTGAGGTTGGCCTTGAGCATCAGCTTGTCGGCGATGGCTTCATACTCGGCCATCGCGTCGTAGGTCACATAGCCCTCTGAGTAGAAGCCCGGGTTGCGGTTGGGGGTGAGCTTGGTGCGGGCATTGACGCCCACGCCGGCGCGCAGCTTCTCGGTGAATTGATAGCTGTTCCACAGGGTGCCCTGGTGCTTGGGGATCAGCGACGGGCGCTGGCCTTGCTGCTCGTCGTTGTTGGTGGGGCTCTTCACGTCGATCTCGGCGTCCCAGATCCAGGTGTAGGAGGCGAAGATCTCCCAGCGCGGGGTGATCTTGCCGGCCACGTCCATGTCGAGGCCGGTGGCGTGGCGCTTGCCCGACAGGGTGATGATGCTGGGCACCAGCGGGTCGGTGTTGCGCTCGTTGAGCTTGACGCCACGGAACAGGGCCATGCGGGTGCTCATGGTGCGGCTGGCGTTCTCGACGCGGCCGCCCAGTTCGACGTTGATGGCCTTCTCGGGCGGCACGTCCACCGTCGAGGCGCTGTAGGAGTAGGTGTCGCCCGAGGTGTTGAAGGAGGTGGCGTACGACAGGTGGTAAGACTCGCGCTCGCTCGGCTGGTAGAGCAGGCCCACACGCTGGCTGGGCTTGTAGATGGCCTGCTGGTAATGGGTGACGGCGCCGGTGGTGAGGTTGAACTGGTCGAACTGGCCCGACATGGCGTCGTAGCGCAGGCCGGCGAGGAACTTCCAGTGGGGGATGAATTCGATCAGATCCTGGGCGTAGATGCCGCCGGCGAAGCTTTCGAACTCGGAGGTCTTGCCCGGCACGCGCAGGCTCTCGGGTACGCCCACGCCGTCGTCGGGGGTGCCGACGGTGGTGTTGGGCTTGGTGAGGTTGATGCCGCCCTGGGCCGCGGTGCGGGCGCCGAAGACGCGCTTCTTCTCCCAGGCGAAGTCGACGCCGGCCTGGGCGTTGTGCTTCATCCCCCAGGCTTCGAATTTGCTCGTCAGATCGCTCTGCATGAGGAGGTTTTCGTAGCTCTGCATCTTGGGCTGGAAGCCGCGGGTGAGCACGGTGGCGTCGCTGAAGGTGTCGAGCGTGGCGGCCACGCCGCCCGGCTGGAGGCTGGCGGCGCCCAGACGCACGGTGCTGGCGCGCTGGTCGCGGGTGAAGTCGCCCTTGCGCACCTTGGTGACGAGCTCGGTGTCCTGGGAAAAACGGTGGGTGTGCATCAGCGTGCCGTAGGTGGCGGTGCCGTAGTTGCGGTCGCTGGCCATGCCGTAGTAGTTCTTCGGGTCCACCGGCAGCATGGTGGTCTCGGACACCGGGGCGCCGGCGTACTTGCGAATCCACGGCAGGCCGTAGTTGATGCCGTTGTTGTTCTCGAGGCGGAAGAGGCCGACCTCGAACTCGTCGCGCCCGCCGATGCCCCAGCGGTAGTCGGCGGCCACGCCCTGCTTGTCGAGGCTGGTGCCGGCGCCGTTGTTGTCGGCCTTGGTGCGCATGGCGTTGATGCGCAGCGCGGCATCGTCGTCGGTCTTGACGTTGATGTCGGCGACCACGCGGTAATAGTTGTGGCTGCCCACGGTCACGTCGATCTGGTTCTCGTCCATCAACCGGGCCTGCTTGTTGACCTGGTTGACCGCGCCGCCGGTGGAGCCGCGCCCGAACAGCATCGACGCGGAGCCACGCAGCACCTCAACGCGTTCCATGTTGAAGGTGTCGCGGTCGTAGAAGCCCGGGTCGCGCATGCCGTCGATGAAGATGTCGCCGGTGGTGTTGAGGGGGAAGCCGCGCAGACGGATGTCTTCCTCGCCGCCTTCGGCCGCCAGGAAGGTGACCCCGGAGGTCATCTTGAGGGCTTCCTTGATGGTGTCGATCTTGCGGTCGTCCATCAGCTTTTCGGTGACGACGGTGATCGACTGGGGGATGTCGCGCAGCTCCTGCTTACCCTTGCCGATGCGGGTGGTGGTGGTGCGCAGGCTGTCCTTGCCCTGGGGTTCGGCTTCGGCGGCCGCCTTTACGACCACCGGTTTGAGGGTCTTGGTGTCGTCGTCGGCGGCGGCCGGCGTGCTTTGCGCCCAGCCGCTCATCGAGGCGGCGAACATCAGCGCGCCCAGGGGCAGGGTGGCAGAGGAGGTTGCGGTGACGGATTGCGGTCGGGGTGCCGGCGCGGGGCGGCGGGTATTCTTGTTAGCCATGTCGGCCTCCGGAGATGAATCGCCCGCAAGCGGGGCGTTGGGGTTCATGACCTGAGGCTGGCTGGCTAGGAGTTGGAAGCGCCTTGAAAGGCGGCAACGGCTGGCTTGCCCGAGAGATCTGGTTACAATCTTAATAGTAATGCGAATAATTCGCAATACTGTTTGTTGCACAGCCGCAACGCCGTCATGGGGACCAGGAGCGATTTCTGCCGCCCAACTTTGAGCGCCCGGCCAGACGGACCGCGCCCCCGAGGCCGTCAGATGCGGCGCGGGGGCGCGGGTGGCGTGCTTGCGGCGGCGGCGAGGCCGCCGCGGCTTACCAGGTGTAGCGGGCGTTGACCCCGACCATGCCATTGCGGCCCGGCGAGGGCTCGTAGTAGCGGCCATTGCTGTCGCCGACGATCACCGAGCCGATGTAGTTGCGGTCGAACAGGTTATCGACACGGACAAACTCGGTGAACCGCCACGGGCCCGTCTTCTGTTCGGCGGTGAGGCGCAGGTTGGCAATGGCGTAGGACGGTGCAGGAGTGGCGGTATTGGTGTCTTCCACGTAGACCTTGCTGCGGTAGATGCCTTCGACGGCGGCGGTGACGCCGGGGAGCGGCTTCCAGGCCAGATCGGCGAAGGCCGAGGTGCGCGGAATGCCCGGCATGGCGTTGCCGGCGGCGACCGGCGTGGTGCTGGCGAAACCTTCGTCGTAAATCGCGCGCAGGTGAGACACGGCAAAGCGGCTGGTCAGGTTGCGTTGCCAGGCGGTGTCGAAGGCGACCTCGATGCCTTGACGCAGGGTCTTGCCGGCGTTCTGGTAGCTGGTGCGGCCGCCACTGGCGGCGAGCACGACGAGCTCGTCTTCGGTACGCACCTGAAAGACCGCGACGTTGAGTCGGCTGGCGTTGCCGACGAAGGCCTTCACACCGGCTTCGTAGTGGCGGCTTCTGGCCGGATCGAGGCCGAAGTTGAAGCCGGTGGTGGGCGTGGCATAGAACATCTCGTTGAGGGTCGGCGTCTCGAAGCCACGGGCGGCGCTGGCGTAGAGGTTGACCGCCGGGTTCAGCTTGTAGACCACGCCGAGCACCGGCGTCGTCTTGCTGTAGTTACGGCCGCCGCTGTCGTCACCATTCAGGCCGACGATGTACTGGTCGTCCACCTTGAACTTGACGTGGCTGTGGCGCAGTCCGGCCGACAGCGCCCAGTTGCCGCTGGCCCACTCGGTCTGCACGTAGGGGTCGAGGCTTTCGACGGTGTTGGTCTCCTGGCGGCGCAGGCGACCCTTCACGCCGAGGGTGGTGCCCACGAAGTTCTCGTAGCCGTAGCGCTGGTCGGTGCTGGTGTCGTAATCGATGCCGGCGGTGGTGGTGAGCTTGCCACCAGCCATGTCGCGCACGGCGATGTAGCGGGCGCCAAAGCCGTAGAAGTCGCGGTCGAAGTCGATGACGCCGCCGGAGTGGCGAACGGGCGTCTGGGCGGTGCGGGGGATCGACTGGTACTGGATCACGCTGCGTTGCCCGGCATAGGCGGTGAGCTGGAGGAGATCGGCGCCGAAGCGGCGTTCGTAGGCCACGCCGCCCTGCAGGTGGTCGATGTTCTTGCGGGTGTTGTAGTCGAGGGCCGCCTGGGCGACGCCGCGGGGGTTCGATTTGTAGCCCGCCCAGTCGAGGCCCAGCGGGTCCTCCGCGCGCTGCCAGAAGCCATTGACGACGAAGGTGAGCTTGCTCACGTCGTCGGGTTTGGCGGTGATCTTGGCGAAGGCCTGCTCGCGGGTGGCGGCGCTGTGGTCGCGGTAGCCGTCGGTCTTGAGGCGGGTGGCGTCCAGCACGTAGCCGATGCCCTCGATCTGCCCCTGGGCGCCCAGTTCGGCCTTGGTGGTGCCATAGCTGCCGGCGGCAAAGCCGCCCTCGACGCTGGGCCGCCCCGACGGCTCGCGGGTGAAGAGCTGGATCACGCCGCCCGAGTGGTTGCCGTAGATCGCCGAGTAGGGGCCACGCAGCACCTCCATGCGTTCGGCCACGTCGAGGTTGAAGGTGGCGGCCTGGCCCTGACCATCGGGCATCGAGGCGGGGATGCCGTCGGCGATGAGCTTCACGCCGCGCACGCCGAAGGCCGAGCGGGCGCCGAAGCCACGGGTGGAGATCTGCAGATCCTGGGCGTAGTTCTGGCGATTGTTGGCGACCACGCCGGGGACCGCGACGAGGGCTTCGGAGGCGTTGATGCGCGGCTGGCCGGCGGTGATCTGATTGCGGTCGAGCACGTCGATGGCGGCCGGCATGTCGAAGGTGGCCGCCTCAACGCGGCTGCCGGTGACGACCACCGGGTTGAGGGTGAGCGACGTGCTTTCGTCGGCTGCTTGGGCGATGCCGGTCAGGGCGGAAGCCAGGGCGAGGGCGATGGGGGCGAGGGTGAAACGGGGGGGCATTCGGTGTCTCCGTGGGCGACTGTGGCTTTTCTGCCAAACATATCGCGCCGGCGCTTGCCGCGCATCATGAAAATCGTGATTCGCACGGCTCGTAACAGACGCCGGGACGCTCGCTCGCTATACTCATCCGGACCCATGTTAACGACATAAGCCATGTTGCCGCCTTGCCGGACTCCGACAGTCGCCTGCCGCTGCGCGGTGCTGCGCGCAGCGCTGCTGTGGCTGTTGCTGGGCGGTGGGTCGGTGGCGTGGGCGCAGACCGCGGTGACCTTGCAACTGCGCTGGCATCACGCCTTCCAGTTCGCGGGCTACTACGCGGCAATCGAGAAGGGCTATTTCAGGGATGCCGGGCTGGAGGTACAGCTCAAGGACGCCCGGCCCGGGCTGGACGTGGTGGACGAGGTGGTCTCCGGTCGGGCCGATTTTGGCGTTGGCAACAGCGGCCTCCTGATCGACCGCCTCGCCGGCAAGCCGGTGGTGGTGGTGGCGACGATCTTCCAGCATTCGCCGCTGGTGCTGCTGACCCGCAGGGAGCAGGCGGTGCCCTCCGTCCATGATCTGATCGGCAAGCGGGTGATGTTGGAACCCGGTGCCGACGAGCTGCTGGCCTACCTGCGCAAGGAGCGCACCCCGGTCGAGCGGCTCAGGTTCGTCGAGCACACCTTCAATCCGAAATCCCTGATCGATGGCGACGTGGATGCGATCAGCGCCTATTCGTCGAACGAGCCGTATTTCCTCGAGGCGGCGGGGATCGACTATCAGGTTTACACGCCCCGGTCGGCCGGGATCGATTTTTACGGCGACAACCTCTTCACCACCGAAGATCTGCTACGCCGGAGCCCCGAGACCGTCCAGGCCTTTCGCGAGGCGAGCCTGCGGGGCTGGCGTTACGCCCTCGACCACCCGGACGAGATCGCCCGGCTGATTCACACCCGCTACCAAAATACGCTGCCCCTGGAGTTCTTTGTCTTCGAGGCGCGCCATTCGATCCCCCTGATCCGCCCCGATCTGGTAGAGGTGGGGTACATGAGCGCCGGGCGCTGGAAGCACATCGCCGAGGTCTATGCCGAGATCGGCATGCTGCCCCGGAATTTCGACTTCAAGGGCTTTCTGTACGAACCGGTTCGGGATGACCTCAAAGGCCTGCGCACGTCTCTGGGCGCGGCACTGGGTGGCATCGGGCTGATCACCCTGGTCGCGGCCTACATCCTCCACATCAACCGGCGCCTGCACCGCAGTGTGGCCGAGACCCGCCAGGCGGCCGAGCGGCTTGAGGCCAGCGAAGAAAAATACCGACTCCTCACGGAGACGATGAAGGACGTGGTGTGGACGGTGGACACCGACACCCTGCGTTTCATCTACGTGAGCCCGTCCATCGAGCGCCTGCGCGGCTACACCGCCGACGAGGTCCTCGCGATGCCCTTCGAGGCCACCTTCCTGCCCCGCGACGCCGACGAGATGCGCATCGTGGCGCGTCAGCGGGCGCGCAGCTTCCTCGACAGTCCCGACGGCCCGCCGCGCTTCTACACCGACGAGGTGGAGCAGCCGCGCAAGGACGGCAGCACGGTGTGGATCGAGGTGGTCACCACCTATTGCCGAAACCCGCGTACCGGCAAAATCGAGCTGCACGGGGTGAGCCGCGACATCTCCGAGCGCCGGGCCAGCCAGGCGCGCATCGCCTACATGGCCGAGCACGACATGCTCACCGACCTGCCCAACCGCACCCTGGTTACCGACCGCCTGCGCCAGGCCCTGTCTGCGGCGCGGCGCAACCGCCATCGGGTGGCGCTGCTGTACATCGACCTGGACCGCTTCAAACCGATCAACGATGCCTATGGTCACGCCGTGGGTGACCAGCTGCTGCGCGAGGCCGCGGTGCGGATGCGCATCTGCGTGCGCGAATCCGACACAGTCGGGCGTTTTGGTGGCGACGAGTTCGTCGTGCTTCTGCCCCATATCGATTCGATCCACGACGCCGAGCGGGTGGCCGAGAAGATCCGCGTGGCCCTGGCCGAACCCTTCCAGATCGAAGGCCTCCGGCTCGACGTGTCGTCCAGCGTCGGCATCGCTGTCTATCCCGAGCACGGCACCGACGACGTGAGCCTGCTGCTCCACGCCGACAGCGCCATGTACGCAGCCAAGCACGGCGGTCGTAACCGGGTCACGGTGTTCGGCGCCGACTGAGACTCCTGTCGCAATCCCTTACAGTTTCTTACTGCCTTGCCGTTCTTACGCTTCTAGAGTGGGCACCGTGGCCGGCCTCAGCAAATGCGCCGGCCGAAGCTTGCCCGATGTGCGACAACGAACAGGAAACCCAACGCATGTTCTCCATGAAGCGAATCTTGAGTGCGGCGCTGCTTGCCGCTGCGGCCCAGGGCGCAATGGCCACCGATCTCGGGGTGTCGATCGGCATCGGCGATCCCAACTTCTACGGGCGCATCGACATCGGCAACTTTCCCCGCCCCGTTCTGATGTACCCCAAGCCGATGATCATCGCCCCGGCTCCCTACGCCGCTGCGCCCCTTTACCTGCGCGTACCCCCCGGCCACGCCCGCGACTGGCGCCGCTATTGCGGCCGTTACGACGCCTGCGGCGTGCCGGTCTACTTCGTCCAGGACGGCTGGTATCGCAACGTTTATGCGCCGCGCTACCGGGCCGACTATGACCACCACGACCGCTACCACGACCGCCGCGACGACCGACGGGAAGAGCGCTTCGACGATCGACGGGATCGCCGCGACGACCGCTATGACGATCGGCACGATCGTCGACAGGATCGTCGTGAAGACCGGCGCGCCGAGCGCTTCGACGAGCGGGGCGGGCCGTGGAACGGTCATGGGCATGGCCGCGGCCGTGACTGAGCAGGCCTGTTCCTGATCAAGGCGCAGATGGGCGGCGCGGGATAGCGTTGGGGCTTCGGCCTTCAGTGCCACCCCCGCTTCCTGCTGCGCCCATGAAATTCGCCAACCAACCCCTCTGGCTCGTCGGCTTCCGGCCTTTCTTCCTCCTCGCCTGCCTTGCCGGCATGGTCCTACCGGTGCTGTGGGCACTCGTCTTTACCGGGCATCTGGCGCTGCCGGCCGCGCCTGTCGCCGCGGTACAGTGGCACGCCCACGAGATGTTCTTCGGCTTTGGCTGGGCGGTGATGGGCGGCTTCCTGCTTACGGCCACCAAGAACTGGGTGCAGGTACGCGGCTACCACGGCGCGCCGCTCGCGGTGCTGGTGGCGGCGTGGGTCGTCGAGCGGGTTGGCATGGCCTTTGGCGGCGGCTGGCCGGCGTGGCTGTTCTGGCTGTCGAACCTGACCTTCCTTGGCGTCATCGTTGCGATGCTGCTCGCCACGCTGCTGCGTCACCGCCAGCAGGACAGCTTTCGCGACAATTATTTCTTTCTGCTGATTCTTCCGATCTTCCTCGCCGCCAAGCTGCTCGTGCTGGACGCGGGACACTTCCACGCCGGCGCGGTGATGGCCGTCGGGCTGTTCCGCGTGGCTTTCCTGGTGATGCTGGAGCGCACGCTGACCCAGTTCATGAAGGGCGTGTTCCAGGTGGATATCCTGCGCAACCCGCGGCTGGACGGCGCGATCAAGTTCTCGGCCCTGGCGCTGGTCTTCCAGCCCTGGCTTCCGGCGTCGCTGGCGGGCGGGCTGCTCGCGATCTGCGCAAGCCTGCTGCTGGTGCGTTTCACCCGCTGGAAGCCGGGCCTGGCCATGACCCGCATCGACCTGGCAGTGATGTACCTCGGCTACCTGGCCATTGCCCTCCAGCTGCTGGTCGAACTGGCGGGGATCGTCGGTGCGCACACGTGGACCGGCAGCGTGTCGATCCATCTGTTCACCTTCGGCGTCATGGGCCTCATCATCCCGCCCATGCTGGTGCGCATCTCCAAGGGCCACACCGGGCGCAAGGTGGCTTTTGACGCGGGAGACAAGCTGCTGATCTGGATCATGCTGGCGGCGCTGGGGTTGCGCGTGGTGCTGCCTCAGCTCGCGCCCGGCGCGTACGTTGCGTGGGTGCACCTGGCGGCAAGCTGCTGGTTCCTGTGCTTTGCAATCCTTGGCGGGCGGATGTTGCCGCGGCTGGTGAGCCCGCGCATCGACGGCAAGGAGCACTGATCGCCTGGAAGGCCGGAATCGCTCCCGGCCTGTCGTCGATCAAGGCAACACCGCCCGGCCGGCACTAGCCTTGTCTGCGTGTTGCGACAAACCGGAGCAGTCATGTCATACCCGCAGTTCTTCGATCTCGTCCCACGTTTGTGCCTCCGCGATCCGCTGGCCGATTTTCTTGGTGCCTTCGACGATGGCCTCGTCGAATACGGTTACGTGGATGCCGTCAAGCTCGCCGGACATTCGTGCCCGACCGTGGCGAGCGCCTACTGGCTCACCCGCCAGGCGCTGATCGCGCTTTACGGCGACGCAGTGCCCGAGCGTGGCGCCGTGCACGTCAGCTTCCGGGAAGGGCGCAGCGAAGGCGTCACCGGGGTGATCGCCAACGTGGTGACGCAGCTCACAGGAGGCACCACCGACAGCGGCTTCAAGGGCCTTGCCGGGCGCTTCGACCGCCGCAACCTGCTGGCCTTTGAGGTCAGCCAGCGTCTTGGCCTGCGTTTCACACGGGTTGATACGGGCAGCGCGGTGGATGCCGAAGCCCATCTGCGCCTTGTGCCGGCCGACCCCCGGATGGCGCCGCTGATGCAGCGCAACCTGTCGGGCGTGGCCAGCCCCGACGAGGCCCAGGAATTCCGCGCCCTTTGGCAGGCGCGGGTACGCCGTGTGCTGCTGGAGCACGGCAATGACCCGGCCGTATTCGTGATCCGCCCGGCCGAATGAAAAGGAGCCTGCGATGACTGGACCTACCCACCGCCCCGATGAGCCGGCAAGCCCGGCGACTTCCTCGCCGCCGTGTTATGCGGCGGAGTTTCCCGGTTATTTCGGTGACACCGCCGACGGGCCATCGCCCGAGACCATCGAACGCCTCAACGCGCTGCTGGAAGCCGAGCGGGCCGGGGCGCGGGTGCTGGCCATCCTGCGCGACGGGCTCGATCCCCGCAGCCCGACGCGCACTTTGCTCGAACGCCTGCAGAAGGACGAGGGCGTCAACGCGGTGTTGCTCTACAAGACCATCCAGCGCCTGGGCGGCGTGGCGTCCCACGACACCGGCGCTTTCGTCCACAAGACGCTGGCCATGGACGGCCTCGCGGCGCGCCTGCTGTTTGTAAACAAGGGCCAGGCCTGGGTCGTGCGCAAGATCGAAGAACTGCTGCCGATGGTGTCCGACGAGATCGCCCGGGCGATGCTCGACGAGATGCGCCAGTCCCATATCGACAACATTGCCGCCTGCGAGGCGCTGCTCGCCGAAGGCCTCGACGACTAAGTTGCCAACTAAGTTGTCAGCTGAGCCGCCGGCTGGCCCGGCACCAGACCGACCACTTGCTCGCGCAGCCAGCTGACCGCCGGGTCCACGTGGTTGCGGGGGTGCCAGGCCATGCGCAGGCCAAAGCCCCCGTCGTCGAAGGGCAGCTCGAACATGTCGAGCACGTTGGTAAATCGGCTCATCAGCATGGATGGCAGGGTGCACACGTAGTCCGAGTAGCGCAGGATCTCGGGCACCAGCATGAACTTCTCCACCGACACCACCACGCTGCGCTCGCGGCCCAGCGCCGCCAGCGTCTCGTCCACGTAACCGCGTACGCTGCCGCCGATCTCTGTGACCAGTACGTGCTGGAGCGCGCAGTAGGCGTCCAGATCCACTGGCCCCACGCCCCGTGGGTGGGCCTTGCGCTGGGCCATCACGAAGCGCCCGTGGAGCAGCGGGCGGGTCTTCATCGACGGCGGCAGCAGGCGGTCGGAGGCCAGCAGGAGATCCACCTCGCCACGCTCCATCTGGGCAGCGATCAGCCCCACGTCGGGGTTGCGGAAGGTGATCCGCACGCCGGGCCCGGCCAGCGCCGAGATGCGCTCGATCAGCGGCAGGCCGAGCACCACCATCGCCGTGTCGTTGGCAGCGATCTGGAAGGTGCGCGCGTCGCGTTGCGGGTCGAAGCTGGGCTGGTGGCTCACCACGGATTCCAGATCCTTCAGCGCCGAATGAAGTGCCGGACCGAGGGCCAGGGCGCGGGCCGTGGGCGTCATGCCGCGGCCGGTCTCGGCGGGCAGCAGCAGCGGATCGCCGAACAGCTGGCGCAGCCGCGCCAGATGCGCCGACAGGGACGGCTGGCTCATGTGCAGGCGTTGCGCCGCGCGGGTCACGTTGCACTCGGCGAGGAGCGCGTCGAGCGAGACAAGAAGGTTGAGGTCGATCTGGCGCAGGTCCATGGGCTTGGGGGCTTGAAGGTATTGGCTGAGGTTATGGGTCGAATATCAACAATCGATTTCAAATATATGTTCGCGGCCCCTACACTGCAACTCATCCGCTGCGCCGATCCGCTGGGCAGCATCGAAAAGGAGTGCAAGATGGACATCGTCGAAACCCTCCGGGCGCAGCCCGAGAACCCCGAACTGCACGAGCAGGCGGCCCACGAGATCGAGCGCCTGCGCGCCGAGAACGAAATCCTGCGCACGGCGATGGCGTGCGCCGATGTGGCAATGGCCGGGGCGCCGATCATGCACGCACGACATCTTGAGCTCGCCGCGATCATCGCCGGTCTTCAACGGGCGCTGGCCGCCGCCGATATTGCAGAAGCGGCCTACATCGAGACTCATCCGCGCCTCGCAGCGTGACCCATCGCGCGATGCCCGCTACCCACATCCGCCCAGAGTCGGCCCTCCACACCTGAACCAAGGACAGTCATGGACGCTAGAACCCCTACCGCCACCCAGCCCGGCCACGTCACCCGCATCGCCCGCCGCCGCGCCCAGCCGGGGAAGGAACGCGAGTACGAGGCCACCGTGCGCGAGATGTTCCAGCACATGCAGAAGACCCCGGGCTTCCTGGGTGCCGAGATGATCCCGCCCCACAACCCGGGCGACGAGTATCAGGTGGTGGTGAACTTTGCCTCCGAGGCCGCGCTGGCCGGCTGGGATGCCTGCCCGGCTCGCGCCGAGATGCATCGGAGGCTGCGCGAGGTGGCCGACGCCGAACCGGAATACCGCAGCCTGTCGGGGCTGGAGGCGTGGTTCACGCCAGCGGTGGTGCCGGCGTCGATGCACCCGCCCCGGGCGCGCATGGCGCTGGTTACGTGGATGGGCATCTTCCCCACGGTGTCGCTGGTGCTGTGGCTGATCGAGCCGCTGGTGCGCCCGTATCTGCCCTTTCTGCCCAAGGTGGCGCTGCTCACCGGGTTGATCGTGGTGACCATGACCTGGGTGGTGATGCCGCGCCTCACCAAGCTGATGCGGGGCTTCCTCAACCCACATCTGAGGCACTAGCCGCGAGCGCGTTTCAAAACTGCCCGGCGGGGCGTTCGTAGCGCTGCGAACGCCCCGTCTTCATTGACGGAACTCAAGGGAAAAATAAAAACTGGTCCGTCCGGATCGGTGCAAAACTGTGCCGGTCGGGCCTGGCGGTGGCGGGATAAAGTGGGGCCCGGGATCTTCACGGGAGCAGCAGATGGAAATGGCGGTAACGCCTGCGGCGGAGTGGCAGATGATGGCCGGCAAGGTGCCCGGCAACCGGGGCATCTGGGTAGGCATCCTGTGCGAGTTGACCGAGTTTGCGCTGATGTTCCTTGCGTGGGCGTGGTTCCGTGGGCGCCATCCGGAGGATTTTCGCGCCGGCTCCGCGATGCTCCTCACCGGGGCCGGCATTGCTAACACGGTGGTGATGCTCACCAGCGGCTACTTTGCGGTGCGCGCGCTGCTGGCGATCCGCCGTGGCGAATCCCGCACGGCCAGCAACTGGCTGATCGGTACGCTAGCGGGTGGCATCGGCTTCCTGCTCATCAAGGCGTGGGAGTTCCACTGGAACATCGAACACGGCGTGGTTGGCACGGGCAACAGCTTCGTGGCGATGTACTACTACCTCACCTTCAACCATCTCGTGCATGTGGTGTGGGGCTGCCTGGGGCTGATCTGGGCGATCCTGCGCTGCCGTTTCGGCGCCTACAGCGTGGATGAACACGAGGGACTCGAAGCGGCCACGCTCTACTGGCACGCCACCGATCTGGCCTGGATCGTGATCTTTCCGCTGCTCTACGTACTGAGGTGAAGGCGATGACGACACGCACATCCCCCGAACGCCAGGTGACGCTGGTGTGGCTCGGCTTGGTGGTGCTCACCCTCGGCAGCGCCTGGCTGGCCGAGAGCGCGGCTTCCCCGACAACGCTTGCGGTGGTGGTGGCCGGCATCGTGGCGGCCAAGGGCCTGCTGGTGATCCGTCACTACATGGGGCTCACCGACCCCGGATCGCGCCTGCGGTGGGTGATGCGCCTGTACTTCGTGGTGGTGCCGGGGCTTGTTCTGCTTGCTGGCAGCATGGCCTGAAGCGCGCGTCAGGCCTTGTTGCCGCGATGAGAAAATATTCGACGCGACTGGAATGCCTTGCTATTGTGTGAGTAAGCGACCATCTTCCGGGCCGCCTTTCTCTCATGGAGCGCGTCAATTGGGTACCAAGCTTTATGTAGGCAATCTGCCTTACAGCGTCGACAAGGCCCGTCTCGAAGAACTGTTTGGAGAGTACGGTAACGTGGCTTCGGCTCAGGTGATCATGGATCGCGAAACCGGGCGTTCAAAGGGTTTCGGTTTTGTGGAGATGGGTTCGGATCAGGAGGCCCAGGGCGCGATCTCCAGCCTGAACGGCAAGAATGTGGATGGTCGCAATCTCACGGTCAATGAAGCCCGCCCGCAGGAGCCGCGCACCGGCGGCTTCGGTGGCCCGCGTCGTGGCCCGGGCAGCGGTGGTCCCGGTGGCGGTGGCCGGCGTGGCCCCGGTGGCGGTGGCTTTGGTGGTGGCGGCGGTGGCCGTTACTGATCGCCATGCTCCGGTCGCCGACTGGAGCATCAACCAACCCCGCTTCGGCGGGGTTTTTTGCGTTTACGCCGCCTGGATTTAGGCGGCCTCGAAATGTTCGAGCATCAGCTGGATGCTCGACACGCCGTTGTATTCATTCACGGTCAGCCGGAACGCAGCGTGGATCGACGGCGCGGCGGCGTCGGCGTGGTTGAACTGGATCGCCTCAAGGCGGGTGTTGCCTTTACGCAGCTGTAGCTTGAGGTGCTTGTCCTTCAACACGCGCTGGTTCTCGACCCGGAAGGTGTCGTCGAACACCGGCGCGGCAAAGCCCTGGCCCCAGATCTCGCGCTCCAGCAGGCGGGCGGTCTCGAGGTTGTAGAGGCTGTCTTCCAGTGCGCCGTCGGTCTCGAGGCTGCGGGTGAGATCGGCCGGGTTGATGAGGCTGGTGACGATGCCCTCGAAGAGCTGCTCGAAGTGGGGCAGGTCGTCCTCGCGGATGGTGAGGCCGGCCGCCATCGCGTGGCCGCCGAACTTGAGCACCAGCCCCGGCGCCTGCTTGGTGACGAGGTCCAGCGCGTCGCGCAGGTGCAGGCCCGGTATCGACCGACCCGAGCCCTTGAGCTCACCGGGGTTGCCGCGGGCGAAGGCGATGGTGGGGCGGTGGAACTTCTCCTTGATGCGCCCGGCGAGGATGCCTATCACGCCCTGGTGCCAGTCGGGCTCGAAGAGCACGAGGCTGGAGCGGGCGCCCGGGTCGATGGCGTCGAGGTTGGCCATTGCCCCTTCCTGCATCTCGGCCTCGATGGCGCGGCGCTCGCGGTTGAGCTTGTCGAGCTCCTGGGCGATGTTGAGAGCGCGGCCCATGTCGTCGGTGATGAGGCACTCGATGCCCAGCGACATGTCGGCCAGCCGGCCGGCGGCGTTGAGGCGCGGGCCAAGGGCAAAACCCATGTCGAAGGTGGTGGCGCGGGCGGCGTCGCGGCCGGCGGCGGCGAACAGCGCGCGGATGCCTGGCTGCATGCGGTCGGCGCGGATGCGCTGGAGGCCTTGGGCGACCAGGATGCGGTTGTTGTGGTCGAGCTTGACCACGTCGGCCACCGTGCCGAGCGCGACGAGATCGAGCAGGTCGGCCAGATTGGGCTCGGCCTTGCCCTCGAAAGCGCCCCGGTCGCGCAGTTCGGCCCGGAGCGCCAGCATGGTGTAGAACATCACACCCACGCCGGCCAGGTTCTTGCTCGGAAACTCGCAGCCCGGCTGGTTGGGATTGACGATCACGTCAGCCTCGGGCAGCTCGTCACCGGGCAGGTGATGGTCGGTGATGACGGTGGCGATGCCGTGCTCGCGGGCGGCGGCCACCCCGTCGACGCTGGCGATGCCGTTGTCGACGGTGATCAGCACGTCCGGCGCCATGGGCGCGGCGAGCTCGACGATGGCCGGGGTGAGGCCGTAGCCGTATTCGAAGCGGTTGGGCACAAGGTAGCCGACCTCGGCGCCGAACATGCGTAGCGCCCGGATGCCCACCGCGCAGGCGGTGGCGCCGTCGCAGTCGTAGTCGGCGACGATCAGCATCCGCGCGCCGGCCTCGATGGCATCGGCGAGGAGTTCGGCCGCCTCGCGCACGCCTTTGAGCTGGGCCGGCGGGAGCATGGCCTTGAGGCTGTAGTCCAGCTCGTCCCGGCTCTGGATGCCGCGGGCGGCGTAGATGCGGGCGAGCAGCGGGTGCGTGCCGGCTTCGATCAGGCGGGTGATGGCACGGGCCGGCGCCGGGCGGGGCAGGATGCGGGTCATGGCGTGGGGGAGGCGGGTTGCGGCGCCGTGGCAAGCAGGGCGGCGAGGGTTTGGGGCTTGCGCCAGAACTTCCACAGGCCGCCGGCGGAAATCTCGAGCTGCAGGCAGTGCTTGTCGCTGGGGGCACTGATGGTGAGCGTGCCGATGCGTCTGGCCTTGAGGGCGGTAAGGAGCGGCGCGAACCAGAGGGGTTCCAGTTGCCGCACGGCGGCCTGCCAGGCGTCGGCGTCCAGATGCAGGGCAGGGCGCTGCAGGCTGCTCACCACCGCGAAGCCGCTGCCGTCGAGGTAGCGATCGGTAGGTTCTGGATCGACCCCGGCGAAGCGGGCGAGGCCGCGGGCGAAGGGCGCGTCGGCCTGGATGCGTGGTGCGGGCGCCCGCAGTCGCACGTCCTTCGGTCCTGCCCCCCACAGCCACACGCCGTTGATCAGGCGCTGGCCGGTGGCATCACGGGCGGCGTTGACCGGATGGTTGTAGAGCCACACTTCCAGCTCGTTGGACAGGCGCGCCCAGCGGGCGATGTCCTCGCCTTCGGGCATGAAGAGCTGCACCGGCCGTCCATTGACGTCGGGCAGCGGGTGGAAGAAAGGGCGCGGCTGGTCGGCGAGGGCGACATACCAGCGGTCGGGCGCGGGGGCCTCGAAGCGGCCGATGTCGGCGAAGGTGTCGTTGAGGCCGGCGATGAGGGTGGCGGCTTCGTCGGCGGTGATGCCGAGGCCCGAGGCGTCCGCCAGCAGGAGCTTGTCGCGGGAGAAATGCAGGTGCACCGGGTCGCAGCACAGCCAGTGGGCGTCGGGCGCGGGAGAGGACTCGCCGGCGCGGCGCAGGGCGGCGTAGGGCAGGCGCGCATCGGTGGCGCCGAAGCGGGCGGCGAGCCAGGTTTCGGGCGCGACGGCCGGCTGCCAGCTGGCCCGGGCGTGGCCGAGGAGCGCGGACAGCGCAGGCAGCGACAGGTCTCCGGCAGCGCGCGCAGCGCTGTTGCTGGGCCAGGCAAGGCCGGGCAGGACGAGGTGGAACTGCATGGGTGCGACGGCGTGGCGACCAAGCTGGCGGGCCCGGCCGGCGAATGTAAATTCGGGTGGCGAGTCTAGCACGGGCGGCCTGCTGCCCGCGCCGTGCTCAAGGACGCGGGCTCGCCCCGGGATGCGGGCCGGGCGTGGCGCGGCGCGGCCCTGGGTGGTTCAAGGGCTGATGGTGATGTCGGCGATGGCCGAGCCAAAGGCGGTGGAGCACTGGCGCGCCTGGACCACCCCGAGGTTGCGGGTTTCGGCCTGCTGGCAGGTGAGGCTGGTGTCGCCACCCAGGATTTCGAGGGGCAGATCGCGCAGGCTGCGGGCGTCTGCCGGGGCCGTCGCCACGTTGCCCGAGCCGCCAAAACCGGCGCGCAGGAAGTTGCGTGGGCTGTCGGTGACGAGCGCCAGCAGGCGGATATTGCCGCTGCCAATGTCGTGGGTGGCGAGGCTCAGGCTGCGGCTGCCAGTGAAGCGCTCGGCGGGGGCAGCGGGCGAGGGGTGGAGCAGCACGAAGTCGTTGTCCCGCGCAGCGAGAAGATAGAGCTGCCCGCCCTGGGGGCCGCTGATCGAGATGCGGAGCACGTCGCTGGCGCGATAGCTGCTGCGCAGGCCACCGACGATGACCGTTCGGCGCTCGCTGCGTTGGGCGTGGATCGCCTGGACTAGCTTGCGGGGCGAGGTTTGTGTGGTCACTGCAAGCGCCGGCGCCGGGGCGATGGACGGGTTGCCGGCGAGGGCGATGCGTCCGGCGCCATCACGGAGCGACAGCGCGGCCTGGGCACAGTGGCGCCATTCGTCGCCAGTGGCGACGCCAGCGCTGACGGTGAGGGGTGCGCGGCCGTCCAGGCAGTCGCGCAGTGCCTGGGTGGTACCGCGGGGCCCTGCGAGGATGAGGATGTTGCTGCTGGCGGAGGCGGAGATGGCAGGCGCGGGGCAGCGACTGTCGCCGGCATCGGCCACGACCACGAGTTTGTCGGCCTTGCGGCTGAGGCTGCGGAGGAAGCCGCCGAATTCGGTAAGGGGCAGAACGTCGCGACCGGTGGTCGGGATCCCGTCGGTGCAGGGGCTGGGGCCACCGGCGCCTGACAGGTGGATGAAGGCCCGGTCGTCGCTGCCGAGGCGGGCGTCGAGGGCGGCCAGTGCGTGACGCAGGCCTTCGGCGTCGAGCTGCGCGGCCGGGGGCTGCTGGATGTTGGCGTCGGGCACGCCCATCAGGCGGGCGATGGCGGCGGCGGCTTCGCCGTCGGCCTTGGCGCGGGCGGGATCGAGGCCGAGGAGCAGGGCGTGGTTGGACGCTCGGGGCGTGCTGCGGGGCACGAGGCGAGCGTCGCTGCCGGGGCTGGGCTGGCTGGCGCTGGCGGCGGCCGGCGCGGGCGTGTCGAGCTGCAGGCTCTGGCGCGGCAGCCAGCCGCTGCGGCCGCCGTCGGCTTCGACCCGATACCAGTCGCGGCGCTCGTCGACGATGCGTACCGTGGCAAGACGATGGACGGCGCCGATGACCGGTGCGAAGCGTGTTGGGTCCGTCCGGAGCTTCTCGGGTGTAGTGAGGGTGGCCGTCTCGGCGGCGGGTGCCGCAGTCGGCAGGAGGGCGATGGAAAGCAGAAGCGGCAGGACGATCACGGATTTGCGGAAGCGCATGGCGGCGGGCCGGGGGTGGGAGCTGTCGGGAGCTTACGGCAGTGGGCGCGGGCTTGGCAAAACAAGGGGCGCCGATGGCAGGTGGCCACTCGCTGATTGAACGATTGGGCGGCCTCTCGTTCAAATCGGCTATCTGCGGCACAATGCGCCCCTGCGCCGGGTGCCGGCGTTTCTGGTTCCATTGCCAATGTCCTATGAATTTCTGGTTGGCCTGCGCTACACCCGCTCCAAGCGGCGAGCGCAGGGCCGCAATCGATTTATCTCCTTCATCTCGCTGGTCTCGATGCTGGGCATCGCGCTGGGCGTGGCGGCGCTGATCGTCGTGCTCTCGGTGATGAACGGCTTCCAGCGAGAACTGCGCACGCGCATCCTGGGCGTGGCGTCTCACGTCCAGGTGAGCGGCTACGACGGTGAGCTGGCCAACTGGCAGCGCATCGCCGACGAAGCCGCCAAGCATCCCCGCGTGCGGGCCGCGGCGCCTTTCGTGCAGGCCCAGGGCATGCTGTCCTTCGACCAGACGGTGCGGGGCACGCTGATCCGCGGCATCCTCCCCGACGCTGAGGACAAGGTGGCGGAGTTTGCCAAGCACATGCGCTTTGGCCAGCTGGAAGACCTGCGCGCCGGCGAGTTCGGCATCGTGCTGGGGGCCGATCTGGCCCGGGCGCTGCGCGTCTCCACCGGCGACAAGGTGACGCTGATCGCGCCCCAGGGGCTGGTGACGCCAGCGGCGATCCTGCCCCGGCTCAAGCAGTTCCGGGTGGTGGGCATCTTTGAAGTGGGGATGTACGAATACGACTCGAGCCTGGCGCTGGTACATCTGCAGGACGCCCAGACGCTGTACCGGATGGAAGACCGCGTCTCAGGCGTGCGCCTCAAGCTCGACGATCTCTTCGAGGCGCCGCGGGTGGCGCGGGAGCTGCCGCGCTACCTGGATGCCGACACGATGGTGTCCGACTGGACGCGCAGCCACGCCAACTTCTTCCGCGCGGTGCAGATCGAGAAGAACGTGATGTTCATCATCCTGCTGCTGATCGTCGCGGTGGCGGCCTTCAACATCGTGTCGACGCTGGTGATGGCGGTGCAGGACAAGCAGGCGGACATCGCGATCCTGCGCACCCTGGGGGCGAGCCCTGGTTCGATCATGGGTATCTTCGTGATTCAGGGGGCGCTGATCGGTTTCATCGGGCTCGGGCTCGGCGTGGCGGCGGGTGTGGCGCTGGCGCTCAACATTGACGTCGTGGTGCCGGCCATCGAGCAGTTCTTCGGCGTGCAGTTCCTGGCCAAGGACGTCTATTACATCTCCGATCTGCCGTCCGAGCTGTTGTGGTCCGACGTGATCGCGATCACCGTGGTGTCCTTCGTGCTGACCCTCGTGGCAACGCTCTACCCGAGCTGGCGGGCGTCGCGTCTCAACCCTGCGGAGGCCCTGCGCTATGAGTGATGCCGTGATCGAATGCCGCGGGCTTTCCAAGTCGTTCCGCGAAGGGGCGGATGCGGTCGATGTGCTGCGCGGCGTGACCATGTCGGTGGCGCCTGGCGAGCGGGTGGCGGTGGTCGGCTCGTCCGGCTCGGGCAAGAGCACGCTGCTCCACCTGCTGGGCGGGCTGGATGTGCCGTCGGCAGGCGAGGTCAAGCTGCTGGGGCGGGATTTCTCGACGATCTCGGACGCGGAGCGGGGCCGCCTGCGCAACGAATCCCTGGGCTTCATCTACCAGTTCCACCATCTGCTGGCCGAGTTCTCGGCCGTCGAGAACGTGGCGATGCCACTCTTCGTGCGACGTATGCCGAAGGACGAAGCACTGGCCCGGGCCGCCGAGACGCTCAAGGCCGTCGGCCTTGGCCATCGGCTGGACCACACGCCGGGCGAACTCTCGGGGGGCGAACGCCAGCGGGCAGCGATTGCCCGGGCGCTGGTCACAAAGCCGGCCTGCGTGCTGGCCGACGAGCCCACTGGCAATCTGGATCGGCAGACTGCCGAGAAGGTGTTTGCGCTGATGCTGGAGCTTGCCGACCAGCAGGGCACAGGCTTCGTTATCGTGACCCATGACCCGCAACTCGCCGCACGGGCGAGCCGGGTGTTGCGGTTGCAGGACGGGGTGCTTGAATACGGAGCATGAGCGGCTGTTGCGCGCGCCTGTCGGAGCAATGCGAAGTGGGAAGTTTCTGTGCTCGAGCGTGGATGCGAGCATAGATTGCGGCATATAACCATATCATAAGCAGGGTTTCTTAAGTTTGCAGGTGGCGGTGTCGATAAACACCCATCCGGGGCCGCGGTGGTCCCGGGTGGGATTTACCGGAGACACCATGAACGCATTATTCGCCCCCGCGGTTGCCCTGCTCAACCGCATGCGCTACCCCAGGAAATTTGCGCTGCTCGGCGTGATCGCGCTGTTGGTGATCGGATCGCTGTTGGTCCAGCTCGCCATGAGCCTTCGCGAGAACATCGATTTTGCCGAGCGGGAGGTCGATGCGCTGGGCGTCGTGCCGCGTCTGCTCAAGGTGATTCAGCTCAGTCAGCAGCACCGGGGTCTGTCGTCCGGCCTGCTCAATGGCAACGAAGAGATGCGCACGCCACTGCAGGCGAAGACAGCCGAGGTGGCGGCTGGCTTCAAGGCAGTGGATGAAGCGTTTGCGAGCGTGTCGGCCGAATCGACCGTCAAGCGCTGGTCGGATTTACGCAAGGACTGGGCGGCCCTGGAATCCGGCGGCTTGCAGATGAAGCCGCGTGACAACCTGGTCGCCCATACCGCCTTGATCCGCAAGGTCGTGCTCGCCCTGCATGACCTGGGCGACGACGGCAACCTGACCCTCGACCCGTCCGCCGATACCTACTATCTCATCGACAACGTGATCCGTCGCGTGCCGGATGTATCCGAACGCCTTGGCCGACTGCGTGCGATGGGGACCGGCGTGCTCGCTGCGAAGACCCTGGACGAGCAGCGGCGATTCGACATCAGCACCCAGTTGGGCGAGCTGAACATGACCTTGGCGGATTTCAACGAGAACCTCGAACGCGCGGCAGTGGCCAATCCGGCGGTCCGTGGCTCCCTCGAGAAGCTTGGCAAGGACTTCAATTCTCTGGTGTCGCAGGTCACCGATGCCCTGCAGGAGCATATCCTCAAGGGCGACTTCGAGACGGCGCCCAAGGCGTATTTCGATCTCGTCACCCAGGCCATTGACGTGACTTACGCCAAGACCTACGAGGAGCTCATTCCGTCGGTCAATGCGCTGCTCAAGCAGCGCATCGCCACCCATCAGCGCGCCTTTACCATCAATGCGGTCATCGCATGCGCAGCCTTGTTGTTGCTGTTTTACCTTGCTGCAGGCTTTTGCGTTGCGGTGATGCAATCGGTGAATGAACTCAAGACGGGTGCCCAGAAGCTTGCCAACTGCGATCTGCGCTCGCGCATCAGCTTTTCGGCCCGGGACGAACTGCTCCAGGTGGCCGACCAGTTCAACGAGATGGCCCAGGCCGTGGCCGCCGTGATCGGCAAGGTGCAGGGGGGCGCCAACGATGTGGCGAAGGCTGCCGAGGTGCTGGCGCAATCGGCGTCACGGGTTTCGTTGGGGTCCGAGCAGCAGAGCACCGCGGCCTCCGGCATGGCGGCGGCCGTCGAGGAGATGACCGTGGGGATCGAGGAGATCGCCAGCAGCGCGTCCGAGGCCGAGGGCATTTCGTCGTCGTCGGGGCGGCTGTCGTCCGAGGGCGGCGCGGTGGTCGCGCGGACGGTGGCGGAGATGGAGCGTATTGCCAGCTCGGTGCGCGATTCTGCCCAGGTCATCCAGCAACTGGGTGACCAATCCACTCAGATCTCGGCCATCGTCAATTCAATCAAGGAGATCGCCGACCAGACCAACCTGTTGGCGCTCAACGCGGCCATCGAGGCGGCCCGGGCAGGCGAAACCGGGCGTGGATTTGCCGTGGTGGCAGACGAAGTACGCAAGCTGGCCGAGCGTACTACCAAGGCCACCGGCGAGATCACCGGCATGGTGATGTCGATCCAGAGTGGCACCGAAAAGGCCGTGGCGACCATGCAGGACGGTGTGATCCGGGTACAGGAGGGGGTCGTGCTGGCCGGGCAGGCCGGCAACGCAATGAACCAGATCCATGCCGGGGCGACTCAGGTCGTCGGCGCCGTTGCCGACATCTCGGCGGCGTTGAGGGAGCAAGGCGCGGCAAGCACCGAGATTGCCCGCAATGTAGAGCAGATC
Organism: Zoogloea sp.; assembly: GCA_041917255.1. Classification (GTDB taxonomy): domain Bacteria; phylum Pseudomonadota; class Gammaproteobacteria; order Burkholderiales; family Rhodocyclaceae; genus Zoogloea. Next base: position 82,444 of record JAYRYA010000015.1, read on the forward strand.
GCCCAGATGGCCGAGCAGAACAGCGCTGCAGTGCAGGACGCAGCCAACACGGCCCAGCGTCTGGAAGGGCTTGCCCAGCAACTGCGGGCAGAGGTGTCCCACTTCCAGATCTGATCGCCGGGCTTTGGCCCGAAGGGTAAAACGCCCCGGTGTGCGATGGCACATACCGGGGCGTTTCAGTTTGCGCGGCCAGATTCAGTCTGGCAGGAGTGCCCCTTCGAGTTCCTGGCGGCCCAGCGGTGAGGCCATCGCGATCACCAGCTGGCCCGGGGTGAGCATGAAATCCTTGGTCGGGTTGAAGATCACTTCGCCATCCTTGCGCACGGCCAGCAGCACGTAGTTGGGGCTGCGCAGGCGCAGGGTGTCCAGCGCGCGGGGCTCGAAGTTGTCGGGCACGCGCACTTCCTCGAGGCGCAACTTGAGTTCGGAGCGCAGCATCTCGTCGAGGAAGGAGACCACGTGGGGGCGGATCATGCTGGAGGCAATCCGCATGCCGCCGGTGAAGTCTGGCGAGATCACGCTGTCGGCGCCGGCCTTGCGCAGTTTTTCGGTGTTGCGTACCTCGTGGCAGCGGGCAACGATGCGAATGTTCGGGTTGAGCTGCTTGGCGGTGAACACGATCATCAGGTTGCGGCTGTCATCGCCCGTGACGGCAAATACGCCCTGGGCGTCCATGATGCCGGCGGACTGCAGGAGCTCGTCGTCGCTGGCGTCGCCGCTGAGGTAGACCAGGCCGGGCAGACGTTCCCGCTGGGCTTCCATCGCTGCCTCGTCGGCGTCGATGGCAACGTAGTGGCGGTGGGTGGTGGTGAGTTCGTTGGCCACGTTGCGGCCGACCCGGCCGAAACCGCAGATGATGAAGTGGCCGTGGAGCTTGCGAATCTGCTTTTCCATGCGTCGTCTCCGCAGGGTGTAATCGAGGTCGCTTTCGAGGAAGAAAACGGTCAGGCTGGTGAATAAGAAGGTCACCGCGCCAAAGCCTGCCAGGGCGATGAGGCCGGCGAACAGGCGTTCGGCAAAGCCGTCGATCTGCACGACTTCGCCATAGCCCACCGTGGTGACGGTGATGATCGTCATGTAGAAGGCGTCCGAGAAGTTCGCGTCGGCGCCGCCTGCGTAATAGAAGCCCGCGGTGCCGACCACCATCAGTGCCACCAGGAACCCTGCTGCGAAGTAGATCCGCAGCAGGATTCGCGGCAACTGGCTGGCGCGACGCCCCTTGGGCACACCGACCGCCGTCTTCGGTCGGCGGCGGATGTGCAGCAGGCGACGGAGCAGGGTGATGAGGTATGCGATCTTCAAGACAGGCTGCTCCGGCGTTTGCGCCACTGGTGGATGAGATAACTGCGCCAGGCAATGCGGATGACCAGATAGCCGGCGAGCGACAGCCCCGAGGCCAGCACCACCAGCCCGAGAAAAAGCGGCTTGCCAAGGCCGGCAACCCAGGCGAGCAGCGCGTCGAGCCAGTCGAGCATGCTGACCGCAGCCCATTCAGGCGGCGCCGTGAAGTGACCGGTTCCAGCCCCCAGGATCCACTCGCCAATCGCGAACGCGGCCACGTAAAGGGGCAGGATGGTCAATGGGTTGGTGTACAGGGTCGTGAAGAGCGCGAGCGGCAGATTGACGCGAAAAAGCACGCAGCACAGCGCCGCGCCAAGCATCTGGAACGGACCGGGGATCAGCCCGCAGAACATGCCCACTGCCACCGCGCCGGCTGCCGAGTGCCGATTGAGGTGCCACAGGCGGGGGTGGAACAGGGTTGTGCCAAAGGGCGCAAGCCAGCGGTTGGCGGCGAGCGTCTCATGGTCTGGCAGGTAGCGCTTGAGCAGTCGTCGCATGTTTATGTGGTTATCGCCGGACGGCGATGACCTTGTCTCCATCAGGGATTCTAACCGACTCGCCCGGAGTTGGCGTCGGCCGCACGGCAAGGGCGTTTTCGGCTAGATTGCGGGCTATGGTGATTATCGTCATGGCATTTGCGGCGGGCATTCTGGGTGCTCAGCTCGGGGCGGCGCTGCCGTCGTCGTCTGAAATGGGTGCTGCGCTGGGCTCCGGGCTGCTGCTGGGTGCTCTCGGGTGGCGTTTTCCGAAGGGCAGCGTCTTTCGTGGCGTGCTGCTGGCGTTGGCGAGCGCGGTGATCGGTTGGAGCTACGCGGGCTGGCGTGCCGAGATGCGGCTCGCCGACGCGCTGCCGGGTGAACTGGAGGGCCACGACGTGCAGGTGACCGGCGTGATCGCCGGCCTGCCCCAGGATTTCGAGCGTGGCCTGCGTTTTGTGTTCGAGGTGGAGGAGAGTGCAGCGCAGGTGCCGCGGCGGATCTCGCTGGCCTGGTACAAGGGCTATCGGGACGACGAACTGCACCGCCTGCCGGAGATCCACGCCGGCGAGCGATGGCAGCTCACGGTGCGTCTCAAGCGGCCTCACGGCAACGTCAATCCCCACGGTTTCGATTACGAAGGCTGGCTGCTTCAGCAGGGCATCCGGGCTACCGGCAGCGTGCGACCGGCAGACGGCAACCAACGGCTGGCGGCCTTTGTGCCCGGCCTGATGAACGTCATCGAGCGCCTGCGCGAGGGTGTCCGGGCGCGCTTCAGGGCTGCGCTGCCGGACGCGCCCTACGCGGGCGTGATGGTCGCGTTGGCGGTGGGCGACCAGCGTGCCATTCCGGCCGACCTGTGGAAGGTGTTTGCGACGACCGGAATCTCCCATCTGGTGGCTATCAGCGGGCTGCATGTGACGATGGTGGCCGCGCTGTTTGCTGCCGGCGTGGGTGGGCTCTGGCGCCGCACGCCGGCCCTGGCGCTGCGCTGGCCGGCCCAGCAGGCGGCGGTGACGGCGGGATTCGTTGCGGCGCTGGGCTATTGTCTGCTTGCCGGCTGGGGCGTGCCGGCCCAGCGCACGCTCTACATGCTCGGCTGCGTGGCACTGGCCATCTGCCTGCGGCGGGAGACGGCGCCCGGCCGTGTGCTGGCGGTGGCGTTGGGCGTGGTGCTGGTGATAGACCCGTGGGCGGTGCTGGCGGCGGGCTTCTGGCTATCGTTCGGGGCGGTGGCGCTGCTGTTTCTGGTCAGCAGTGGGCGGCTGGGGCGGGATGGTCACATTCTTGGTGCCCTGCGTGCCCAATGGGCGATCACGCTAGGCTTGCTGCCGGCGCTGCTGCTGCTCTTTCAGCAGTTCTCGGTGGTGTCGCCGCTCACCAATGCGATCGCGATCCCGATGGTCAGCTTCGTCGTCACGCCCCTGGCGCTGGTCTATGCGGTGTTGCCGCTACAGATGTTCGCCGATCTGGCCCATGGCGCGTTCGCGCTGACCATGGCGCCGGTGCGCTGGCTGGCTGAACTGCCCTGGGCGTCCTGGCAGCAGGCGGCACCGCCGCCGGCGCTGGCGGTGCTTGCCGCGATGGGGTGTCTGTGGGCGCTGCTGCCCAGGGGCACGCCGGCCCGCTGGGTGGGGTTGGTGCCGCTGGTGCCGCTACTGCTGTGGTCGCCTGCCCGTCCGGCGCAGGGCGAGGCCAAGGTGGCGGTGCTCGACGTGGGGCAGGGGCTGGCGGTGCATGTGCAGACAGCCGGACATGATCTGATCTTCGATACCGGCCCTGCCTTTTCGGCCGACGCCAACAGCGGCGAGCGCATCCTGCTGCCTTATCTGCGGGCGATGGGGGTGCGCCGGCTCGATACGCTGGTGGTGACCCACCAGGACAACGACCACGCCGGCGGCGCCGAGGCCGTGCTGACCGGCCTGCCGGTGGGCGAGGTGCGCAGCTCGCTGCCGCCCAACCACCCGGCGCGGCTGATCGCCGGGCCGCGGGATGTGCCGTGCGCTGCGGGTCAGGGCTGGGCGTGGGATGGTGTGCGTTTCACGATGCTCCATCCGGCCGAGGCCAGCGACGCGGTGCCCAGGAAAACCAACGACGTCGCCTGCGTGTTGCAGATCGAGGCGGGTGGACGGCGCCTGCTGCTGACTTCCGACATCGAGGCCGTGTCCGAAGCCGCACTCATTGCCCGCGCTCCCGCTGCGCTTGCCAGCGACGTGGTGGTGGTGCCTCACCACGGCAGCCGCACCTCATCGACCGAAGCCTTTGTTGCGGCAACCCGGCCGCGTTGGGCGATCTTTCCGGTGGGCTATCTGAACCGTTTTCGCCATCCCAACAGCGAGGTGTGGGCGCGATGGGCTGCGTCGGGCGCTGGCATGCTGCGCACCGACGCAGGCGGGGCGATCCTGTTCACGCTCGGCGAGGCAGAGCCCGAACCAAAGGGCGCGCGTGGGCTCGCGCCGCGGTATTGGCATGGGCGCTGAAACCGGTGTGTCGCCAGCAGATGCTATGCTTGGTCATCCACAATCTGCGTCCCCGACCATGAGCCTCCTTGCCGCCCTCCGCAAGCTCTTCAGCGCCCAGCCCGCACCCCCTCCACCTGTCGAACCCGCGCCGCCGCCTCAGGTTGTCGAGCCACGCATGCGCAGCGTCCAGTGCATCGGGGCCCACGGCTTTCACCGTATGGCGTATACCGAGTGGGGGGATCCAGCCAATCCCCGAGTGCTCATGTGCGTTCATGGCCTCACCCGCAACGGGCGGGATTTTGACGATCTGGCCCGGACAATGGCGCCCCATTACCGGGTGATCTGTCCCGACGTGGTCGGGCGCGGCCAGAGCGGCTGGCTGGCGGTGAAGGCGGACTACCAGCTGCCCACCTATGTTGCCGACATGATCACGCTGATCGCCCGGCTCGACGTGGAAACGGTGCACTGGGTTGGCACCTCCATGGGGGGGCTGATCGGTATGCTGATCGCGAGCATGCCCGAGAATCCGATTCGGCGGCTGGTGCTCAACGACGTCGGGCCCGTCATCACGGCCAGTTCGTTGCGGCGCATCGGCCAGTATGTGGGCAACGCGCCGGTGTTCCCCAGCTACGAGGCGGCAGAGGCCTATATCCGTGAGGTGAGCGCGCCCTTTGGCCGGCTGACCGACGCCCAGTGGCGGCATCTGTCCGAAACTTCCGTGAAGCCGGTGGATGGCGGCTGGGCGATGCGCTACGACCCGGGCATCGGCGAGCCGTTCCGCACGACGCCCCTGCTGGTCGATGTGGACCTGTGGCAGATCTACGATGCGATCAGCTGTCCGACGCTGCTGGTGCGCGGCGCCGATTCCGATCTGCTGCTCCCCGCGACCGCGCGTGAAATGGGTGTCCGGGGCCCGAAGGCGAGCCTCATTGAGGTGCCAGAGGTCGGGCACGCGCCAACCCTGATGGACCCGGCACAGATCGCGCCGATCCGCGATTTTCTGCTGGCTGCGCAATGAACGCGAACTGGTTTGCCACCTTTGCGCCCATCGACTGGATTGCCCTCGGCTGGTTCATGGTCTGCTGGATGGGCTATGGATGGGTCGTCGACCATGGTCAGGGTGGCCACTCCCGCGGCCTTGTGGGCGCGAGCCATCACTACCGGCTCGAGTGGGGCCGCCAGCTGCTCAAACGGGAGGTGCGGGTGGCGGATGCCGCGCTGATCGGCAATCTGATACAGAGCGTGTCCTTCTATGCCAATACCACGATCTACGTGATCGCCGGCCTCATGGCGCTGCTCGGCACCATGGACAAGCTCATCGATGCCGCCGCCGACCTGCCGTTTGCGCGTCATGTGTCGCGGGAGGCCTGGGAGGTCAAGCTGCTGTTGCTGCTGATGATCTTCGTGGTGGCCTACTTCAAATTTACGTGGGCGCTGCGTCAGTTCAACATGTTGTCGATCCTGATCGGCGCGGCACCGGCGCCCGGGGAGGGTTCCGACGATTTCGCCCAGCGCTTTGCGCGGATCAACTCGCTATCCGGTGACGAATTCAATCGCGGTATCCGCGCCTACTATTTTGGGCTCGCGGCGGTGTCGTGGTTCGTGCAGCCGTGGCTCTTTCTCATGACGACAACCCTGATCGTTCTGGTGCTCTACCGGCGCGATTTCCGGTCGATGACTTTCCGCGCGATGAGTGCCTCCAGCCCCGATGAGCGCGGCTGAAGGCCCACCGTAGAACCCGCGTCAGGGCGCGTCTTCGTCGTCGGTCTGAAGCTTTACCGCCGCTGAATTGATGCAGTAGCGCAGCCCGGTGGGCGCGGGGCCGTCCTCGAAGACATGGCCCAGGTGCGCGCCGCAGTCGTGGCACAGCACCTCGGTGCGGAGCATGAAGTGGCTGCGATCCTCGGCTTCCTCGACGTTTTCGGGGGCCGCGGGGGCATAAAAGCTGGGCCAGCCGCAGCCCGAATCAAACTTGTGCTCGGACGAAAACAGGTCGGCACCGCAGCATACGCAGCGGTACTGGCCTTGCTCGTGGCAATCCCAGTAACGGCCGGTGAAAGCACGCTCGGTGCCTTTCTTGCGGGTGACTTCGAATTCCTCGGGGCTCAGCTGGGCACGCCATTCGGCGTCGGTCTTTTCGATCTTTCGGCTCATGGCAGTCTCTCGGCTTGGGGAAAACAAGACGGGCCGGTGGTGGCCGGCCCGCTGAAGCTCAGTGAAGGTGCTTGGGCATCTGCTCGGCCTGCTCTTCGGGCAACTCGGCGTGCACCGCCTCGCCCTCGGGCGAGGGGTACATCGGCGCGCCGCAGTCGTCGCAGTATTCCATCGGGAACTCGTTGTCGAGCACCAGGATGTCGGCGATCCCGCAACTGCGCAGGGTCGATTCGATCTCGGCGAGGGTCTCGCTGCTCTCGTCCTCGGCACCCAAGAGCGGCCACACCACGCCGTGCACCACGTCATTGCCGGCGCGGCGGGTGAAGCCGATGCGGAACTCCTCGACCTGCCGCTCGAAGAACGGGGCGACCACCGCCCGCAAGCCGGCGGCCGGCGTATCCAGGGTGGTGGACAGAAACGCCACCGAAGCCTGGATCGAATACGGCCGGGAAGCCTTGTCGGCCTCGCGGCTGGCAGCAAAGTAGGCGTTGGGCAGCACGACCTCGAAGGCGCAGCCGGTGAGCAGCGGGGCAATGCACGCGCCGCCCTGGGCACGCCATTGCTCCAGGGCTTGTTCGCGGGTGCAGTCTTCTTCCTGCCAGCGGAAGATCGGCGCGCCCTTGGGCACGATCACCGCGCCCAGCAGATAACGGTTGTCCGACAGGAACTGGGCCGTCTCGGGCAGGCTTTCGGTCTTGATGTGCAGGTCGGTATCGCTGCTGGCGGCTTTGCCCAGGTGCGTGGCGAAGTCGGCGGTGGCGCAGTAGCCCTGGGGCAGCTGATCCGGGCTGAACAGAAAATCGGCCAGCGCCAGCTTCACGTCCTTGGCCAGGATGTGGGCCTTGAGGTGCACCCGCAGGTTGGCCATCACCGCGGCGGCAATGGGTGTGGCGGGGATGCGGTAGCGACTCCATGCCATCACCGGGCAGGCGATGAGGAGCACGTCGTGCTGCTCGTCGGATTTGAGCGCGCCTTCGGCCCGGGACTCGATCATGTCGGCGAGTTCGTCGTAGGCGTGGGCGCTGGCGGTGGAGAGGTGATCCAGCGCCGTGTTGAGGGCGTCTTCGTCCTCGGCGGCGAGCAGGGCATCCACGGCGCCGGCGAGGCGTTGGTCCCAGAAGTGGTCTTCGGCGCGGCTGCTGGATTCGGCCAGGCCGTTGGCGAGCCACAGGAGTTGTTCGGCGTCGCGGGGCAGTCCGCCACGGCGACCGAGTCGGTTACGTTTCATCGGGCTCTCCTTGTTGATTCAGGGGTTTGACCGCGCGGAGGGCGCCATGATCCCGGCGGTTGCGTAGCAACCCGGTGGGCCCGACGGCGGTCTTCCTTTTTAGTAGGACTGCGGGTCGAGTCGGACTTCCTGCAGGATGATGGTGGAGATTTCTTCGATGGACTTGGCGGTGGAGTCGAGCCACTTGATGCCTTCGCGCTTCATCATGCGCTGGGCGGATTCGATCTCGTGCAGACAGTTCTCAGGGGACGCGTAGCGGCTGTTTGGCCGGCGTTCCTGGCGGATCTGCGAGAGGCGATCCGGCCCGATGGTGAGGCCGAACAGCTTGCTACGATAGCGCGTGAGTTCGACCGGCAGGCGGTTGCGCTCGAAGTCTTCGGGGATCAGCGGATAGTTGGCAGCCTTGATGCCGAACTGCATCGCCAGATACAGGCTGGTCGGCGTCTTGCCGGAGCGCGACACGCCCACCAGGATCACGTCGGCCTCGGCCAGGTCGGCGTGGGAGACGCCGTCGTCGTGGGCGAGGGTGAAGTTGATCGCCTCGATACGCTTCTTGTAGTCCTGGCTGTCGGCGATGCCGTGGAAGCGGCCGGCGGCATGGGTGGAGCGCTGGCCCAGTTCGTTTTCGAGGGGCTCGATGAACTGCTCGAAGAGATCGAGGAACAGGGCGTCAGCCTCGCGCAGCGCGGCGACGGCAGCGGGATCGACCAGGGTGTTGAAGACGATCGGGCGGATGCTGCTTTCGGCCGCCGCATCCTTGATGCGCTGGGCGCAGTCGCGGGCCTTGTCGGGGGAATCGACGAAAGGCAGGCGATGATTGCGGAAGCGGGTGTCGGGAAACTGGGCGAGCAGGCTGTGGCCGAGGGTTTCGGCGGTGATGCCGGTGCCGTCGGAGATGAAGAAAACGTGGCGGGTCTGGCTCATGGATGTGGCAGCTGAAAAATACGGAATCGCGCGCGCGGCCTGTGCCGGGCAATGGAGCATCTTATCCCATTCCAGCCCCGGCAAGCCGGCGAAGTCGCCCCGGGCCGGTGCGTGGCAGGCTGCACGCATTGGGATAAACCCTCAATGTGGCGCAGCAGCAAACCTCATACAATGCGCAGCAGAAAAGCATTCCAAATCTGTTTTCAATTTCTCCCAGGAAGATTTTTCATGGCCCGTAACGTCATTCCGTTCCAAGAACTCCGTATGACCGACGTCGAGCAGGTTGGCGGCAAGAACGCCTCCCTCGGCGAGATGATCAGCCAGCTGCCCGCCAGCGTGCGCGTGCCCGGCGGCTTTGCCACCACCGCCGACGCCTATCGCAAGTTCCTGTCCCACCAGGGCCTGGCCGAGCGCATCAGCGCCGCCCTGGCCACCCTGGACGTGGATGACGTCGTGGCCCTCGCCAAGAACGGCGCCCAGATCCGCCAGTGGATCGTCGACACCCCCTTCCCGCCGGAACTCGAAGCCGAGATCAAGGCCGCCTACGAGCAGCTGACCGCCGAAGGCGACGGCAGCTTCGCCGTGCGCTCCTCCGCCACCGCCGAAGACCTGCCCGACGCCTCCTTCGCCGGCCAGCAGGAATCCTTCCTGAACATCCACGGCTACGAGAACATCCTGCACGCCATCAAGGAAGTGTTCGCGTCGCTGTACAACGACCGCGCCATCGCCTACCGCGTGCACAAGGGCTTCACCCACGCTGAAGTGGCCCTCTCGGCCGGCGTGCAGCGCATGGTCCGCTCCGATATCGGCGCCTCCGGCGTGATGTTCACGATGGACACCGAATCCGGCTTCGACGGCGTGGTGTTCATCACCGCCTCCTACGGCCTCGGCGAAACCGTCGTGCAGGGCGCGGTGAACCCCGACGAGTTCTACGTTCACAAGGCCACCCTGGCTCAGGGCAAGCCGGCGGTGATCCGCCGCAATCTGGGCTCCAAGCTCATCAAGATGGTGTTTGCCGAGAAGAAGGAAGCCGGCAAGTCCACCCGCACCATCGATGTGCCCGAAGCCGACCGCAATGTGTACTCCCTGACCGACGCCGACGTGCTCGAGCTGGGCCGCTACGCCATGATCATCGAGCAGCACTACGGCCGCCCGATGGACATCGAGTGGGGCAAGAGCGGCGACGACGGCAAGCTCTACATCCTCCAGGCCCGCCCGGAAACCGTGAAGAGCCAGCAGTCCGGCCACGTGATGGAGAAGTACCGCCTCAAGCAGTACGGCAAGTCCCTCACCCACGGTCGCGCCATCGGCCAGAAGATCGGCGCCGGCCACGTCCGCATCGTCAAGGACGCCTCCGAGATGGACCGCGTGAAGGCTGGCGACGTGCTCGTCACCGACATGACCGACCCGAACTGGGAACCGGTGATGAAGCGTGCCTCCGCCATCGTCACCAACCGCGGCGGCCGTACCTGCCACGCGGCGATCATCGCCCGTGAGCTGGGCATCCCGGCCATCGTCGGCTGCGGCAACGCCACCGAAGTGCTGGACGAGAACGACGAAGTCACCGTCTCCTGCGCCGAAGGCGACACCGGCTACGTGTATCGCGGCAAGCTGGATTTCGAAGTGGTCACCACCGACACCGGCAACCTGCCCGAGATCCCCGTCAAGATCATGATGAACGTCGGCAACCCGGAGCTGGCCTTCGAGTTCGCCCAGATTCCGAACGGCGGCGTCGGCCTCGCCCGTCTCGAGTTCGTCATCAACAACATGATCGGCATCCACCCCAAGGCGATCCTCGAGATCAACCAGGTGCCGGCCAGCCTGCGCAGCGAGATCCTGCGCCGCTCCCGCGGCTACGCCACGCCCAAGCAGTTCTTCATCGAGAAGCTGGTTGAAGGCGTCGCCACCATCGCCGCCGCCTTCTATCCGAAGCCCGTCATCGTGCGTCTGTCGGACTTCAAGTCCAACGAATACCGCAAGCTGCTGGGCGGCGAGATCTACGAGCCGGAAGAAGAAAACCCCATGCTCGGCTTCCGTGGCGCGTCCCGCTACATCGCCCACAGCTTCCGCGACTGCTTCGAGATGGAATGCGCCGCGATGAAGAAGGTGCGCAACGAGCTGGGCCTCACCAACGTGCAGCTGATGGTGCCCTTCGTCCGCAACCTCGACGAAGCCAAGGGCGTGGTCGACCTGCTGGCCGAGCACGGCCTCAAGCAGGGCGAGAACGACCTCAAGCTCATCATGATGTGCGAGATCCCGTCCAACGCGATCCTGGCCGAGCAGTTCCTGGAGCACTTCGACGGCTTCTCCATCGGCTCCAACGACCTGACCCAGCTCACCCTGGGCCTCGACCGCGACTCCGGCCTGGTTGCCCACGCCTTCGACGAGCGCGACCCCGCCGTCAAGCACCTGCTGTCCCTGGCCATCCAGGGCGCCAACAAGCTCGGCAAGTATGTCGGCATCTGCGGCCAGGGCCCGTCGGATCACCCCGATCTGGCCGAGTGGCTGATGGACGAAGGCATCCAGACCATCTCCCTCAACCCCGACACCGTGGTGGACACCTGGCTCAAGCTGGCCGCCCACGGCAAGGGCGAGTGATCGAGCGTTCGCGCTGACCAGTAGTACATGAAGCCGGCCCGTAGAAAGACGGGCCGGTTTTGTTTTGTGGGTGGCGGTACCTGCGGATGTAGGTCGGGTCAGCGCAGCGTGACCCGACATTCAATGACCGGTTGAGCCGTAGCCTGATGCGTCGTCGAACCGCATCGAACAATGCCACATCTCGGAAGCACGGCCTAATGGCTGGCCTTGGGTGGGTGATGCGGGTGCGTCGATGGCGTGTCGGGTTACGCTGCGCTAACCCGACTCTAAGGACTTCCCCGTCAAGCACCATTTTCCATGACCGGCCGCCAGGCCGGTTTTCCTTTCCTGCCTCCCTGCTTTTGTTTCCTGACGCCTGCACACACGCAACGGATCGGACAGAC